>NZ_AOGY02000001.1 GCF_000332455.1 Leptospira vanthielii serovar Holland str. Waz Holland = ATCC 700522 | reverse complement strand
ACGCCACGTATAATCAAAAACTAACAAAAATTAATGAACAATGAAAATATCTTCATAAAATCAAAAAAAGAATTCGTTGAATTCATTAACTCTTTAATTGAAAACCCAGATAATCTCGATAATTTATTAGATTATTACCATAATGAATATTTGGAAATAAAAATTATATACGATTTTTTAATGGAAATTTATTATGAAATAGAATTAAACGATGAAATCGAAATCTTTTTAAGGGAACTGGTTCTTAAATTTTACACAAGTTACAATACAATTAACTTAATCGGAAATTTCAAGACCAAAGTTTTCGGAAATAGACTAGTTCTTGATGACAATTCTATCGGTGCAATTCTGAGAATAATGCTAGAAATCAAATTGAAAATAGTTTTCATTTTCGAAAATTTCAATAATAATAACAAAATCACTAAATTCAGATTTTACATTTTGAAATATTGTGACATCAAAAATTCCCAAAATAATCTTATAAACTATAAAAATAACGAAATTCATGACCAACAACTAACTGAAATTTATGCGCTCATCAAATCGAATGATGAGTATAAAACACTATCTAAAGAATCTATAAACGCTATTAAAAAGGGAAACTGGGCAAAATTTCATAATGGTTTTCTATTTCCTAACTCCAATGTTAACAATAGCATAATAGCATCGTTTTGGTACTCTCATTTTTCAACTTTTATACATACAACCTTCACAAGTTTAAACTTTAAAAATTTTCTTTTAAATGAAAAATCACGTCATGAAAACAAACTAATCTATTTTGGTATGGCCTCTTTTATAGGCAAAGAAATTCTCATTTTATTAGATTCAATCAAAAACGAAGCTTTAATTAAAACTAATTACGATTACAATCTTAACCTAAATGAAAAATTCGAAATTTGGAATCAAGAAATCGAAAACAATAAAATTTTCGAATCAGAATTGAGAGAAATATAGTCACACTGCAAATAACAGCGACTTACCGCTACGCTTCGGGACAAGCCCTCGCTCGGGCTACGCCAAATTGTCCTCCTGTCACTCGTTTGCATCCGCAAACTACGTGCCAGTCCCTAACGTCCCTTCGGGACTCAGGGTCGGACAACTTCGGTAAGTCTAGTTCGTTATGCGTAATTGCTGCAAAACATTAGTTTGATCAAAAAAACTGAAATTTTCAGAAGATTCAGTCACAACTAAATGAAAAATTGTTTGATTTTTGCTTTTCTAGAACAAAAATTGAGATGTATCCAATCATGAAATCACTTAGTTTTCAAATCCCTGATCAAATAGACCTAAATGAATATGATTTCAAAATGGCTATGGCTGTTAAATTATATGAGACGGGTAAAATTTCCATTGGACAAGCGGCTGATATCGTTAACCTATCGAAGTCTTCTCTAATTGATGTGATGAAAAACTATGGCTCTTCTATTCTATTTGCATATTCTGCTGATGATCTTAAAACTGATTTAGAGAATGCCTGACGTTATCTCTAACACAAGTTGCTTAATTCTTCTTTCGAAAATCCAACAATTTGGCATTTTAAAAAGCTTATATAATTCAGTAATCATTACTGATACAGTTAAAACTGAATTTGGCGAAAGTATTCCTGACTTTATAAAAGTCAAAAATCCTAAACAAGAATTTTCTGTTAAATCTCTTGAACAGATTTTAGATAGTGGCGAAGCATCGACTATTGCTCTGGCACTAGAATTAAAAAACTCTCTCGTAATATTAGATGACTTAAAGGCTAGAAAAATCGCAAAGAATCTTGGATTAAAAATAACAGGAACTCTCGGGATTTTAGCAAAAGCGAAAACCTTAGGTATAATAGAAGATTTAGAGAAACAAATTGATGAACTTCAGAGGAAGGGAATCTGGATTTCCGAATCTGTCTTAAACGAAATTCGAAAGATAAACAAATCAAATAATTAAAAGCAGCAACTACGCATAACAGCGGGGAAACGCTTCACTTCGGCACTTACGGCCTCGTTCGGGCTACGCCACATTCCTCTCCGTCACGTCTCTTGCCTCCGCAAGATTCGCGCCGACGCTAACGCCTCCTACAGAGGCTCAGCTTCGAGGAACGTCGTCTCCCCTAGTTCGTTAATTGCAATAGGTTAAATCATACAAAAATAACGCGCGAAAATTTTCTTTAGAAGGGGTTGAGGAATTAATATAAAACTGCCTTTTAGTAGTGGAAACTCTACCCAAATAATCTTTTATTAAACTGTGATTTGCTAAAGAAGGTAATTTTCTCATTAAACTAAGAAAGATGAGTTTTTAATTCACTAGTTCCAATCTAGATTTATAAGAGAAGAAAGAATCGGATCGAAAATTTTCGCGCTTGATGAGATTTCCCTTTCGACTAATATCTTTTTCTGCAGAAACCTACTGCAATTAACATCCGCTTACCGCTGCGCTTCGGCACTTACGGCCTCGCTCGGTCTGCGACACATTCCTCTCCGGCACGATTTTTGCCTCCGCAAATATCGCGCCGACGCTAACGCCTCATACTGAGGCTCAGCTACGAGGAACGTCGGTAAGCTTTTTCGTTAATTGCAATTGGTTAATTCTATTCAAAAAAACCAGCGCGCAATTTTTCTTAAAAGGTGAAAGTCCAACTTTGCTCAATTCAATAATAGATATTTATATCGGTTTTATTACTTTGTTAATGATTCAGGCGTTTTAAAGAAAAGAATAAGAATTAAGAGATTTATTTCGCTACATTTCCTATTATTTTTTGGTCACGGTTTGCATGATGCAAAAATGATTGTCGCGCTTTGAAGACAAAGAATAAGAATGAAAATTTGCGCACTGGGATTTCAAACACTTCGTATTATTAGCAAATACAACATAAAACCAACTGCAATTAACTACCGCTAACCACTTCGCTTCGGGACTTCGCCCTCGCTTGGCCTTCGGCACATAGGCTTTTGTCACTCCTCTTGCTTACGCAAGCCTCGTGCCAATCCCTAACGCCTCCGTACGGAGGCTCAGGGTCAGCCTACGTTGGTTAGCTAGTTCGTTATGCGCTATTAGTAAAAAAAATTAAAAAAAAGGAACCATTATGAACAAAAAAAACCTTTTAATAGGAAATCTAAACTGCGTGTTTTTAAATAAGAAAATTAAACAAAATCTATTGGATTACTGGGATGAATTTGTTAAAAATATTTTTGTTTCCGATTATTCTCTCGGTCGATTTCCTCATTTTTTACTAAAAGATGTAAATATAAAATATATTTCAAAAGATGAACCTGCGATTATTGGGAAATTCGTAAAAGATACAGTTTTAGAAATTGAACAGGTTTTAATAAATAATACTCTCGTTGAAAAGGATGAAAGCTATCAGACTGCACCTAGCTCTCTTTTTATATATCTGCTAAAAAATCATACCCTCCTTTACCTGGGCGAACACAGAGGGTATCCCCAAATAAATACATTTGTCAGTTTTTTGAAGAGAGGCATCAATAGAGAAAAAGCGAAATATTTCAAATCATTAAGTACAGGAAAAAAAAGAGAGGAAAAGATTAAAATATATGAGAATTTTCCAGACTTATACATAAATTTCACTCCGATGCCGATGAGAAAAAAAATTGAAGAGCAATTTAAAGGAATTAAGAAAATAAAAAAAATCAAAATAAATCAATTTTTACAAAATGGAGACTTTAATGCGTCAAGTTTTGTAGGTGATAACAAAGAAATATTGAAATATCTCAAAAGTGAAAAAATTGGTTTCGAAGTAGAATCACCGAAAGATACAGAAAGTGCTATAACTCTGATAAAAGAAATATCAGAATCAAACGAAGCAAATTTTACAGTAGACGGAATCACAGAATCAGGAATCAATCAAACTATATCGGATGAAGGTATTAAATATGTTCAGCCAATTGAAGACTATGATCCGACTGCTAAGACCATTGATAATGCAGCAAAAATATATTCAAAATATTCAGAAGATTTAGATTTGAATGAAATACCTAGAATAGAGCAAAAGAATTCTGATGAAATGATAAAGAAAGCTTTTGATTAAATAGATGGAATTAATATCAGATAAAACATTCAAAAAGTATTATTCAGAAAGAAATTTCTGGATCGTTTGGATAAAATCATTATCACTAATAAACAACAAATTTTTTATTATACTATATTCGTTATCCAATACAATCTTTATCACTTTTTTTCCTTTTGAATTCCCTTTTGACTTTGCAAATCTATTTAAAAACCTACAGAATATTCTCTTTACTTTCTCGATCACAGTTCTTGGCTTCTTCCTGATTTCATTCACAATTGTTGCTTCCATATTAAACACTAAAGGGATATTCAAACACTTTAATGATGATGAAAATACTTATAAACAACCCCTAATCAAAGTTCTTCTTTTATACTTTATAACTCCGATCGGTTTTTTCATCTTGAACTTGATTCATTCTTTTATATTACTGATATTTCAAATATTTGACCTAAGTCATTTAAATTCATTTCACCTTTTTTACTTCCTATCTAAAATTTCACTGTCCTACTTAATTATTATTCTTTCCCTATCTGTTCTAGAATTAGTATCATATTTTTATAATATATACCAATTTCTTTCGTTATATTTTTTTCTAGCGAGTAAAGATTATGAAAAGGGACTGATTGTTGCAGGGAAAAGCAAAGACACGTTTTCGCCTTCAGAAAAAAATGATTATGAAAATATCGACAAAAATGTACAAAATGAATTAAAGAATCAGAACTAACAGCGCATAACAGCGCCTTACCGCTACGCTTCGGCACAAGGCCTCGCTCGGCCTGCGGCAAATTCCCCTTCTGGCATTCGCCTTGCTTACGCAAGCTACATGCCAGTCCCTAACGTCCCGTCGGGACTCAGGGTCGGGGAACTTCGGTAAGTCTAGTTCGTTAATTGCAATTGGTTAATTCTATTCTAAAAATCCAGCGCGCAATTTTTCTTAAAAGGTGAGGGTCCAACTTTGCTCAATTCGATAATAGATCTTTATATCGGTTTTATTACTTTGTTAATGATTCAGGCGTTTTAAAGAAAAGAATAAGAATTAAGAGATTTATTTCGCTACATTTCCTATTATTTTTTGGTCACGGTTTGCATGATGCAAAAATGATTGTCGCGCTTTGAAGACAAAGAATAAGAATGAAAATTTGCGCACTGGGATTTCAAACACTTCGTATTATTAGCAAATACAACATAAAACCAACTGCAATTAACTACCGCTAACCACTTCGCTTCGGGACTTCGCCCTCGCTTGGCCTTCGGCACATAGGCTTTTGTCACTCCTCTTGCTTACGCCACGTATTCGTGCCAATCCCTAACGCCTCCTCCAGAGGCTCAGGGCCAGCCTACGTTGGTTAGCTAGTTCGTTATTTGAAATTG
>NZ_AOGY02000002.1 GCF_000332455.1 Leptospira vanthielii serovar Holland str. Waz Holland = ATCC 700522 | reverse complement strand
AAATAATTTCTACTTTGTTCCCTCCTCGGAGACCTAACGACTTTGATTTCTGGTCTGGTAATTCCCTAAGATGAATATTTTTTCCCTTTATAAAAGAGAAATTTTTTGGTTCTGAATTTTCTGTCTGATCTTTACAAAATTGTAGAACCAAAATTAGGATTAGAAGAAAGTATTTTATTTTTTTCATATTGTTTCTACGAATTGCATATAACGAACTAGCTAACCGACGTAGGCTGACCCTGAGCCTCCGTGCGGAGGCGTTAGGGATTGGCACGAGGCTTGCGTAAGCAAGAGGAGTGACAAAAGCCTATGTGCCGAAGGCCGAGCGAGGGCGAAGTCCCGAAGCGAAGTGGTTAGCGGTAGTTAATTGCAGTTGGTTTTGTGTTGTATTTGCTAATAATACGAAGTGTGCGAAGTCCCAGCGCGCAAATTTTCATTCTTATTCTTGGTCTTCAAAGCCCGATAATCATTTTTGCATCATGCAAACCGTGACCAAAAAATAATAGGAAATGTAGCGAAATAAATCTCTTAATTCTTATTCTTTTCTTTAAAGCGCTTGAATCATTAACAAAGTAATTAAACCGATATAAAGATCTATTATTGAATTGAGCAAAGTTGGACCCTCACCTTTTAAGAAAAATTGCGCGCTGGATTTTTAGAATAGAATTAACCAATTGCAATTAACGAACTAGTGGAGACGACGTTTCCCGACCCTGAGTCCCAACGGGACGTTAGGGACTGGCACGGAGTTTGCGGATGCAAACGAGTGACAGAAGGGAAATGTGGCGCAGCCCAAGCGAGGCCTCGTGCCGAAGCGCAGCGTTTCCACGCTGTTATGCGTAGTCCCGTATATTTAATTATTTCTTGTATAACCTAAAAAATTCATCGAAAGCTTCTTTTCCACTACTAGACTCATTTAAACACCATTCTTCTACTTTTTTTAAGTCAAACTTTTGACTTTTTGCAACTAGCAATGCCTGATCTAGACATTCTCTTGCTTTGAAGTGTATGAAGGAAGCTAATCTATCTTTAATACAGTCAGTGGGAGAAAGAATTTTAAGAATCTTTCCTTTAAACTCTTTTTCGTCAGGAATAATTCGATAATCATCTCCTATTGATACTGGTGCAGAAACGAATTCAATGTATAAATGCTGACATTTAGGATGAACATAATGACGGTTAACCTTACTAAAGCCAATACTTTCCATAGTAGATTTAATATCTCTTTCCTTTGATAAAAGAGGTTCAACTAAATCTAAATCTCCAGAACGATATGCTCCTTTTGAATAAATAGCTACGACAGCGCCACCGACTAGAACGGAATGTATTCCTTTATTTGCGAGATGCCATCCAACGAATTTCCACAGTTCTTCCTCATTAACGTCAGACCAATTAGGTTCTTCCATATACTGGTTTCCCTTTTTGTCTTGGTCTTCTTCTTTCTGAAAATATTTTTTCTTTTTCTTCTATTGTTAATGAATTATAAAAAATCTCTAAGATAGCCTTTATAGGTTTGACAAAAGGAGATTTTTGGTTAAATGAAAAGACTCTAGTTCTCCCAACATTTTTTGCGACTAGAATACCAGCTTTTTCGAAACGTTCCAGTTGAAGTCTGATTGGTGTAGGAGCAAGTTGATAATCATTAGCTATTGCAGCGGAATGAATTTCATTGTAATGGAATAAATGTAGAAGAACCCTGGATGCTGTTTTATTTCCAAATATACCATCAAGTATCATAAGTAAGGGATAATAGTATGTCCAAAGATATCAACTAAAAAATAGTCGATATAGACTAAAAATTAGTTTATAGGGATTACGCATAACGAACTAGCTAACCAACGTAGGCTGACCCTGAGCCTCCGTACGGAGGCGTTAGGGATTGGCACGAGGCTTGCGTAAGCAAGAGGAGTGACAAAAGCCTATGTGCCGAAGGCCGAGCGAGGGCGAAGTCCCGAAGCGAAGTGGTTAGCGGTAGTTAATTGCAGTTGGTTTTGTGTTGTATTTGCTAATAATACGAAGTGTTTGAAATCCCAGCGCACAAATTTTCTTTCTTATTCTTGGTCTTCAAAGCCCGACAATCATTTTTGAATCATGCAAACCGTGACGAAAAAATAATAGGAAATGTAGCGAAATAAATCTCTTAATTCTTATTCTTTTCTTTAAAGCGCTTGAATCATTAACAAAGTAATAAAACCGATATAAAGATCTATTATCGAATTGAGCAAAGTTGGACCCTCACCTTTTAAGAAAAATTGCGCGCTGGTTTTTTTGAATAGAATTAACCAATTGCAATTAACGAACTAGACTTACCGAAGTTGTCCGACCCTGAGTCCCGAAGGGACGTTAGGGACTGGCACGTAGTTTGCGGATGCAAACGAGTGACAGGAGGACAATTTGGCGTAGCCCGAGCGAGGGCTTGTGCCGAAGCGTAGCGGTAAGTCGCTGTTATTTGCAGTGTGACTATATTTCTCTCAATTCTGATTCGAAAATTTTATTGTTTTCGATTTCTTGATTCCAAATTTCGAATTTTTCATTTAGGTTAAGATTGTAATCGTAATTAGTTTTAATTAAAGCTTCGTTTTTGATTGAATCTAATAAAATGAGAATTTCTTTGCCTATAAAAGAGGCCATACCAAAATAGATTAGTTTGTTTTCATGACGTGATTTTTCATTTAAAAGAAAATTTTTAAAGTTTAAACTTGTGAAGGTTGTATGTATAAAAGTTGAAAAATGAGAGTACCAAAACGATGCTATTATGCTATTGTTAACATTGGAGTTAGGAAATAGAAAACCATTATGAAATTTTGCCCAGTTTCCCTTTTTAATAGCGTTTATAGATTCTTTAGATAGTGTTTTATACTCATCATTCGATTTGATGAGCGCATAAATTTCAGTTAGTTGTTGGTCATGAATTTCGTTATTTTTATAGTTTATAAGATTATTTTGGGAATTTTTGATGTCACAATATTTCAAAATGTAAAATCTGAATTTAGTGATTTTGTTATTATTATTGAAATTTTCGAAAATGAAAACTATCAATTTGATTTCTAGCATTATTCTCAGAATTGCACCGATAGAATTGTCATCAAGAACTAGTCTATTTCCGAAAACTTTGGTCTTGAAATTTCCGATTAAGTTAATTGTATTGTAACTTGTGTAAAATTTAAGAACCAGTTCCCTTAAAAGATTTCGATCATCGTTTAATTCTATTTCATAATAAATTTCCATTAAAAATCGTATATAATTTTTATTTCCAAATATTCATTATGGTAATAATCTAATAAATTATCGACGCCACGTATTCTGGGTTTTCAATTAAAGAGTTAATGAATTCAACGAATTCTTTTTTTGATTTTATGAAGATATTTTCATTGTTCATTAATTTTTGTTAGTTTTTGATTTGTCACATTGCAAATAACGAACGAGGCTAAACGACGTTCCTCGGAGCTGAGCCTACGGAGTAGGCGTTAGCGTCGGCACGTATTCT
>NZ_AOGY02000003.1 GCF_000332455.1 Leptospira vanthielii serovar Holland str. Waz Holland = ATCC 700522 | reverse complement strand
ATTTTTTTATTTTCTATTAGTGAAATTAGTTCTACAGATTCTTGAAAGAAAGGTTCTCTTGCATATAGATAGTCGATAATAACATCAGAATCTAGGTAAACATTCTGAATCATTTGTATTTTTTTTCAAGAAAATGAGCTATATCATTCTTAATATCAATTTCTTTTTTACCTTTTAGTATTCCTGCTAATTTTTTTGTCACAGGTGGAAGATTCTCATCATTAGATGGCATTTTTGAAGAAATTCCTCCTAGATAGTCTTCTATCAGTTTAGATAAACTTTTATTTCTCTGCTTAGCAAATTCCTTTGCTTGCTTTATTATTTTGTCATCAAGAGATAATGTAAGTTTAGTATTCATACGGAAACACCTATACGTATAATGGTGAATTCTAGTTACGTAGATGTCAATCTTTACATTTTTCCAAATAATGCATTTTTTTAATCTTTTTTACTTATTTTCGAAGAGATTTTGTCTCTTGCGCATAACGAACTAGTGGAGACGACGTTTCCCGACCCTGAGTCCCGGTAGCGGGACGTTAGGGACTGGCACGGAGTTTGCGGATGCAAACGAGTGACAGAAGGGAAATGTGGCGTAGCCCAAGCGAGGCCTCGTGCCGAAGCGCAGCGTTTCCACGCTGTTATGCGCAGAAACGCATTATACGATAGTAATTAAATCAAAATACATTAATCTTGTGTCTTCATTTGTATCTGATTGGGTAAGGTAAACAAATCCATTTTTTTCATAGAAGCTGAGAGTCTCTTTGTTATTATATGCATCAACAGTAACAAATCGACATCCAGTTTTATTAGAATCTAGAAATAATCCTTTTATATAGTTTAGAATATCTGATCCTAAACCTTGATTTTGGTATTGTATGGCAACGCCTAATCTACCGATTTTAACTGCAGGATAACTTTTAAATCTTTTCTTTTCAGGAATTGATTTTCTAAATTTTTTCCATCCAGAATTATTTGTTTGTTCGGCAGAGATTTTATCGTTTATAACGCTGAAAAATGCTACTGTATTCTGATTTTTGATATTTTCAAAAATGTATGTAACAGCAATTAAACTTTCAGTGTATATTAAAGCGTCATTTAGTAGAAATTCGTTTAGATCTGAATCTCCACAATCGAAAGGTAAAATGGTTTTATTACTATCTAGTCTATAGAGACGGATATTTTTCCAATCCATCAATTACTACTTATCTAGTAGATCGGAGATTCTTTTGTAGCTTTCTTGAATTTTGACAATTTCCTTCTCTTCAATTTTCTTAGTCTCATTTTTATCGAGGGACTCAAAAAAGAAATCGGCATCATGGCCTTTTAGAGTAGGTGTGTCTTTGATTTGAATAGCCATCTGAGTTACTTTCCTACTTATCTTTTGTTTGAAAAGAAATTTATTATACCTGTTGATTTGACTATCGGCAGTGCAATATCGTTTTGAATATTAACGAATAGTGTTCATTTTTGCGTTCTTGCGCATAACGAACTAGCTAACCAACGTAGGCTGACCCTGAGCCTCCGTACGGAGGCGTTAGGGCTTACTATGCAAAACCAGTCAAGAGATTTTTCTTCTTTTGGTTGGTCTCAAAAAAATCTGGTGAATAGGGGGTTTGGTGTTTCCACATAGAAAAGATTATTTTTGCCCACTTGTTAGATAGAGAGCGAAGAGCTATGGAATTCTTTCGTAACTTTTGATCTCGTGCTTGTCATAAAATTGACGGGCCCAATCGACTCTGGTAATTGAATTG
>NZ_AOGY02000004.1 GCF_000332455.1 Leptospira vanthielii serovar Holland str. Waz Holland = ATCC 700522 | reverse complement strand
AACAACAAAGACAAAAAATATTATTTATTAGAAACTAAAGACAGGGTAGTTAAGGTATTCGCTAATCGAAAAGGCAAATTAGAACGGCCAAAGGTTCATATAGAAAAAGATAAGCAAGGTAAAATACTATCTATAAATATAGAGGAAAATTCCAGATTAGAACTTGAGAAAAAACTAAAATCCATAAAAGAAAAACACAACCTTAACGCTTCGCTTCGGGACAAGCCCTCGCTCGGGCTACGCCAAATTCCCCTTCTGGCATTCGCCTTGCTTACGCAAGCTACATGCCAGTCCCTAACGTCCCGTTGGGACTCAGGGTCGGGGAACTTCGTTAAGGCTATTTCGTTATGCGAAATGCGATTAATCTAAATTTAAAAAGGAAGTTCATGAAAATAAAATATCTTATAATAACTTTTCTTCTAATAGGCTGTTTTGAAAAAAAAGTAAACAAAGATGAAACCTTAGTTTCTTCTATAATTTCTCCGGATAAAAAAGTAAGAATAGATTTAATTAATTCTAATTCAAACCCTATTTGCAAAAACCAACCAGCTTCGCTTTGGGATTCAGGTAAAACTAAAAGAATTTGTTTCTTTAGAATTTTCGATAACAATACAAATAACTTATTATTGGAGATAAATCCGGAATCTGATAAAATTCAAGACAAGGAATTAAAAAAATGTACTCCTGAAAACTTTCCTCTTTCCATTGCTTACGGTTTCATTAAATTTAATAACAACAATGATATTATTTTTGAAGATAACTATGGGATGTATGGATCTTCCGGTGATTTCTCAAAAATAATTTTGTTTAATTGGAAAAATTGTAATTTTAAAACTTTAGCAGAATTTGAAGAAGGAAATATTGGCTGGCCTGATCCTGAGGGAAAAATCTATTTTTACAGTTCTAATAATCAAATCTATGCTTTCTTGACACTTAAGAAAGACAAATCATTCAGAATTATTAAAACACAGGAAAAGGGAAAAAACAAGTATTCAAACTTTTTTGAAAATGAAGAAGACGAGTTAAAAAAAGAAATTCAAATTTTGTATCATGAAGAATTTGATACAGATGAGAAAGAGTTCCCTGAATGGAAATTCAATTATCCTTATTTTATAGCAAAGATAAAAGGAAAAGAATTAAAATTTAATTTGGAACAAGATAAGTTTACAAACTAATCGCACTTCGCATAACAGCATGGAAACGCTGCGCTTCGGCACTTACGGCCTCGCTTGGCCTGCGGCACATTCCCCTTCTGGCACTCGCTTGCATACGCAAGCTACGTGACCAGTCCCTAACGTCCCGGCGGGACTCAGGGTCGGGGAACGTCGTCTCCACTAGTTCGTTAATTGCAATTGGTTAATTCTATTCAAAAAAACCAGCGCGCAATTTTTCTTAAAAGGTGAGAGTCCAACTTTGCTCAATTCAATAATAGATCTTTATATCGGTTTTATTACTTTGTTAATGATTCAAGCGCTTTAAAGAAAAGAATAAGAATTAAGAGATTTATTTCGCTACATTTCCTATTATTTTTTGGTCACGGTTTGCATGATGCAAAAATGATTATCGGGCTTTGAAGACCAAGAATAAGAAAGAAAATTTGCGCGCTGGGATTTCAAACACTTCGTATTATTAGCAAATACAACAAAAACCAACTGCAATTAACTACCGCTAACCACTTCACTTCGGGACTTCGCCCTCGCTTGGCCTTCGGCACATAGGCTTTTGTCACTCGTTTGCTTCCGCAAGCTCGTGCCAATCCCTAACGTCTCCGTACGGAGGCTCAGGGTCAGCCTACGTTGGTTAGCTAGTTCGTTAATTGCAATTAGTTGATCAAAAGAAGAAAACGCGCAAATTTTTTTAGCAAGGTGTTGTCGATTTAAGCTTTGGAAGAGAACAATTAAAGCTTTTCTCTCCATTTAAGTGCAGTTTGCATTTTTTGCTTTTAAGAATTAAGAGAAAATTTGCGCTCACTTTTGTTGACCTTTCGACTTAAATATTTTACTATACGAACTAACTGCAATTAACAGCGGCTTACCGCTCGCTCAGGGCCTTATCCACTTCGCCTCAGATTTCTGAAAAAATCTGGATCTCGTGGGGCCTTTGCTCGGCCTAAAGGCACATTCCGTGTCACGCTAACGCCTCTAAAGAGGCTCAGCTACACGAAACGTCGGTAAGCCTAATTCGTTATGCGCCATAAGTTAAATGTTAATACTTGATACGAATATACTTCTAGAAATTAGTCAGCCCGCAGGGCATAATATAATAAAATCAATCAAAATGCTGTCTGATTCCACAGAAATTGGTCTGCTAGTTACAAATCTAGTTTGTTTTAATGAATTAGCAGTTCAATTAGGAGCGATACCTGCTCGAAATTTAATTACAAAATTTAATATATCTATTATAGATTCGGTTCCTAACAAAATTAAATTTCCTACAACAGAAATAATTAAAAAAATATTTGAATCGGATGATAAAACAGAAAAAATACAAAATGTTTTTCGAACTCAAAACGAAGCTTTGATATCAAAAGCATTCTCTATATTAATTCAAATATTATATTTCACATTAGCTTATTCAGCAGGGGTTACTGAAATAGATGAAGAAAATGAATCAGAACTTGATTCAAAAAACTTTTTTTATTTAATGGACATGATTCAAAATTTGATTCCCAAATTCTCTGAAGAAATTACATCTGCATATTTCTGTCCAGATAATGACAAAAGAATAAAATTCGTGAACGATTCTTTTGAAAACCTAACAAATGCTTATTACATATTTATAAATTATTTTATCAAATGTGTATCAGATCAATTAGATCTCGCCGATTATTTAAAGAATTTTCAAAATGCAAACCATAACGATGGAGAAAATCACTATCCAAAAAAAGCAATCAACTATATCAAAAAAAATCAATTAGATATTATTAATTTTTTAACGAGCAGAATGGAAGATCCGAGCTACCTACTTCCATACAGATATAAAGTTGAACTTATCTTGGATTATTACATAACAGGTAGAAAAATCAAAATAAATGATATTGCAGACTCCCTATTACTAATTTATATACCTGAACACTACATTTTAACCTTCGACAAAAAACTTCTCAAATTCATAAAGCAATTCAATGAAGAAAACTTTAAGTTTTGTATGGATTTAAAAAAATTAACTTACGGCGCATAACAGCATGGAAACGCTGCGCTTCGGCACAAGGCCTCGCTTGGGCTGCGCCACATTTCCCTTCTGTCACTCGTTTGCATCCGCAAACTCCGTGCCAGTCCCTAACGTCCCGTCCGGGACTCAGGGTCGGGAAACGTCGTCTCCACTAGTTCGTTAATTGCAATTAGTTGATCAAATGATTATAACGCGCAAATTTTTTTATGATTTTTGTGGTGCTTAAAGCTTTTAAAAAGACTCGGCGTGCAATATTAATTTGAATGTGTTATTAAGGATTTTAGCTTTTTAAGATTTAAGAGAAAAATTTGCGCTGGCTTGGATGAACCTTTCGACTAAACTTCATTACTATACGAACTAACTGCAATTAACAGCGGCTTACCGCTCGCTCAGGACCTTGTCCACTTCGCCTCAGATTTCTGAAAAAATCTGGATCTCGTGGGGCCTTCGCTCGGCCTAAAGGCACATTCCGTGTTACGCTAACGCCTCTTCAAGAGGCTCAGCTACACGAAACGTCGGTAAGCCTAATTCGTTAGTCGCAATAGGTTAAAATTAATTCTAAATAAGAGATTTAAGAAAAAGGAAAAGAAATTGCAATTTACCAAATTAAAAAGTTTCTATTCAATAAATATATGCTATTTGAATGGGATCATAAGAAAAACGCCTCAAACCTAAAAAAGCATAATATTTCATTCAAACAAGCCTCTGAAGTATTTCTAGATAAAGATGCTATATACATACAAGATGAAAAACATTCCGAAAATGAGGATAGATGGCTAGTCATAGGAAAAATTGAAAATTTTACCGTTGTAGTTGTTGTTTTTGTAGACAAATCTAATAGATCAGAGGAAAAAATAAGAATAATTTCTGCAAGACAGGCGAATAGAACTGAGGAGAATGAATATCTCCAAAGACTAGGTAAAGAATAGTTATGAAAAAAAATTACGACTTTTCAAAAGGCAAAAAAGGAATTTTTTACATTAAAGATAAAAAGGATATCCACCTACCAATTTATCTAGATAACGATATTGAAGAATATTTTTCGAAAATAGCTATTTCGAAGGGTAAAGATATAAATTCAATTATAAATAAAGTATTAAAAAAGGAAGTTGAACTACAAAAAGAACTTTCTGCATAACTGTTAGTTTCTAATTTCCAGTTCGCTTCATTTATCTAGTATTTTTCAAGATGAAACTGGATTCTCTTATTTTCAATATTAGCTGATCAATTCTAAATAAACCGTCTCCCTTTTCATATTATTTAACAAAAAAAACTTAGTATAAATAATAATAAAAATTATTAAATAACCTACTGCGACTAACAGCGGGGAAACGCTTCGCTTCGGCACGAGGCCTCGCTTGGGCTGCGCCACATTCCTCTCCGTCACGCTTCTCGCTCCGCAAGAAGGCGCGCCGACGCTAACGCCTTCTACGAAGGCTCAGCTACGAGGAACGTCGTCTCCCCTAGTTCGTTATGCGAAATATCTCAAAACAAAATATAAGGAAAAATAAATGTATGACAAATCACTTCTAATAAACTACCATTTATATTTGTCAAAGTTCGAAGAACATATCGCAAATAATCAGGCTTTGGCAACATTTGAAAATATTACTGTCATAGTCGACATTGATTATCTAGAACTTAGCTGCGCAGTTATTTTCAAAAATTGCATTTTTATACTTTTACCAAACAAAGAAATTCCAGGGGTATTAATAAATACTTCTGAAACGTTCCGTATAGAAGATTCTCTCGTAGAAGTCAACATCTATGTACGGGGAAAGTCTAGAAAAAAAAATGACCTTAGTTATTTAGACAAAGATGGACCTAACATTTTTATAGATAACTGTGAATTCAATTTGTTTCAATACAACCATCGTAATAGTCAATCTTCGTTTATCAATCCAACTATCCAAATCTCTGGAACAATAGATCACTGTAGGGTAATCTGTAAACAAGAAGTGCAATTATATATTCTTCAGTGTAAATTTACTTTATTTGAAGTCACAGGTAGTTGCTCAAATTTTCAAATTTCGGAAAGCTTTGGTCGTGAACTCAAAATGTATCAATTCACTTCTTCCTTTATGTGGTTTCAAAAAGATCTATCGAAACAATTTTCTCACGTAGAAATCGACATCAAAACAATAGAAAACTTATCACATTCAATATACAATACAAAACATAAAGAATACTTAATTCAAGCACTTCTTATGTTTATGAATACATTCAAAACGAACAAAAATGGGGCATTATTTTTAGAATGCAATAGCATATTATGCAACGTATACAAATATAAAAAACCAAATATTTTATTAAATTTTTTAATCTACGGCATCTTTAAAAATTTCTATTCAACCTCAAGAATGATACTATTTTCTTTATTCATTATATTTTCTTTTGGGTTTTTATATGCATTTATAGGTTATCTTAATAATTCTAAATATAACTTATTAGATTGGCAATATTTCAGCGCGATAACATTTACAACCGTAGGATATGGAGATATAACTCCATGTGGTATATCCAAAATAATTGCTCCTATCGAAGCATTTTCCGGTATTCTTCTGGTAATGGTTACCGGTTGGATTTTATCTCGCCAATATAGTGATTTTTAACTGAATTTAAATAATGAATTTATTAAAAAATTGAGATACTTCGCATAACAGCGCCTTAACGCTTCGCTTCGGGACAAGCCCTCGCTCGGTCTGCGACACATAGGCTTCTGGCACTCCCCTTGCCTGCGCAAGTGTCGTTCCAGTCCCTAACGTCCCGTTGGGACTCAGGGTCAGCCTACGTCGTTAAGGCTAGTTCGTTAGTTGCAATTGCGCGAACCCAAAGCTTAAGCATAACAATTTGTGGAATCAAAGGCAATTATATGATTGACTCACACATATAATTGTGTAAGAATTGAATTACTTATGGCCACTAATCTAAACATTGACTCCAAATTACTTGATGAAGCTTATTCAATAAGTGGATTGAAAACCAAAAGAGAAACTGTAAACACCGCACTCATTGAATTTATTAAAAAGCACAAACAGAAAGAAATTATTAAGTTTTTCAATACCATTGAATACGATTCAAAAGTGACTATAAAAAACTCAGAGCTTAAGTTCC
>NZ_AOGY02000005.1 GCF_000332455.1 Leptospira vanthielii serovar Holland str. Waz Holland = ATCC 700522 | reverse complement strand
TTCCATCTGCCTAGTATCCCATTGGGGAGCCCTAGTTCTTGGCATACCATATTCTGGGATTTCCCACTTGATATTAAATATTGAACCGATTCTCTCTTAAACTCTGTGGTGTATTGTTTTCTCCGCTTCATGGCAACCTCTTGTAGTCGTTTGTTGCCTATTGTCGAGTATATAATGCGTTAGGAACTTCATATGTCCAATGTAATACAAGAGGTTATCGAAGAATTAGTATTGAGTAAGTTAAATTTGAATTCTCTTCATAGTAATAAGCCTCAGTTTCCCGAATACATGAAATGGTTGATTAGTAAAGATAAGGAAGCCGAGTTACAGTATTGGTCTAACTATTTATTGCATTATGATAGCTTATCTGCGTTCCCGTTTTTAAATGATGGATTAGGTTTGAATGATGAGACTGAAAGAAAATCTTATTCGATGGTTATTGACAGTGTTCTAATGAAAAAAATTAAAACGGCTTCGGTCAAAATGGGAATAACTTGGGGCGTCTTTTTGTATAGTAATTGGGGAATATTACTAAGTAAGCTAAATGATAAGGATGATAATGTTTTTGGCGTAATGGTTTCTGGGCGTCCTCCTGAAGTTAAGGGAATTGAATCAATGGTAGGGGTATTTGTTAATACGGTACCATTGAGAGTGAAAATATCAAATTACGATTCTTTTAAAACAATCGCTTCAAAATTGAATTCAGAAATCGTCAATCATAATTCAAATTCGACTATTGCATTATCTGAAATGAACCCATCAGGAATAAGTCAACTTTTTAATCATGTCTGGGTAATTGAAAATTATCCTACTGGTAGTAAAGAATCAAAGAATGGACTAATTGACTTTGAAAGTATTCGGATGATTCAAAAGACGGATATGGATGTTGTTGTTTATGTAATTCCTGAACAAGATAAAATTAAAATTATTTTTTCTAGTAAAGTTTCGAACATATCCTCAAACAATTTTGAAAGAATTAAGAATTACTTCCTGTTTTTATTAAATACTTTTTCTGATGATACTGAGTCTCCTGTAAATACGTTTAGTCTTGTCAATACTCAGTTAGAGAGTTCACCGTATCGATTTAATGAGGATATTGTTTCATATGATTCCCTACCGACTTTATCTCATTATATTGACAAGAGTTCGGAAAGATTTGGTGATAACGTTGGTTTAGTTTTTCGGGATAGGCAATACTCGTTTAGTCAAATCTCAGAATGGTCAAATAGAATTGCTAATTACTTGTATTTAGAGCATTCCGTAGGTTCGGAAGATATTGTCGGTGTTATGATGGATAGGAGTGACTTAATGGTTCTTACTATTTATGGAATCATTAGAGCTGGAGCCGCATATTTGCCGATTGATTCTGAATTGCCTGTTTCTAGAATCGAGCATATTCTGAAAGAATCTAATTGTAAAGTTTTGATCGTTTCACAACAAACGTTAAAAACTGAAATCTTTCAAGATTATAAAAATATTATTGCAATTGACAATTTAAATTTTTTCCAAAATTTCAATCATACAAATTCAAAGTTATTATGTAGTTCAAACAATTTAGCTTATGTTATCTATACTTCAGGCTCAACTGGAAATCCGAAAGGGGTGATGATTGAGCATCAAGCTATTGTAAATAGATTAGAATGGATGAATGCAAAATATCCATTGGATTTAACGGATACTTTGTTACAAAAAACTCCATATACTTTTGACGTATCTGTTTGGGAGTTGTTTTGGAGCTTATTTTCTGGTGCAAAACTAGTGGTGCTTGAGCCAGGTGGACATAAAGATCCGAAATTAATTTATGAATCGATTAAAGAGAATAAAATTTCTGTAATCCATTTTGTTCCGAGTATGCTGAATTTATTCTTGGAATTTGGTAAAGATGATTTGGATTTAATAAATACTAGTTTAAAAGATTTGCGGTATTGCTTTGCAAGTGGGGAAGCTCTATATCCGAAACTCGTAAATGAATTCAATGCTATTGTTAACAACAAGACTGGGGCAACATTACATAATTTATATGGTCCTACCGAAGCAGCTGTAGATGTAATTTACTATGACTGCCTTCCAATGAATAACGAATATGAGTTTATTCCGATAGGATCTCCGGTAGCAAATACGACAATATATATTATGGATCGTCACCTAAATCTTCAACCTGTTGATGTAATCGGGGAATTATATATCGGTGGTGTTCAATTAGCGAGAGGATATATCAATAATTTAACTTTAACAAATGAAAAATTTATTATAAATCCATTTATTGAAAATGAAAGATTATATAAAACAGGCGATTTTGCAAAGATAGATAAAAATGGATTTATCAATTACATCGGAAGGAAGGATGATCAAGTAAAGATTAGGGGGATTAGAGTCGAGTTACTTGAAATTGAGCACTCTATAAATAGTTTTCCTGAAATAGATGAATGCGTTGTTACAGCAGAAGGCGAACTAAGCAAAGATATTTTTTGCTATTATAAGTCCAGTATTGAAATAGACGAAGGCGAATTTAATAACCAGATTCGCGCTAAATTACCGGAATATATGATTCCGAGTAAGTTGATTAGGATTGAGAAAGTCCCTCTAAGTATATCAGGAAAGGTTGATAGGCGAGAATTGCAAAGAATCCGCAAGTCGCTTAGTATTGAAATTGATGAAGACTCCGTTGAAGCTGAAAATCAATTAACAGATAAACAGCTTAGAATATTGACAATATGGAAGGAGGTTATCGGGACTAATAAAATTTCAATAAAAGATAGATTTCTTGATATAGGTGGGCATAGTCTTAAGGCAATAAAGATTGTCAATAGAATGAATAAAGAGTTTGGTGCCAAGGTATCAATTCGGGACTTATATCAATGTCAAACAATTGAGAACGTTGCATTTTTACTGGAATCTTATAAAGATAAATCAAAGGTAGGTGAGTTAACCAAGGCAGAGAAGAAAGAATTCTATGATTTATCTTTGTCGCAATATCGGCTTTGGGTGTTAGAGCAATTTGATGTTGGAAACTCTTATTCGATTCCTCTCGCACTAAAAATTTCAAGTAATTTAAATGTCGAAAAACTTGAAAAGACAATAAACAAAATAATAGATAAGTTTGAAATTCTCAGAACTGTTATAATTGAAGACAGTGGTGTTCCTAAACAATTTGTCAAAGCTAATCGTACGATTTCTTTGCCAATTACTAAGGTTAGTTATGTCGAATTAGAATCTTCTATGGAAGATTTTTTTTCTTTACCATTGAATATAACATCTCCAGATATTTATCACATTCGTTTGTTCGAAGTTGAAGGTGATAGTTACATATTATGTTTTAATATTCATCATATAATATTTGATGGTTGGTCAGCAGAAGTTTTATTCGACTTGATATTGAACTTTTATTCAGAAGATACAAGTTTAGATGAATCTAACATTGGTTTTTTTCAATATAGTGATTTTTCTGAATGGCAAAGAAGTCGGTTGTTGAGTGATAAGTTTGAAAAGGAGGAAAATTACTGGATAAAAAAAATAAGTAATTTCGAGCCAACGTCCGATTTATTGCCTAGTTATCCAAGGCCGAAGGTTAAAACTTACAATGGTTTGACAAAGAGATATAGCTTAGGTTATAGATGTTTGTCTGATATTAAGAATTTTTCAAATAAACTTAATAAGTCTGTGTTTTCAATTTTGGTTTCGTCATTAAATCTTCTAATTTATAGAATTACAAATCAATCTGATATCTGTTTAGGAATACCAGTCGCTGGCAGAGGAAATAAGGATTTGGAATCGCAGATCGGGTATTTTGTTAATACCGTTGTTTTACGTAATCAATTTTCGGGAAATGACAGTGTCATCGAGCTCATAGAAAAAATTAACACATGCCTTCATGATGCATTTGAGAATCAGGATTATCCTTTTGAGATTCTAGTTGAGAAGGCAGGAGTAGTTACTAATCTACAAAAGTCTCCGATATTTGATGTGTTGGTAACTTTAAGGGAAGATACTTTTGGTTCTTCTAGAATTAAAGACGGTGTCTCCTTCGAAAAATTTAATTTACCGAGTCATTATTCGCGATCTAGTAAATTTGATTTATCTTTTATTTTTGAAATCAGCAATGAAGATATTTTTTTGGATATAGAATACAATACTGATATATATAGCCATGAAAGAATCGAGTATATATATTCAAGATTTTTTGTTTTGCTAACTAACCTGGTGAATAAGCTGAATGGTTTAGTTTCTGAGATTGAAATAATTTCTGATGATGAGAAAATGTTTTTTAATAAAAATGTAAATAGAAAGTTCTTTCCATTATCAAGTGAAAAAAGCATTGTTGATTACTTTTCTCAGCAGGTAGAAAGAAGTCCTGATTCTGTAGCAATAAAATTCGGTAGTAATAGTTTAACATATCTTGAATTAGATTTAAAATCTAATTCAATCGCAAATCATCTGTTAAACTTAGGCCTAAAAAAAGGATCAGTAGTCGGTCTATTAATGGAAAAGTCCATAGATTTATTAATTTCTCTCTTAGGGATAATTAAAGCTGGAGGTGCATATATGCCATTAAATCCATCATATCCTTTAAGAAGAATCGAATATTGCTTAGATGCTAGTACGGTCGAATTTGTTTTGATTGATCGAAAGTTTCGGCATTTTGAAGAAAGTTTAACTCTCCTCAGTGATTGTAACTACATTGATTTTGATTCAGCTGAGCAAGATCAAAAAAATGAAAAGCCTGGAGTTAGTTTAAATAGCGATGATTTGGCTTATGTAATGTTCACTTCCGGAACCACAGGTAATCCTAAAGGTGTGATGATTGAGCATGGTAATGTCGTTCATCTGGTTAAGAATCAAAATTGCGTTAAGTTAAATGAAAATACTATTATTCTTCAGACAGGAGCAATTGAGTTTGATGCTTCGACCTTTGAAATCTGGGGTCCACTATTAAATGGTGGTTGCGTTTGTCTGCTTGATAAAGTTGATTTATTAGATTCTGAAAGTTTATCGGATTATATTATTCGCTGGAATATTAATTTAATGTATTTATCATCTCCATTGTTTAATCAACTCACAGAAATAAATCCCATAGTTTTCGAAAATTTAAATACACTTATTGTCGGAGGTGATATATTATCTCCTTATCATGTTAATAAGGTGAAGAGCCTAGCACCTAAGTTAGAAATTGTTAATGGATATGGCCCTACTGAGAATACTACTTTTTCATCTTTTCATAAAGTTGAAAATACGAAGGAGAATGTTATTCCAATTGGTACCCCATTGACATATTCTGAAATGTATATTGTTGATGATGATGGAAATCTTCTACCGCCTGAAATAGAAGGAGATTTATTGGTTGGGGGTAGAGGTGTTGGTAGAGGCTATTTAAATGATACTGCTTTAACTAATAAGTTATTTTGTAAGAATACATACTCAAATATTGGTAAGTTATATAGAACTGGCGATAGAGCAAAGTGGTCAGTAAATTGGGAGGCCATTTTCCTTGGGAGGAAAGACCATCAATATAAGATAAACGGGTATAGGGTTGAAAAGTCGGAAATTGAAAATACGCTTTTAAAACATGCAAATATTAATGAAGTTTACGTTGTAATAGAGAAAGTCGGGAATGATTTAGATAAAGAAATCGTAGCTTATTTAGGAACTGATTTCCGTATAGATTATGCTGAAATTTGTGAATATCTTCGGGATCGTATACCCAGCTATATGATACCAGATTCTATTGTGTTATTAAAATCCTTACCGCTCCTTGCAAGTGGAAAAGTCGATCGAAGCAAATTATACAGAAATCAAGAATTAGAAAAGTTTTTGCCAGAGGGTAGCGGTCAAGGAGCGATAGAGGTGCAATTATTAGAGATAATTGCCGATATTTTGAAAATTAATTGTATTGATCGTAGTCAAAATTTATTTTCATTGAATACAAATAGTTTAAAAGTAATCCGGATCACTTCGAAAATTCGAGAAATATTTGGTATTCGGGTTCCTATATCTTTCTTTTATAATAACCCAACTGTTGAAGCTCTTGCTAGATTTATAGAAAATCAAGATGTTAGAGAGAGCATTGATCAGATTATTCCGTCCAAATTCACTGAGTATTTAGACCTTTCGCGTTCCCAATATAGAATCTGGTTAGCGGAGCAATTCGGAAATGGCCCCCTCTACAATATTCCTGGTTTAATTGTTTTCAATGGAAGTGTATCTTGTAAAAAACTGGAACATGCATATTCAAATATTATAGAGAAATATGAAATTTTGAGAACAATATTTCCGCTTTTAGAAAAAAAACCAATGCAGTTTATACAAAACAAGGATTTCTATAGTTTTAAGAAAATTAATTTCGTTAATGAAGCTCAGTTAGAACAATATCTTGGTTCAGCTGTTGATATACCGTTTAATTTAGAAATTGGTCCTTTAATTAAAGCTGAATTCCTAACTTGTAATCAAGGAAAAACTGCCCTGTTCATAAATGTTCATCATATTATTTTTGATGGATGGTCTGTCAATGTTTTTTTACGGGATCTAATCCGTGGTTACAATTCAGAAGTAGGTAATGAATATTTTGAAACTAGTCCAATTTTACAATACCGAGACTTTACGATTTGGCAGTTTGATCAGTTCAGTAAAAAAGAATTTCAATCAGCGAAAGAATATTGGATAAACAAGTTAGATGGTGTCTTACATAACAATGCATATTTCCTCGAAAAACCTAGGCCGAATATACGGAGTAATAAGGGCATAACTAAACGATATGAAATCGAGAATAAACATTCACATTTATTGGATTCATATGTAAATGAAAGTAATCTGACTCTTTTTATGATCCTTCTGGCATCATTGAAAGTTTTAATATATAAATATAGTGGTGTTGAAGATGTAATTGTTGGATCGCCAATTGCTGGACGCGAGAACCTTCAATTAGAAGAACAAATTGGTTTTTATGTCAACTTGCTTGTTTTAAGAGATGAAATACGCGGAGAAATGACAGTTAACGATTTACTTTTAAAAGTTAAAAAAACAGTTGTTGATGCAATAGAAAATCAAATCTTTCCTTTCGATTTTTTTCAAGAAGAACTGAATATCGTAAATGATCCAGGAACAACGCCGCTTTTTAGTGTGATGTTAGCCTTGCAAAACTTTGAAATACCGAAAATTAATTTATCCGATGGCGTTGAACTAGAATATCAGGAGTTGAAAACTAAAACAAGTAAGTATGATATAAGTTTTTTGTTTAGTTATTCGAATTCAAGTTTAGTTCTTGATCTAGAATATAATAGCAACCTTTTTAGCCAAAATTACATTGATAGACTCTTTAAACACTTTCAAATTGTCTGTCAAAAAATTATTTCTTCATCAAGTTTAGAAATTAAGAATATAAATATCGTAATAGAAGAAGAAAAGGAAAATGTTTTAGGTGAACTTAGAGGGCTAGAAAAGAAACACAATTTTGAGAATGAAAACCTTGTAAGTATGTTTGAAAAAAGAGTCAGTGAATCACCGAATGATCCAGCAGTCTACTGGAACGGTGGGATGATGACATATAGTGAATTGAATAATGAGGCGAATAAAGTAGCAAATTATCTCATTTCAAATGTTGACAGTGTAAAAGGAAGTTTAGTAGCTCTAATATTTGATAGAAGTCAAAAAATGCTTATCGCAATTTTGGGTGTTCTAAAAACAGGAGCAGCATATTTACCAATATCTCCAGACGATCCAAAACTAAGGAGAGATGAAATTTTAGAACAGAGCCAGTGTAGCACAATTATTTTTGACAAACTTAATTTCTCTAACATTGACATTAGGTTAAATTGTATCGAATTTGATTCAATTAAGTCAATTGATGTAACTAATCCGACAATTGATATTAAATCCTCTGATCTTGCATATGTAATTTATACTTCAGGCTCAACAGGAAAGCCTAAGGGAGTTATGATTGAACATGCTTCAGTTTTGAATAGGATTTGTTGGGATATTGAATATTTTAATCACACCTCATCGGATCGCTTTTTATTGAAAACTCCTTACTTTTTCGATGTTTCTATTAGGGAGTTGTTTGTGTGGTTTGCTGCAGGTTCTACAGTTGCTATTCTCGATTCAAATTTACACAAATCTCCCGAGCAAATATTTGAGGCTGTCGAAAAATATCAGATTACATCAATAAATTTTGTTCCAAGTATGTTTGCACAGTTTTTAGAATATCTTCTATCATTACCTTTGGAAAAACGAAAATCTATTTATTCCTTAAAATCAATACATTGTTCTGGAGAGATTTTAGCTCCTCATTTGGTTACTAAATTTAATGATTTAATCGGGGAAAATTCGCTTATAAAGTTATACAACCAATATGGCCCAACGGAAACAACTGTCGAGGTTACTTGTTTTGATTGTTCTGAGACTCATTCGGGTTATTCTGTTCCAATTGGAAAACCTACTGACAATGTAAGCTTGTATATTTTGGATAACGATTTGAATATATTACCGAGAGGACTATTTGGAGAGCTATATATTGGAGGTTCTCAAGTTGCAAGAGGTTACTTGAATTCTATTGATTTAACGGATGATAGATTTATAAAGAATCCGTTTGGCGAAGGTGATCGGATCTACAAAACTGGTGACATTTGTAAATTATTAGATGACGGAAATGTAGAGTTCCATAGTAGAAGTGATAATCAAGTAAAGCTTCGCGGATTTAGAATTGAATTATTGGAAGTCGAAGCGGTATTGCTTGAATTTCCTGGTATCAAAAATATTGCCGTTTGTGTTGGAGGAAATGATAAGGAGATTTTGGTAGCATACTATGTAGCGGAAGAAGACATAGATACAGGAAAGCTAATATATTTTCTGAAGAGTAGGCTGCCTGAATATATGATTCCTCATCTATTCAAAAAGATTAGTAACTTGCCAATCGGAAAAACAGGGAAATTAGATAGGAATTCTTTGCCGAAACTAAGTAATAATGATTTTCAAAGTCAAGTAAAATACGTAGAAGGTTCAAATCCATTCGAAAAACAGATTTTAAAAATTTGGGAACAGATCTTATCGAGCGAAAGGGTAGGAATGAACGATAATTTTTTTGCGCTTGGTGGGCATAGCCTAAAAGCATTAATTTTATCTCGTTCCATTTTTGAGCATTGTAATATTAAAATTGAAGCTTCATTTATCTACGAATATCCTGTTGCACACTTATTTATGGATGCACTAAAATTAAAAGGTAGTGCACAGAATATTCACTCAATGCTTGAGCTTAGTTCCTTGAATGATATAATTTTTAAAGACGAATCAATACTGAGTAACGGTAAGAAAGGTTTAATTTTCTATTTCCCTTCGATAGTTGGTATTCCGGTTGATGTTCTACATGCAATTCCTTATTTAAAGGAATACACAATTATATCTTTTCCTTTTTTTAGTCATAAGAATAGAATTAATATGTATATAGAGAAAGTGGAAAGATACTCAAATGGTAAACCTTTAGTTTTCCTTGCATATTCTGCCGGAGGAACTTTAGCATATGAAGTAATTGTGGAAATGGAAAAGAGAAGTTCTGATACTCATCAATTGATTTTACTTGACTCAGTATTAAGTGATGATACTAATTTTCAGAAAATTTCTTCGGGTTTGTTTCAAGTAGGCGGGGAATTTCCTATTAGCTTAACAGATAAACCGCAATTCGAAATAGATGGTCATTTGAAGGATAGGTTTATTGATTATAAGGATTATTTCTTATCTACAAGAGTCCAAACACAAATTAATTGGAAAATTCATCATATTCGGTCAACGGAAGCTAAAGTGGAATTGAACTATTCTTGGAAATCAGTAACTTCTGGCGAATATTCTGAAATGCAGGGATTTGGAACACACAATGAAATGTTTAACAGTGATTTTGCAATGCAAAACTCAGAGATTATTAAGAAAATTCTAGAAGGATTTTTTCACCATGAATAAATATATCATTAGATTAGGTTCCAAGTTCGCAGATAGTAATATTGTTTTTTTAGTAGCAATCTTATCTTTAATCCCATTCTTTTCTTCAAATAAAGTGGCTTTGTTACTGTTTGGACTATTTATCTTTTTGCTAATTTCTTATTCTTTGCGATCCGGTTTTGCGATATTTTTCTCTTGCTTGGGAATGGGAACTTTGTATGTAACTTTTTGTATTCAGGATAATGGAATAAAAGCTTTTATTTTGCTTATTTACTTTTCCTTAGTTGCTTTCAAGAGAGTTAGAGAAAAATGCGATTGGCTGTTATTAGGTAAGGCAAATTTAAAAACAGTTTTGTTAATCATATTAACAATTTCTGTGAGCTCTCTTGCTCTCATAGTTTGGAATGCGTTAACAAATCCAGATTTAACTGAATTTAAGCGACAAATTCCTGAACTAAATAGTTTCATTGCTTACTCGATAATTCCAATCGTTGCTACTATCAATGCGGTTAATGAAGAGGTCTTATTCCGTGGAGTGATATGGTCGAGCATAGAAAAAAGATTAACAAAAGTATGGCTTATCATTTTAATACAGAGTATTTATTTTGGAGTTTGTCATTTTAATGGAATTCCAGGCGGACTACCGGGAATTGTGCTGGCTACCATTTACGGACTAGCTCTAGGATATTTAAAGCATCAATCAAATGGACTGCTTTATCCTATTATAACTCATATATTTGCTGATTCAACAATATATTTACTAATTTTGAACTCTGAAAAATTAAGTAACCTTTGATGCAATTGACAAAATGATTTCCATTTATCTGCTGGAATTTCCGAATAATTTTGAAGTTGAACATATTTTAGATTTTATATCTCCCGAGAAGAAAGTCGCGTATGGGCAAGCACGTATCAAAAAGTATTCTATTCAAAATATTTTTTCTGATGCTTTAATTCGATATTTATTAATTAGAAAGTTAAAATTAAGTAATTCTGAAATTTCTTTTTGGAAGAATCTGAGTGGAAAGCCTTTTTTAACAGATGGTCGTGCGTACTTTAATTTATCGCATTCAAATAATCAAATCGTATGTGCAATATCGGAGAAGGATCAAATCGGTATAGATATTGAGGAAATAATTAAAATTGAAGAAAGTGTTTTTATTAATATATTTACAGCTAACGAACTTAGCTATCTTTGCAATTTTGAGGATGATAATAAGACTATAGAATTTTTTAAGATTTGGACTGCAAAGGAAAGTTTCGTAAAAGCTGATGGAAGGGGTCTTCTCCTTCCGCTCAAAAATATTAATGTAAATTTACATAGCCACTCTATTGAATTTCTTGACAATGCTGGTATTGAATATTGGCCATTCAAGCAATACTTATATAATAAGAAATTTGTAATTTCAGCATGCTGTAAATACGCGAGTTTCCCTGATCAAATTTACTCAGTTGATTTTGATGAAGTCGTGAATTCATTGGTTATATAGAAAGCAATTGGTTGACTTAAGATGTTCGTTTTAGGGAACAAATATATAGGCTATTTTGAATCAATATGATTTGAATGTGCGAAAGCTTTCTTAATTATTATTTTAACTATCGTAAAGCTTCTTAGTTTGTATCTATGGATTATATACAAACTTAATTAGGAAAACTTAATAAAATAGAGAAACTTTTATTACATGCAGGTGTTGTTGGGAATTAATATATTCAACGATAAGAATACTTAAATTGTAAAATTATGGTTTTAGTTTAACATTTAAAATTACGGCTTGAACCTGTTCCTCTGTTCAGTCCTCGAAATCGATCAAAGTTCTAAACAAATGAGTCGTTTTTTCCGATGTAATATTCCGAGAAAATACACTAGATGTTCATAAGATCTTTCAAATCTACTTCTAATCGTTTTGCAATCCTAAAAATAGAGCGAACTGAAGGGTGAGATTGACCGTTTTCTATGTCCTGAACGGTTCTGTATGAGATTGGGTAATTTCCTTCTTCCATGGCTTCTTGAGTGATTCCCTTGGAAATCCGGATTTCTTTGATTTTTAGACCTAATTTTCTAGCAAATTCTTCATATTCCACGCACGAAATTATGTGCCTTCCTTGACATTTTTAGAACACGGAATTTCGTGTGTTAATATGAACGTAGCACGATAATTCGTGTTAGGTAATGGAGACTGAAATGGGTTATATAGAAGAAAATTTACTAACAGATGAGAATGTAAGGTTTAAAGCAAAGATATCGTTTTATGCTTTCGTCCCGCATTTACTGCTAATGATTGTTGGGATAGGTTTTATAACTATCATCAGACCTTTAATTTCTTATTTTACAACTGAAATTGGAGTAACAAACAAAAGATTCATATTCAAAACAGGATTAATTTCCAGAGATTCATTAGAATTAAATCTAACCAAAGTTGAAAATGTTCGAATTAACCAATCTATTATTATTCCAGTTCAGATGAAAACGCAATTTTGCTGACCTAAATTAAGCTAATACTCCAAGCCGAAAATGGAGATTAGAGATGGAAAAACAAGTAAGAGAAAGACGTACGTTCAAAGCGGATGACAAGATAGGCATCATCCGAAAACACCTATTAAAATCAAAGTTGGTAGACACCTGTGATGAATATCGGATTCATCCAACCATGATGCAAAATTGGTTAAAAATAGTATTGGAAGCAGGACGCGAAGCATTGGCTGGGTCGAATCAAAAAGAATCCAATGAAAACAAGAAACTGATAGAAAAGTATGAAAAGGAACTGGAGAGGAAAAACAGAATCATAGCCGAACTCACAGGGGAGATCATCGACCTAAAAAAAGAAGCTGGGGAGCTCTGACAGGATTACATGTTTCGACTGCATTAAAGCATGAGATTGTAAATACCTTAGATCGGCTGAAAGAGGCGTCAGGTCTCCCCATCAAATACCTGTGTAGTAAAATAGATGTAAATCCAGGCAAGTTAACTGTTTGGAGAAAATGTAAAAACAAATCACCAAAGAAAGTAATTCCAAAATCGCATTGGATAACACCAGAGGAACGAAAGGCAGTTGAAGATTACAAACGAAATCATCCATTCAAAGGATATGTTCTTTTGGCATGGATGATGATTGATGAAAACATAGCATATATGTCTCCTTCTAGTGTATATCGCATTCTGGTGGACTGTGGTTTAAACCGCAGATGGCAAAAGCCCTTGGGAGATTCAAAGAAAACAGGTTTTGATCAACCTAAAGCTATTCATGAACACTGGCATATGGACATATCATATATCAATTTTAAAGGGAGTTTTGTTTATTTGATATCAGTGTTAGACGGTTTTTCACGTGCAGTCCTTGCATGGTCAATCAGTACCCGAATGGAGTCACTTGATACACAGTTAGTTTTATGGGACGCATGCGACAAATGGCTTGGAGGCGATAAGTTAGCGGTTCGTCTTATAACTGACAATGGATCTCAATTCTTGACTAAGGAATTCAAACAAATTTTGAAAGAATTTTCTATCCATAATGTTCGGACTTCTGTAAATCATCCTCAGTCCAACGGGAAACTAGAAAGATTTCATGGAACCATTAAGACTGAGTTAATCCGTGAAATACCAATGTATTCACGCGAACAAATAGAGAAGAAGTTGGTAAATGGATTGAAGAATACAATTCGGTAAGACTTCATTCTGCAATCGGTTACGTAACACCTATGGATGTGTTTTATGGTCGCAAGGAAAAGATTTTAGCAGAAAGAAAAGAAAAACTACTTGAAGCAAAATTGAAGAGAAAAGAATACTCGGTAAAGGCTAATATAAGGCTTGTTGCTTAGCTTAATTTTGAATCTCAAAATTCTGTTTTTCACTGAACTAAGACACAAATATATCATGATAAATTGAAAAGCAATGTGATATTTCATTCAGAAATTCTC
>NZ_AOGY02000006.1 GCF_000332455.1 Leptospira vanthielii serovar Holland str. Waz Holland = ATCC 700522 | reverse complement strand
CTTATACATGCTCAATGCGGGCGTGGCGAAATTGGCAGACGCACCAGATTTAGGTTCTGGCGCCGAGAGGCATGGGGGTTCAAGTCCCTCCGCCCGCAGAAGCTCTCACTTTACGCCACGTATAAAGTCTTTTCTTCACCACCCAAGAGAATCGACTTTAGTTCGGGTGCAAATCTCAAATTCCCAAGAAGACTAATTTCCGTTAGATAGAGATCACTATAACGGGGAGAAATATAACCATAGCTTCGGAATGATTGTTTTAATATATTGTTCCTACCTTCTGCACCATTAGAACTCACGCCTTCTTTAGTAATCCACCTTTCTCTACTTAACGTATAACGAGGGTCATTCGACTTCTTATTGTGATTCACCATTTTATGATTGGGTCTATCAAATAAAAATTTGTATCCCTCATCAGTGTATAAAGTAGCGTTCTTTGGAATCTTTCCATCCAAGTCTTTCGCTAGATACTCTTGGTTGTTAAGTGGAATAGATTTGTAAAAAGTCATACCTCCATTAATGCCCACCGTGTGAACTAAGGTTCCGCATTGACCACCGCCAAGACTATTACTCAAATAGATTGAAGCGGTTCCTGTTTTGTATCTCCTACTTCTATGTTTATTCGCTCGGAGCGATATACGTGGCGTAAAACAACTGAGTCAGCTACAGCAATTGGTTTTTTGTCAGTATCTACAGGGTTTTCTAACTCTTTATAAAGGTCTCTCTTAACGTCTCATTAAGCTGTGAGAAGATCACTTGGATTCTTTTCTTGAGATAGAATGAAGTCTTGTAGGAAAGATTTAGTTTCCTAGAAATCTCCTTTGAAGTCATGATCTTTGGATACTGGTTAATCATGTCCCAAATGATAAAACTAATGTAGGCTAGATTGGATCTGTAATTCTCAAATGGAGTTTTTGCAGTGATGGAAACCATCTTGTGGCAGTTGCTACAGCGAGCGATTGAGTCCCGATTTTTTACTTTGAGGAATAGTAGGTTAGGGTTATTACAATTACAAGACTTAGGATAAATAGATTTTAGAATCTTTAAGGTTTTGATTTTGAAGAATTTATTAAGCTCTTCATTTTCCAATAAGTACGGCCGTCCAGAAGTAAACTCAAGGGGGGTAAGTATACTATGGCTAGTAGTAGACTCCGAAGAATTATTAACCTTACGGCCTGTGATTTTCTCACTAGCGGGTATATCCACCCCCCTTGGTTTTTTAGAGGAAGTGTTCTTTTTTGGGTGGGGAAGAAAGGATCTTTGTGGGTTAGAGACATAATCTCCCCGCCCGCATAACAAGTTTTCTTAAAACAATCCAAACATTCAAATGACAACAAAGCCTAAGGGACTTGAACAGTTCCCTGAGCCTGTTATGGTTGCGACCCATAGGGAGCAATCATAACATTGAGCATGCCCGGATGGCATGCGACGAAGGGAGCCGTGCCTCGAAGCGTAGCAAACACACGAAGTGTTTGCAGCGGAGAGGTCAAGTCCCTCCGCAACTTAGTTTCAGAATAAAATGTTTATCGAATCGCCAAAGGGATTCTAGAAGGATTCGCTATATATCTAAAAAAACTCAACGGTGAACCACAGTTCTTACTTACTCCCATCCATTCTGTTTTAAGGAAACATTCTCTCATCACTTATTTTTGGTATCACCAATCCAAGTTAGTTGACTTGACAAGGTTGATCGCACTATCTAAAATATAGACAAGGAAGCTGGAATGTCATCTTTATCTAAAAGCCAAATACTTTCTCAACTAACAACCAATATAGATTCTCTAAAACAGTTTGGAGTATTACATATTGGTTTATTTGGATCGTTCGCTAGAAACGAATCTAATTCAGAAAGTGACATAGACATACTAGTGGAATTTCTCCCCGATCAGAAAAACTTTCGTAATTATATGGGCTTAAAAATCTATTTAGAAGATACGTTTAATAGGAAGATCGACTTGGTGATTAAAGAAACGATTAAAATCAGGATCAAGGATCAAATTTTAAGCGAAACGATTTATGCCGCGTGATGTAATTGTTCTTTTTGATGATATGATATCTTCGGTTGATGAAATTTTTCTTTTTTTGCACGACGTGGTTGATCTTCAACAATACAAAAAAGATATTCTTCGTAAGAGGGCTGTCGAAAGAATTTTGGAAATTAGAAATCGGTTGTAAATGTTAGCCCTCGAAAAAAGTTCGCTTGCGCTTATTAAGCAAACGCCAGATGCTGAGGCGCTTAAAGAAAATGCAACCAAGTTGGGTAAAGAGTTGAAAACATTACGAACAAACTTACGCAAAAGCACTTGACGAGGTCATCCTACTTATTGTCCAAGTTCAGAAATTGCTAAAATAGTAAAAGACGATCATAGAAACCTTGCAGAAGAGTCTAAAAATCTTTATAAAATGAAAGAGGATTTTATGAAGATTCAGCGAAATACAGAGATAAACATGATGATTGTCAAAATTGGAGAGCTTGGAATCAACGGACAAAAGGTCGATATTAGTAAACCTGGAATCAGAAATGCATTGATTAATCTATTGGATTCCTCGCAACCTCAAAGAATGCGTGCAGCAGCATCTGACTATTTAGTTAGAGTAGGAAAAATCAATTTAGGTGATGAATTTTCCACTGTTCGCATTGATAAAACTGTTGAACTACCTACTAGTTTTAAAAATCTATTGCCGGGTCAAGGTTATACTCGAACACATGACTTTGGCGATTATACAGTCAATATGCCTGGAGATCCGAATGCTACAGTCACAAGTGAACTCGGGTATAGAACTGATCCTGTTAGTCATGAGAAGCGTTTTCATTCAGGATTCGATACCTCGTCCAAACTTGGAACTCCAATGGCTACGCCTGCTGATGGTTCCGTTCTGCGAATTACTGGTCTTGATAAAGATAATAAACCTATAACGCAGAGTACTCCTTTTGATCCTTCAAATCCATATGGTCTGCGCGTTGAGGTAAAAATTGGGAATAGTGATTATGGATATGCAATTTCACATAATAGTGCTGTTCTGGTCTCGGTAGGTGATCCAGTAAAAGCAGGTCAAGCGATTTCATTAAGTGGAAATTCTGGAAAGTCTGCAGGTTTTTCAGGAGAACATGTTCACGCGGAAATATTGAAGAGAGATCCGGTCACGAATGAATGGAAAATACTTATACCTACAAAAGAAGATCTAATAGAACTGGAAAAGTTGGGAGTTGCACATGCTAAATAAATTTTACTATTTATTACTTATTTATTTCTCAATCTATATTAATTGCAGTAAGAAGACAGAAGAGATCAATCGGAATGCGATTGATGATAGTCAGAAACAAGAATATAATTCTAACTCAATTTTTTATTCTCCCAATGATGTCTTTAAAATTGATTACGAACAATACCCATCAATTTCTTCAAAAGAATTTTTAGACAATTTTGTTAAAAAAATAAATGATAAGGCTTACTTTGCCTTATTTGATATGAGATACTTTTTCCTCGATACAAACTCTCTAACTGGGGAATATAATACCTCTCTTTCGATAGAATTTGAAACGGTCCCTAACAAAGTATACTTGAAGATTGGTGAGCTTACAGGTGCAAATAAGATTAGGTCTATTAACTGCCGAGTTTTCAATCCAGTGTTTAGAGATTGCAAAATAAGATTCTATTGGGAAGGTCAAACTAGTGATCTAGAAGATGAGTATCTTATTATAATGTCAAAATCAGATAGATTATTTATGACATATGGACGAGTGCATTCAATGCCATTACTTTTCAGTAAGCACAAGATTGGTTCTCCGGAATTTGCGAAAGACACAATCGAAGCCTATAGACTCTATAGAGAAGATAAAGATGCTCCATCTTTAAAAGACTGTGGTTATAGTGAAGATGAAATTGCCATTTTTGACAAAAAATATTTGGAATACTTAAAAGAGAATTAGGATTCAGTTTAATGTTAGTAGCTTGAATTCGCTGATGACAATGTTATGCCCGACGAAAATAGTCCATAGGGGCGTTGTAAAAGTAGCCAAAGAAAAAGCAGGAGAGTGGAAAAAGAAATATGAAGTTCGCTCCAAAATGACTAACCTTGAACGATATGCAATTTTATCATCAAGTAGAGAAGGAATTCTCAACTTTCATTTGGGTTATATTTAAAAATTCAAAGAAACACAATTTATATATATTGGAAATAGGACATACAAGGAGGCAGGGCTTTGGTGTGCCAAGATATCTCATAATGAAAAGCATATATTAATTTCTGATTTCGATATAGGGATCTTCAGAAATTCTTCACTTTTTAAAAACCTACTCAAAATTGGAATTGAATCTTTTTGGTTAATAGATAGCTCGGAGGATTTTTTCTCCCATCGAGTCTATTATAGTTTTTCAGACAGAATCAAAGTTGAAGAAGATAAAAATTAAGAAAAAGGAATTATATGTCGTTATTCAAATTAAAAATTGATTCGGAACTAAAGGACCAACTAACTTAAATTATATAATTTACCACAAGCAACTGGAAGATATCCAAAAGCAAAAGCTGAAAGAAAAAAAAGCAGCAAATGCAGACAGAATCAACGAACTGAATAGCTTACAGCTAGAAAATCGGGTAAATGCATTGAACCAAAATGGCCAATTAAGCCAAGGGAAAAATGGTCCCATTGCACAAACAGTCAAATCAACATATGAGTATTTCCAAGGGATTAATATCGAAACGGCAATCGCAGGTCTGCCTGATGACTCTAAAAAAGCGATTGCAAGGGAAGCGCTTCTGCATATAAAAGAGTACAAATCAGCCGAACAATTTGCCAACGACACTCAAAGTGCACTTTGTAATGTGATTTCGGCTTGGGAAGCAGGAAGACTAGCCAATCGTGGTGACGACAAAGTAAATCCAGATTTTGCAAAGTTTTACACAGAGCAAGTTCTTGCGGGGAATATCAAAAAAGATACTTACGGTAAGGATACGGTAGGAGTTTTCTACAATAGCGATAAACCTTATTTGGATCCGACAAAAGTATTGTCTCAAAACATCGACTTCTCCACGGATGCAGGAAAGGCAAGTGCGATTCAGGAATTGAATACAACCTCTGGTCGCGTAGCTCAAATCTATCTTGATTATCCGGGTGGGAAAAAAGGAGAACATTTTGTGATTGCTTATAAAAATGCTCAGGGAGATTGGATTATCAAAGATCATAATGAGAATGGAAAACCGAGCTGGAAGAATGGCGGAAAGCTAGTTGATGCGATCAAATTTGGCCAAATTGCTGATATTAGATTAGTGGAATAAGGAGTAAAAATGAAAAAGATCGCTTATGTGTTTTTGTTAACTTGTATTTTCATCAAATGTGGGAGAACTCCCCTCGATGAAAAATATGCAGATAAGAATCACTTTTATTATTTTGTTGATAGACTAGAAAACCTCCATAGATATGGATTTTCTGATTTAGAACGGTACCAATACGGAAAGTTTGATACTCAAACCGCAAGTTTAACCTTGTATGGCATTACTACATGGGAGCCGAAAAAAGTTTTAACATTCAAACATTATAAAGATGGTGTTTTCTATATAGATGGCTATGAAAAGTTTTTTCTGTATCTAGGAAGAAAAGATAAGGTCATTGATTTTCTTAAGGATAAAGAAGATATTAACTCTAGTTTTACTGGAGGGTATGGTGAAGAAGAACTCACTTCTCTCGAAGCATGTAAAGCCCATGCAGAAAGAGTTCGAAAAGAAATCGAAGACGCCCAACAGTGTGATGGTTGTCAAGGCCCGATGTAAAAATTTTGAGTAAGAAAGTCTTCTGATGATTTCTTTTATTTGGTATGGAGCGCAGTGCTGTGCCTTCTGAACTGAACAAAGGCCCTAACAAAGTGGCAGTCATCGAAATTGATACTGATGCAACTCTTGATGGAAAGGGAAACCACTTTATATTAGCATATCAAAATACAAATGGATCATGCAAGATCATACAAGTAAAGAAGAGTGGAGAAATGGTGGTTAATTAATGGAAGCACTTGAGAAAAGTAAAATTACAAGTATAAGAGTATTAGACTAATGAAAAAAGTCGTTATCTTCATTTTCATTGTAAATTCATACTTCTTTGGATGTACAAAAAAACCAGGATCCGATTTTATAAAGTATGATGGTTATTATTACATGGACATCACTTTAAAAAATTTTTCAGATTATGGTTTCCCGAACGGAGAAAATTTTACCTATGTTCAGTTTGATCATTCATTCGGAAAAATTTGGATGATAGATGCTGAACACAATGTTACCAAAGAGTTCCCAGTGGAGTTAGCTAATGGATCGGAACTAGTCTTGAAACTGGACAAACCAATTTATTTTATATTTAGACAACATAATGGAAGCGGGAAAATAATGACTCTCATCCGATTTTATAAAGAACTAGGGAATCCTGATAAATCATTCCTAAATTCCGGCTACAGATCTGATGACGTAAAATCCATTGAAGACGCAAAGGCAGAAATAGAAGGCTACCGAGAAGCGAATAAAATCTTCGAGGAGAACCTTCCACCGGGACAAGAGTAGCTCGATTTCAATTAAAACGTTGGCAAATCAGCTAAACAATTTGCCAACGACACTCAAAGTGCACTTTGTAATGTGATTTCGGCTTGGGAGGCTGGGATTCTAGCCAATCGAAGTCCAGAAGAAGTGAATCGAATCTTTGCAGAATTTTACAAAGAACAAGTTCTTGCCGGGAATATTAAGAAAGATACCTACGGTAAGGATACGGTAGGAGTTTTCTACAATAGCGATAAACCTTATTTAGAACCGACAACATTACTGGCAACCAAGGATCGAGATTTATACTCCCCAGCAGGAAAGCAGGAAGCAAAAGATATATTGCGTTCCCTTCCAGATCGTATAGTAAACTTTAACCCCATTACAATCCAACTTCTCCAGGCGCTGCATTTGTCCGTTATATGGACTTTCCTGCGGAACGGCAAAAAGCTGCAGACGATTTGCTTGCAAACAAACTGAAAGAAAACAAAGCAGAAATTGATGCACTTGGTGCTATGTGGCAGCATAAAAACCCAAGTTTTTATGAACAAATAGCAAAGTCCGATGCTTACCAAGGTGCGATTGAACCGTCTCGAATCACAGCGACAAATATAGACGATGCTATCAATTCCCCCAGTTCGGCTGAGGTTCTAAGAAGCAAATGGTGCGTTGCATTTGCAAATTCGGGAATGTTAAAAAGAAATATGGGAGAAGCAATTTCTGATTTTGATAAATTCATAAAGGATAACACAAATCCTATAGGTATTGCCAAATGATATTCTATCAGGAATTAATAATCAGGCCAAAGTAAAAATTTAAAGCGGAAAAGATATTAACTTGAGAACGAAACGCGGGTCACTTCTCATTAAAATCAAAAAACTAAGACCAACCTCATTACGAAAATTAGCCTCAGTTCATCTATTAATTCGAAATAATATTAAATACCACTTAATATTTTTTTGACTTCTATTTACTGTTCTACACAAACAACACGATTTGATACGTTACATACATTTGTAGTTGCATCAACCAGTGTCGTTGTACTGGCACCAACAACGCCAACCTGACCATTGACCCCAGCACCGATCGTTGACCAATTCGTACAATTGTCTCCATTAGCAAAGTTTCCACCAGTAATTGTGATCCCAGTCCAGAAAGTGGTTCCATTCGTTCCTAGCGGAAAATTCATTTGCATAGTTACATTAGAATCCCGAAAAATCCTGTTGGCATTTGTAGTAGAACCTGTCGTGTTGGAAGGATCTGTGCTATTGGAATAAAAGGTATTTGCCTTAAGTACCCAATCAGTGTAAGCCGGTGTGCCAGTGGCACTACCAGTGATTTCTCTAGACCCGGGAACAGAAATCAGAGCTTTATAGGTTTTTCCTTTTACGCGGTTAATATCACCATTACAGATTGCATCCGGTCCTTTGATTCCACCACTCCCGAGCGCACCACCGTATTTATCAGATAGATATATATGACACCTGGTGGAACACGGAGTTGCGGCCGTTGCCTGAACCAGAAGAAGAGTTAAAATGGTATCGTCATTTCCGTCAGTTGACTTCTTACAAGCACCTAACAAAGCACTAAAAAAAACAAGAAATACCAAGAAATACCGATAGGGATACTTTTTTTGCCAATTTTCATAAAAGTCAGAATGTGAAAAATTTCGGAACCTGGCAAGAAAAAATCGACAGATTCATTGCTAATATAACGGCAAATAGTGGGTGGATGACCAGTTCGGAGCGTATAATGCAGTTGTTCGGTTGAGTGGATTTTCAATTCATCGAACGTTGGAGAGGCGGCCAAAAAAAATTCACAAATCCCTAAACTAATAAAGTCTTGATTGATTGCGAAAGATTCTAAAAGTATTGGAGCGGCTCCTAAAAGGAACGAAGAAACTAAGTTTTCGCTTTGACTAAACCACTATGGACTACCAAACCTTTTCACCACATCCCGATTTGAGTTCTCTAATAAAATGTTATTGGACTTTGGAAATACCGAAAGCATCGTTTTATCCGAGGCAGCGCATCGTTCCCGATGGTTGTATGGAAATGGCATTCATTCTGGAGGATGAGATCAAACGATACACAAGTGAAAATGATTATATCTTACAACCTAGGTCATGTCTGATCGGGCAAATTACCGAACCGTTTTTTATAGAACCAATAGGTTTTGTAAAAACTTTTGCAGTTCGATTTTATCCTTATGGGTTGATCCCGTTTGTCAATGTATCCATTGAAAGTTTAACAAATAAAGAAACGCCGATTCAGAATATTTTTGGGAATGATTTGGCATCGGCCTTAGAAGAAAAAATTATAAAGGCAACTGATACAGAGGACCGAATCCAAATTATGGATGAATTTTTATTAAATTTATTACATAAAAAATCCACGGTGGATCAAATTGTTAAATCTGCAATCGATACTTTAATGAATTCTAGGGGAACAGTCACAATTAGCACAATGATTGGTAATGACAAAAATATTAGAAGAAAGTTGGAAAGAAAGTTTTTAAAAACTGTGGGACTTTCACCTAAGAAACTTGGAAAAATGATTCGTATACAAACCGCTCTGCAATTGTTCTTAGATCAAAAGTCAAACAATCTAACTCAAATTGCTTATGAAAGTGATTATTTTGACCAATCACATTTTATCAAAGATTTTAAAGAATTTACTGGCTTAAGTCCAAAACAGTTTTGGAAGGATGAAGGAATGTTGCTCTCCACTTTATTTTATAAAAATACATGATTTGTCGCATTTTTACAATTCTATTCAATTAGAAAAGGTAAGATAATCTTATTAGTAAGTGAGAGGGGTTATGAAAAAAGTAATTTTACTTGTTGTAGTGTTTGTATTTCTACTTTGTAATTGCAAAAAAGAAACAAGTATGGATGTTAGTTTATCAAATTTAGAAATTAACGCGGAGCAATCGGGTAAACAAATGAAAAATACTATATCAATCGTGGAGATTCCTGTTTCTGATTTATCCAGGGCGGTTTCTTTTTACCAGGCCATCCTTAGTGTAAGTATAGAAAGAATGACTATGGGTGATACGGAAATGGGAGTATTACCGGCAACAGAAGGTTCTGTCAATGTTGTTTTGGTAAAAGGAAAGGATTACATTCCTACTAACAATGGAGTTTTGATTTATCTTAACATAGGAAATGATTTACAACCTGCCCTTGAAAAAGTGGAAAAAAACGGAGGGAAGGTTCTATTGCCAAAAACAGAAATTAGTCCAGAGATGGGATACTATGCAATGTTTGTGGATTCTGAAGGAAATAAGATAGGGATGCATTCCCATCCTTAAAACCTGGCCTTATTTTGTAAAGTGCTGCACTTCTTGTGGCACAATAAAATTTTCCAAATACAATTGGCACTTTAGTCTATAAAGATACCGAACTCTAACTATCCAATAATAGTTTCCAGCACTTAAGTCTTGTAAGTCAATTGTACATGTAGTTTCACTGCAGTCGGTAGTCTTATCAATCGATTCAAAATTTTGACTTTTAGAAATATTTATTCGATAGTTTTGAAATTTACCGGATTCAGGAAATGATGTTTTGGTATTTCCTAAATCTTTGGTTGGCTCTACGGTACTGGGACAGTCAGAACTTGGGTTTGGAATTTCATAGGATCCCGGACTACTTTCATGGTTTTTTCCGATGAATTGGAATCTAAAAGTATATGAGTTTGCGGTGATGTTTTCGCCTTTTGGATCCAGTTGGATGATTTTATTTGAGGCAGAATCTAAAAGTAATAGAATGGATAATGAGTCAGACCTTCCGCTTGGATACGATGTGTTGATTAACGCTAACGTCGGCAAAATTAGAATCAAAGTCTTTTGATGAAATTGAATCTTGAAAAAAGATTTTATTTGTTTGGATAGGTAAAAGGTTAGAAAAGACAAAGGTAATACAAATAAATCTGACTTGTCCGCTAAATTCCTGTTTTCGTTAGACCCAATCAACCTGTAGAAAGATTCATTGGTTGTTTGTGATATATTAATTGTGATAAATAGAAGATTCGTAAAAAGAAGAGAGATCCAAAAGATTAGGTTAAGTTTTGTTCTACTGACAAATAAAGATATGATTCCAGTTAATATGAGTGGTGTTAGTAGAATTCCAATCAGATCGGAAATTTTCCCCGTAATCGCACCCGGATAACAAACTTTAAAAATTGAATCGTTGGCAATCCAAAGTAAACTAAGCGGAATGATGTAGATTTGGATTCGGTTGTATAACATTAAAAATTTCCGTGGAAGGGTTTTTCAAACTCAAAAAAAAGGACAACTTTGAAAGTGCAATTTAACAATCGATTGGAAGTGATATGAGCCAACATTTCTGAAATGGCTTGGGTTGTGTTGGTTGGATATGTGGGGCAAGGGATGGCCAGGATACTCCGTAAACAGGCACTCACGGCCCTTTTTTCGTAATAAATGGATTCGTTATTCTTATCTGGACTTGGATCCTCGTCATTCCCTATTTCAGAAAATAGGACTGTTTGATATGGATCAAACTGGCAACTCAGCACTTTAATTGAAGTATAATTTTTTATTTTGTCCTCGGTTTCTTTTTTGGATATGGTAAGGCTTGTATTAGGGTTGTTGATCGGTGGCCTACATTCCAAGGAGCCGATGCATAAAATAAGGATTAGTATTTTGTGTTTTATATATAACATCAGAATCGTTTTTTCTATCCAGTCGATTTTGTCGCCAAACGTCTACACATATTTTTAAGATAGAGATTACATTTTGTTTTCAGGCATCTAACAGATACGATATATTATTTTTTTAGCTCAATCAATGCGATTCAAGGAAAGAAGACTGTTTTGATTGAATCAAGTATCCACACGCCAGCGATTGCAGCGGAAATCCTTTCGCAAAGCGAAAGATTGGAGCGTAAAGCGCGGTCGCTGAATCAGTTGTTGTCATCTTCACCAAACGATTGCGAGGCGCCAAGAAAAAAAATAGAAACCTATTTCATTTTCTAAATCATTCCAAAATACTCTTTGGTTTTCGCAACAAACGCCCATAAATAACTCTCTGCTTTGGTTTTCCAGAGCGCAATCGTATTGCCAAAGGATGTTCCCAAAGGTGGTGCGAGGGTTTGGCTTGTCACGCCACTTACATTATTTAGGTTTTGGCTTGCAGGCACGCTCCCTCGCACACTATGAAATGTATACACTCGATTGGTGGTCGTAGGTTCGGAAATCACAATATCCTGTAGGCCGTCGGCATTGGTATCTTGGAACCTGAGTCCCATGGAAAAATTAGTAACCGCATTGGCGCCAGAAAAAAGACTATCAGCAGATCCACCGGCACTTAAGTTCATATTCCGAAATCCCGTAACTGGATCGTTTAACACTAGGTAAACGTCGCCAATCCCGGCACTGGCACCTGTGGCACCAATCAGTAGGTCGGGCAGTCCATCTCCATTTGTATCTCCCGAAGCCAAGGTTCCTCCGAAATTACAAAGCATCCCATTGCAGCTGGTTGTCACGGGTCCAAGAAGAGTGGAATTTGGTACACTTCCATAGGGGTTTGTCGAGTCACAAGTGGAATTGTATACATGAACAATCCCTTGGTTGGAATTGAATGGAAAGGCGCCGACAGCAAGATCGATACAATTGTCGGAATTAAAATAATCTAAAACAAATGCGGAGCCGAACCGACATCCTCCTCCTGCGGCACAGCCTGGGGCAGGATCTGTCGGTGGGTAAAGAAATTGTTGCGGTTGGCTTGAGTAAGTTCCCCCATTGGAAATAAATACAAAAATTCTTCCAGTATTCAAAGCATGTAGTTGTTCACCTACGATCAAGTCTTGGAAGCCATCTCCATTGACATCTCCAACAGTTGCATGGTTTCCAAAATTGTTTGCTGGCCCTGGTTTATAATAAAAATTAGCCGAACTAGTGTTCTGTGATATGAATCCAATTGGACCTTGGCTATGGAAAATAAACATATCATTGTCCCAAGGGGAAGCAAGAACAACGTCATCATAACCATCATGATTGACATCAGCTCCTACTATATTTGTACCAAGTCTTCCGTCACTTAGTGCATCTAAGATAGCATTTGCTGAACCACCTGCATTTAAATCTTGAGAAGAAATTCCGGTCTGACCGCGACTTAAGAATTCATAAACTCTTCCAGCAGCACCATTATATGCTTGAGCACCCACCAGCACATCCGCATATCCATCCCCATTAAAGTCACCGGTACCAACACGACTTCCAAAATATGTATTACTGGTTTGTCCATCGGTTAATGAAGTGTTCGGTGTTTGTTCGAGAAGTTTTGTTGTGGGATTCAATCGATAGACATAAGCATATCCTTGCGATCCAGCACCCGGGCCTGCCGATACAATCAAATCGGGATACCCATCCCCATCGGTATCATGATTGTTTCCCATTCGCACTTGGATGGTTTTGGGTTTCTCAAATGGCAAATGTACGGATATGGTATGAAGGCTTCCATAAGTCCAGAAGGTATTGGTAACTGCTTTGGCAGGCAATGCGTAACGCCAGGTTCCATCAATGACAGGAACTTGGGTATGGAGGATATCATCGGTCCAAACATTGACGTACGGTTGGCCTGCAGAAACAGTTCCAACAACAAAACCTGTTTCGACAACTGAGTGATTGGTTAAGTTAGAGATGGTAACGGTTGATTCCGGTAAAAGATGCAAAAATAGGAAAGGTGACCATTTTTCCAGAAGTTTTTTATCGGGACAAAGGGAGTTGTTTGACTTCATCAAACATTCAATTGGTGGATGGGTGAGAGGATTGGTCCAACAACCCGCAAGGCCCAGCGTTAGAATCAAAAGCAGGAGTCTTTGGTTCAGATATTGAATGAATGTTTTATTTGCCATGTTTAGAAAGACTAACAATGGATTGATGTTGGTTGATTTGGAATCGAATTGCAATAAATTATTCTTGTATACAAAGGAAAAACCTACCTACCTGCTATGGCAAATAAAAACTAGAATCTAAAAAATATCTTTCCTTTTTGGGATTTTTAATTAACCTCCGTTTCATGAGTTTTTTTGAAAGTTTGAAAGCCGTTGCAGCTCAGGCAGTTGAGCTCGTACAAAACAATCCACAAATCGTTTCTGGGATCCAAAAGATCGTCGAGGAGAATGGCGGGGTTTCTGGGATTGTGCAAAAGTTTAAGGACAAGGGATTTGCAGACGCAGCGTCTTCTTGGGTGGGAACGGGAGAGAATGTGAACATTGGTGCCAATGATGTGATGAAAGTCTTAGGAAATGATTCGATTCAAGAGTTGGCAAAAAAAGTAGGATTGGATTCGGAAGCGACTGCCGGTCTCATTGGAAATCTATTGCCATTAGTGGTCGATAAACTTTCGCCAGACGGAAAGGAACCAGGTGGTGATATTACCTCCCAACTTTCTTCTTTGGCATCTCTGTTTACAAAATAGTCCCTTTGTAAATTCCTTAACCACCTATGGAAAATTAGGTGGTATTTCTTTCTCTACGATTCACATTTTTTCTTGCCAAAAATTCTCCCAAAAACCAATCTTTCTTCCATGAAGAATCTGTTCTTATTTGCCTTTGTTTTCCTCGTATTGTTTCAGTGCAAAAAAACTCCCACCATCGAAGTGGGTAAAAATGCTTTTATTTCCGCGACTGTTCTTAATGCGAGAAAAACGCCCACATTGGATGGGGAGAAGGTTGGGAAACTGAAACTCGGCGATGAAGTGAAGGTCTTAGAAAGATCAGAAAAGGATACAGAAATCGATGGCCTTTCGGCGTATTGGTATCGGATTCAATCCAAAGAAATCACAGGTTGGGTGTTCGGTGGATATCTTTCGATTACCAAAGTGGAATCTCGGGATGTTATGATTGCCGCAGTTCAAGGAAATTTTGTATTCTGCAAACTTCCCGATCGAATGGAATGTTCTAATACCATCGAGTTTGATGGAGAAAGTTTTGTTTACAGGGAGTTCAATCAGTATTCGGGAATCAATGAAAAATTAGAGGGTGTGTTTGATGTTTACTCGGACCATTTAGTTCTGGATACAAAGTTCAGATTTGTCCGACCTTCCATTTTCATCCAATACCCACAAACAGAAGAAGAAAGAACTGCTTACAACAATGCTTATTTTGGATATTCGGACTCGGATAACCATTTGGTTTCTCTAAGCACCTATCCTGTTGTTGGAAAGGAAGATTTTTACTTTTATGTCTGTAACGACAAACTTTTGTTATTACGAGAAAAGATAGAAAAAGATGCCGCTTGTGCGAGCGAATTTGCCTATACTAAATCTTCTTACTCGGCTCCTTAAAAGATTCATTTCGTAACATTGTATTCGTTCTATGTGTATGAGGATTTCTCCAATCCAAAATACGATCCTTTGATTCGGCAGGAATTGCTTTTAGAAACTCCTGCCATTTTCCTTCTTCCAAAACAGAATAAAAACCTGGTAAGTATTGTATTTTTACTTCTTTGGGAAGATACTTCTTATATTCTGCGGCGGACACTCCGTACACAATGCGATAAATTGGTCGATTTTTATGTTTTTCTTCCGGCAAAAAATGGAAGGCATCTCCCGCTTTATTGTAACAGATAAAATAATCAAACCCTTGGTGCACAATGATCAAACTATCCTTTGGGAATTGAAACAGAGGAATTAAAATCGAGTAGAGTTTATAGTCCTGGTTATTGAAGTTTTTTTCACGAACCATTGTTAACCATTGGTAGAGAAAAAGGAGAATACATACAACGATTACCCAAGGCCGTGATTTGATTTTGGAGAGGGTGGGGAGTAGAAGGATACTTCCTGGAATAAAAACAAGTAGGAACAACCGAAAGGGAAAACCAAATGCCGTATAACTAAAGATAGGTAGTGATAGTAAAAAAAAGAGAACAAACAATTTGTCGTAGAAAGTCTTGGGTTTTGGATCCAGTTGCGATCGTGTCAGCAAATAAACAAAGGGTGAAAGAAAAAATAGGATTTGCTCTAAAATAAATTCAGGAAAGATTTTTGAATATTGGTAAAAAGGGGAAATCAATTGGAATTGTATATCTTCTGATACAATGGTTTTTAGATCACTCCAGTGCAGAAGATTCGGAAAAACAAAAGCCAATCCCACAAGGACAAGTGGTAATCCAAGAAGAATGCCGAAACGATAGATTTTGGCAATAGGGAACTGTTTCCAAACCCAAGCCAGTAGAAAACAAAAGGAAATTCCTGCCGTGATTTTGTGACTGAAAAAAACCAATAAAAAACTCAAACCCAATCGTACGTATATTGTTAGGTTTCCAGTCTTCTCCTCTTGCTCCAAAACCCAAAGTTCTGTAAGAAATAAGATAAAAAATACGATCCCACCTAAGTTTTTGATAAAGTTAAAACTAAAATGAGGCAAAAAAGAAGACGAAACAAGAAGGAGTCCAAATAGGATCGAAGTGGAAACTGTTTTGGTAACCAAAAAAGCCAACCTGTAACCCGAAAGGAATAATATACCAACAAGTAACGAGATAAAAATTTTATTCGTGGTGACTATACTCGTTCCTAGTTTGGAAAAATAGACGAGGCCATACAAAACGGGAGAAGAATCCGGACTAAAAAATCGTCCTTTGGTGAGATAGGAATTTACTTGCGCGGCGTAATAATATCCATCGGCACCGTAGGCAAAGTTTGAACTAAATTGAACAACCGATTGTAAACAAACAATGAGGAGAAAAATTCCGAAAACGATTCCTTTTTTTTTACAATAGGTAATCATCGGAAGAACATAAGAGGGATTTGCCATCTTCATCTGATTCTAAGAAGACTTTCACATTCGAAAATCCATTTTTTTTTGTTTGTTGGAAATTCAATTTTCTTCGTTTGAGTGGTTCTTTCGCTTCGATACAAAATGTAAGATTTGAATCTGTGAGTTCCCAATGGAAAAGTAATGGAAAGGGAAATGTATTTTGGATTCGTAAGTCCTTTGTGGGATAAACAACGGATGCATCCGTACCTAGTGGTGTAAATCTAGTTTCTTCCGTATACAAATCACGAGAGTGGGGGAATCGTTCGAGGATAGAGAGACCAAGCTCCAAAGACAGGTAGTAGATGATTCCTGATAACTGACAAAGCCCACCTGCAATTTCGGAACTCACAACTCCATTTCGAATCACTCTTCCTTCTTTGTATCCTTTGCTGAGAGAGGGTTCACCAATTTCATACCAAAAAGAAAAAATTTTACCGGGAAGTAAAACACGACCATTTATTTTTTCGATGGCGATTCGAAGGTTATGGAGTTTACCTTCTCTTAGAGGAGAGTCGAAAATGGGAAGGTTGATTGTCGTTTTTTCCTGCCAATCCCCATCTTGTTTTTTTACTAAATTTAATCCAAATCGTAAGTATTGTCCTGTGAAGATAGCGCCAAACAATCGTTTGGCAACCTTGATTTTTAGCTTCAGAATTGAAATCAAAGTTAAGTGTTCTTCCTTTAGGTAGAAAAAGGCTCTCCTAAAATAATTTAGGAAAGCCGAATGCCAAGGTTTTTTTAACGATCTTTTTTAGGAAAGCGGTTGGTAACTCACAACCATGGCTTTGGATTTGATTTCTTTAGGCATGGAAGTTTTGGATAGGACTTTTGTAAGAGAAGATTTATCTTTCGATTTTCCCATTTGCACTACAAAGAAACCATTTTTAACTACGATGAAGGATTTTGCTGCCAACTTACCATGGTTATCTGCTTTCAGTTGGGATAAAAACGTCTCAGCAGATTGTCTGCTGGCAAAAGCTGCCAATTGAATGGTAAATTGTTTTCCTTCTAATTTTGTAGCACTCCCCATTTGTGAGGAAGTTTTTTGTGATTTCGAATGTTTGGAAGTAGATACCAGGTTTTTGGTTCGTTCTTCCCCTTTGGTAGTACTTACTTTCTTTTCCGTTCGTTTTGTCAAATCGACAACTTGTTGTTTTCTTTCTTCTTCCTCGTCTTTTGCAGTGGAAGTTTCGACAAAGTAGGGATGGTTCCCTACGTCCGCCATTGGAATTTCTGCGCCAAGGTTCGTTTGTTCTTTGGTTTTGGTTCCTTGGACAAGAGAGGAAGCGGCATTCGTTCCCACTGCAGCATCGGCTACATTGGCAGCAGTCGGAGAAGGAATGGAACCGTCGGTGAGCGCGAGGCCTTCGGGAGATGGTTCCGAGGATTTGGCTCGAGTGATGGTCTCTTCTTGTTTTCCTTTTCCTACAGAAACTCCGAGAAAAAAAATCGAAAAGAAAAGTGCAAAAAGAAAGAGGGACAAAACTCCAATCCTTTGTTTATCTAGGTTGATTACGTAAAATACTCTTTCTTTCATGATTGAATCCTTTTTTTAATTTCAGAATAGATGATAACGATTTGTTTTTTTAACTCTTCCCTTTGATTATCGTTCGTTACGACAAAATCGGAGAGAGACTTTTTTTTCTCTAAGTCCATTTGGGAGAGATTCCGTCTTTGAAAGTCTTCCTTATCCATCCCGCCACGTCCCATCACTCGCTCCCAAGCTACCTCGGGTTTGACCGCAACGGTAACTGTAAAGTCGCATAGAGTGTAGGCGTCGGTTTCAAAAAGAAGGGGAACTTCCCAAGCGATGATGCTGCCGTCTTTTCGTGAATGCAAAAATTCCAAAAAGGATTTACGGACTAGAGGATGAAGGAGTTCGTTTAGAGCATTTAGCTTTGATTTGTCGGAGAAGGCGATCTCTGCAATCTTGGCTCTGGACGGTGCCCCGTCTGTATCTAAGATGGATTCTCCAAATATGGAGATCAAGTCTTTGATCACAGGAGTATTTGGTTCTGTGAAACTGCGGGCAATGGTATCGGAGCTAATCGTTTCTGCCCCTAACTCACCAAACATAGCAAGTACAGTGGACTTTCCTGACCCAATGGATCCGGTAATTCCTATCAATGTTTTGTTGTTATATTTTGGGTCCACGGGGTTTATAACATAAAAAACCCATGAAAGTACAAGTATTTTTTTATCCTAAATTGGAAAAAAAATACTAAAGTATTTTTTTAATTAATTTTTGGGTGTTTGTAAGTTGAAAACCCAGTCTTGTACGAGTTTGGCGGACAATGGGGGATCTTCAATCATCGGAGCATGCCCCATATTTTCCAAAAGGACTGTCTCTGGTTTTCTTTTCATTTTTTCTTTTAAGACATCCATCACTGTGTAGTGAATGACTTTGTCTTCTTTTCCCCAAATCACAAGGGTGGGAGATTGGATTTTCTCTAATTTTCCTTCAAGATAATAACCTTCACTCCGGATTTGTTTTAGGATGGATGCGTTCCAATCTCTATTGGCAAAGGATTTTTTTGCAAAATAGTTTTTTAAAAAACCAGGAAGATAGGGTGGTTTCACAAAGGTAAAGGCAATCAGTCTGTCAAAATCTTCGGGGCTTGTGAGTAGGAGGGGGCTCGGTTTTCCTGACATTTCAATTGTTTGCATTTCACTTGGGGTGGGGCTTTTGATTCCCGCATTGTCAAAAAGAATGAGAGATTTTACTTTCGCTGGATATTTAGCTGCGAAAATTCCAGAGATCCCACCACCCATGGAATTCCCTGCTAAGTGAAATTGGGTTAACCCCAATTTTTCAGTGAACTGGTAAAGCCTGTCTGCCTGGGCTTCTTGGGTGTAAATGATTCCTTCTGGTTTGTCGGATTCTCCAAAACCGGGTAGGTCGGGAGCTATGACTCGGAACCCTTTGGGGAGGTGTCTTGAAAACCGGGTCCAGTGGTCTTTATCACCACCAAATCCATGTACCACGACTAGAGTTTCTCCATCACCGGTTTTTTCTGTATACTTCCAATTTAAGTTTTCTACTAAAATGGATTTGGTTTCTAAGTCGGACCTGTACCTTTCTAGACTAATCCCTGTTTTGTGGAGAGTGGATGCACAATGAACAAAAAGGAGTGTGGATAGGATGGTGGTTGCAAATGGTTTCCAATGGGTCTTCATATTGTCCTCACAAAATTTATAAAGGTTCGTTGACAGCGGGATGTGAAAAAATACTTTGGTTGTAACCGAAGGCCCTGTAGCTCAGTCGGTAGAGCAGAGGACTGAAAATCCTCGTGTCGGCAGTTCGATTCTGTCCGGGGCCACGGTTGCCTAATTTCCCGCCTTCCTTTCTTCTCCCATAGTCCAAAGACCTAAAAATTCGTTCTCTTCTACCTTCTTACAAAGTTCCGGCTTATAAAGTTTTTTTACCGGCGGTTTGGGATAGATATGGATCTCGTCATTGTCTGGGATAAAGGTGAGCATTCGTAAGATTGTATCTTGGCCTTCAATTTCATACATAGTGTAAGACATTCCTTTGGCAGGGATAATTTGAGATGTTTCCAGATACTTGCGTGTGTTTTCTGACATAGTATAAACGTTGGTTCTCGTTCTTTTGCTTGCAACCAAAAACTTAAAAATTAGTTTTTCCTTTTTTTTAAGAATAACTTAGAGAACTGCAATAGTTTTTCTCTGATTTTCGGTGAAAACCCAACCGATACATTCAGTCGAAAATGACTGTCCCAATGTTTGGATAGTCCAAAAAGAGAACCCGGAGCAATGGCCATTCCTATTTTTTTGGATTCATTGAGTAACTTATCACCATCTAACGGTGATTTAATCCATAAAACAAAACCCCCATCTGGTTTTTGAATGTTTAGGATTCCCTCACTATTAAAAGACAGAAGTTTTGTGTATTCCTCTGTGAGCTTTTTGTATTCCATGCGAAGAAATTTTAAATGTCTTTCGTAAGTCTGCAATTTCAAAAATTGAACTACTGCAATTTGACTGGGATGGTTTTCTGAAATTTTATAGGCCCTCGTTCGTTTACTTAAGTCCCGGATTCCATTTTTGGATGTTACCCAACCGATGCGAAGTCCAGGGGCAATGGTTTTAGAAAACGAAGAACAAAGAAAAGATTTAGGACCTTTTTGATCGTATGGAAAATCACTGACCAAGGGCTTAGGTCTCGTTCCAGTAAAATACAAATCCCCATAAATATCATCTTCTACTAAATGAATTCCATATTTATATGAAATTTTTGCCAAACTTTGTTTGGAAGATTCACTCATCAAAATTCCGTTCGGATTATTGAAGTTAGCTGAGAATAAAAAAACCTTTGGTTTGTGGCGTTTGATTAGTTTTTCATATTCATCGGATGAAATTCCTTCCTCTTTTCTGTAAGGAATTTCTACAACTTTCAGTTTGAGAGTTTCCAAAATTTGAAATAAACCAACGTAAATAGGTGAGGGAACAATCACTGTGTCTCCTGGTTCTGTTGTAGTAATTAAGGAGAATGTGATGGCTTCTGTGCACCCATTTGTGATTTGCACTTGTTCCGAGTTTACTCTGTATCCTTGGATCGACAAACGTTTGCTAATCCATTCCCGGAGCTCAAGGTTTCCTTGTAAGTCTCCATAAGAGAATATTTCTTTGTGTTGAAGGGCTTTTTTGAAAGAGGAAACAAGACCTCCTAAGGGAAGGTAAATATCGGAAGGAATGGCTGCACCAAAAGAGATGAGTTTGGGATCCATCACGGTTCGCATGATTTGTTGGATTCTGTCATCGGCCTCTACTGTGGGATAAAATTCATTTTGAGGGCCTGAAATGACCGAGCTTATGTTTGGGTGAACAAAGTATCCTGATTGGGGTACTACAAAAATATACCCTTCTTCTTCTAAGATCCGGTAGGCTTCCTTAGCTGTGGTAAGACTACAAGACTTTAGAGTTTGAATTTCTCGAAGAGAGGGAATTCGTTCTTTTTCTGAATAATATCCCAATTGGATTTCATTTTTTAAATCTTCTGCTAATCGTTTGTACTTTGTCATAAGATAACTGTATATGAATAGAATGAATCAACTGTATATGGACAGTTTGACTCTTTTCTGTTATTCTATAACGATGGAAAAGGAAATGCCAACTATTTTTTCGGCGAAACGAACTTCTTTTGTTCGGACTTCTGTCATTCGTGAAATTTTGAAGTTAACGGTCGAAAATTCTGATATGCTTTCCTTTGCAGGTGGACTTCCAAATCCAGATCTACTTCCAAAAGATATTTTAAGTTCCGTTATGGAATCTGTGGTTCGAGATCATTCTAATACGGCCCTGCAGTATGGGGATTCTTCAGGATACGAGGCACTCCGAATGCAAATTGCAGAAAAACTAACGGACGTTTCTTGGGTATCCCTTAATTCTATTTCCATCACCCACGGATCCCAACAGGGATTAGACATTTTAGGAAAGATGTTTATGGATTCGGATACCAATGTTTTATTAGAAGATCCCGTTTATTTGGGAGCTTTGCAGGCGTTTTCTCCTTACCAACCGAAGTTTTTTAGTGTACCCATGGAGACGGATGGGCCCAATCTTTATTTGTTGGAAGAAATTTTAACTCAAAACAAAATCCATATTTTTTATGCAAACCCGTCTTACCAAAATCCATCAACTTATACTTGGTCTTTGGAAAAAAGAAAACAGATCGCCTCCCTACTAGATGAAAAAGAAGTTATCCTTTTTGAAGATGAAGCCTACAGGTATTTGGACTTTGAAGGAAAGTTATATCCATCGGTCAGTTCTTTTCGGGAAAGGAGGGACCTAACCTTTGTTTTGGGAAGTTTTTCGAAAATTTTATCTCCAGGTTTTCGGTTGGGTTGGACCGTAGTTCCAAAGGTCTATCGTAATTTGTTTACTGCCGTCAAACAAGGGAATGATCTGAATTCAAATCAGTTTTCCCAAGTGGTTGTCTCCAAACTTTTGGATTTTATGGATTGGAACGGACACCTGCGTTCCATCCAAACCTTCTATGCGGAGAAAAAAGAAATTTTGGTTTCCTTACTCAAGGAATATATCCCTGAAGCAAAATTTTCCCGTCCCGAAGGAGGGATGTTTCTCTGGGTGGAATATCCCAAGGTCTCCCAAAAAGAATTGATGGAAGGTTGTTTAGCAAGCGGGGTTGCCATGGTTCCTGGAAGTGAATTTTCTCCTGCGAATCGGTCTTCATCCAACTTTCGTATGAACTTTAGTTTTCTTGGAAACGACGAAATGGAAGAGGGAGTGAAACGAATCGCAAAAGTCTATCGAGACATAAATACGTGACATACGTTTAGTATTTTTTATTTGACAATACTACTCGTATGTTTACTTATTGGGTATGAAGCCTGCAGTCACTAAGGCTTTGTGCGTTAAGTTTTCTATTTTGAGTCTGGAAGAGAAATTGGAAATTCTAAAAGAAGATCCCTCCTTTCGTCTCCTGGTTGACCAGATGTATCAAAACTATAAGGAAAACCGGTCCACCGTCATTCTTTGATTTGCCTAGACGAAGGATTCCAACTTCCATGGAAACAAAGTAGGTAATCATGAATTTAGATCTTAATCCCCAAGAAACAAAACACCTTTTGAACGCACTTGCGGTGTTTGAATGGGTGAGCAATTCTCCACACGAAGAAACAGATCCTTCTGTGGACGAATTCATCCAGTCCCTCTTAAAAAAACTTTCTGCCGGCGCTGAAAAAGGACCGATCACTTCCGAAAATGGACTTTTTACCATTTCGGAAGAATACTTCCAAGAAGTATTCGAGTCTTATATCGAACCTTATAACGACGATATCTTCTGGACAGATCTCTCTACAGAACTTGCCCAAAGAGATTTAGAACAAAAAATGTCTGCAAAAGATTTAGAAGCACTGGCTCCAGAAGATTATGAAACCAAAGTCGCAAAGGAAGCAGAAAAGTATGATGCTGAGTTTGAAAAGAATGGTGTGGACAATCTTTTTCTAAAAAAATAAAGATTGGTTCAAAACTTTTAAGAAGTTTTTTCCCATTCGATAAGAACCATGGTTTGGTCATCCTCCTGATCTTCTTTTTTTTGGAAGAGAAACAGTTGGATGACAAGCTCGGCAAGCACTCTCTCCGATTCCTTACCTTGGTAATCGGTAAGAATCTTTTGGATTCTTTCCATTCCAAACTCTTCTCTCGACTCATTTTTTTGTTCCAACATTCCATCGGTAAACAAAAGGATTCTATCTCCCATTGCCATTTGGAATTGTTTTTGTGTATAGGGTTGGTCTTTTTTGAGACCAATGATATTTCCCGTACGATCTAAAATAGTTTGTTTGTCGCCTGATTGAAAAATTTGGTTTGGGTGACCCGCTGACGAGTAGTAAATGGTCTTTGTTTTGGTATCTATATCCAATAAAAATCCTGAAAAAACAATTTTTAATCCAGAGAACTTATTTTGAATCTTTTGATTGAGATGGTTCATCAAATCATCCGTTTTGGTAATGAAACGTTTGATGGCTTCATATTCTGATTTGATTGCCATGGTGTAGAGTGCCGCTTGGATTCCATGCCCCGTTGCATCTGCGACAAAAAAACGAACCGTTCCATTATCCAATTCAAAGATATCATAAAAATCTCCACCCACTTCGTCTTGGGGTTGGAAATACAAATGGATTTTTAAATGTTCAAATTTGATTCCATCTTCCGGGAGGATCTTTTGTTGGATTTTTTTGGCAAGAAGGAGGTCTTTTTTAATTCGATTTAAAGACGAGTTCAACTGAAAGGTTCTTTCAGAAACAATTTGTTCCAAATTTTCTGTGACTGCAAGTAAGGATTCGTTACTAATCTTTAAACTTTCCGCTAATTCTTCGGCTCTTAAAAAAGCATTGGCGATACGACTGGAAAGGATAAGCGATTGTATGAAGATAAAACAAAGTAGGGCGTAAGGAGTAAGACCAATTCCACGGTTGTTAACACTGTGTCGTAAAATATCAAACGCAACAGAAAATGCTAAAATCAAAAGCCCTAAAAAAAACAATTTCGAATTGGGTCGTTTGTTAAAGACTGCTTTTAGGTTGATATGAATGACATACCCAATAGTAAAAAATGATAAAGCTTGAAACCCATATAATAAAATAGTAAACACTGAAATTGGTAAAAAAAGTGTGAGTGCAAAGATCGAACTGGCAATCAGTACATAACGAACATACTTGCGATTGGATTCTTCTGGAAAAAGAGAATAGATAAATAATAAAAATGTGGGAACTGCAAAATAATAAGAAGCAAACTCAATCCGAAAAGCAGAAGGCCAATGGAAATTCGGAAATAGTTCTAAGATGTATCTTTCACCAGTGAAGGCCAAACGAATCCCAAGCAAAAAACAAAAGAGGGCAAAGTAGAAGATAGATGATTCTTTTCGTTTGTAAAAATACAATCCGCAATGATACAAACCAATTAGAACAAGGGCTCCTAGTAAAAAAAGTTCTCGCGCAATGGAGAGCATCTTTTCCCTGTCCAAAGCATTTTTATTTCCTAAACTCGGAATGGCCCAAAATCCACCAAAATTGTTATCATAGTTTGCGATATGAAATACAAGTTCGATCACTTCTTTATCAGGAATGAGAGTATAGTATTTGGATTTGATTCTTGGCGTATCATCAAATTGATTGATTCCGGGTTTTCCTTGCCCACCAATCAAAATTCCGTTGGCAAAAAATCGATAGGAAGAAGCAATATCAGGAATATAAATTCTTAATTCTTGGCCTATGGTTTGTTTGCTGATCTGAATGAACGCTCGTAAGGTGACATGTCCTGTTCTTGGTAATTCTTCTCCTCCAAATTCTTCATCTTGCCAGGAACTCGGAATGGCCAAGTATCCCGTAAGAGGTTTTTCACCATGAAAGGGTGGGTAGTGGAAATCCCCAAAATACAATTCCCATTCCCCATGTAGGTCCACTATGGTATTTTCATTGAAGGTAAGGTCACGGATGTCCAAAACCCCTTGGCGGAACCGATGGGGTTCCTCCTGTTCGGGGTTCAGACAAGCAAACGTGAAAAGAAGGAGAGAAAAAACTCCCGTTAGTAGGATTTGTTTTCGCATAAACGGATTTTAGTTTTTTCTTTGTACAGGAAAGGACTAATTTCGTCCAGAATAACCTATCACATCCATAAAAGCAGAAACAGAAAATACTGCCTTTCCTGGACCCGGTTCCCCATACCCTGGAGGAGTGGGCAATCCGTACTGTTCAAAGGTTTCTTTCCAAGCACGTAGAAGTTCACAAAAATACACAAGAGGGGGACCTGCTTGTTGGCCAAGGGTGGTGTAAGGTTCGGGGCACCATGCGGTAAATCTAGGTACAATCCCTTTGGACATAAAGAAATCTAAACCTTGTTTTGTGGAAGTTATGGCTTCGGCTACAGTCTTAAAACCCCAAGGTTCCGAAAGTTCCACTCCACCCACAAAGTTAGGAATCACATTTTCTGGACCAAACACTTCGGCAGAATCCACCACACGGCGAATCCAATTTTCATAACCAATCCAACTGGACTTACCAGGACAAATTTTTTCAAAGAGTGCTTTGTCCCAAACTTCATAGTTGGGGTGATAGATTTGGATTCCTGCATCTTTGAACTTTTGGCAATCTTCCTTTTCAAAGGCTTGCGCCACAAGTTTTCCCATCCAACGTTTGGGAAAACGTGCTTCAATGGCCTCTGGGTATTGGAGGTAAAAGTCCACTTCTGATTTTTTCTTTAAATTGGTAAGAACCGATCCACCGGTCAATGTGTACACTTTAGCAATTTGGTCTTCGGCATCTACCCAAGACAGAACTTCTAAAATATCTTCTACGTCCTTCACTCCTGTATAAGGCCTTCCGGCACCTTTTTGTTGGCGGTAGTTATGGTTGATATCACAATAAGCACATTCTTCGTCTTTGCCAAAGTATTGGCAGTTGCGAAAGACCGTCAGATACAAAAGGTATCCCCATTCAATGACAGGTGCTACTTCCCCCGGTAATTTTCCTGACTTTGTTTTGTGTCTGTACCAAGAAGGAATCGGTGGATACTCGGCACTACCAATTTCAGTTTCTTCTAAAAACAAAGTAGGGATTCCATCCTTTGATTTCATTTTATATGGTGAGGTTGGGTTGTTCCTTGTGGAGATCACTGTCTTTAAAAGGCCAAAGTGACCTCCTGAGATTTTGATTTCTTCGGGAGCTTTGGTATCGGCCCCATCTGTTAGGTCAGCAAGAGGGATATGGTCGAAGGAAAAGATAAAATAATCTTTGGATTTATAAGGATCTTTGACTAAAAAGGACTCAGGTAAAAAATGAATGCCCTGTCTTAAGATGTCTTGTTTGACGATGGCTTCCATGGGTAAGTCTTTATACATTCTCTCCATTTCTTCCAAAAGTTGGATGGAGGAGGCAGGTCTTTGGTTCAGCGTAGAGGTTTCAGCCATAATGGGAGTTTTTTTCTTCCTCTATCTTAGACAAAGCGATTTTCCCGAAAAAACCCTACTTTTCCTTTGAAAAACGCTGGTTTCGAGGAAAAATACTGAATATTCGTTTACAAATCCAGTCACTAAATTATTTTTTTTCCGAACTAATGAATTTTTTTTCATTCTAGAAAAAAATACAAAAAAGCTGGGAATTTCTTATACCCCAGTTTGTTGATTAGAGAGTAACGAAAGTTGAATTTCACTAAGGGACAGGACGATATGAAAGCATCGAAACTAACCATAATGGGCCTAGCGCTTCTTTTTACTGGTCTTACAGTTTGTAAGAAACCAGACGCAGAAGTGTCCGAAGCACCAAAAAAAGCAGCAGATTTATCTGCGGTAGTCGTATTTGCGGTAGGAGATTCAAAAATCCAACACGCAGACCAAACAGAAGAAAAAGCACAACTTGGTGCCCTTCTGAAATCCGGGGATAATGTAGTCACAGGCGACAATGGAAAAGTAGACATCCAATTTGCGGATGGATCGAGCATTCGTATCTCTCCTAAGTCCGCTATTGACTTTGCAAAACTCTCTCAAGACAATTCAGGAACAACAGACACTCAAATTGCTCTAGTTTCTGGAAAGGTATTTGCGAAAGTCAACAAAGCTAAGAAAGAAGACAACTTCACTGTCGTAACACCGACTGCGATTGCGGGTGTGCGAGGAACGTCTTTTATCGTAGAAGCTGCAGAAGGAAAACCTGCGAAAGTAAAAGTAGTTGAAGGTGCGGTTGCATTTGCTCCACGTGTTCCTGCTTTAGAAAAACTTTCTTCAGAAGAAATTTCTGGAAATGCTGACTTGAAAAAACTCCAAGAGTCTCTTGCGAAAGCAGAAGTAATCTTAGAGAAAGACCAAGCATCCACTCAATCAGCAAAATCTGCTGACCTTGCGAAGTCTGCTGACATTCAAACTTTAGATTTGAACAAAGCCTTCAAAACTTCTGAAAAGGAAAAACTCGTTGTGGAAAGTGCAAAACTTACCAAAAACGAAGAACAAGAAATCAAAACAATCGTGACAGTTGACAAACAAACTGCACAAGAGATCACAAGACTTAGCGAATCAGCTCAAACTGAAAAGTTAGATGAGTTGAAAAAACAAGAAATCGATGCTAAGAGACATGTGATTGAACAAGATGTTGCAAAACGCCAAGAAGAAGAGAAGAAAAAATTCGAAGACTCTTTGGCTAACCAACCAAAAGAATTTAAGTCTAAAAAAGACATCGTAAACTACTACGAAAGAATTGAAAAAATCGTATTAGTCGATGGTAAAACAGTGATTGGGGCGATCATCAACCAAGAAAACGGTCAATTGATTGTTCACACTGAGAATGGTATTAAGAGAATTGATATGGATAATGTAGAAGAAGTCATTTACGACCTTCAACAAAAATCTAAATTCTAAATAAACCAACCCTTAAGTAGAAAAGAAGCCTGGAAGAGAAATCTTTCGGGCTTTTTTTATGTACAGTTGTTACCCTCGAAGTTCTGCGGAAATCATCAATTAGGTATCGTAAGTTTGTTGGACTGTTCGTTAGGGATTTTATAGGTTAAAATTGTGTTTAACTTTCTTTGGATTTATATTCGTTCCAAAGGATTTTTATGGCACTGATGAGTGGACTTGCTTCAATTAAAAGTAAATTAGATTCATATTTTACGAGTAAGGTGCTATTTCCAAAGCGATCCATATCTCCCCACTCGACTTGTAAATCGGGAGAGTGAGACAATGCCTTTTGGATGAGGACCTTAACTTCGAAATCGTTTAGGTTTTCTCCAATTTCACTCAAATCCTTTAGAATTGAGAAAAAGAATGTTTTGGCAAGTTCCTCTTGGAATGCCTCCAATTGTTCTTGGTCCATACTTTATCTTTCGGACTAATCACTTGCTTCGTCTGAAAAATATTCATCGGCATGGTAAGAGGAGCGAACCAAGGGGCCCGAGGCTACGGTTTTAAATCCAATTTTATACGCATATTCCTTCCAAAATTGGAAAGTTTCTGGTTTGATAAATTCCTGAACCGGGTAATGGGTGGGACCTGGTTGCAAGTATTGGCCAATGGTAAGCATCCGAACCCCGCTTGCGAATAGATCTTCTAAACATTGTTTTACATCCTCTTCCTTCTCACCAAGGCCGAGGATGAGACCACTTTTTGTTAAAAATCCATGTTCCGCAATATGAGAAAGAACTTCTAACGAACGTTTGTAGTTCTTTTGTGGAGTGATTGTGGGAAACAAACGTTCCACGGTTTCAATGTTGTGGTTGATGATATTGGGTTTTGAAGCGTAGAGGATCTGTAAAGATTCTTCTTTGGCTTTAAAATCAGGGATAAGTACTTCTATCGAACATTCTGGACGATAGGATTTGATTTTGGTAATGGTTTCGGCGAAGTGGCCAGCTCCCCCGTCTTTTAAGTCGTCCCGGTTGACTGCGGTAAGTACTACATGGCGTAGTTCTAGTGTAGCGACTGATCTTGCGACTCTCTCCGGTTCTTCTAAATCCAGAGCATTTGGTTTTCCAAAGGCCACATCACAATATTGGCATCGCCTTGTACAGATGTCTCCGGAAAGCATATAGGTTGCTGTGCGCCTGTTCCAACAATGGTTAAGGTTCGGGCAGCTCGCAGATTCACAAACCGTATGAAGTTGTTTGGATTCTACCTCTTTTCTGACTTGGGTTAGGGCGTCTCCTTCCGTCGGAAAACTCACTCGCACCTTCATCCACTGAGGAAGGTCCACACGAGGGCTGATATTTTTTGAGCGAGGTTTCTTTTTTAACGGATTCATACCTTCTTTAGACTTTTTGAAATGAGGCCACTTTGTAAAATGGAAAATCATGAGGATCAACGCATTTCTAGCCAAATTAGGTCTCGGTTCCCGTCGGAAAGTGGAAGAATTGGTCCTCGCAGGCCGAATCAAAGTCAACGGAAGTACCATTACAGATCTTTCCTTTCAAGTCGAAGATACAGATTCCATCAGCTTTGATGGAAAATCGGTTCAAATGGAAGAGGAGTCTTTGAAACGGCCGAAAATTATCGCCTTCAACAAACCTCCGGGTTACTTAACTTCTCACGAAGACAAGTTTCATGAGAACACTATCTTCTCACTTCTGCCGGAAGCCTTTCAAAAATACAATTATGCTGGCCGATTGGACTTAGATTCCAGGGGACTATTACTTTTATCCATTGATGGAGATTTTATCCAAAAGGTCACTCACCCACGAAACAAAATTGATAAAGAGTATATCATCAGTTTGAAACAACCTGTGGCATGGAAACCCATAGCCGATGAATTTATGTTAGGTGTAAGGGAAGGTGGAGAAACTCTCCGTGCTCTTTCTGTAAAACCAGCCAATGTAGTTCCCGAAAAAACCCCTCCGGGTTTTACGAGTTACCTCAGCATTATTTTGAAAGAAGGGAAAAAACGCCAAATCCGCAGAATGTGTAAAGCAAAGGAAATGGTGGTTTTAGATCTTTACCGGATTCGGATTGGAAAATTGGATCTACGGGACTTTGTTCTCGAGGAAGGGAAATACAAAGTTGTGACCGAAGAGCAGGTTCTTGGAAAACCGGCTTCTTAATTTGGTTGAAGAATCCAATCCTGTCTTAAAATGGTGAGGTTAGGGGATTTGTGTTTTTGAAATCAAAACCGTTTTTATTATATCCAGTGGTTCTTTTTTTATTTGTCTTTTTGGTAGATAAAATTTTTCTTTTACCCATTTTTCATGAAGAATTTCTCCAGGCAGGGAATTCTGTTTTTTATTTCCAAAGAAAGGTGTTGGCCAAACGACTGTTAACCGATAAAGAAATTGGTGAAAAAAAACTGACACTTGTTTTTGGAGACTCTCGTTCCTATCCGTTTTCTGAATTAGGAATTCCTGAACCATACCGTAAAGATTGGACTCTCTATAATTTCAGTAGCCCGCAAGGAATTCCTATGAATTCCTATATCCAATTAAAAAAGCTATTGGAGTCAGGTGTCAAACCTGAGTTTGTCATTTTATCGCTCAGTCCAGAGGCCTTTGATGATAATAAAGGATTTATCTTGTCTCCGTTTTTACGAATGGCTTGTGACAAGGACTGTCTCGATATTGTTTGGAAGGACATTCCTCTAAAAGAAAAATGGAAATACTTTTTGGATCAACTTTTTGTCATCCGCAGTGTAGAGTTAAATCTCTCCCTCTTTAGTTCAAGGGTCAAACAGGGAAAACTGAGAGAATATAAATCTAAATACAACCAAGAGTTCCAACTCATCAACTATACAAAGGGTGAATATTTGATTTATGGGGTGCAGTCCAATCCCATTGAAAAAATCAAAAAAGATACCCTTCGTATCGGAAGTTTGTATATGAGCACTTATTCGCTAGGTGAATCGCAAAAACCTTATGTAGAAGCATTTTTGGATCTCACTAAGAAGAACCGAATCAAAACTTTGGTTCTATGGCCAAAGGTGTATGGTGATTATTATAAATATTATGAGAAGTTCCATATAAAGGAAGTTTGGTGGGATCCGATGGAATCCCTCGCTACTTCGTATGGCGCTTACCCATTGAATTGGAACAAAGTTGGAACTTGTGATTTGTTTAACGATGCCTCTCACCAATCTGCATTTTGTTTTATCGATCAGATGAAAGAAATTTGGGTAACTTACGCTGCAAAATAGGTTTAAAAGTTTACCGAGTAAAATCAAAGCACCCCTATCGGTAAAACGTAACAAACGTTCCCTTCGGTTTGCCATCTGGAGTTTGATTAGTAGCACGGTTTCGATATGGTCGATCCTTGCGATTACCAATTTATCGGGTCATTCGCTTCTCATAGGTTCGTTTGGGGCAACGGCAGTACTTTTATTTGCTGTTCCCGATGCACCGCTTTCCCAACCAAGAAATTTAATTGGGGGACATTTGATTTCTGCTACTATTGCTGTGATTCTTGTCGCCACCCTTGGAACCAATTTTTTCACCATTGGACTTTCTGTGGGGCTTTCGATTTTTGTAATGTACTGGACTCACACCTTACATCCGCCAGGTGGCGCTACCGCAATGATTGGAGTGCTCGGAGGAGTGGGAGTGGATTTTATTCTATTTCCGGTGCTAATCGGAGTTTTGATATTGCTCGTAAATGCTTTGTTAATCAATAATCTGGTTCACCACCGAAAGTATCCGGTGGTGTGGTTTTAATACTTTACCAGGTTAGTTTTTTGGAATCTTCTATAAATTTTGTTAGTCCACTGTCAGTAAGTGGGTGTTTGAAAAGCATTTCAAATACAGAATAAGGAAGAGTGACACAATCGGCACCACGGAGAGCCACTTCTTTAAAGTGGATAGGGTGACGAACCGATGCCGCAAGGATTTGTGTTTCGATTCCGTAGTTGTCATAAATGTCTCGGATCTCAGAGATCAGTTCCAATCCATCATAACCAATATCATCCAAACGACCCACAAAAGGAGAGATGTAACTGGCACCAGCTTTGGCAGCAAGGAGGGCTTGGTTTGCGGTGAAACAAAGAGTTACGTTCGTTTGGATTCCTTGTTCCGAGAATGCTTTTACCGCTTTGATTCCTTCTGGAATTAAAGGAACTTTTACGACTACGTTCTCTGCAATTTTAGAAAGCTCTATCCCCTCTTTGATCATTGTAGGTGCGTCTGTGGCTAGAACTTCTGCACTTACGGGACCTTTTACAAAACTACAGATTTCTTTGATGACTTCCGTGAACTTACGGCCGGATTTTGCGATGATGGATGGGTTTGTGGTGATCCCATCTAGGAGACCAAGTTCATGGACTTTTTTAATTTCGTCTATGTTGGCTGTGTCTAAAAATAAATTCATTTTGCCTCGTATGCTTGGGCATTGGTTTGCCAAGCCTCACGAGACAGGGTAACTACGGGATTAAATCCCGCAAGGTTTTTGTTTCTTGAACACTGAAGAAATCGACATAATCCTTTGCGATGACTTCTTTGAGATTGGCAGAAAAGTAATCAATCCGACGAGTGTAGGGAGCTTTTTTGTAACCTTCTCTCCAAACGACGGCAAATCCACCTCGGGGAGGGTTCTCTCTTCTTTCCACTAGTTCCCAAATGGCAGCCCCGGAGACCTTATCATCCCCGATGGATTCCTTTCTGGGTTTCCCATATTTTTTTTCCATCTTCTCTTTGATTTTTTCTGTAGGAACCAAATTGAATGTGACACCCACAGAAAAGAGAATTCCATTTTCACGGAATTCTGTCTGCCCATCGATACTAGGATCGGCTTCTGGGGCACCCTCTCGTTTCGGGCGCACTTCTTTCAATAGTTCCGGTGTTTTATAAAAGCGATAGAGGTAGAAAATTCCATTTCGTTTGATAAGAAGACTTTCTTCTTTCTTTTCATTTAAGAGTTCAATTTTTTCCTTTGATTCCGGATTGGTCGCCATAGACAAAAATTTTTCACGGATGGATTCAAAGGTCATCCCCCAAGAAGCTTCTGCAAATCCATCCAAACTATTGGGAATTTCGGTTTGAGCAGAAAGGAAACCTGGTAGGCAAAAAAGAAGGAAAAGTAGGTATTTCTTCATATCATTTTTATCGGTCGAACGTGGAAAAAAGAGAACCGGTTTCTTGCTTAAATTCATCTGGGAAAGGGTCGTCTCCGAGTCCGAACTCGTCTGTTTCGTTTGTAAAAGGTCCATCTTCCTCCGCTTCCCAATCATTTGGTGTGGGATCGGCTGATGAAGTGGGGGAACCCCAATCGTCCTCTGATTCATAGGAATAGGAAGACGGACTCTCCTCAAAACTTACCCCGAAGATTGGCTCTCGGTTCCAGAGAAAAACAAGAAAGGGAATTTGTAAGATGAGAAGGAGGAGGTAAAACAAAAAGAAAAGATCTCGGTCAAGCCCGTAGTGAACTGCCCCTGCCGATAAGTTCCCAAGCGCCAAACCGGAAAGAACAGGTTTGGCAAGCGCAAGATATCGTTCTCCTTTGTAGGCTTCCTTTAAGAAGGGAAAGGAAAAGAAAACAGCCAAAAAGAAAATTGGTATATGAAAGATATGTTCGAAGGCTCCAGGTCCTTTCTCTCCGAGTAAGGATCCAAGAAGAGACCAAAGCCAAACAAAGAGGGCACTAAAGAAAAAAGCGAGCACCCCATACACTAAATTTCCTCCTGATTCTAGAACATCCAGACAAATGCGAAATACATCTCCACGAATGTCAGTTAGTTCTTCTCTTCTGTAATTGGTTTTGGCAGAAAAGAAAAGAATCTTTACGTAATAAACAATTACAGAAGTCACCAAACAAAAGAAGGCGAGAAATAGGAGGAAAAGAAAAAATTCCATTAGTGACGGAAATGCCTCATTCCAGTAAAGACCATGATAAGACCATGTTCGTCAGCAGCTTGGATCACTTCTTCATCTCGGATAGATCCGCCTGGTTGGATGATTGCCTTGGCACCAACTTTTGCAATGGCGTCGATCCCATCACGGAAAGGAAAAAAAGCATCACTGCCCACATAAGATCCCACAACAGAAAGACCAACTTTTTGTGCTTTTGTGGCACCAAGTTCGACTGAGTCTACACGAGACATTTGTCCGGCTCCAATCCCCAGAGTAGAGTTTTGGTCAGTATAGACTATGGCATTGGATTTAATAAACTTCACACAGTTCCAAGCAAACATCAATCCTTCTAAATCATCTGCTGTTGGTTTTTTTTTGGAAACAATTTTTAATTTGTCTTTCGTGATCAAATCATAGTCTCGATTTTGAATGAGTAGGCCATGGTGTAGGGAACGAAGATCCAACTCATCTAGTGCTTCATCAAACTTGGCAATGGGAATCAAACGAACGTTTGGTTTTTTTGCAAAAATCTCCAATGCCTCGTCTGAAAAACTTTCGGCAATCACACCTTCGACAAAGTTTTTTGTCATCTCTTCGGCAGATTCTTTTTCCACTCGGCCATGGATTCCAATGATTCCCCCAAAAGCAGATATAGGATCTGTTTTTCTTGCGAGCTCAAAGGATTCTAAAACTGTTTCGCCAAAAGCAATTCCGCAAGGATTTAAATGTTTTACGATGGAGACGGCATTTTTCGGAAGTAGGCTTGCTACATGGAAGGCCGCATCAAAATCCAACATATTATTAAAAGAAAGTTCTTTTCCTTGTAAGGCTTCAAACTGTGATTTGATAAATAGTGGTTCATAAAAAGCGGCGTCTTGGTGTGGGTTTTCACCGTAACGAAGTTTTTGTTTTTTGTTAAAAGCTAAAGTGATTTTATCAGGATATTTGATATCCAATTTTTTATTAAAAAATGTGGAGATCGCTGAATCGTAAGATGCGGTTTCCGAAAATACTTTGGCTGCATATTGGAAAGCTGTTTCACGAGATACTTTTCCTTTGTTTTTGGTAAACTCTGCTTGGAAGGATTCGTAATCTTTTGGATCAGTAAGAACCACAACGTTTTTATGATTTTTTGCCGCCGAACGTAGCATAGATGGTCCACCGATATCAATGTTTTCGATGGCATCTTCCAAGGTTACATCTGGTTTCATCACTGTTTTGACAAACGGATACAAATTCACAATGACAAGAGTGATGGGAACAATTCCATTACTTTCCATTTGTTTGACATGGTCGGGGTTTGTGGTGTCACCAAGAAGTCCGCCATGGATTTTCGGGTGGAGGGTTTTCACTCGGCCGTGGAGGATTTCTGGAAAACCAGTAAACTCATCTACTTTTTTAACAGGGATTCCAACTTTGGAGAGGGCATCATAGGTTCCACCGGTGGAAAGAATTTCCACACCGTTTTTAGCTAAGAAGGAACAGATTTCCGTAATTCCGGCTTTGTCGGATACGGATACGAGTGCTCTTTTGATTTCTATCATTTTAGGATTTCTACCTTTCGTTCTTTGATTTTTAATTTATCTTCACAAAACAGTTGTATAGCGAGTGGAAGGATTTTATGTTCTTCCGCAAGGATTGCAAGGGATAGTTCTTTTTCAGTCCACTCGGGGGCAATGGCAATCGCTTTTTGCAATATGATGGGACCGGTGTCCACACCTTCCTCCACAAAATGAACCGTACAACCTGCCACCTTTACTCCGTAGTCCAAGGCTTGTTTTTGGGAATCGAGACCGGGAAATGCCGGAAGTAGGCTTGGGTGGACATTGATGATTTGGTTTCGAAACCGGCGTACAAATTCAGGCTTTAGAATCCGCATGTACCCGCAAGCCACTATGAGGTCGGGATCTAAACTTTCCACTTGTTTGAGTAAATCCTTGTGGTAGTCCGTCTTTTGTACATAGGTGGCATAAGGGATGACTTTAGTGGGAATTCCAAAGGATTTGGCGATTCCGAGAGCCTTGGCGTCCGGGTTGTCTGTCACAAGGGCAACCAAGTCGAGCTTTAGCTTTTTTTTTCGAATGTACTCGACAGAAGCGGTAAAATTGGATCCTCTTCCTGAGGCCAAAAAAACGGCACGTTTTATTTTTCCCATGTGATATTCTAAGAATATTCACTTGGGTCATTAAGCAAGTATCCTTTTTGGTCGATGGGAATACTCAGGAGAAAAAAATGTCGCTTGCGAGAAAAACCGGTGCCTCTGCTTACAATGAATACAAAGCCAATGAGATATCTACCGTTAGCCAAATCAAATTGATTGTGATGCTCTTCGATGGAGCCATCCGATTCCTTGGTGTGGCAAAAGACAATATGACTCCCAGAAAGTATGATGTTGTGAACAACAATATCATCAAAACCCAAGACATTATCACAGAACTTCTACTTTCTCTCAATATGGAAGAGGGGAAAGAAGTTGCCAATAACCTTCTGTCCTTATATGTTTATTTGAAGAAACGATTGTTAGAAGCCAATATGCTAAAGGACAAAGTGATCATCGAAGAGTGTATCAAAATCCTGATTGAGTTAAAAATCTCTTGGGAAGAGTTAGAAAAAAAAGACACTCCGAATCCAAATACACCTCCCGGCACAAGACCCACAGGAATTTCGATTACTGGATAATTGAATACTCACAAATCTATGATTTCATCCAAACAAACGACCAAACAACTTTTACAGAAAAAAATCCAATACTTAGATTCTCTGATCGCCAATTTGAAAAGAGAAGAAGAATTACTTTCGTACAGAGACGCGGACACGGCTGTGAAGTTAGAATTTAAAAATGAAACGTTTGTGCGGAAGTTGGAAGAGGTTGACCGGGAACTTTGGGAAAGACAGGAAATGGAAGTTTACTCAGAAGATGAGATTGCCATTTCCGAAACTGTTTTTGAACGGTTAGATGCGGCCAGAAATCTACAAGAGAAAGTGCAAGAATTGCTTGTTTTCGAAATGAATGAGAGTAAAAAAGAATATTGGGAATTCAGTATCAAACGTAGATTAAAATCGCATTTGATGCAGTCCTCTGGCCTCTCATGGACAAAAAATTACTGTTAAATGATTCCCTTCATTTTTTAGGTCTCTCTCTCGGTTTTACAGAATCCGAACTCAAAGAATCCTATCATAAATTAGCAAAAAAATACCATCCTGATTCCGGCGAATTTACCAGTGATGTGATGTTTTTGGAACTTAACAAACATTACGAATCCTTAAAAGATTACCTTCTCATCCATCCCGAAGAGGAAGTTTCGGTAGAGGGAAGTGGAGACTGGAATGGAGATGGGGATTTAAACAATCCTTTGGTAAAACCCTCCAAAGATCCAATATTTCATGATTACAAACAAGCTAAGGAAAAAGAAACCAAAGCCATTTTGCGTTATTATGAAAAACGGGATCTCCATCCGATTGAACTTTCGGAAAACCTAAACAAGGAACTTGTCCAACTGAGAAAGGACTTAGAACCCGTACTTTCTGTCTATGTGGAGATTTTAAAAAAACATTCTACAAGTCTTTGGGCAAAAGATGCCAAGGATTCTTTGGAACGTCTTAAAGTTTGGTGGAGTTAAAAAAAGCCGAAAGAAAATTCCCGGCTTTTTTTATTTTCTTAAATTCAATTCTTTTTGCCATAGAACTATTGGAAGTTCAAACCTTCTGGCAAAAAGAATGATCTATGAGTAGGTTTTGGTTAAGGCGTTGGTGCCGCAGCCGCTTCTCCACCCAATAGACCGAGCGAAATATCTGGAATCCAACTAATAAGAACAAGGCCAATCAGAAAGAGCCCAACAATCGGTGCTACCGATTGGATGACCTTACCTAACGGTTGTTTGAAGATACCAGAAGCTACAAATAGGTTCACTCCCACTGGCGGAGTCAAATATCCAATTTCCAAATTCACAATCATAATGATTCCAAAATGTACTGGGTTGATTCCATAGTTCACAGCCATTGGCGCGAGTAGTGGTGCCAAAACGAGGATCGCACTCATGATATCCATAAACATTCCCACGATGAGTAACAATATGTTTACACCAATAAGGAAGGTCACAGGGCTTGAAATGAGGCCAGACATGGTCGCAACGAGGTTCTGTGGAATTTCGTTTTCGATCATGAACTTGTTTAAACTTACTGCAAGGATAAGGATGAGAAATAGAATCCCAAGCATCTCCGCGCTCTCTGCCATGATTTTGGGGATCTTAGGAAAACTGAGTTCTTTGTGAATGAACACTTCGACAAGGATGGCATAGAATACCGCAATGGCTGCCGATTCTGTAGCGGTAAAAAATCCCGAGTAAATTCCACCCAGGATGACCACTGGCATAAGAAGGGCAAGAACACCTTCTTTCCATGCAATACGGATTTCTTCCCAGTCCCATTTTCCTCGACCCACTTTCCCTGCGCGTAACACAGAGTAGATCATAAGAAGTGACATGAGTAAAATTCCGGGACCAATCCCTGCGATGAAAAGATCGGTAACAGAAACTCCCACCATAATTGCATACACAATCATCGGAATACTCGGTGGGATGATGATCCCAAGAGTTCCACCCGACGCAAGAAGTCCCATAGAGAACTGAGTCGGGTATCCGGCCTTAGTTAAGGAAGGATACATGAGGCCACCGATGGCGATGAGAGTCACAGGAGAGGAACCAGAGATGGCAGCAAAAATCCCGCAGGAAAATACCCCTGCAATCGCAAGGCCCGCAGGAATGGGAGCTGTCATCGCTTGGGCAATCCGAATGAGTCGCCTTGCAATACTTCCATGGGTCATTAAGTTCCCCGCGATGATGAATAGAGGAATCGCAAGTAGGATTTCCTTATCTCCAGCAAAGAACAAATCCCCGATGATACTGTTGAGTTCATGGAAGGACTCAAGAGGTGGATCTGGTAAAAAGTAATAACAATACACAGTGATCGCACCCATAAGCACAATCAATGGTTGTCTGAGTAAAATTAAAGCGAGTAAGAGTAGGAGTATTCCCCAAGAACCCATTAGCGATTCCCCCGTGAGTTTGGTTCAAAAAGTTCCGCTTCCGCAAGTTCCAATGCTTCTGTAGCTTCATTGATATCGGAAGGAATGAGTGCCGGAAAAATTCCATAACACAAATGTCTAAAACCCATAGAGAGAAAGATGTAAGGAAAAATCATTTGGACTTTCCATAAGTGAAGTTCCGTTACGGGATTTACTTCATCTAAACTGATACTTTCTAGAACATAAATGACAGATAGGTAAGCTAGGAATAAAAAGAATAAAGAAATTACCCACTGTTCTACAATTTTGATGTAAGGTAACAATGCTTTTGGTAATACTTTGTCTGCAATTTCTGGACGGAGATGAGAGCCTTTAGCACTCGCAAGGGCTGAACCAAAAAGTCCTCCCCATAACATAAAATAGAGGGAAAGTTTTTGTGCCCAAATAATTCCACCAAGGCCGAGCCACTCTAAAAATCCGGCGGTTCCTCCGTGGATGGATTCAGCAATGTACACGCTCCAATCTCCCACAAAACCAGCAAAACCGGTGTTTGGATAAGCTTCTGTAACTTCCAATACCCAACCGAAAACTTTATCGATTACTTCCCGTTTGGAAACGTCAGCAATCATGAGAAGAGTGAGCAGAAGGAAACAAATTCCTCCCGCCCATTTCTCGCCGAAACTCAAAGTATTTAGAATTCGTTCGACGAATTTCATGTATCTATATCCTTCCTTAACTTATCCGCCGCAAGCTGCTTTGGCTTTTTGGATTTTATCGAAAATTTGTTTCGATTGACCACCAATTTTACCAATGACTTGTCCTGAAACAGCATTTGCTGCTGCCTTAAAACCCGCCAAATCAGCGCTAGTTGGTTCATACACAACTACATCGGCCTTTTTTAAAGTCGCAATCATGTTTTTTTCAATAGAACGAACTGCTTGTCTTGCACCTGGAGCCAGTTTGTTTCCCTCACCCATTAGAGTTTTCTTTTGTTCGTCGTTGAGAGTGTCCCAAAACTTTTTCGAATAAAGAATCGCTGCTGGTTGGTAGATATGGCGAGTTAAAGTGAAGTATTTGATCGCTGTTTGCCATTCTGCTGCCAAAGTGAAGAGAGGAGTGTTGTCAAAACCTTCGACCACACCAGTCTGTAAGGAAGGTAGAACTTCTGGGATCGCAATTGGAATTCCACTCACACCCAATTGTTTCCAATACGCAATGTGTACTGGAGATTCTTGGATTCGGATTTTAACACCTTTTAGGTCGTCAGGAGTTTTTACGGGAGCCGATTTTGTTCCGATGGAACGGTATCCGTTTTCTGCCCAAGTAACAAAGATTAGGCCTTTTGCTTCGAAAAGTTTACGAAAGTCTTCTTGTAAATGGTCATCCAGAACACAATCTGCTTGTGCATAAGAACTAAATAGATAAGGAATCTCTAAAACGTTTAGTTCTTTGACAGTATTGGCAAGGGCACCCGCTGTGAGACCAGCACCTTGCAGTTTTCCACGGATGACTTGTTGGAGGATTTCGTTTTCTCCACCCATTTGTCCACCGGGATAAATTTTGAACTTAATTTGGCCTTGTGATTCCGATTCAATTTTCTTTTTGATTTTGGCAAGTTCGTTTGCCCACGGAGATCCTTCCGGTGCCACTGTTGCCAACTTAACGGTTGTTTGAGCAAATAAACCCCCACTGATCGTGAGGGTAATACTTACACAAACTAAATACTTTAATTGTCTTAAAAACATCTAGTTCTCCTAGTAAAATGACTATAGTTCGTCGAGTAATTTTTTTGCTTTGCGTTGTTCTACGATTTGATCTGCTTCGATTTCTGGAAGAGATGCCGCTTTGCCTTTTAAAACAAATTCCAATTGTTTTTTGAATTTGTCTTCATTTCCTTTGAGGCGACTTTCTGCATACAACACACGTACTGCAAAGTAGTTAGGGTGTTTTGCAATGGCTTCTTCGAACAATTTGTCCGCTAATTTTTTGTCTCCAGTGGGAGAAAGAGCGTTACTTGCTGCGTCATATCTAAGTGTTGCCGAGTAAAAATACTCTTTACCCATTGATTTTTCGATTTCTTTAGCACGATTGATCATGGCAGAAAATTTAGAACGGTTAGAAAGGAGAGTGGTAAATCCTACCATACGAGACCATTTCGCAAGAGCTGCATATCTCCAATAGAGAGCGTCGATGTCTTGTGGTCCAAGAACATCCAGAGCCTTTTCGATCTCTAATTTATCTTTGACTACTTTGTCTCTGAACTTTGCATTCATTGCAAGAGCAGCTTCACACCAGGTCACTGCAGCATCGTAAAATTGGATGGACTCTTCTTTTACTTTTTCGTCAACATCAGCGTCACCTGTAAGTTTTAACCAAAGGTGTCCGTCACTTAGAAGATAATTTCCGCGACAGAGTAAAACTTTCACATCTGCATATTGAGGATTCTCTAATGCAAATTTTTCTAAACCAACAAGTGCAAGTCTAAGGTCTTGTTCGTTTTGTCTGTTCTTCCATAGTTTTTCTAATTCAGCCGGAAGTTTTGCTGGGGTTGTGGCTCGCTCTACATCAGATGCAGAGATTTTCACTTGTCTTGATTTTCCACAGGCAACCACGGAAATGAGCACGAGTGCTGCCATTACTATTTTTGACCAATGTTTCGTTTGGTACATTTTGTATCATCCTCCGAAAGATATTTGGGACCTGAATCCCTTTCTATTTGTATCCTCAAGTTCCGACTTTGGGGCAAAAATTTAGATGAATTCTAAAAAATGCACAAAGAATTCCCATGATTCCGGAAAAAAATACACGCATTTGACTTAAATGCAAGAAAGTTTTATTTTAAGGGACAATAAGAGCGTTGGAAGGCATAGACACCTTGAACGAACTGCTGCTATTTTGTAGGTTGATGGCAAGTCCAAGGGTGCGCATGGCAATGTAGGTCCCAGGTGTGAGTGTGGCAAAAATTCGGCAACTCACTCCATTGGTGTTGGCCTTAGTGGATGGATCGATTTCAAATGTGTATTCGACGGGTTGGACGACAGCCGAGGAGGCGAGGACACAATCAGTTCCTAAATTGAGATCTGTTGGGTTTTGCACCTCTTTTTCTGAGATTCCTGAGTAGAGACGGTAACCTTGAAAAATAAACTCAGGGTTTTGGGCCCTTACCTTGATGGTAAAATTGGAATTCCCATTATTGATGATGGATATAAGTGTCGGAGGTGCCTGGACGGAAGCGGTTGTCGAATAGTTGGTACAACCAAACACAAAAAATGGAAACAAAACCGCACTGGGATAACGGATCAAAAAAGAAACAATGTTCATTTTTGCCCTCGAGCTTCTCGGTGTTTCCTCCGCCACCAATAGAAGAGAACCACGGTTATTGCTAGGCCAACAAGTCCTAGAATGATGGTTTGGCCATTTCGGACCCAACCCATAAGTTCATCAAAATTATGGGCCCCGTAATAACCCAAATACACCCAAATGGGAACAGAGATAAGAGCTGCAAATCCATCAGTGAATAGAAAACGAAGGAAAGTAATTTGTTTGGAAGTGCCTGCGGTAAAGAAGATGGGCATCCTAAGTCCTGGCATAAAACGACCAAAGAAAACCACCCAACGTCCGTATTTTTTAAATTGTTCGCGGACTTTATCAAATCGTTCTGGATGGAGGACTGTCCTTAGAACAGGGAGGGTGAGCGCTTTTTCCCCATAATAACTTCCTAGCCAAAATACAAAACAATCTCCGAGGAGGACACCTGCCATTCCCACAAGGAACATGATGTGGACATTGGCATAACCTAGGCCTGAGATGACGCCGCCGGCAGTAAGGGATATGTCTTCGGGAACCGGAAGACCAAATCCACAAAGGATCAGAATTCCAAAAACGGCAAAATAACCGTATTGCATAAAAATGGAAACTAGAGTTTGTAGAAAGTCCATGAGGGATTTATACTGATTTTATGGTTTCGTTCAAAAAGGAAAGAGATTTATGAAGAAAGGGAGAAATGAACTCCTCGAGGAAGAAGAAAAAATCCTTGCCCCCTATGCAGTTGGTAGTAGAAATCCAGGCGAAAGGGAATATCCTGAACCAGAACATCCGTATCGCCTTCCCTTCCAAAGAGATAGAGATCGAATCATTCATTCCCATGCCTTCAAACGTTTGGAATACAAAACCCAAGTTTTTGTGTATTCGGAAGGGGATCATTTCCGCAATCGACTCACCCATACCTTAGAAGTCGCAGGAATTTCGAAAACCATCTCCAAGGTTCTTGGTCTCAATGAAGACTTAAGTGAAACCATAGCCCTTGCGCATGATTTGGGTCATTCTCCTTTTGGTCACGCAGGCCAAGAAGCACTTTCTGAGCTGATGCGAGGGAAAGGTGGATTTGAGCACAACAAACAATCGTTACGTGTGGTTCAGAAGTTGGAACGTAGATACCCTGATTTTCCTGGACTTAATCTTTGTGGGGAAACATTACTCGGGATTATGAAACATGGTGGGGACTATGAAACCTCTGACCTATCGGATGTTCGGCGGGATGCCGGTCCTTCTTTGGAAGCAATGGTAGTGGATAGTTCCGATGAAATTACTTACAGTGCCCATGATTTGGAAGACGGATTAGAAAGTGGACTTCTCTCACTCTCCGATGTTAAGGAGCTAAAAGTTTGGAAACGAATAGAAGACTCGCTTCCAAAAACCAATCCATCGGATAAAGATTCCATTTCTCGTTCTGCAGGGAGAGTGCTACTAAACCTTATGGTTTCCGATTTGATTGATAACATTGAAAGTCGTTTGCAAGAACATTCGATTCAGTCGAGAGAGGATGTATCATTTGCGTTTCAGAACCAAAAGAAACTTGTACAGTTTTCCGAAGGGTTCCAGATAGAATTCAAAGAACTCAAATCCTATTTGTTTGGAAAACTCTATCGTCATCCAGAAGTTTCTAGGATGAGTGAGAGGGGAAAAGAAACCATTTTTTTACTCTTCAAACATTTTGAGTCTCACCCTGAATCAATTCCTGAGTCGTATAGAAATCGAGAGGAAGAAGAGGGACGAATGCGGATCATTTGTGATTATATAGCGGGAATGACTGACCGGTTTGCCATTGAAAAGTTAAAACGAGAAGGGATCCTTTGGTTTCCTTATTAATGTAAAAAAAACTGAATTTAATTTTAAAAACTTTGGAGAAACTTGAATGTACCAATTGTATTCCAATTCCCGTTCGCCTTATAGCAAACGTGTGCATATTTATCTTCAATATAGAAAGATTCCTTATGAAACAGTTACCGTTGCTTTAGAAAAATTAGAAAATAGAAAAAAACCTTTTATTCAAATCAATCCTTATGGGAAAGTTCCGGTCTTAAATGACGATGGATTTTATTTAGCAGAATCTTCGGCTATCCTTCGTTACCTGGAAGAAAAACATTCCTTCGATCCTCCTTTTTTTTCTAAGAATATACAATCCAGAGGACTTCTCAATCAGGCCATCAACCGTTGCGAGTCAGAGTTTTGTTTTCCTGGGAGTGTCCTATATTTTGCAAAAAAATTTGTCCCAGAAGAAAAATGGGATAAAAACCGAATGAAAGACTCTTCAAAACGAATCGGAAGGCATTTAGATGTTTTAGAAGGAATTTTAGAATCGAATGATTACCTACATGAAAATCAATTTGGATTTCTGGAAATTCTCTATGCTCCGTTTCTCAAACAGATAGAACTGATGGATATAAAAGTTCCTCCTCATGTAGAAGGTTGGATTAAGCGAGTGTTAGCGGAGCCGAGTGTTTTTTCTGCTTTAGAAAACTAAAGAATTCTTTTGACATGTAAGGTTTTTTCTGATTGGCCGAGCAGATTCATTTCTGTAAAAATTGGTTCTGTAAGGAATGGGAAAGGTCTTTCCAGTTTTTGGTCCAGTCTGCCGATCCCATGGGTCCTACAAGGTTTGTCACTACTAGATAAGCTGTGACCGAGAGAGAGAACTTTGCCGCCACTTTCGCAATTCCAAATAGTTCTAAATTTTCCACATCCAAATTTACCCAAGAGTCCTCTGGTGGTATTTTTAGCTCAGTAAGTGTGATTGTTGTCGGGGCATTACAACGAACAGGGTGAAAGTTTTTGTCTGGGATGAATTGGTAGGAGTCGGGGGACTCGGGGATTTGTTTGGATAATTTTAATGCGTGAGCCAGTTCTTTTGTAAAAACGAGGTTTGGTGACACAACAGACTTTATGGGAATTCCACTCCATTCGTAGGCCCCACAAGATCCAAAAAAAATAATATGGTTAATCTCTTTGTTTCGAAAAAGATATTCGGATAGGTTGACTGCAGCCTCTAAGTTTCCAATTCCCATCACTTGGAGATGAGGAAAAACACCCGAAGCACGAAGAATTCCCACTTCTCCTTCGAATGCTCCTGTAACTAGTGTTTGGTTGGGGTTAAAGGGTAACAAGTCCTTCCGTTTCAGGATATCCATACATCAAATTTAAATTCTGTAGGGCTTGTCCTGCGGCTCCTTTGACAAGGTTGTCTAGTGCTGATACAATGACGAGAGTGTTTCCTTTGATGCGAAATCCTAAATCCAAAAAGTTTGTGTTCTGTACCTTTCGGATCTCCACTTCTTCTGGAGTTTGATACAATCGGACAAATGGTTCTTTTGCCGCTGCAACTTGAAAATTTTCTTCTACTTGTTTCGGATCCATTCCTTTCGGAAACGAAATGTAAATGGTGGCAAGGATTCCTCTATAAATCGGAAGTAGATGGGGAGTGAATAGAATTTCTTTTTCTTCTGTCCCTATAAAACCGTATTCTTCCATTTCTGGTTCATGTTGGTGGGTGAGGATTTTGTATGCTCTGAAATTTTCGTATACATTTGTATAAGCAAATTTGATTTCTTCTGTTCTTCCACCGGCTCCACTGACTCCTGATTTGGCATCGACTATGACTGGACCTTGGATATCTTTTCTTAAATTTCCAAGAAGGGCAATGGGTAAAATGGCAGAGGTCGCATAACAACCAGGATTCGAAACAAAGTTTGCATTTTTTAATTTTTCTCGAAAGAGTTCTGGTAGACCAAATACCACTTGGTCCATCAGTCCAAATTCTGTATGGGGAAATTGGTAAGCCTTTTCGAATTTGGTTTGGTTGTGCAGTCTAAACGTCCCAGAAAGATCTATGACCTTTCTACCTTCTTTCAAGAACTGAGGAGCCTTATCCAGTGAAACTTCATTCGGAGTGGCAAGGACAACTCCCGCATCCTTAGGAACAGGGGCATCGTGTTTTTGAAACTTTAAGTCTGGTAAATGACTTAGGTCGGGGAAAACTTCGCGGATATGTTTCCCATCGACCTGATTGGAGGTGACATGAACTAACTCAAAACCCGGATGGTGGGCGATGAGTTTAGTAAGTTCTTTTCCGGTAAGACCACCAGCACCAATGATTGCAATCTTTGTTTGTTTCATAGAGGGAACCAAGGTCAAGATTTGCGGATTGGTATGGGCTGTCAAACGGCTCTAATCTAGAATTGAGTTGATTTTTAAAAATCTTCCATTCTATTGATAAAGCTTTTACACAACGGTTCTAACCAAATTTGTTCGGTACCTTAACTTAAGAAATCTATCGTATCATAGCTTTGTTTTTGGTTTACCAGTTGCTTAAGAAAGAAAAAGGATTAAAACTCATTTAAGAGGTTTGTTATGAAAAAGATCTCCCTGCGAGAATTGGGAATTACGGTTTGTATATCAATCCTTCTAGCCTGTTTTGGTTGCCAGAAGGTAGATTATGAGGTGATTGCAAAGGGCATTACAAAAGAAGCCAAAACTAATCTCACTGAAAAATTGACTACTTCCATTGCGGCGGGAGGAACTGTACAAGCCATTCCGTTTTGCAAACAAAATGCAGTGGCATTTACCAACACATTGGGAACGAAAAATGGAGTTCTTCTTCGTCGAATTTCAGATAAACCTAGGAATCCGTTGAATATTGTTTCGGATGAGGAAAGAAGAATTTTTTTGGAAATCAGTGCAAACCAATCGAAGGAAGGTGAGTATCCAACAAAGACTGTGACCACAAAGGATTTTGTAACAGTGTATATCCCCATTCCTACAGCGGGACTTTGTCTTCAGTGCCATGGGGAACCAAATTTAGATATCAAAAAAGATACCTTAAAGATTTTGCAGAAAGAATATCCGGGAGATTTGGCACGAGGGTATCGGGTCGGGGATTTAAGAGGACTTTTTTCTGTGCGGTTTCCCAAATAAATTGAGTGAATCTTAAAAGTTAGAATGAATCCGATTACATTTATTGCAGGCAAACGGGAGTTATGTGAACTTGTATTGGAATTTGGTTTGCATGGATTTTTAGTTTGGGACTTATCAATTGGAATCGTATACCCAAGTCCCGTTGCCTCTAAGTCGATGGGGATGACGGAAGAACAATCCTTTCCTGCGGAATGTATACTCACAAATTCAGGGATTCGATTGGATACAGCACTCGGAACAAAAGAATCTATCATTGGCCGCATTTGTTTTGATCCCAATAACAGTGCGGGTTTTCCATTCCGCATGTATCCAAAGGAATTTGCTGAATCAGGCAAAAACTATATCCTACTTGTTTTGGACACAACCATCGAAAGTCCGAATAATACGGACCCTCATATTTTACAATCGACTGAATTGTCGCGGGATTTGTTTTCTACTTCCTTTCGAAGTTCAAGCATTGGAATGGAAATTGAAAACCCTCATGGAGAAGTGATCGAAGTTAATCCCATCTTTTGCCAGTGGCTTGGGTATTCTGCGAGTGAGTTGAAAACAAAATCTATTTCTGATATCACACATCCAGAAGATTTAGAATTAGAACTCTCTTTTTTAGAGAAACTGAATAGAGGATCGATTCAAAGTTTTCAAATCAAAAAACGTTACATTACCAAAGACAAAAATTTGATTTGGGCTGTGTTAAACAAATCTATCATTCGGGACCATTCAGGAAATCCCATTTACTATCTTTCTCAAATCTTAGATATTTCCGAGTCATTACAAGCGGAGATGGAATTACAAAATGTCTCTCGGTTACTCGACCAAGTGGCAGGTCTTGCTAAAATTGGTGGTTGGGATTTGGATTTAAGAACAAATAAAGCTAGTTGGACAAACGTAACCAAAACGATCCATGAAGTTGAGGATGATTACATTCCCAGTGTGGAAGGGGGAATTCAATTTTTCCAAGCGGAAGAAAGTAAACGTAAGATATCGAATGCCGTATCTTTACTTTTAGCCGAGGGAAAAGAATACGATTTAGAGTTGGAAATGGTTACTGCCAAAGGAAACCAAACTTGGGTTCGAACCATTGGTCGCGCCGAGTATGAGAATGGAAAGATTGTAAAAATTTTCGGAATCATCCAAGATATCAATGAACGTAAAAAATGGGAAATGACACTCGCCGCACAAACATCCATTTTATGGTCTTTTGTGGAACATGCACCTGCCGCAGTTGCTATGTTAGACCAAGAGATGAGGTATGTAGCTCTTAGTCAACGTTGGATAGAAGATTATAAAATTCCACTGACCAAAGAAGAAATCATTGGAAAAGGCCATTATGAAATTTTCCCCAATATCAGCCAGGAATGGAAAGAAATTCACTCACGGGGGTTACGTGGCGAGGTTTTAAAGCGAGATGAAGATGTATGGAGGCCGCCAGGTTGGGAGAAAGACCAAGTGATACAATGGGAAATTCGGCCATGGAGTCAACTAGGTGGAGGTATTGGTGGGATTTTGATGTTTACTCGTGATATTACCGAAGCCTATGAAACTAAGTTAGAATTAAAGGCTGCTAAAGAATTTGCTGAAAAAGCTTACAGTGCTAAGTCCGAATTTTTAGCGAATATGAGTCACGAAATTCGAACTCCTCTGAATGGTATTATTGGATATTCTGATTTACTCGCAGAAACATTAGAGGACTCATCTTACAATGAATATGCGCAAATTGTCAAACAATCGGCCCATGCTTTGCTTAATATAGTCAATGATATCTTGGATTTTTCAAAGGCAGAAGCCGGGAAGTTGCAACTTGCAGAAGAAGCTTACAATCTAAAAAAATTGGTTCTGGAAGCAATCAAAATCATGAATATCCAAGCCATCATCAAGGGACTCGATATTCAGTTTCATATAGATGAAAACATTCCACCGCTTCTCATGTTTGATTCGAATCGTTTAAGGCAAGTGATTCTGAACTTACTTGGAAATGCGATTAAATTCACTGAAACGGGTTTTGTTGAATGTAATGTTAAAAGATTAAACGTATCAGAAACAAATCCGGTAAATCTAAGAATTTCCATAAAGGACACTGGGATTGGAATCGCTAAAGATAGCCAAGAAAAAATATTCGATTCTTTTACTCAAGAAGACTTTTCCACCACACGTAGGTTTGGTGGTACAGGTCTAGGTTTGGCAATCTGTAAACAGTTACTTGCATTAATGAAATCTGATTTACAATTAAAAAGTGAATTGAATGAGGGGAGTGAATTCTATTTTGATATCCGACTGAGAGTTCCTGATTTTGACCCACAACTAAAACCAGTGGAATCGGGAACAAAGGATACAAAGAAAGGAGGGAATCTCCGATCTTCAATCAATGAAACTACCAAAATTTTGGTAGTCGAAGACAATCCTGTGAATCTTGGTCTGATGAAAAATTTCATCAAACGGATTCTTCCCGAAGTTAAAATATTAGAAGCTCAAAATGGCGAAGAAGCAATTCAAGTCTTCTTAGAAGAATCACCAGCTCTTATCCTAATGGACATACAAATGCCTGTGATGAACGGATATGATGCGACAAAAGAAATCAGAAAACTTCCCAACGGTAAAAACTTACCGATCATTGCTGTGACCGCTGGAATCATTGCTGGAGAAAAAGAAAAATGCCTTGGAATGGGAATGAATGATTACATTAGCAAACCTGTCCAAAAAGAAAATCTAAAGCAGACACTTTTGAAATGGTTAGATACCTAATGGTTTTAAATTCTCCCAAAATAGGCCTCACCCGCTAATACGGAAAGCTAATCTCTGTCGTTAGGGGAGGTTCAATCTCCTATTTGGCGATTTTTTTTGTCCAATCGACATAGACCGACTAAGAATTGACACAAGTTACACCAGATATACGGAAATTGCCTACTTGACTTGGATTTCTATAGATAGAAATTCTCGATCTCGAATCAAAATCTGTTGTTTTTCTCTTCTTAGATTAAAAACTGACCAGTTAGTCAACTTTTTTGTCTTTAGATTTATTTTTTGGGAAGTAGCGAATGCAGAACATTGCAAAATTTATTACCGATAAAACACTTATCATTCAGTTCATTTTAGTCCTATTCGTTTTGATTGGACTTTCTCGTTTACTTTCCATGCACAGGGAAGCATTCCCGAATGTGGCACTCGATAAAATAGTCATCGAAGCGCCACTTCCAGGGGCCACACCCGAAGAGATCGAACGATTGGTTGCTATCCCCATTGAAAAAAAATTGCGGGCGGTAGCAAAGATCGATAAAATTCGAAGTTATAACTTAGAAAACGTCAGTGTGATCATGGTCTTCATTGTTGAAGGAACCAAAAATACCAAGAAAGTTTTGGATGATATTAAAGATGCCGTTGATTCCGTTCGGCTTCCAGACAACGCACAGAAACCAAAAGTAAGAGAGATTACCACCGAAAAACAAGAGGTGATCAGTCTTGCTCTTTCCTTAAAGGAAGATTCAAAAGATGTTATTGGCGACTATCGAAAGTTACGTGACACTGCCAAAGCATTTGAAGATAGGTTCTTCCAAATCAAAGAAATCGCAGAGATCGAAAAAATTGGCTATAGAAACCGCGAGTTTCTTGTGGAAGTGAATCCTAAGAACCTAAATGCAAAGGAAGTAGGACTCAATACGGTTCTGAACGCCCTCGGTTCCAGAAATATCAACATTCCTTCGGGAAGATTAAAAGTCAACGGAACCGAATATCTATTGCGTACGAGGGGTGACTTTGAAGAAGCCAAGGATATGCTTTCTGTTCCCATTTTAGGAAATGAAATCGGTTTTGCTACCGTTTTGAAAGATGTTGCCAAGGTAGTCGATGGTTTTGAAGAAGAAAAAACCTACGAAAAGTTAAATGGAAAAAATAGTATTATCCTTCGGGTTTGGAAAACAGACCAGGCCGATATCATTACCACAGCTGATACCGTAAAAACGTTAGTGTCTTCTATGGAAGGAAACTTCCCAGAAGTGGAAACGAAAATCTATGACGATAAAAGTCGCGACGTTCGTCGCCAACTCGGTGACTTAATTTTAAATTTTGAAACGGGGCTTGTTCTCGTACTACTTTCTCTAATCTTTATTTTGGGTATGAGACTTAGTATTATGATTAGCGTTGCCATCATATTCATCTTTCTTATATCCTTTATCTTTTTGAAACAGTTTGGATTTACCATCAATACTATTACGATTTTTGGGATGGTGATGGTTCTTGGTATGATGGTGGATAATTCCATCGTTGTGGCAGAGAACACCTACCGATTGATGCAGGAAGGGATGGAGAGGCGAGATGCCATTTTACAAACCTTCAAAGATGTATTAGTCCCACTACTTGTATCGTTTCTCGTGATATCGGCAGCTTTTTTCCCGCTTTTGTTTATGAGTGGGGTGATTGGGAAATTCATTTTGGGAATTCCTGCCGTTGTTCTTGTAACGCTTGCTAGTTCCCTTTTGTTTGCCCTTGTTTTTTTACCAAACTGGTTAAATAAATTTTTGCCAAAAACATACCAAGGAAAGATCAAAAAAGACGAATCCATCGAAGAGAAAGAAGGAGCGTTTGGATACATCATCTCTGGTTACAAACGAACCATGACGTTCGCTTTGAAACATAGGATCTTTGTTCTTTCAATTTTTACATTTATCTTTTTCTTTACCTTATTTCTTGCGGGAAGGTTTTTACCTTTTGTAATGTTTCCTTCGGGAAGTGAAGAAGATATTGAAATCAAAGTTTGGATGCCGATTGGGACCACTCTTCAGAAAAACCTTGAAATCATTGAAAAAATGGAACCTGTTGTCACCAAAATGGCAGGAAAGGACTTTGTCCATTTGCGTAGTAGGATTGGGATTCATGAAAACCCGATTACAGATCCAAAACCCGGCCAAGAGGTACATCGTTCTCACCTAACAATGAAACTTGTGACTGCTGCAGATAGAAAAGAATGGGAAGATGCAAGAGATCTGGTGAAAAAAATTCGGGAATACATTGAAGAAAATAAAGTTTCAGGAATTTTTCCAAAAGAAATGATTTATGATGTGAATGCCAAGATCAAAGGACCACCAGTGGGAAAACCGGTGAGTTTGGAAATCCGTGGTGCTGACTTTGGTGTCATTCAAGAGATTGCTGACCTTTACATCAAAGAATTGAAAAAAATGGATGGTGTTTCAGACATTCGCATTGATTTGGAACTTGGTAAGGAAGAATACCGATTCTTTGTTAAAGATGAAATTGCGGGTAGGACCGATGTAAGTGCCCGGGATATTGCCCGTTCAGTTCGCACTGCCTTTAATGGAGAGGTGGCGTCGACCATTAGTAAAGGGGAAGATAAAATCAATATCCTGGTTCGTTTTCCTGAAGCAGAAAGACATTCTGTATCTAGTTTGAATTTGGTAAAAGTAGAAAATAAAAACAGAAGGCTCATACCTCTAAACCAAGTTGCTTATTTCGAAAAGGATCGGGACTATTCGATGATCAACCGCCAAGACTTACAACGTGTGGTGCGACTCGAAGCCTCCGTAGATACTGATAAAACAACCTCTCTTTTTGTAAACCGAGAGCTGAAGAATCTTGTGAATGTTGATAAATATGCAGCAAACGCATATTCGGTGATCTTTGGTGGTGAACAGGAAGATGCCGGAAAGTCGTTTCGGGATTTAGGAATCTCAATGTTACTTGCAGTTGCGGTAATTTTTGGAATTTTTATCGTGTTTTTCAATTCTGTGGGAACGACAACTGTGATCATTGGATCGATTCCTTTTGGTATTGTGGGTGTACTGTTTGCACTGATGACACATGGAATGCCACTCAGTTTTATGAGTACACTTGCGATAGTAGCACTCAGTGGTTCCATCGTTGCCAATACTCTCATCCTCATCACTTTCATTGAGGAATTGCGGATGCAAGGGATGTCGATTGAAGATGCCATCATCAACGGTGGTGCCATTCGTTTGCGACCGATCTTTTTAACTACGATTAGTACTGTGATTGGACTTGTGCCAAGTGCTTATGGGATTCCTACTTTGGATCCATTTGTACAACCACTCTCGCTTGCCTTTGGTTGGGGGTTATTTTTTGCCACCGGTGTGACCTTGGTTTTTGTTCCCGTGTTGTACAGAATCAAAGAGGATTTTAAACATATCTTTTCGAAAATTTCTTTTTCTAAAATTTTGAGAAAGAGTTAGAATCGTAAGGAAGTCACCAGTTTCATCATAAAAGAAACCCGTTCATGGCGTTCGGAAAAGAAAAAAACATTCGAAAGTTGTTTTGTCATTTTTTTTCGGACGTATGTGTAATGGGATCTTTTCTTTTAATTCAGAGTATTCTTTGTTTTAGGTCTCTCCCGAAAGAGATTCATTCGCCTTGGCATAGTGTTCGGGTTTGAGTTGGGATTTGATGATGAGTAGGGTTGTGGCAATCACACCCGCATCATCTGTAAAACCGAGTGCCAAAATCACATCAGGGATCGCATCGACTGGAGATATGAAATAGAGTAATGCCAAAACGATGGATGTTTTGGCTGATAGAGATGTATTTTCGTCGAGTAGACAATAATACATTGCAATTACATCTTTTAAGAAGGGAATTTTCTTTCCCGTTTCTTTGATTTTTTTCCAAAAATTGGTTTTGATAAACTTGAGTTTTTGACTTTCATCCATACGAAATTCATTATAATCCGGCTAAAGGACATAAGCAAGGAATATATTAGAAACTGTTATGCGTTGTTATAAAGTAAAATCGAAACTGTCAGGATTTGGATCTATATATTTTTTCATTCCGTACCTACTTTTTTATTTACCTAACAATATAGAAGGTGGTCGCCAAATCAAATACAATGCTGGTTCTCATCCAAATGGAAACTCGCAGAGAAATACCAGAAACCAACGAGAAAAATAATTTTCGCGAGACGGTCTTTGTGAGAATGTGGTGAGGTAGAAATTATAGTTTGTTAGAAAGAGGTAGAGAAATGTCGGGAAATCGTCCTTTTAAAGTTTTAGGTATCCAACAAGTCGCCATCGGTGGTGAGTCGAAAGAAAAGTTATCCAAGTTTTGGGTAGATATAATGGGCCTCACAAAAGTTTCTGATTATAAAAGTGAAAAAGAAAACGTGAATGAGGACATTTTGTCCATGGGTAATGGGCCTTTTAAAGTAGAGATTGATCTTATGCAACCCATCGATCCAAACAAAAGTCCGAAAGTTCACGATCCCAAACTCAACCACATAGGTCTTTGGATTGATAAATTGGAAGACTGTGTTGAGTACCTGACAAAACAAGGAGTTAGGTTTACACCAGGTGGAATTCGGAAAGGTGCTGCAGGGTATAACGTTTGTTTCATCCATCCGAAAGGAAACGAAGAGTTTCCTCTTTGTAGCGAGGGAGTTCTTGTGGAACTAGTGCAAGCTCCGGACGATGTAATTAAAGCTTTAAGTTAAGTTAAATTGCCAAATTGACTGTAGTTTTAGTCAATTTGGCATCAGTTATAACTGAAATAATGGAGATAACAAAACTAACTCGGAAAAGGTTATTGTTTTGTTTTCTTTCCGTGAGTCAAACGCCAATATAGATATGCCACTAGAGCTAAACTTGTGGTGATAATAAATTGTGTGAGGTGGACTACAGTCGCATACACTAGACCTTCACCCGGATCTCTTCCCAAGATAATGAATCCAGATATGATGGCCGCATGGAAAACACCAATGCCGGAAGGTGCCGAAGGAATTGCCACACCCATTCCACCGAGAAACATAAATAACAGAGCTTCTGGAAATTTAAGAGGCATGTCAATGAGTAGGCCCGCCAGATAATAGGAAACTGCATAACCCAAAACCCAAGTGGGAATGGAATAAAGGACGGGTTTTAGTAATTTGTCACCTTTTAAAAAGGAAGAAAATTCTATTAAATGGTGGTCTAACTTCTCTTCGTATAATCCGTGTTTACCTATGATGCTAAATAGTGTTTTTGCCATTTTGCGTAAGGGATCTAAAAAATAACGAACTAAGATAAGTCCAACGATCATACCAACAATGACAAGTGTGGAGATAAGAAGGAGGTTTAAGTTTTTGGATTGTCCAAGTCCCATATAAAAAAGAGCAGCAGCGCCAATCACAACAACAGAACCAAGATCCATTACCTTTTCTAAAAAGATACGACTGAATAAATGAGTGAGAGGAAGTTCGGTATCTCTTTTGTTCATGATAAGGCGCACTAAGTCCCCACCTCTTGCGGGAAGAACCATATTGAGTCCCACACCGATGATGGCCGTGGTAAAGGCTTGGGCAAAACTAATCTTTTTCTCTAGTAGATAATACCAGCGAATCGAGAAGGGTATAAACGCCCATAGATTCGAGAGGAATAACAATGGGAAAATCCACCAATTAATTTTTCCTTCTAAACGTTCAAATTCGGTCAGGTCAAAGTTTTTTGAAAGGAAATATACCGCAATGCCTGAAACTAAGATTCCAAATATTAATTTTCTCATTCTGTCCTTTTTAGCCCGGTGGCCATTTTAGGTGACGACCACCTAGCAAGTGAAAGTGGATATGATTTACAGTTTGTCCGCCAAAATTTCCGCAATTATTGACTAACCGATAACCTTTTTCTGAAATTCCATTTTGTTCTGCAATTTTGGGAATGGTTTGAAATATCTCCGTGAGGATTTTGGGATCCAAATCTCCAATTTGATTCATACTGGAAATATGGACTTTCGGAATGATGAGGACATGAAAGGGGGCCTGAGGAGTAATATCATGAAACACTAATATGTTTTCTGATTCATATTCCTTTTTGCTTTGAATTTCCCCACTCGCAATTTTACAGAAAAGGCAATTTTCCATACTATACTTTCTCCTTCGAAAACACAAGAGATGCAGCACCTAAAGCTCCCGAGAGACTTCCCCCGGCACCAATTTTTAATCTGTCATTTAATACAGGAAAGATGGACGATCTGATTTCGGATTCTAATTTTTTCCCAAATAGGTCATAAGATTTTGTGATTCCCCCAACAAAGACAACTGCCTCTGGGTTCAGTAAGTGGACGGCATTTCTGACTGCGTGTGCCAGAGCCAAGGTTCCAAAATTTAATATTTCTTTGGCAAGTGGATCATTGTTTCTAACCAATTGAAAAAATTCTTCGGCATTTTCCAGCGTTTTGTTTGACTTCTCTTTATAACGACCGAGTAACCCTCGTGTGGAAAAGTAACTCTCCACACAACCATGAACTCCACATCCGCAAAGGGCTCCTCCAATCACAGAAGTGGTATGGCCAATTTCAATTCCATTCCCCAAATACCCAGAATACAAAATACCTTTGTTCACAAAACCACCACCGACACCAGTTCCCAAAGTGAGTATCAGTTGTGATTCTGTATTTTTATAAATACCAAAGTAAGCTTCACCTAATGCAGCACAGTTGGCATCATTTTCATACCAAACGGGAAGAGAGAATTCTTGGGTGAGTGATTCTTTGATGCGCAGGTTTTTTAGTCCTATCATATTTGCACTGGAGATCAACACTCCACGTTCATTGTCCAAGGGGCCGGGCGAACCCACACCAATTCCTATCCCATCTTTTGCGAGAGGACGAATGGTATCTTTTAAGATTTTTAGGAAACTATCGTTGTCCAAGTGATCCGGTGTGGGGGAAACTTGGGACTTAAGTTCGTTTCCACTTTCATCGAAGAGGCTAACCCGAATGCTTCCCCCGCCAACATCTACTCCGATGGCACTTCGCAAACTCATTCTCCCTTAATTACCTGGGCGAACTTTCCGTTTTTCATTTCGTAAACGGTTTGTGCATCAAAGGCAAGTTTCATATCATGTGTGACAAGGATAATAGAGTGGTTTCTTTTGTTATACTCCGCAAGGAGGAGTTGGACAAGAAAACTATTTTCAGGATCCAAATCTCCCGATGGCTCATCTGCAAATAAGATTGCTGGATCGTTGATAAGAGAACGAGCAATTGCTGCTTTTTGGATTTGTCCCCCGGACAAAGTTCGAGGAATTGCGTTTTGGATGTCGCCTAACTTTAAATGTTCGATCAAATAATCGCATTTACGAATGTAGTCCGCATTGGAAAACTTTCGTGTAAAAAGAGCCGGCAAAAGAATGTTTTCTTTGATGGTTAGATTTCCGACAAGTTCGGAAAACTGGAATACGAGTCCTAAGTCCCTTGCACGAATTTCTGCCAGTTCTTGTTTGGAAATTTGCGAGAGTTTGATTTGGTCATAGAGAATATCACCTTCTGTCGGAGAGAGCATACCTGTGAGCATGGAAAGTAAAGTGGTTTTGCCCGATCCCGATGGGCCAATGATGGCAACATAATCCCCTTGGTTCACATCGAAGCTAACAGAACTCACGGCTTCGTCTTTGCCAAATCGTTTGGTTAGGTTGTGAACACGAAGTAACATTACTTTTGTCTCCTGATCGATTTGTAAGGATCGATATAGGTACTGATTCCAATTGTGGGAACAGATACCAAAAGACCGAGGGCAATAAAGAGAACCAAACAAGTAAAAATGGATTTTAATTCATTGCCGATACCAAAATCTGTAGGTGGATTTAGATATCCAATGTTGATCATGATTGCCAGTAGGAAACTGGGAAGAAATAGGAAAAATAAGGACAAGGAATGTAGCCAAATACAACCGAGTCTGTTCCCCCCGATGGCCATCATCACACCGATGTCTCCGAGTCCGTGGAGGCAATGGAAGAAAAAGAGAGTCATGAGTGCAAAACTCGTGGAATAAAAAAGAATCTGCGGAGATTGGTCAAAGGAAACGATACTAGTAAGGGACACTCCTGAGTACAAATGGAAGTGGATCCTTATGGTGAGTAAGAAGAATGTAAAAACCAGGGTTCCGACGAGGCCATAGGCCACCGAATAGAGTCGATCCCGGAAGAGAAGGCGAAGGGCAAACGAAATGTAGGTGAGTTGTATCACTTCCAGGACAGAATTGACGTAAGACTCTTTTTTACCAACTAAAATAGGAAAATAGGAAGTAATCGAATTTGGCATTTTTTATCTTTGTGGGAGCAGCAGTCATTATGCTCGGGTTTCTCTTGACCTTCATTGTCGGGCAGAGACGGGATAGTTATGCTAAGGCACTGAGCCTCGCCACTCTCGGGAACTTTTTAGATGCCAGGGCCCTTGTCCGTGAAAAACTAGAAGAAGACCACCAAAACCCTTATGGCCACTACGTCATGGCAAAGATCTATGCCATGGAAAATGACCCTCTAAACGAAGCCAAACACCTTGAAATCATAAAAAAGAACAACCGGTATACAAAAGAAATCGATTCTGTAACGGTTTCTAATCGCATTGCGGATATCTATTATAACAAAGATTTTTTTGAAGAAGCTTTTTTTCATTATTTAGACACTCTCCAAGCCGACAGGTCCAATCCCATTGCCTGCCTTCGGTTGGGATTTATGGCACTCGGACAAAAAGAATTCAAAATTGCCGACCATTTTTTTTCTCGGATCCCGGAGGAAAAAATCAACATCTCCTCTTACTTCATCGCTCGGGGTGTGATCTCTGGAGTGACAGGAGGCGGAAAGGAAAAAGATTACTTCGAAAAGGCCTATAAATTAGAAAAGTCACCCGTCTCTGGTTTTTTATATGCACTTTCTTTGTCTCGCGAAAACAAACACAAGGACGCAGTCAAAACTGCTGTTGCCATCAGCGAACAGATCGAAGACGAATTTGTTCGGTTCACTTTGTTCCAATTTTTAATGACAGAAGCCATCCTGATGCAAAATTTTCCAGAAGCATTAAAGTATGGAAGACTTTGTATGGAGATGGCAAGGCTCAATGCCTGGCATAGTGAAATCATCGAAAGCAGTATTCACTTTGCTATGATTACCATTTATATGGGTCGTTTGGATGATGCTTCCGAATATTTAATTGAGGCTGAAGTAGAACGGTTAGAGGATCCCGATGTGGTGGCCCTTGCCAATTTAAAATATAGACTGGAACGTGGAACTGGAACTGTTGAATCTTTGATACATGAATATGACCTTTCCCGCGAACTCAATTTGCTTTCTGTCAATTTATTTCCAAATTCTAGATACTTTGAACTGAGTGGAATGCGATCGTCCAAACCCTTTAACATCAAAGGTATGGTGGATGACAGCGGAAAAAAACTAACTTCCAAATTGGATATGTTGGGGTTGGATAAATTTGAAAAGTTTATCAGTCTTCCTGGAACTAATTTTAAAAATCAGGCCACTCGTATGGTGATGAGTATGGGGTATCGAGTCACCAAGGAGATTTCCAACCCAGAAGGGGATGGTGTGAATTTACTCGCTTCTTCGAAAGAAGACGTCAATAAAAGGGCACTATTCCGTGTTCGCAAATGGAAGGACGCTAAGGTATCCGATGTATTCCTTCGAGAGATGACAAACCAAATGGAAGAGTTAGGTGCCACAAGAGGTTATGTAATTGGTAATTTTGACGTAACGGAAGGTGGGAAAAAAATTATCGCTGCGAGTAACGGAGCACTCGAGATGTATAGCGGGGATTTGTTTGAGGACCTTCTCAACAAAACGATGTGATGCACCTGCAACCCAAACTTTTATCTTTTTTTATTATTTTTTTCTCTTTTAGTTGCCAACTCATCGAAAAGGAAGTTCCTCCCGCCGATACGGTTTCTCTTTCCAAAACAAATGCCAAAGAAATAGGTTGCCCCATCCCTTTATCCTTGGGAACTGTTTACGGAACTACCCTTTCCAAATTTGACCAGACTTATCTTTTGAGTGTAATCAAAGTGTTACTCGGAGATCTTTGTGCCAGTTCTTTTGTTCACCTTCCCAGTCTGATTCATCCAGAAAAAGGTTTGTATGTGGATGCCAAAGGGTATTGGACTTATGTAGAAGTGGAGAAAGATTTGAAAAATTCAAATGGATACTTTCAAATTTATTATTTTGATTCGAAGAAGTTGGACCAAAAGAAGGGCAGTTTAGGGAATCTCACCGTACGAGATGTTTTTCTTACAGCCAAACAGGTTTGGGTCGATTTTTATGTGGGTTCTAGCGAGGAAGTAGAAGTTAAGTTTCGGTTTGCAGAAAATCCAAAGTTAGAACGGTATTTGATCAATCCTAGTTTTGTCAAATGGGAGGGGAAGTGGTATCTCCTCCGTATGTTTTGAGTTACCGAGTTCCGGTAATGACTTGTTTTACAATTTCTGACGCCGTATAACCAGGATTTAGTTTTTTTGCATCTAGCACTTGTTTCGTGGCAGTTTTTTCGTCAAAACCTAGTTGTATAAGGGCAAGGGTTGCCAGGTCTGTCTCTCTATCTTCTGAAACTGTTTTTGTGGATTCATCATTGAGAAACATTTCTAATTTTTTTAAGTTTTGTTTGATTTCAAAAAGTATTTTTTCTGAAGTTTTGCCTTTGACTTTAGGAATTTTTTCCAAAGTTTTACGATCATCTTCTTTTGCAATTTTATACAAATCATCTGCATGGAAAAAGGATAGGATTTTAAGGGCAGTGAGTTCGCCAATCCCATGTAAAGACTTAATGAGTTGGAAAAGTTCTCTATCTTTTCTTGTAGAAAATCCAAAGAGGCGTTCTCCTCTATCTGTGATAGAATGAAAGATATGTAAAAAAATCTCTTCTTTCATTTTCTCCTTACATTCTAAATGTAAGGGAAAGGGAATGTGGACTTCATAACCAACACCAGCCACATCTATGATCAGATGATCCATTTCTAGTTGAATTAATTTTCCGCGTAAACTTGCAATCATCTCTTTAGTCCCACTTCCAGAGTTTATGATCCCATCCGTTTGGCGACAACTCTTTTGTTTTTTGAAACCGAAAAGGAGGTTGTGTTTTTGTATCTATTTCATAAATTCAAATAAGTGAAACAAATTCGAAAATCGAAACATTCTGCTTTGACACAATATCTTACTTTGGCAGATCTTTTTAAAAACTTACCTCATACTGTACTTCGCGAAATGAAAGAAAATACCGTTCGGGAATTTTTGCCTGGAGGAGAGGTATTATTTGAGGAAAACTCAGAGGGCAGTGATTTATACATTCTCGCAGCAGGCAAACTCCGTTATGAAAAACGCTCAACTGATGGAACTATTCGCGATGTTGGTGAATTCAAAAGACTTGATATCATTGGCGAACTCAGTTTGTTCACGGGAGAAAAACGTTCTGCCACAGTGAAGGCCATTCGAGATTCCGAGCTCATCCGTGTCCCAAGGGAAGTGGCTCTCTCCATTCTCCTTAAATACCCAGATAGTCTTTTACAAATTACAAAAATCATCGCAGAACGTTTGGCGCATGCCAAAACGGATAACAAAGGTTTCGTACCTGTATCCAAAACCTTCTCCATCTTAAGTTCTTTATCCAAAGAAAGTTTAGAGGAAATCATTCATAAAATAGGTCTTATATTCCTTCGGTATGGATCTTTTTGTGTTGTTGATGAAAAGATGTTTCTTGAGAGAACCGTTGAGTTGATGTCGTTAGATGAGAAAGATAGGGAACCTTGGATCATTCGTTTTTTCTCTCAGATGGAGGCTGAGTTTGATTTTGTTTTTTATGTATTAGAAGATGGCAAAGAAGTTACAACATGGACACAAAGGGCTTTGCGTCAGTCCGATTCTATTTTGTTTATCAAAGATGCGAATGTTGGACCAAATTCTATCCATTTGGAATCGCTTTTGGATAAAAAACAATTTAAGGACAGAACACAGATTTTGATTCTAGTTCAACCTAATGCAGTAGAGGTGGTTCCAGGAACCATTCGCCATTTCCAGAAAAGAAAGTTTAACCGTCATTTCCATGTCCATTTGGACAGGTTGGATACTTGGGAAAGACTTGGTCGGGGGTTACTCGGTAAGTCCATTGGGCTTGCACTCGGTGGTGGTGGTGCGAAGGGTTTTGCCCATCTGGGAGTTCTTTCTGCCTTAGAGGAAAACCAAATTCCAATTGATATGGTCTCTGGAACGAGTGCTGGTTCTATCTTTGCAGCTCTGATTGCTATGGGGGAATCAAGTAGCGGAAGCAAAGAAAAAGCAAAAGCATTTTGGGTCTCCAAAGACCTGTTAAACGAATATACTGTTCCTGTTTTATCTCTCACGACAGGTAAAAAATATACAGAGGCAATCCGTCAATTTTTTGGTTCGATTCAAATCGAAGATTTATGGATTCCTTTTTATGCAATTTCTACAGACCTATCTCACTCTGAAATTCATGTTCATGATAGAGGAGATTTGTGGAAAGCGATCCGGGCTAGTACCTCCATTCCAGGTATTGTTCCTCCTTTGATCGACGACGGAGTTGTTTATGTAGATGGCGGAGTTTTAGACAATGTTCCTGGAATCACCTTAAAGGAACGAGGGGTTGGAAAAGTAATTTCTGTAGATGTATTTGGTGACATTTATCCTGATCAGGATAAGGAACTAAGTGCATATTTTGATAAAACAAATCCAGGAGTGATGACACACCCTTTGACACAGATTACTAACTTAATCAATTTTAATGAAATTCTCAGGCCAAAGTTTCCACCTATCGGGGACATCATCATTCGCTCGATCCTTTCCTCCAGTAGAGACCGCATTCGACAAACGGAAAAGATCTCTGATTTGTTTTTGCAAATTCCCACCAATAACTTCGGACTTTTGGATTGGTTTGCGTATGAACGGCTGATTGAATTGGGTTATGTTTCTTCCATAGATAAAATCATTCGCAACCGAGAGAAATTTATAAATCCTACTTTACAATAGAAACAATAAGCTATTATACAAAGAATGTTTTCCTTTTATCAGTTTCGTATGACTTTGGTTGTTTTTTGCCTTTTTTTTCTTACAGAAAATTCCCTTTCTGCACAAAACTTAGATTTGTTAGTTGCTTCTGTTTATAACAAACAGGAAACACTTCTGATTCGAAATGAAATTCGAAAACGTTTAGGGGATCGGGCCAACGACAATTCAGTGAAAGAAATTGTTCAGTCACTTCGAGTTTGGGCTGCTTTTGAGTCCATGCCTGCTTCTGAGTTTGCAGAGGAAGTCGAAAGGTTTGTTATCCTCTCTGATTATGGATTTAGATGGGAAGAAACGGAAGAATTAATTCCTTATTTTATCACCACAAAACCTAACAAAAAGGATATTCCCTATTTAGGTAAATTTTTTAAGGAAATGACTCTCTCCAAATTACCCGACGAAACAGTTTCTGATATTTTACGGATTGCAAAAATCAAACAATGGAGTGGTGCTTCTGTTTTGGTTGCGGGACGGTTGGTTGTTTTATCAAGAAAAAAAGAAGAGGATCCGAATGTCACAATCAAACGTTTGGAATCTATTTTACCAAGGCAAATCCAAAACCTAACGGAAGAAAAAAGAACTAAGTTTTTTACCGACTGGTTCGCCAGTGAAAAATCAAAAATTGATGAAAAACATTGGGAAACAGTGAAAGCCGATACCATTCCTTTGTTATCACTTACTACATCCAAAGAGAACTTTCAAAAATCCGAAAGACGCACCGAGATTATTTGGAATGACCAAGGAGAGTGGATTACTAAAGAAAGACCAAAATTGGATCCCAACTTAATCTTTTTAGAAGAACAAAGTGTTTCTGGTCCCACAAATAATGGAGAAAACGGTAAACGGAAGTTAGTTGATCCTGTGGGCCGTCCGTGGATAGGAACTCCCTATCTTTATGGTGGTTATTCTCGGCGCGGAGTGGATTGTTCAGGTCTTACCAAATCAATTCTAACGGATCCAAAAATTGGAATGAGTGAACGGATGATTCCAAGGTCAGCCAGAGACCAATCTCAAATTGGTAAATCTGTTACACGCGATAAACAACAAATTGGAAATTTAGTGTTTTTTTCTGCATCACCAAACACAAGTAAAATTACCCATGTGGGAGTGGTTTTAGAGAATGGGAATTTTATCCATGCATCAACTAGCCGTGGAGTTGTGATCCAATCCTTAAATGAAAAATGGTGGAAGGAAAGGTATGTGACAGGTCGGGATATTTTTTCGGGAGGGAAATAATATGGCTAAAAAAAGAGCTCTGGTTTTATCTGGAGGTGGGGCAAGAGGTGCTTACCAAGCAGGAGTTTTGCGGTATTTAGAAGAAATCCATTGGAAACCGGATATCATTTGTGGAACGTCGGTCGGTGCGATCAATGCTTGTGCCATTGGTTCAGGAATGAATTCCAGTTTGTTATCTGAATTATGGCTTCGACTCAATCAAAAAAATATCATGCGTTATTCGGTGTGGAACATGTTAAAGGGACTTTTCCGAAGGAAATACTATCCACTTGTTGAAACCTATCCATTAAAAAAATTCATCCATGAAAACTTAGATTTTACAACCCTCAATGAATCGAAAACAAAAGTCATTATTTCTGCAGTAAACATTCTAACATCGGAGCTAAAGTTTTTCGAAAATCCTAATTTGAGGATCGAACATCTTTTGGCATCTTCTGCTATCCCCATGATCTTTCCTTGGCAAATCATTGATGGAGAACCTTATTGGGATGGTGGAGTTATGGCAAACACTCCCATCCTTCCGGCACTGACTCATGAAGCCTCAGAAATTGTAGTCGTACTGCTTTCTCCTGTTGGGGGAGTGCAGATGATGGATGTACCTGAAACAAAAGACGAAGCCCTCGAACGATTGTTTGAATTATACCTTCTTGGTTCCTACAGGAGTGTAGAACAAGGATTAGAATATAGAAAGGCCGTGATGAAGGGTCTCACTCCCATTGAGAATTTTTTACTCGGACTTCGAACACAATTTAAAAATGCAAAAATATCAGTGATTGCTCCCAAACGGATGTTAGGTCTTGTGAGTATACTTAATTTCAAAAAGGAACAAGCGGAAATTCTTTTACGGCACGGTTATGAAGATGCTAAGGAATTTTTTTTAGCTAACCCTAGTTCAAAATAGTTCTTTGGGGAAGGTTAAAAAGAAAATAGAACCTTTCCCAAGTTCGCTTGAAACTTCAATCGATCCTTTCATGGATTCAATTTGGTGTTTCGCAAGGAATAATCCCATACCTTTCCCTTCGATATCTTGGCGTAATCGGAAGTTCATTTTGAATAATTTGTGACCATGCCGGACAATATCAATACCTGGGCCATTGTCCTGAATGGCTATTTTTAAGAACTCTTTTGTTTCCTCATATGTTATGGTAATTTTGCAAATTTTATCTGCACTTGTATATTTGATCGCATTGGTGAGAATATTATTTATGATACTATCAAAGTAAGCTTGGAATCCTAATAGGTTCATTCCTTCTGGTAGATTGTTTGTGAATTCTATCTCTCGATTGGCGCCGTTTTTTAAGAGTAAAATTTGTGCATCGATACTTTCTTTAACGGGAATTTTTGATTTAGGAAGTTCTTTTGAATCTTTTTCAATATTTAATAATTCGTTGAGGTTGCGAATGATTTGATCCAGTTGGAAGGAAGAGGATTCAATAAGCCCGAGTATTTCCGAATTGGATGGGTTTTCCTTTAACATTGCTGTTAGGCTGATTAGATTGGCGATGGGGGCTCGTAGGTTGTGAGAAGTTATATAAGTATATTCTTTTAGTCTTTCGTTTTGTTTATTTGTTACTTGGAAAAGAGATTCTAGTTCGCGATTTTTTGCGAGAAGTAAGGTTTCTTTGTCAAGTAGTGAATCTTGCACAAGTTTTTCATCATGGATGTTTTGGATGGCTCCATAGAAACCAATACAGTTGGTTTCTGAAAACTTAGGAGTGGCAATGATACGAATCCAAAACTCATGTCCTGATCCTGCACAGACAAGACATTCCAAATCAAACGTCTCTTTTGTTTCGATAGAATGCATTTCTTTTTGTTTGAGGATGGGACCGAATTTTTCCGTACCAAAAAAACGTAAATCCACGTGGTCGATATCTTTGGAAGTTTGTACTAAAATTTCTGTAGCCACTTGTGAAAGTGTGATTTTGTTATGACTAAGGTCGTAATCAAAACTCCCTACTTTAGCTAGGCGGTTTGTGCGAAGTAGGAGTTCTTCCATTCTTTTTCTATCTGAGATGTCTCTTGTTTGGATCACAATTCCATCGTTAGTGGGTATGACTTGGTGGAAATAGTAACCTGGTGCTACAAAATTACCAGGGACTTGAAATTCCTGCTCGATGGGAATTTTTGATTCTACGACTTTTTTATAATCTTCGAAGAAACCATTTTCCCGATTGATAGGGAAAAGTTGGCAAATTCCCTTTCCCAATAATTCTTCCTTTTTCATTCCGAGTTGTTCTTCTGCTTTTTTGTTCACATCTGAAATGATAAAGTCTATGATATCTCCTTCTTCGTTTTTTAAAGTTTCTAAAAAGTAAATTGCTTCCAAGGCGGAATTCATCGCTGCTTGGTATCTTTGGCTACTCAACAGGTATTTTAATTCGGTTTCTTTTTCGGTTGTTATATCCTTCGCAGCTCCGATGATAGAAATGAGATTTCCTGCTTCATCCCTAATGGGGCGAGTGTAGTCTCTTAACCATTTGATTTTTCCAGATTTTGTACGAATGCGGTATTCAACCACTCCCGTTTCACCCTTCAAAATCTTTGCCATCCGTTCTTCCAGATTCGGAATGTCTTCTTTTAGAATGACGTTGAACCAACCACCTAACTTTCCAATTTCCTCAATAGAATATCCAGAAGTTGTATTCAGCTCTTTGGAACTCCACTCAGCAATGATTTCACCATCTACTATCTTTGCTGTATAAATATAATCGGAAGTCATTTCGGTGATTAACTGTAACCGATCTTCTAAAATTTGAGTTTCCGTAATATCCCTGGAAACACCTACAATTTCTTTGATGTTTCCATTTGTGTCATGAATTGGATTTTTAACGGTTTCTAAGATTCTTATGACACCATCAGGACCAAGATTTGGTTCTTTTCTTACATAGCTGGTTTCCCCAGTTTCAAAAACTTTTTTATCCTCTGAATGGTATGCCTTTGTGTATTCTTCCTCATTGTAGGTAACATCTTTGATTCCGATTAAATCTTGTTTGGTGACTCCATAAAAATCGGCACAAGCTTTGTTTACATAAGTGACTTGAAAATTTTTATCCTTACAAAAAACTAAATCGGTAATGGAATCTAAAATTTGCGAAAAATAGATATCTTTGTCTTTTGCATATTGTTCCAGTTCTTTGGTTTTGGTTTGGTCTGAAAAATTAGCGAGTAGGTGGGTGGTAATCCCCCTTTTATCTTTGGAGCAGTAGGCAGTCACTGCGATATCGAAAGTAGATCCATCTTTTCTTTTGGCACACAAATCACCTGTCCATTGGGATTTGGAAAGAATTTCCGATAAAATGAGTTTTGTTTTTTCTTTATCTTCTGTGAATTCGGAAGCATTTTTGCCAAGTATTTCTTCGGGATAATGATAACCCCATAGAGAAACAAAGGCGGGATTTACATACTGAAGGTTCCCCTCTAAATCGGAGATGGCAATGGCATTTTGCGACTGATCTAAAATTGTATTGATCAGTCTTTGGTCTGTAAGTTCCAATCCCATCTCCATAAAGATGAGAGATGGATTTTTCTGGACAAGTAAAATATAAAAAATTAATTTCTGGAACTGACCATGAGATAAATAGAGTGTGCACTATATTCAAAGGATTGAGCCAATGAGTTTGGGTCAATCCTTGAGTTCCCGTATCCCACTTCTCTAATATAGGTAACAGAGATAGAAGATTTGGATGTGACCCAAGAAAAACCTAAACTTAATCCTTTATTTCTCGAATATTCATTTCTTGGATTGGTTCCAGACCTTGCCACTTTGTAAATCAAACTTGTATCACCCGAATTTGCCTGCACCTGGTTTCCGTAAGTGTTTTGTAAGTATAAATCCACTGCAGATTCGGTCCATGAAATTGGTTTTGTATTCGGTTCATTTGTGTATATACCTGCTAACACGGAGAATGTGTCAGCAAGATAGTATTCCATTCCTGCTGCAAAATTGGTTGTTGAGGCCCTTGTTAGTTCACGAACTTCGGTGTCATTGATAGTATATGTAACTCTTCGTCCAAAAGAACTGATTTCATCTTGGTTCCTTTTCGATTTGTATCCAGTTGTATGAATCATATCAAAAGATGCTAAAAATCTCGAAGTGGGAAAAAAGGCAATTCCAAACCGTAACTCAGATGTTTGAGGAATGGAGGTAGTGAGTTTAGGCCTTTGTGTTAGGACTCCCGCTTCAATGGCAGAAGCACCATCACCTGTTCCTTCAATAAAATCAATGGCAGAAGTCCCCGGTCTTCTTGATGAGTCCGCATACACTTCATTATAAAGCCTATTTCCCCCCATAACAAAAATTCGTCTATAACTCATTCCGAGAGAGACCTTTTGGATAGGTTGGTATTGGATTCCGATCACTGGCATAAGCCCAGAGGTTTTGCGATTGTCTACATAAGAACGCATAACATAGCTTAGGTCAGAAAATTGTTGGAACTGAGTCCTTGATACTTCCTTTGTATCATTCATGTAATAAAGAGTGGCTCCGATCGAGAGTTTATCAGAGAGTAGGTAGGCTGCGCTCGGCCCCACAAGGAGTTGGTTGTATCTTTCTTTTGTATAGTTTCTTGTGGAGTTGATCGTCGGAGAAATTAGAGGGTAATTAACTTGGTCAACTCGGTTGTAAGAATAATTATAAGTATTTACAATCGAAAATGCAAATTTCCAACGATCAAAGTTTTTTAACAAACCAATAAAGTTGGGATCAAATCCTTGGTGTGTTTGGCTATAAATTTGACCTGGCGTATCAATATTGATGTAACTTCTTTTTACATCTTTGAAATTGCTTGCAGAGATGGAAATTCTATCGTTATAAGTAAACCCAAGTCCCGCAGGATTGTAATAAGCGCCTGATGGGTCATCGGCAATCGCAGTAAAGGCACCACCGAGACCTGCTGCCCTTTCTCCATAAAATCCTTGGATATTATGGAATGGCTCCGAAGCAAAAGAGATACTTGGGAATAGGAATAGGATAAAAAGGAGAAATGAATTTCTAATTTGTTTTTTTTCTAACATGTTTGGTTTCAATTTGAATTTTTAAATTTGTACGATTGTGTTTGCGACTAGGGTGTATTGTTCGTTTCCATTGGCATCGATAGAATACCGCCAAACTTCTGCAGTGGGAATTTGGTCCGCTGTTCCATAAAAGTCTACATAATAATCAGAACCAGGTGTAGTGTCATTTTCATAAAACTCACCCCAACCTATGTATTCATCTGGGTAGACATTGGGATCTACACCGGCAGGCATAATGACAAAAGCATCGTATTCGGTAAAACCCACATCAAACCCAATTCCACTAGCCCCAGGGATAACACTCGAAAAATCGACAAATGCATCCCATTCAAATTGGTAAGCGTTGGTTCCACTTTCATAAAACTGACCGTAGAGATCGGAATCATAATATCCTAATTCTTCATACTCATTATTTGCCGGAGTAACAATGTCATAATAATCCACTGCAAAGTAACCAGTTTCTCCATTTTCATCATAGGTTTCTTCTAAGTAGTATTCTTCTCCATTCGCATTGTCTATGTATTCGGTAGTCACATAACCACCAAAATCACTGGTTTTTCCTTTGACTGAAGTTGTGATTTTATCTCCAGAACTTGTATCATACACATTGCTATAACTGAGTGTCACACATTTATTTGTATTGGCATCGGTATCATTTTCACATTCTTCAAAAGTAAACCGAGTTGTGGATTTATCAACATTACCCGAACCGGAAGTGACTTGTTTGATGTTTAAGATGGCTTTGTCTTTTTTTCCCTCTTGAGTGATGTATGTGATGGATGCGTCTACACTCAAAGAAATTCCAAAAATCTTCAAGGAACGTGTGATGGAACTAAATATTTTCGTTTTGTCTGATTTGAATTTGATACTCTTTTGGAATTTATTATTTGAGGGACAAGGTTGTGGAGTTCCAATGGAATCGGCAAAAGAATAATCTATCTGGATATCATATTCATTATTGGATAGTTTTCGATATACCATTGCGGGAGTGGGGACAGCTTGTCCGATAACAGGAAGTATCCCTTCATTTTGCAAACTGACTAGTTCCCCTCTTGCTTCCTCTGCACTTAGACCCAATCGTTCCATTCCCTCCAGAAACTCATCTTCCATAGATTGGGTCACTCGAACTGTGGACTTTCCTCCAGGGATACAAACACCTGGATTTGTTTTTGCCGTATTGTATGCACCACTGATCAGCACCAAGTCACGTTTGGAATCTCTTAATATTTCGGAAACAATGGATGTCCCTTCGGTAAGGAAAGTTTGCCCTGTAAATCCATAGTCAAATGTGTCCTGTGCAATTCCCTTGGAGACAGAAATGGTTTTCAGGGATTTTGGAACTTTTCCAAGAGAAGCACCGAGTCCAGAGGACGGCTTTCGAATGGAACGAGGTACTGCTACGCTGAGATTCGAAGGGAGTTCTGAATTGATGTTGGAGTTTAATAAACTTCTTATAAGAAAGCGGGTGATTAATGCCTCTAACGAATTACTTTCATCTTTTTGTTTTTTGCATCCAACTAATGTATGAAAAGGCACATCGGTAACACTTTAGATCACTCACATGGGTTACACTTTTACTAGTCAATTCTATACAATAGCCTCTGGTATTTCAACACTTTACTCGTATACAAATCCAAAATTCCAAGAATTGCATCCGCAAAGTAAAGACGACAATGCCGATCAGATATCTCTTCAAAGCCAACTACCTCTCCAATGAAAGGATTCCCAAAGAACACTCGATGGGGCCCGTACTGCGCAAAACCACTTTCATGGACTTTATCGGTAACAATATGTGTGGGATAAGCTACCTCTAGAATCTTTTTTGGGAATGTCCTTTTCGAAGATTTATAAACTTTTGCAGGTGTCAGAAAACCCAAAGCTTCATGTGGTCTTACCTTATTAAATTCTTCACGGAATGAATCAAAGGCGGTCTGTTGTGCATCCAAACTAGATCTTGGAGGTAATGCAGTTTCTTCTTTGAGTGTTCTGTGCATTCTCTCATGACGCCGTTCTGAGATGGTTTCCCTGGTTCAATGCGTTCCGGTCGGATCCCTATTTCAACCACCATATAGAAAGACTAGTTAAGCACGCCACGTATGCCAATGGCCTTACTTGCAAAAGGTGATCCATTATCTGATTTGATTGCCTGTGGTAGTCCATATTCTTTAAAAACCCTTTCAAATACCGCTTTTGTTTGCTCTGCATTCGTTTTATTCACGCCATTTCACATGCTAGAAGGTAGCGACTATATGCATCTGTAATTGTTAGTGGATCGCAGCGATTGCCATTTCCTACTGTAAAATGGCCTTTAAAATCAACACACCATACATCATTGGGAGCGACTACATTGGAAAAAGGAAATAGAGACTGTGGAACTCTTGGTCTTTTTTCTTAGGTTTGACTAGGCCTTTTTTGCGAAGAATGTTTCCAATTGTAGTTTCACTTGGAATCTGTTTCATGCGATGAAACTTTGCTTTGAGTATGGGACGGAGTTTTTTGGGACCCCAAGATGGATGGTCTTCACGTAAAGATACAATTAGGTGAACGATTTTCTCAGGAGTTTCATTGGACTGAGTGATTCTTTTTCTAGATTTATCTTTGAGTCCGTCGATACCTTCCGACTCATAATTCTTTAGATATTTATAGCCAGTCTTTCTCGATATATTAAAGTCTCGGCAAAGATCGGCAAAACACCACTGACCACTTTTAACAGCTGCTATGAACTTGATTCTTTCTTCTATCACTTTGGTTTCCTTCCAAGGCATCGGATTGTCCTCCGATACACAATGTAGGTGTTACCCATGTGAGTTGTCTCTTTTGTTACCTATCTGACCTCCTCATACCTATCCACCTACTTGGTTTATA
>NZ_AOGY02000007.1 GCF_000332455.1 Leptospira vanthielii serovar Holland str. Waz Holland = ATCC 700522 | reverse complement strand
TATCCATAATGTTCGGACTTCTGTAAATCATCCTCAGTCCAACGGGAAACTAGAAAGATTTCATGGAACCATTAAGACTGAGTTAATCCGTGAAATACCAATGTATTCACTCGAACAAATTAGAGAAGAAGTTGGTAAATGGATTGAAGAATACAATTCGCTAAGACTTCATTCTGCAATCGGTTACGTAACACCTATGGATGTGTTTTATGGTCGCAAGGAAAAGATTTTAGCAGAAAGAAAAGAAAAACTACTTGAAGCAAAATTGAAGAGAAAACAATACTCGGTAAAGGCTAATATAAGGCTTGTTGCTTAGCTTAATTTTGAATCCCAAAATTCTGTTTTTCACTGAACTAAGACAATGTTAACTGCGGTTGGTGATAAGGAACAAGTCCGACGAGCAGCTCTCAGTCATGTCACGGCCTATCTTCTCAAACCCATCGCCAACCAAGCTCTTTTGGAAAAAATTGCACAAGTATTACAGCTAAAACCAGAGAATATCATTGATAAAAAGGAATTTCCATTAGTGATCAATGTCTCCGAACTCTCCATTTCTCAAATGCTTTTAGAAATCAAGGGTTGTCCGGGGAAAAAATCCACGGATGCGATTTATGATCGGTTTATGTTGACACTGGGCGGTCGTTCGACTTTCTCCAATTTGAGAATCAATCTCGATAAGGCCTTCTTTTATGAAACAAAAGCCTTACAGATTTTGGATGACCTCGTGGCAAAAATTATCAAACACACCAATATTCAGGCTAGTTCCTTATTCGTAGATTCCGAATTCTTCAATGACAATGTAGTGGATTTACAACCCTTCACCTATCTTTCCGACGTAAATATAATTTCAAAATGAAGGTTTGACAAAAACGTAAGACCTAGGTCTAATCAAACCTAGGGGGCCAGTTCTTTGGTTAAGATAAAGATAGACGGAGTCGAATACGAAGTCGACGAAAAGAAAAACCTCATCGACGCCACAAAAGAAGTCGGAGTCGAAATCCCTTACTTCTGTTACCACCCAGCACTAAGTATTGTCGGTATGTGCCGCATGTGTCTCATTGAAATTGAAGGTGTTCCTCGTTTACAAGCTGCTTGTAATACTCCTGTAAAAGAAGGAATGGGGATCATTACTAAATCAGATCGAGTGAAAGAAGCTCGCGCTGGTACTATGGAATTCCTTCTCGCCAATCACCCATTAGATTGCCCGGTTTGTGATAAAGCTGGTGAATGTCGTTTGCAAGACAACGCGTTTGGTTCGGGAACTGGTCATTCTCGTTTTGAATTCGATAAACGTAATATTCCTCAAGAAGAGATTGGAACGAATCTCATCATCAATCATAATCGTTGTATAGTTTGTTATCGTTGTGTTCGTTTTGAAGAGGAGAAGGTAGGAGAATCCAACCTTGGTCTTTTTGAACGAGGAAATCATTCCATCATTGGACTTGCGAAATCAGAACCAATTGATCACAACTACCAAGGTGCTTTGGCGGATATCTGTCCTGTTGGTGCACTTCTCAATAATAAAACATTGTTTAAGTCACGCGTTTGGTGGTACAAATCTCATAAATCGGTTTGCCATGGCTGTTCTACAGGTTGTAATGTAACAACAAACGTAAGAGACAATAAAATGTATCGTTACATGGTACGTGAGAATTACGACCAAGGTATGTTTTTCCTTTGCGATAAAGGAAGGTTTGATTTGGATTGGATGAATGAAAATCGTCTACATAGTTATCTGGATCACGGGACTGCTTCCACTTCTAAAGAAGTGATTTCTAAGATTGTTGATCGAATGAAATCTGCGAAGTCCATTGTGGTACTTGGCGGAGCTCATGAATCAAACGAAACATTGGAAACATTAAAAAAGGGTTTTGAAAGTATCTCTCGTGAGTTAGGTGGAAAGTCCATCCAATGGGAATCGCGAGTGACTGATGCACAAAACAAAGATACCGAACAAGTGGATTTTTTACTCACAAAAGATAATCATCCGAACACACGCGGAGCAATAGATTTAGGAATTACCACACAATCGGGAATTTCTGGAATCATCAGTGCCGTTAAGTCGGGGGTTATTGATTTAGTGATTGTTTTAAAAGAGTCTATTCCGGAAGGAATTGATGCTTCTAAAGTAATTGTTTTTGACACTAATTTGACGGACGCTGCAAAGAACGCAAGTTTGGTGGCACCGATTCAAATTTTTACAGAAGCAAGCGGAAGTTTTACCAATAAAAACGGCCTCAAACAAAACTTTGAACAGTCCATGAATGCAATCAAAGGATTACAGAGTGCTTCTGGAGTTGTCGATTCGATCTTTCAAAAGCTGACCGAAAGAATGGAGGCAAGTGTTGGGAACAGTTAACGTAGTCAACGTCGCGAAAAGACACCAGTTCTCTTGGTATGAAAAGTTCTATTTTTGGTCCATTGGCAAAGGTCTTTGGATCACACTCAAACATTTCCTCAAGGTAGCTTTGTTTAACAAACAAGTGACCATTGAATATCCAGACAAAAAGAGGCAGTATTCCACTCGGTTTCGCGGAATGCACTCGATGAAACGAGATGAACAAGGTAGGGAAAGATGTACTGCTTGTTTTTGTTGTATGTGGATTTGTCCGGCCAATGCCATTCACATCGAAGCTGCGGAAGTAACTTCGGAACGCCAACACCTCCATCCCGAAGACAAATATGCAAAGAAGTTCCAAATCGACTTGTTGCGATGTATCTTTTGTGGGCTTTGTGAAGAGGCCTGTCCTAAAGGTGCTATCTATTTGGATGGAACTGGTGAGATGGCGGCCGACAACCGTGAAGATTTATTTTTAACGAAAGAAAGAATGATGGAAAAGACAGGTGGCCCGATTCTCGGCCAAAGGAATTAATTTTATTCTGCCATTTCTACTCTATTTCCCGGTAGATGGTTCCCAAAGGACTTCGCCGGGTTTCTTTTTTTTGATTCTGCTTACTGATTTAATTTCATTCAATTTGTGAATTCAACTCCTTTGTATTTAAAACATATAAATAGTATTTCTTATATAAAATTCGCAAACATTTTCAATGGTACGAAAAACTTCAGAACCTTTGTTTGTATTTCTATTTTGATGGTATTATTCGGATATGATACAGCACTTTCTGCCGAGACAACCATCATAGAAAACGAAGAAGATGAAAAACGTGTTTTAGAAAACCATGCATTTGAAAAGTTACGTTTTGGTCTCGCCAATCATATCCATTATTACAAAGTAAAAAAGACAAAAAATACAGTCGTGGAACAAAGATCGGGTCGCAAACGATTGTACGATCACAATTTAATCCTTCGTTCCATATTTCGAAATCGAATTTTACACCATGATTATGGTTCCATCGGACGTTTGTTAGACGGAGCAAGTTTTATTGATTTTGGGAGTGCCATTCTTTATGAAGAAGGCGCTGTTACAGTGCGAGATTTGTATGAGGATCAGTTCCTCGCACGTTTTATCAAAAAAATTGTCGCCACTGACATTAATGACCCTGAATACGATCACACTCGTTATATAGAAATCCATATGACGGAAAGGGATCCTTTCCCTTTTGCCTTCAACGAAATTCCTTACCGGTTGGACGACCCAGAATACATTCGGGTCCTCACAAGGATTTACACTCCGAATGAATTTTCACCAGTGATCTTTCGTAGTACCAATTCCGGGCCTGATTTGTTTTATACAGTGGAGGAGATGCGAGAACATTTCCGATCGGTTCTGGATGCAAACCCACACCGAACCATTCTGTACTTCTTCAATCGTTACATTTTCTTTCGAACTCCTTGCGAATCCAAATTCCAACTCCTCGGAACCATCGATGAAAAGGTGGGGGTGAACCACAGTTTCAGTGCTTGGCGTTATGTGGACTGGAACAAACGGGAATTTTCGGAAGCGATTGAACCCAACTTTCGGTACATTCGGATTGCCGAAGAGCGGAATGAAAGCAAAGCAGATCGGCTAGATTCTCTAATTTCGGGCTACAACTGCCAAATCAGAGCAAAAATAAACCACTACCGTCACAAAATCATGAAAACTATGACGAAATGATGATTTTTTTACTTTTCTTGTGGAGCGAACTCTGTACGTTTTTCCTAGAAACACCCAGAGAGAGGTAAACCCATGGGGAATTCCTATATTATTGATGCTGTCCGAACTCCGAGAGGAAAGGGCAAAAAACGCGGGACACTTGCATCCGTCCACCCACAAGAACTAGCTGCCGCCACATTAAAAGCCATCCAATCACGTACCGGAATCGATCCAAAAACGGTTGAAGAAGTTGTAATGGGTTGTGTATCCCAAGTTGCTGACCAAGCTGCATGTATCGCACGTTATGCGGTTATGGCTGCTCATTGGCCAAAAGAAGTTCCAGGTTACACTGTGAACCGATTTTGCGGATCTGGGTTACAAGCCCTCAACAACGTTGCAAACCACGTTGCTTCTGGAGCAATGGAACTGGGCGTTGGTGGTGGAGTTGAATCCATGAGCCGTGTGAAAATGGGTGATGATATGATGGGACGTGATTTTAACGTTGGTAACGATAAAATTGCATCTTACTACAACCTAGTTCCACAAGGTATTTCTGCTGACCTAATCGCAACCAAGTATGATATTTCTCGTGAAGAAGCAGATCGATTTGCTGAATCTTCACAACAAAAAGCACATGCTGCGGTTCAAAACGGGTACTTTAAAAAATCTGTGATCCCAATTACTTTGGATGATGGAACTGTTGTGACTGAAGAAGAGAACCCACGTTTGGAATCTGATTATGCATTCCTTTCTGGCCTTGGACCTGTATTCAAAACCATCGGTGAAAAAGAATTGGATGCCATTGCATTACGTTCTTATCCAGAAGTTACAAAAATCAACCACATCCATACACTTGGAAACTCTTCCGGTATCGTGGATGGTGCTGCTGCGATTCTTGTAACAAATGATGAAGGATTAAAAAAATACGGTTTGAAACCACGAGCAAGAGTTCTTGCAACAGTGGCAACTGGTGAAGATCCAACGATCATGTTGACCGGTCCTGTTTCTGCTTCACAAAAAGCTTTGAAACAAGCAGGTCTTACTGTTAAGGACATTGACCTTTGGGAAATCAACGAAGCATTCGCCTCTGTAGTGTTATATGTAAAGAAAACACTCGGAATTGATGAATCCAAAATCAATGTAAACGGTGGAGCCATTGCTCTTGGACATCCACTCGGAGCAACAGGAGCTATCCTTACTGGAACTGTTCTTGACGAGTTAGAAAGGAGAGACCTTCGTTACGGCCTCATCACTCTTTGTATCGGTGGTGGTATGGGTATTGCTACTATCATTGAAAGATTGAAGTAAATTAAGACAAAGATTTCTTATACAAACGCGTTTAGATTCCTTCGGGGATTTAAACGCGTTTCGTTTATTAGTACGTTATGCGAAATGGCTTAAAAAATAATGAATAGAGGAAAAATCAAAACAAAGAATTTAGTAATATTCTTAATTTTACTCATTGGATTTTCAATAGGAACTGTCTCACATATTATTGATATTGAAAAATTTGGATTTTTCGGATATAAATTTGCACCTTATCCTCTAAATGTCTTTTGGACTTTTTTAGTCATTCTCGATCCTCTTACCATTATTCTCATATTCTTTAAACTTAGATATGCAATATATTTAGCTATATCTATTATGATGCTTGATATTACAATCAATCTATCTTACGGAATAACATCAGGGCAGATTCCTATTCTACTTGGTTTACTTTCCCAGATTCCATTCGGCATTTTTGTATTTTCTATTTCCGTCGATGTTCTTAAATATGATACAATAACTAACTTTTAATCCCAGAAATCGTCTTGACATAGTATACCATATTTGATATACTTATTGTGTGAATTTTAAAATTCTGCTGTTAGGGCGTGCTGAAAATTTTCTTATCAGTTTAGAGAATAAAATAAAGGCGAAAGCATTTAGGACAATCGAGTTATTAAAAGAATTCGGCCCTGAATTAAGAGAACCTTTTTCGAAAAAATTACAGGTTTCACAGGTTTGTTTGAATTGAGAATCAAACAAGGATCAAACATATGCAGATTCCTCTACTTTTTTGAAAAAGACGCCACGTATATCATTACTTCAGGATTTATTAAAAAAGACCAGAAAACCGACCGAGACCAATTGGCCAAAGCCAAATTATTAATGAATCAATATAAGGAAAACAATAAATGAAACTTAAAACTAAAGATTATGATTCAATATTAAAAAAAGAAATTAAGAACAAAGATTTTAAATCTGAGTACGACTCTCTATCAAATGAATTTACTCTTGCAAAAGAAATTATAAAACTAAGGAAAAAGAGACATTTAACTCAAAAAGATTTAGCGTTAAAAATAGGAACATCTCAACCGGCTATCGCCAGATTGGAATCTGGAAATTACAGAAATCTTTCTTTAGCGTTTATTAAATAAACTTGCAAAAGCATTAGATGCAGAGCCTGTAATTCATCTAAAAAGTAAAAGCGCTTAATATATCAAGCCACTTCGCATAACAGCGTGGAAACGCTGCGCTTCGGCACGAGGCCTCGCTTGGGCTGCGCCACATTTCCCTTCTGTCACTCGTTTGCATCCGCAAACTCCGTGCCAGTCCCTAATACGTCCCGTTCCGGGACTCAGGGTCGGGAAACGTCGTCTCCACTAGTTCGTTATGCGAACATTTCCGAGAGCCCATTTAAGAACGGGCGTCCATGCCCGTTAGAGAGATAATAATGGATATAAAGCTACAAAAAAGCCTCTTGACAGATATAACTCCTATGTTATATTACGTCTAGTGTATGAGATTAAGAGAACTGAGGAACTAATACTCTGGATCAAGGAACTAGATAATGACGCAAAAAAGGATATTCTAGTTTCTATTGAAATTCTTAAGGAATTTGGTCCTAGACTTGGACGTCCGCACGTAGATACTATTACTGGATCTAAGATTAAAAACCTTAAGGAACTTAGAGTTAACAGCAAAAATAGACCTTTTCGAATCTTTTTTGTTTTCGACCCTAAAAGAAATGCTATTTTACTCATTGGCGGAAACAAAGCGACTTCGAAAAAGTTTTATCCAATGATGATTAAAAAATCAGAAGAATTATATTCTGAATACTTGGGAGATTTGTAAGATGCTTAAGAAAAAACAAAAAAAAGAATTAAAAAACTTTGATACTGACTTAGCCAAATTTGTTCCGCAAGATATAATTAACCAAGCAAAGGCTGAGGCTCAAAAAGAAATTTTCAAACTAAAACTCGCTGAGTTAAGACAAAACCAAGGTATCAAACAAACCGATGTTGATGGTTTTTCCCAGGTAAGCGTTTCTAGAATTGAGTCTAGATCTGATATTAAAATTTCTACTCTAATCGATTATGTTCATGCTTGTGGCTTTGATGTTGAAATTAAAGCCGTTCCAAGAAGAAACAAGAAAAAAGAGGAATTTGTTCTCTTAAAAGCTTAGTATAAACGCCATCCGTGGCTTAATTTGATTGATTACCTCGGAAACGTCGCATAACAGCGACTTAACGCTACGCTTCGGGACAAGCCCTCGCTCGGCCTACGGTACATTCCTCTTCTGTCACTCGCTTGCATACGCAAGCTACGTGCCAGTCCCTAACGTCCCGTTCGGGACTCAGGGTCGAGGAACGTCGTTAAGTCTAGTTCGTTAGTTGCAATTGGGTTAAATTTAAGATTAACTATTACAAATTAAATGATTGACTACTATATCTGCAGTAGAGATATAGTAGGAATGATTCTTTCTTTCGGAGACAAAGAAACAGAGAAAATATTTAACCAAATATTCTCAAAAAGGATTCCTCCGGAAATTCAAAAAAAAGCTCTTACGAAACTTATCTTAATTGATAATGCAGAAAAAGAGGAAGATCTAAAATCACCTCCCTCTAATAGATTAGAGGGTTTAAAAGGTGATTTATCTGGATTTTATTCTATTAGAATCAATGATCAGTGGAGAATAGTTTTTAAATTTGATCAAGGAAATTGTAAGCAAGTCTCTGTTACTGACTACCATTAGAGGATAATACTAGAAGATGAAAAATAACAGAATCCCGACTCCTACTGTTGCAGAAATTTTAAAAGAAGAATTTCTTGAACCTATGCAAATCACTCCTTACAAATTATCAAAGGAACTTCATGTTTCAACTTCTACTATCTTAGACATTTTACATGGAAAAAGAAAAATAACCGTCGATATGTCTTTACGATTATCCAAGTTTTTTGGTATGTCTGAAAAATTTTGGATAAATTTGCAAACTGATCTTGATATTAGAGAAAAGAAAGAAAAATTAAAGACTAAATTAGATTCTATAAGAACTCTAAAATTATCTGCTTAGTCAAAAACCCAACTGCAACTAACAGCGGCTTACCGCTACGCTTCGGGACTTCGCCCTCGCTCGGGCTACGCCAAATTCCCCTTGAAGTCATATCCATCTTATCTAGTTTTAAAAAAATACGAAAACTAATATAAAAAGAGGAATTTAAAATGCCAACTATTGAGACAGTCGAAAAATTTATTTCACGAGTTGAAGAAAATGATCATGATAATGTTATTGAAGAGTTCTATATAGAAACAGCTTCGATGCAAGAAAATCAAGATAATCCTAGGGTTGGTCGAAAACTACTCATTGCAAATGAGCGTAAAGTTTTAGCAAAATCTGAATCGGTTACATCAAAATGCATTAAGCCATTTTTTATAAATGGAGATTATGTTATTATTCGATGGGTTTTCAATTTCACATGGAAAGACGGTACTAAAACACAAATAGAAGAAATCGCATATCAAAGATGGGAGTCTCAAAAAATTGCAGAAGAAACTTTCTTTTACGATCCAATTCAGAGAATTCCTAAGTAATTCTTTAATTTTATAATTTACATGACTTTTTATGAAAAACCGCAGATAACTTCGGTAAGTTTAGTTCGTTATACGAGACGCTGGTAAGGGATATATTTATTTACTAGCTGAACTAAAAAGCTATCAACTGTAAAATTTAATAGAAATTGGATGACTACTATCCAATCTGTTCAAACTTACTTAGAATCAATGTCTTTGAATCGTTCTGTTCAGAAAGCAATAAAGAATGAAATTAAAGAAGAAAAAGCTCGTGCCATATAACATTGCCTTGGGTTCTGTGCCTTCCATAAACAGTGATTTTACCCTACCCGGAAGATTTTTACGTATTGCGTTTATTTCACGAAAATATGAGTAATGTTCTATGAACGTAACAGAAACTTTGCCCGGCACACACTGCAAACAATGTAACTTTAAAGTGGCAGAGGTAACAGAAGGTTGTCCATCCTGTGGGAGTGAATCCGTAGAAATGGTAGATTTAAAACAGAACGGTATCATCCATTCATTTACAGTTGTGCATGTTGGTTTTGGTGTTATGGCCGACCGTGCTCCTTACGTTTTGGCGATTGTTCAAACAGAAGAAAATGTAAAACTCACGACTGTGATTGAAGATGTAACGGATTTTCATACGGTAAAAATTGGCGATAAAGTTCGATTCAAAAATGTGGATCCAAAAATAGGACCTATATTTCAATATTAGGATTTCCATAGGCCGTTATGAAAGCCAAACAAAAATATCCTATCCTTTCGGAATCACTCTCCTCTTACTATTTCAATTTAACACCCGTAATGCTAGATAAGGTTATGGAAATTCGCAATTGGGTTTACGAACTGTCCCGTGCTGATACACGAATCGGAGAGATTGAAGAATGTATCAAATGGGGCCAACCTAGTTTTCTAACACCAAAAACAAAATCGGGATCCACCATTCGGATTGGCAAGGTGAGTGATACGGAATATGCGCTCTATTTTAATTGTAAAACCACCATCGCAGAGGAAATTGCGATTGAATTTCCGGAATGGAACTGTGATGGGAAAAGGGCTTTGTACTTTACAGTAGACCAAAAACTTTCTAAAACTAAAGTTATTGTTTGTTTGAAGAAAGCCTTGTTGTATCATAAAAGAAAATCCGATATTCTTTAGTTAGGTGTAAGTTTTCCAGTTTAAAACGATATGAAACAAATGAGTATAACTACCATCCTTCTTATTTTACTTTTCAATTGTGCTGATTCGGAAAGACAAAACTGTCGGGAAAATTTGGAGTAACTGACTTTCAATGAAATCAAAGGAATATTCTTTCCAGTACTCGTTCCGAGTTCGGTATTCTGAAGTAGATTCCCAAGGGATTGTGTTTAATGCAAATTATCTGAACTATTTGGATGTAGCCATAACCGAATACTTTCGAGCAATGGGAATATCTTATTCAGAATTCATAAATCGTTACAAGCTCGATTTTCATGTCGTACAATCGTTAATTGATTACCGCAATGGTGCTAAGTTTGATGATAAACTAGATGTTTTTATAAGTCCGAGTTACAAATCATCCAAAATATATTGGTCATTTCAAATGAAATGTGAAGATAAAAAAAATTGTTCGGGAATACTTACCTATATTACGGTAAGTCATCTGACAAAGAAGATTGTATCATTGCCGGAAGAGGTTTGTGAGTTGTTAGAGATTCGAGAAATTCAAAATAACAAGTAAGATTAATTTTAACCTCCATTCTATTATATTCAAAAAAAAAGCATTCATAATCGAATCGTGTATCCATACAAAAAAAAGAATACTCTCATCTAAATACGAAAGATGGTCCTCAATCATAAATATACTAATTGGTATATAGGACAAACTGTTCAAAAATTGTTTTTGAGTTGACTAGTCAATTTATTTCACTAAAAATTCCTGACACTCCATTCATAGTAGGAAACCAATGATTCCCAATAATTCTATAGTTCGATTTTCTTATATCATTTTGATTTTAGGCTTTGCACTTAGCAATTGTGCTAAAAAGAAAGTGAAACCCTTGGAACCACCCATGCGATTCTATTTTTACAATTCGAAATCAGAATTAGAAATCCTTCAGGATACAAAACTTCCTGGAAAGATGATTGGTAAGTTAAATGCAAAAGACAATGTGGAAGTAACTGCTGTTATCGAAGTAACAGAAAAAGATTCTACTTTGTCCTACTTTGAAGTGTTATGCCCTGAAAGATTAAAATCGGCATGTGATGATGGAAAAGCATATTTTCAAAGTAAATTTCGGTTACATTCGGATTCAATTGTTTATACTGTGAATGAAGGCCATGCTGTTTTTCCAGACATAACAGTTGGAACCATAATAGCAAAATCGGATTTTGATACATTGAATTCTTTGAGAGATTGGTTGCGTAGTCCTGATAAAATCAAATCAATCGACTTAACGAAGGTGAATTACAATTTATTGAATACTGCTCTAGGTATCGAATTTCAAAAGGTTGATGATCGATTAAAGGTCATCAATGAATTGTTACTGTTGCCAAGTTTAATGACAAATCCAAACCCAAAAGACCCAAGAATGCAGGCAATTGCTAAGCGCTACATTGGGTTGAAAGAAAAATCAAATGGGATTACATTAGCATCAAATTCTTCTGCAGAAATATTTGATCACCTTAAAGAGCAACAGGACAAAATATTAACGCAATTGTTTGTAGAATATCCAGTTCGGGCCGATTCATACAAAGGTTTAGTTTCCCAATTTAATAAGTATAAAAGTCATTACCTTGTGACGGAAAAATTATTCCAACTCATTTCAAAAAACGGAGCTTATTCGGCGAAAGGTCTTCCTTTCCAATACTTTTCCTATTCTGAATCAAGCCAATCGGCAATGGACATTGTTAAAAAATTTCAACCAAACCTAGATTCTACGGCTATAGTCGCCAATGGTAAGTTAGTTTTCAAAGAAAATGATGGAGTTTTTTTTGAAATCACACAAATGGATGTGAGTGGTAATGCAGGTTCAGATGAATCTCTAGAGGTTATCTCCATATCTGCGGAAGAATCAGGAAAATCGATTGGATTTCGTATCAAATTAGCATCGGGTGAATTGATTCTAACTCCTTTAGCTCCTACAGATCTATTGTTAACTTCAGGACAGGGATTCAAAGAGTTTTTAGCAACAATACCAAAAGATTACAAAGAAATTTTAAAAACAAATCCTTATGAAAAAGCATTGGTGCTAATTGCCGCAAAATTCGGCGAAGGTGGATATGATGAAACAATCGGAGAGATGCAATATAGATTATACACAACCGATCGTTATTGGTTGATTTACGAAGTTGTTCGGTCCCATCCAAATATCAAACGTGATAAAGAATCAAGTGGATCTTTTGTGACAAATCATGGTAGTGCAGAAGATGGTTCATGTTACGAAGATTTTCAATGGAGACAACCAAAAGGTGAGTTTTATGTGTCCGGAATTTATTCCGGATGTCAAGGTGAAGGTGGCTCAGGACCAAACCGATCAGAAGAATTATGTTTTAGTGAATCGAGTGGTGATTTACTTTTGATTACGTTTTCGGCTAAAGATTTAAGGTCTGATAAACCAAAAGTAGATTTATTACTCGAAAATAATGGTAGTCTTTGCCAGTACATAAATCGATTGGTATTCGATTCAAAACGTTTCAAAGGTGAGAGTAGTGGTGAATGATTGGAATGATAAAATTTGAATGGATAAATAATAGATAGTAACAAAGGAGAAATGTATGAAGGAATCTATTTTTAGAAATTTGAAAATCCTTTTGATTGTAAGTTTTGCAGTGATGTTGATGACGATCCAATGTAAAAAAGAACCAGAGGGTCCAACAGAAGCAGAGAAAGCTGAAGCGTTACGAGCCAAAGAAGAGGAGCTTAAAAGAAAAGATTCTATCATTGCAGGTTTAAAGAAATCAAATGAACCGATCAATTTTGAGAGTATTGAAGACAACTTAGGTGGAATTACAATTACCAATTGGGGAAGTGTTACAATAGAAGAAGTACAACCTTTTCCTTATTTTTGTGAATCATCTCCTACAAATTTTGGTATCAAATTGTATGCTGACTTTACTGCTACTTCCCAAAGTGATTACAACGTTCCGGAATTAAAGGGGGAGTGGAAAGTGTTGTCAAAATCGAAGGCATCCTTTGACTTAAATGATGGAACGGGAAAAACTTTCGTTGAACTTACAGAAAAACCACAAGTGTTAAAATTTTCTTATAAATACAAAGGTGAAGACTATGTTCGATTTCATACTTTTTGTTATGAGGAAAATAATAAATTTGCACAGGAAGTTGTAATACCAAAACTTTCTTTGTAAATTTATGAAGCGAAAAGCGGGGTCGTTATACTTTGAGATTGGGAAACCTCGAACCGATTCGAGGCGCCCATTCTTACATCATAAAACTTTAATTTCCAAAAATGACAGCTTCGTTGGGGAATAATACTAAACCGCCAGTGTCCAATTCCTTTTCTAGATCAAACGAGGACGTTCTGTTTGCTGTGCTGAATAGAATTTGATTGAGAATCCATTTTCTTGGATAGGAAACATTGACTGGTTTTGAGGAAAAGTTTAAAAATATATAGGTTTCTTCTTTTCCATCTCTTCTTCGATAGTATAGCGCTTGTTTGTCGTCGGAAATTAATATTTTTAACTTACCTTTTCGTAAAGATTTTCTGTCCTTTCTAATTTGGATCAGTTTTTTATAAGTGAAAAATAGAGAATCGGGATCTGCTTTTTGAGCTTCCACATTCACAGTGTTTGCTTCTTCGTACAAAGGAAGCCATGCTTTTCCAGTAGTGAAACCTGTGGTTTCGGATCCATCCCAAGGCATCGGAATTCGTTCAGGATCACGACCGGGATGAAAAGGCCAATATCGTTTTCCCACAGGATCTTGGATTTTTTTGTAGGGAACTTTTTGGCGTTTCATACCAATCTCTTCACCATAGTAGAGGAAAGGTGTTCCACGAAGCGTTAACATCATGCAGGCGGCAAGCCCAGCACGGGCTTTAGTATCGGCACCTTTTTCATAACGAGTGATGTGGCGTGGAAAGTCGTGGTTAGACAGAGTGTAGTTGGGCCAATTGTCTTCGCCGAGTGCTGATTCAAAGTCTTTGACGATTTGAAAGAATCGTTCCGCTTTCCATGGAGAAAAGAGAAACATAAAGTTGAATGCAAGATGTAGTTCGTCGTTACGGCCACAATAGGTTGCCGGAAGGAGGACGTTTCCTGGGAAGTCTTGCATAATTTCACCAACAAACATACGTTTATCGGAATAAGAATCGAGTAATTTACGCATTCTCCGTAAGATTCCATGCATTTCAGGGCGATCACGATCATAAGCATGTACTTGTTTGTCGTAAGGCCTTGGGCCTTTCATAAAGTAGGAGGCATTGTTTCGGAGGAATTCATCTTTTACATATAAGTTGACCACATCAAGTCGAAACCCATCGACTCCCATATCCAACCAATACTTCATCATTTTGAATATGGCATCTTCGACATCGGGATTACGCCAGTTGAGGTCAGGTTGTTCTTTCAGAAAAGAATGGAAATAGTATTCGCCAGTTCGTTTGTCGTATTCCCATCCTGATCCACCGAAGGCACCAAGCCAATTGTTAGGTGGTCCAACATGAGTTGGTTCTTTCCAAATATACCAATCTCTTTTGGGGCTATTGACTGAGGATCTGGATTCGATAAACCAGGGATGCAGATGAGAAGTATGGTTGACCACGAGATCCATAATGATTCGGATTCCCCGTTTATGGGCTTCCTTTAACAACCGTTTGAAGATTTGGGTATCACCATAAACCGGATCAATTTCTTCATAGTTGGAAATGTCATAACCAAAATCAAACATGGGAGAAGGATATACTGGTGATAACCAAATGGCATCAATCCCGAGTGAATCTTTGGAGCCGGCAAGATAATCCAATCTTTCGATGATTCCTTCTAAATCACCAATGCCATCACCATCGGAATCTTGAAAACTACGTGGGTAAATTTGATAGATTACTGCTTCTTTCCACCAGACCATATTAAAAATTAATCTCCATGATTCCTTGATTTTCTTTCACTCGAGCCACCGAGAGGATCTTTTCTTTGATTGCCAGTAGTATGCCTGTGTCTTCAATCTTTTTGCCATTTTTGGTTTGTATATGGAAGGAGTCATAAGCAAAATCCGCACTGGTTGAGATCCTAACAAAAATCACTTCGAGTTCAAAGTCGAGTAATGTTTTTAAGATTCGATACACAAGTCCAATGGAATCGGGAACTCTGACCTCTAAAACAGAATAAGATTCAGAAAGGTCGTTCGCAAATTTGACCAACTCTTCTACCATTCCATCGGGAATCTCTGGTAGTGTTTTCCAGATATTAGTTGTGGAGGCCAAATCTTCGATATTGGTTTTTCCTTCAATACAATCGGCGAGTGTAGATTCAATGTCGGTGATTTGTTCTTCGGCGATTTCACCACTTCCAAATTCATCGGTGATTTGTGCCTGTAAGATGAGTTGGTTTTCTTCGGTTCTAAATAAACGGAGTCCCACTAAATTCAGTCCCAACGAGGAGATGGTTCCCGATAGGTAGAGTAACATTTGTTTGTCGGAGTTGGCAAAGATGGATAAAGTGACAAAGGCAGGTTCCCTTTCGGTAATCATTCGGAATGGCAATCCAGAGCTTTTCCAATCATAAAGTAAAATAAAATGTTGGTACACTCTTCTCGGCGTATTGTAATTTAAATAGGAAGAGGGTCTTATCTGCATTCCAAACTCAACGATGCGTTCCGATTGTTCGGCAGTTAGTCCTTCTTTTTCGATTAAGTAGGTTTCTAGAGTGGATTCAATCCGTTCTTGGGTATCAGCAAGATTTCCTTTTTGTAGATAAGCCAAAGTGGAAGTGAATAGGAAATGCAGGATTTCTTTTTTCCAGTTCGTTAGGATTCCTTGTCCTACGGACTTTGTATCAATGATGGTAAGTACATATAACAATCGCAAAGTGTTTTCATTCGAAAACTGTTTTGCAAAAGAGGCGATGAGTTTGGGATCATAAATATCTCTTTTGGAAGAAAGTTCCGACATCACAATGTGTTCGGCCACGAGGAATCGTAAAAGTTCCGTATCCTCTTCTGATAAACGAAACCGTTCTGCAATGATCAGTGCCAGTTCTGCACCATATTGGCTATGGTCTCCCTCTTTTACCTTTCCTGCATCATGGATGAGAATTGCTAGAGCCAAAATTTCAATTTTTTCACAAACATTGAATACTTCTTGGATTTGCCTGTCTTCCCATAAATCGGCAATGAGAACATCAAGTTCCCTTAAGATAAGAAGCGTATGTTCGTCCACTGTGTATTGGTGGTGGTAACTAAAAAGAGGAAAGTTTGTACAAGCTCCAAATTCAGGAATCAATTTTCCTAAGATATTACACTCATGCATAAGAGTGAGGGTATGCCCAACACGTTTTTTTTGTCGTAACATACCAAGAAAAGTATCTAATACTGATTTTTGGTTTTTGAAGTCATCATCTAAGAAGTGTGATGCGAATCGGATTTCATTTAAATCAATTCGAGATGGTTCTTCTTCGTTTAATTGGGATTCTGCAAAGAATTGTATGATGTCATCATACAAACTATCAGGATTGGAAAGTTCTCTTTGGATTCTTTTTTTGTTTCGATTGGTTTTTTCATCCAAATATGTTCCAATATAAAAATACACTTCCTTTTGAGCTTTGTAAAATTGGCTCATAAAGGATTCGAGAGTTTTGATTTCATTTTTTGGTCCAAAACCTAAAAACTCTGCCACTTCTGCCTGCAAACCCAAATCCAAGCGATCATTTTTACGGCCGCTAACGATGTGCAGTGCTGATCTTGTTAAAAGTAAAAAATCGTAAGCTGACAATAGAGTTAAACTATCACCGATCAAATAAAAATCAAAAATGCCACCATCAGCGGAGTCGGCCAAAGGATTTGTTTTTTCAATCCAATACATATGTTGAATATCACGAAGGCCTAATGGATCGTTTTTGATATTAGGTTCAGAAAGTAGGATGGGATTGTAAGAATTGATGATCCTTTCTCGAAGGTAAGACAATTTCCAGTCGTTAAAAACTTTGATGGTTTTTTCAGGAATTTTTCCGAGGAACTCTGTTTTGTATTTTTGGAAAAGAACTTCTGATCCTACAAGAAACCGAGAATCAAGGACGGCATGGAAGGTTTCGATTTGGTCCAAATATAAAAAAGATTCTTTGATCGTGCGGCAAGAATGCCCCACTTCCTTTTCATTGTTATATAAGAAGGTATTGATTTTAGAAATGATTTCGCTAAGAAGTTTGTCGGAAAGTTTTCCATCATGAAGATAGAGAAGATCGATATCAGAATAGGGAGCCAGTTCCCGACGTCCATACCCACCAACAGCAATCAGACAAAGATGGTCTTTTAATGGGATCCCCTCTGAGACTTCACTAAAAAGAGTCCGAATGGACTCATCGACAAGATTACTCAATTGGCGTGTAAAGAGCCTACCGGAGGCAACTGTTTTGGCTTTTGGAAATGTCCGTTGCAGTTTTGCCTTGAGTTCTGATTTCATCATGTTAAGATGGATCTCCTACCTAATTGGACAACTTTAACATGAATCCGAAGATTAAAATCACAATTCAGTTTATTTTCAGCCATCTTTCCGCTTATCTCCTGGTTTCGATTCCCTACTTCCAGTTGGTGATGAAGGATTATTATGAAGGGGACAGTGCCGTTTTCCCATTGTTTCTCATCACAGCAAACGATGGTGCCGCTTGGTCAAGAGCAATGACTTGGTTATTTCCTGCTTTAATAATGCAGGCAATCCTAATGGTGAGTTTTATCATTGTGATCTGGGACTGGTTTTGTACGCAGTCCTTCGGCAAACAAATGTTTGTTTTGGTTTGGATGAGAACTGTCCTTGGTGGGCTTGCTGCCATCTCTCCTGCTGTGGGAAGTTTGGAAGGGATGGTATTCTTAATTCCAGAAGTATCAATTTCCATCCACTTGTATGTGGTATTTGAAATCTTTTTACAATCACTTGTCCAAGCAGGAATTTTCCTCGGACTAGTGAAACGTTTCAAATAGTTCAGAAAATAATATCTATGTATTTTAAGTATTCTAAATCATTCACAAAACCAAGGCGGAAGGAAAAGATTTCAGTTTTGGTGAGTTATTTCTTTTTTTATTTTCTTGGATTTGCCATTTTTATTTCCACCAATGTATTGTTTGCTGATGGATGGGAATCGTCGATTTGGAAGGATAAAACCTATCGCAACCAAAGGGTTTCCAGTGCAGATCCTACCAATGGGAACGATGATTTTATTAAAATTCCAAAAAAGAAAACGATCACAATCGCTGAGATTAAAACCAGAGGGGTCATCAAACATATTTGGATGACACTTGCGAGTAAAGATGTAATGGCTCGTAAAAATGCAGTCATTCGTATCTATTGGGACAACCACAAATATCCTTCCGTAGAAGTTCCGTTAGGTGAATTTTTTGGTCAAGGTTGGGGCGAAGAATACATTTTAAATTCGGCTCCTCTCGTAGCGGCTCCCAAAAAAGGAAAGTCGATGAATTCTTACTTTCCGATGCCCTTTGAAACAGGAGCAAAAATTGAAATTGAAAATGAATCTGAGGAAGATATCAGTAATTTTTATTTTTATATCGATTATGAAGAATGGAAAGAACCTCTAGGTTCTAATTTACGTTTCCATGCAGAGTGGAATCGAAGCACCACCCAACCTAACACGGCAAATGGGAAGGAAAATGAATGGGCCCTTCTTGGAGAAACAGAAAAGACAGTTTATAAAAAAGAAAATTTCTTCACAGTTCTCGAAACAGAAGGCAAAGGCCAATTCATCGGACTCAATTTGTATGTAGATTCTCCCACTCCTCTTTGGTATGGGGAAGGGGATGATTTGATTTTCATTGATGGGAACCAAACAGAAGCCAACCTAAAAGGAACAGGAACCGAAGATGTTTTTAACACAGCTTGGTCACCAAAAGAAATCTTTATGCATCCATACTTCGGATATCCACGAGTTTCTGAATCTGTAGGATGGCTTGGTAGAACTCATTTGTATCGATTTTGGGTGGAATCCCCCATAAGGTTTGAAAGAAATTTCCTATTCCTTTTAGAGCACGGTCATGCAAATTCCTTGACCTTAGATTTAACCTCTGTTGCTTATTGGTATCAGAGTCTGAATTCAAAACCAATGAAGGTTTTGCCGAAAAAAGAATTCCGTACAAACAAACCGGAAATAAATTTTCGTCACATCCATAAGTGGCGGGATTCATTCCGAAGCGAAAAAGGTAATGGGGAAATTTGGGGAAATGAATGAGATTAATACAAATGTGTTTGCTAGAGAAATTGTTTCCCAATCCATCGATGCCATCGTTGTTTTAGATACTAATAGTAAAATACTTTTTAGTAACTTAGCCTTGCAGTCGTTAACTGGTTTTTCGAAAGATGAATTAGACCAAAAAACGTTTTCTTTTCTTTTTCCTCCGAATGAGAAGGGGGAACAAAATTCCATAGAAACCTTTGTTAGTTCCAAAGATTCCCATTATATTGCTGGGTTTTTAAAAGAATTGGAACTTGTCACAAAACCAAAAGGTACCATTCCTGTGGAAATTCGGGCTTTTACTATCCATAATGAAAATCAAATGTTCTATGCTGCGATCATTCGTGATGTGCGTGAACGCAGAAGATTAGAAGAACAAAAGAATGTTCTTATCAATAGTTTGAAACGATTGGCTTACATGGATGAACTCACCATGTTACCGAACCGACGTTCCTTTTCTGAAAGTTTACAAAAAACTGTCGCAACAGTCAAACGCCGCAACCGCGAATCGGTTCTTGCAGTCCTCGACATCGATCATTTTAAAGTCATCAACGATACCTATGGCCACGACATCGGGGATTTGGTTTTGAAAAAAATGGCCAATATCTTTGTGGATTGCCTCCGGGAAGAGGACACGATCGGCAGGATTGGGGGAGAAGAGTTTGGTTGTATCCTACCTGACACAACGACGGCAGGAGCCACCATCGTTCTTGACCGTTTGCGAGAATCAGTGGCAAACCACAGATTTTTCATTTTTGATAATTATTACCTTAATATCACGCTAAGCATAGGTTTTACAAAGGTGCACCCCATCCAAAAACCAGAAGAGATTTTGAAGTTGGCGGACATCGCTCTCTACCAAGCCAAAAATCATGGTCGGAATCAGATCCAAGTTTATCCTGTGTGACATAATTTTAGCAGATTCTTAGAAACTCTGCTAAAATTCCAGGCTCCAACCTTCTTCCTGCTTGACGAAAAAATACCAAATCCGTAAACTTTAAGCATAGATTAGCACTCTAATCATCAGAGTGCTAAAGGAAGTGCCAAGAAGGATATGGATCTTTCGCCTAGACATCGTTCTATTTTGAAAGCTTTGGTTGAGGAATTTGTATCGGACAACAAACCGGTCGGATCCAAAACCCTTTCTGAAAAATACGATATCGGAGTCTCACCCGCTACCATTCGGTCCTGCCTGGCAGAACTAGAGGAGATGGGTTTTATAGTGGCACGCCATACCTCGGGCGGTCGGGTTCCGACAGAACGGGGGTATCGGCTGTATGTGGATAGTTTGGTAACTCTTTTTGAGCTTACCATGCGAGAGAAACAAAGGATCCAGGAAGAGTATCTTAGGATGCAATTTCGATTGGACCAAGTGCTCATCGCCACATCCAAAGTATTGGCTTCCCTTTCGCAATCTGCGAGTGTGGTTCTCGGTCCGGAAGGGTCACTTGACACACTCAAACATATTGAACTCATCCATGTAAATGGTGGAGAGGTTCTTATGATACTTGTTATGCGGTCAGGAACAGTGCTCAATCGAAATATTTTTTTCGATTATCACATCTCACAAGAGACTCTGTACCAAATTTCAAGATATTTGAATGATAACGTCAAAGGTTTTGATGTTCATGAAATTCAAAGTAATCTGATTCCTCAGATGATGATAAAAAAGGAAGGTCCAGAAGGATTTTCTTTATTTGCGCCTTCGATTGCAAGAGCAATGGGGTCAGACAGTTTATCTGTTGATAATTTATATATCGATGGATTGAAAAACTTATATGAAAACTTTAAGGATGAAGAGGAACAATTAGAAAACATCCTGCATCTCTTTGATGAAAAGCAGTTCCTCAAAGAGTTTTTTAGCGATTATGTTCCGATAGATGGTGTTTATACCATTATTGGAAAAGACGGTAACGAGAAGTTAGGTGGTGTGACCATCATAACAACAAATTACCGTATGGGTGAAAAGAGGATTGGTTCCATGGGAATCATTGGTCCTCAGAGGATGAATTACAACAAAGCATTACCTTTGATTGAATTCACCTCAAAGTTAGTTTCAGAAATGATAACGAAATTGAGTAGATAGTAGGAGGAAAAATGGCAGAAGAAACAAACGGGTCCGTGGATGAACAAAATGTGTCAGTCGAAGAAGGACAGGCCATTACGGATGAAGCCATTGAACAAGCAGTAGAAGGTGCCGAGAAAGAACTCGATAACGCTAAAAAAGAAATCGAGACTTTAAAAGATTCTTGGCTAAGGGAACGTGCGGAGTTTCAAAACTACAAACGTCGAACTGCGAATGACTTGTTAAATGCAAGAAAAGAATCCATTAAAAAGTTTGCGGAAGGCCTAACAGGTGCTTTAGACAACTTGGAGCGAGTATCCAACGTTCCTAACCAAACTCCGGAAGTCGTAGCATTTGTCGAAGGGATCAAGATGGTTCAAAAGGAATTTTATTCCGTATTGGAAAAAGAAGGAATCAAACGATTAGATCCGAAAGGAATGCCGTTTGATCCAATGCTCATGGAAGCAATTGCTTCCGAAGAAAGTGCAGAGTTTACCGAAGAGACAGTTGTGGAAACTTACCAAGCTGGTTTTTACCATGAAGAAGGTGAGAACAAACAGTCCATTCGACCTGCACGTGTAAAAGTGGGAAAACCACAAAGTTAATATAAGTAAGAAGGAGAAGATTATGTCTAAGGAAAAAATTATAGGTATCGATTTAGGAACCACTAACTCTTGTGTGGCGGTTATGGAAGGTGGAGACCCTGTTGTCATTCAAAACTCAGAAGGGGCAAGAACCACTCCTTCGATTGTTGCCTTTACCGCAAAGGGTGAAACCATTGTGGGTCAGTTCGCAAAGAACCAGGCAATTACGAATGCAGTTAATACAATTCGTTCGGCGAAACGTTTTATCGGTCGTCGTTTTAACGAAGCTGGTGACGAATCCAAGATGGTGTCTTACAAAGTGATCCGTGCTGGAAATGACGGTGTGAAATTTGAAACTGTTTCTGGTGAATTCACTCCACAAGAGATTGCGGCTCGTGTTCTCCAAAAAATGAAAAAAACTGCAGAGGACTTTCTTGGTTATGAAGTAAAAAAAGCAGTGGTGACTGTCCCTGCCTACTTTAATGACGAACAAAGACAAGCAACAAAAGATGCAGGTCGAATTGCGGGTCTTGAAGTAGAACGAATCATTAACGAACCAACGGCTGCGGCTCTTGCTTACGGTTTTGATAAGAAAAAAACCAGTGCCAAAATCGCCGTATACGACTTAGGTGGTGGAACATTTGACGTTTCTATCCTTGAGCTTGGCGACGGTGTATTTGAAGTAAAATCCACAAATGGGGACACTCATCTTGGTGGTGACGACTTTGATAACGTTGTGATGCAGTGGATGATTGATGAGTTTAAAAAACAAACTGGGATTGATATCTCTGGAGATAAAAACACAGTACAACGATTGAAAGAAGCTGCTGAAAAAGCTAAAATCGAGTTGTCTGGAACCTCTTCCACTCAAATCAATCTACCGTTCATCACAGCTGATGCTTCTGGTCCAAAACATTTGGATATGACACTCACCAAAGCAAAGTTTGATGAAATCACAAGATCACTTGTAGAAAGAACTCGCATTCCATGTATCAATGCATTGAAGGATGCCGGCCTTACTGCGAGCGAAATTGATGAAGTCATCCTTGTGGGTGGATCCATTCGTATCCCTGCGGTGCAAGCACTTGTAAAAGAAATTTTCGGTAAAGAACCAAACAAATCGGTAAACCCAGACGAAGTTGTGGCAGTAGGTGCTGCGATCCAAGGGGGAGTTCTTGCAGGTGATGTCACTGATGTATTGTTACTCGATGTAACTCCACTTTCACTTGGTATCGAAACTTTGGGTGGTGTGATGACAAAACTCATCGAAAGAAATACAACCATTCCTACAAGAAAGTCACAAGTGTTCTCTACTGCAGCGGATAGCCAAACCACAGTTTCGGTTCATGTATTGCAAGGGGAACGTGAGATGGCAAGTGCCAATAGAACCCTCGGTCGTTTTGACTTAGTGGGAATTCCATCGGCGCCAAGAGGAGTACCTCAAGTCGAAGTAACTTTTGATATTGATGCGAACGGAATCGTTCATGTATCTGCAAAAGACTTAGGAACAGGAAAAGAACAAAAGATTCGTATTGAATCTTCTTCTGGATTGTCTGAAGAAGAAATCAAAAAGATGGTTAAGGATGCAGAAGCACACGCAGAAGAAGATAAAAAACTTCGCGAAGCCGCTGATACTAAAAACGAATTGGAAGCCATTGTTTACCAATTAGAAAAAACCATCGGAGAATCTGCTGACAAACTCGACGAAACAGAAAAACAACGAGCTCAGGACGAAATCAAACGCGGCCGTGAAGCAATGGAATCTGGTGATGTCGAACGTATGAAAGCTTCTCGTGATTCCATCCAAGAAGTGGCAATGCAAATTGGTCAAAAGATTTATTCACAAGCAGGCCCTGAAGCAGGTGCTCCAGGTGCGGATCCTAGTGCAAACGCAGGTCAAGGTGCAAGTGAATCTTCTGCCGGTGGTGAAAAGGTCGTCGATGCGGATTACACCGTAGTCGATGAGGACAAAAAATAAATAGAGAAGAAAGAAGTAAAACTATGAGCGACCGTGGTTACTACGAAGTATTAGGCGTTTCGAAAGGTGCCTCTGATGATGAGATCAAGAGCGCCTATCGTAAGTTAGCCATCAAATATCACCCTGATAAAAATAAGGGTGATAAAGAAGCGGAAGAAAAATTCAAAGAGGCTACCGAAGCCTATGAAGTGTTACGTGATGCACAAAAACGTGCAGCGTATGATCAGTTCGGCAAGGCTGGCGTAAATGCCGGTGCTGGCGGAGGATACGGACAAGGTGCTTATACAGACTTTTCTGATATCTTTGGAGACTTCGGTGATATCTTCAGTGAATTTTTCGGAGGCGCAGGTGGTGGTGGCGGTGGCCGCGGTGGTGGAAGAAGGTCCGGTCCTCAAAGAGGATCGGATTTACGTTATAATTTAGAAGTCAGTTTAGAAGATGCCGCTCTCGGAAAAGAATACAAAATTGAAATCCCACGTTTAGAAACATGTGTGGATTGTTCTGGATCGGGAGCCTCGAAAGGATCTTCACCAACGGTATGTCCCGATTGTTCTGGAACAGGACAAGTCAGAAGGACACAAGGTTTTTTTAGTGTTACAACTACTTGCCCACGTTGTAAAGGAAAAGGAAAAGTCATTTCCAATCCTTGTAAAACTTGTAAGGGTGAAGGCCTAACAGAGAAAAGACGAACTATTCATATTAAAATTCCTGCAGGTGTTGAATCGGGAAGCCGACTCAAAGTTTCTGGAGAAGGAGAGTCTGGGCCAAACGGTGGTCCCAGTGGGGATTTATATGTGGTAACACATATCAAAAAACACCCAACCTTTGAACGCCAAGGGAATGATCTAATTGTTCAAAAAACAATTTCATTGTCCATGGCTTGTCTTGGGGGAGAGATTGAAGTCCCTTCCATTGATGGAAAAACCATCCAACTCAAAATTCCGGAAGGAACTGAAAGTGGACAAATCTTCCGCTTGAAAGGACATGGAATTCCTTACCTTGGTTCTTACGGAAAAGGGGACCAACACGTAATCATCAAAGTCGAAATTCCTAAGAAACTTTCTAAAAAACAGAAAGAATTAATGGAAGAATTTGCCCGCGAGTCCGGAGAAAAGGTGGGCAGTGGCGGAAAATCGAAGTTGTTTTTCCGCTGATCTTTTGGAGTATTGAGAGCATCTATGGAGAAAAAAGTCCGACTCGGAGTCATTGGTACTGGCCACATGGGCCAATACCACGTAAACGTTGCCAAACAGCTTTCTGATGCTGAACTCATCGGGATATTTGATGCCAACTTAGAACGTGCCACTCAAATTGCTGAGAAACACAAAACAAAAGCGTTTCCTACAGTGGAAGAATTGTTAAAGGAAACAGATGCTATTGTCATTGCAGCACCTACTTTCCTTCATCATAAAATCGCAAAACAAGCGTTAACTGAAAAGAAACATGTTTTGGTGGAAAAACCTATTTCACAAACTGTGGAAGAAGCAAAAGAGTTAGTAACACTAGCAAAACAAAACAATCTAATTTTGCAAGTGGGCCACGTGGAAAGATTCAATGGAGCCGTTTTGGAATTGGGCAAAATTGCAGAACACCCACTCCTCATTGAATCCAGAAGGATTGCACCATATAACAGTCGCATCACAGATGTGGGTGTTGTTTTGGATATGATGATCCACGACATTGACATTGTTTTGAACTTGGTAAAGTCTGAAGTAAAAGAAGTAAAAGCAGTTGGTTCTTCGATTGTTTCTAATCATGAGGATATTGCTAGTGTGGTTCTTACTTTTGCTAATGGATGTGTTGCTTCACTCAATGCTTCCCGTGCTTCTCAAGCAAAAATCAGAACTCTCAATATCTCTCAAAAAGATTCTTATGTATTTTTGGATTTTACTAACCAAGAGATTGAGTTACATAGACAAGCAAGTTCAACCACTCAACTCGGAACCGGCGAAATCAAATACAGACAAGAATCTATCGTGGAAAAAATCTTTGTTCATAAAGACAATCCTCTCAAACAGGAACATGAACACTTTGTTAAGTGTATTAAAGGAGAATCCGAACCTATGGTGAAAGGTGATTCAGATATTAGTACATTAGAAGTGGCTTACAAAATCCTGGAAGAAATTCACGGCAAAAAATAATGACACAAATTCCTGATTCAACTCGCGGAAAGTTACTCATTTCCAATTCTAGTGTGATTCAGGATTTTTTTCATAAAACCGTCATCCTTATGGTAGATCATGATGATGACGGTGCTTTTGGTCTGGTTTTAAATAAACCCACTGACCAAACAATGGAATCATTGATTAAAAATCTACCAGAGAGTGCCTATTCCAACAAACAAGTGTTTTCTGGTGGTCCAGTAGACAATATGTTTGTATCCATCATTCACAATGGTAAACAAACAGAAGATCCTGGTGTGGAAATTGTGCCTGGGATTTATATGGCAAGAAGTTTTGATACTATGATTGAAGTACTTTCTTCTGATCAGATTCAGTTTCGAGTTTTGCAAGGTTATGCAGGTTGGTCCTCCGGCCAATTGGAAAGCGAATTCGAAAGATTATCTTGGGTAGTTTCTGATCAAGTGGATGAATCCATTGTTTTTCGGGAAGACGAATCTGAGGTTGTTTGGCGAGAAGCTCTTCGAAACAAAGGTGGAATTTACAAATACTTTGTTGACCACACAAAAGATCCGTCTCTCAATTGAACCACTCTTAGAATCATCAATATGAAACTTGCATCCAAAAAGATTGTGCTGAGTTCAGGTTCCTCTCCTTTAGGAAAAGAACTCCTGCCTCTGCTTCTTGCAGCCGGTGCGCTCGTCGTTGTTGGCGATTCTAATCCAGAAGAAATTCCTAATCACCCCAATTTACAAAAGTATAAAATTGATCCATCCAAACCGGACCAAATGGAACGATTGATTGAATCGGCCATTGAAACCTTAGATAAAATAGATGTTTTTATTTTGAATTCGGAACAAATCACTTATGCAGAAGATGAAAAGGAAGATTGGAATAAATTAAAAATCCTATTCCATTCGAATACACTCGCTCCTATCTATACGGTTCAGCGTTTGACTAATTTAATATCAGTTGGTCTCCACATTATTGTTGTTAGTTCAGATTTAACAAAAATCCCAACTCCTGGTTTTGGATTGTATGGATCTTCCAAGTCCGCTCTCGATTATTTTTGGGATTCCTTTCGTAAACAAATAGGGAGAGAATTCCGATTTTCTCGAGTCATTGCACTCGAGCCAAAACTTTCAGATCCGAAACGGCTGGCAAATCGTGTTTTACAATCGGTGTTACGACCAAAAAAGAGAAGGTATGAGCATTTTTCTCAGCTGGGAAATCGGTTTTTGTTAAAATTTCTACCTTTTTTACGTTTTTTCCAAACCTTGGCATACGCTTTTCGGCTAAAACAAGAGAAAAAGAAGAAAATTTCTCCGAATGATCTTGCTCCATCCACTGAAACCTAATCATTTCGTACTCTTTATACACATACCCATCCTCCCTTTTCCCCCGATGCTTATTTTATAAACAACAATCTCTTTCCCCCTAACCTTGTTATGTCGGATGAGCCTAGAAACCATCCTTTTGGGTCATATCTTCCATTTGGTACAAATATTGCTAACTAAGTAAGCAGAGGGTGCCCCCATGTTTATCGCCGACTATAGTGCAAAGAATATATATGATGAGATGTTTTCCAGTGAAGGTTATCCGCGTAAAAGTTACGACTTTGTAAAAACAAAAATGGAGAGTTTGGGTGGGATTGAACTCGTAAAACGTAGTGGTTCTGCGGAAAGGGCACTCATGTCACTCGGCATCACCTTTACTTTGTATGGTGATGGTGGCGAACAAGAACGGATTATGCCTTTTGATGTGATCCCACGAATTGTGCCCAGTGAAGAATGGGTGAGTTTAGAAAAAGGACTCAAACAAAGAATCCAAGCTCTCAATTTATTTTTAACAGATATTTATGGCGAAGGAAAAATTCTCAAAGATAAAATCATTCCAAGGGACATGATTGAATCTAGTTCTGGATATCTCAAACAGTGTATTGGTTTGAAACCTCCAAAAGATATTTGGATTCATATTACAGGAACGGATTTAGTGCGCGATGGGGCTGGCGCCTTCCATGTGTTAGAAGATAATTTACGTTGTCCTTCCGGCGTGTCTTATGTATTAGAAAATCGTGAAGTGATGAAACGAACTTTTCCTGAACTTTTCGAAAAGTTAAACATTCGCCAAGTTTATGATTATCCTTACCATCTACGTTCCATGTTGGAAAACCTAACGGACGCTGTAGATCCTGTGATTGCGGTTTGGACTCCTGGAGTTTATAATTCGGCTTATTACGAACATAGTTTTTTGGCTCAAAAGATGGGAGTGTACCTTGTAGAAGGATCGGATCTCATTGTAGAAAATCATAAAGTCTTTATGAAAACGACCAAAGGTCTTCGTAAAGTAGATGTGATCTACCGAAGGATCGATGATACATTTATGGACCAATCGAGTTTCCGACCAGATTCTCTGTTGGGAGTAAAAGGAATTTTTGAAGCATTCAAAAGAGGGAATGTGGCTCTCGCCAATGCACCCGGTACCGGTGTCGCTGACGATAAAGTAATTTATTCCTATGTTCCTAAGATCATTAAATACTACTTAGGTGAAGAGCCAATCATTCCAAACGTTCCTACTTACCTTTGTTCCGAAGGTCCAGACTTACAGTTTGTTTTGGACAACATTCATAACTTAGTTGTGAAGGCTGCCAATGGTGCTGGTGGGTATGGAATGATCATTGGCCCAAAATCGACTAAACAAGAGCAGGAAGATTTTAAGGAACTGATCAAAGCAGATCCAAGAAACTATATTGCCCAACCAGTTTTAAACCTTTCGACAGTACCAACGCTCATTGCGGATAAAATTGAATCAAGACACGTTGACCTGAGGCCGTTCATTTTGTACGGTAAGGATATCTATGTGATGCCAGGTGGACTCACTCGGGTGGCTCTTCGAAAAGGCTCCCTAGTGGTCAATTCATCCCAGGGAGGCGGTTCAAAAGACACCTGGGTTCTAGGATAAGGATAGTATATGTTAAGCCGAGTTGCAGAATCAGTTTTTTGGATGAATCGATATATCGAGAGAGCAGAAAACTACTCAAGATTTATCGACGTCAATCATCAGTTGTCTTTGGATTTAAATGAAGAGGTGCCGAACCAATGGTTGCCACTTGTACATACAACAGGTGACATTGAGTTATTTGAGAAAAGATATGCGGAGCCAAGTCCATTGAATGTCATACGGTTTATGACTTTTGATGAAGAAAATCCCAATTCCATATTTCAATGTCTCTCCAGGGCCAGAGAAAATGCTCGCACCATTCGTGAAAATATTTCTACCTCCATGTGGGAAGTATTGAATGAATTTTATCTTTTGATTAAAGACTATCGAAAGGTTTATATGGAATCTTCGGAATTACATGGAGATACTCTTTCCATGGATTTGTCTGAGTTTTTAAGCACTGTAAGAAAGAGCTGCCAAAGTTTTTACGGATGTTCTGATGCAACCATATCTCATGATGAAGTTTGGAATTTTTCACTTCTTGGAAGATTTTTGGAACGTGCGGACAAAACAACGAGAATCTTAGACATGAAGTATTTCATTTTACTTCCTTCTGTCCATGATGTGGGCTCCACCTTAGATTTATTGCAATGGTTATCATTATTAAAATCAGCATCTGCACATGAGATGTACAATCAGAAATACAAACGAGTGGATCCGACAGATATCGCCGAGTTTTTGATTTTAAATGAAACGTTTCCAAGGTCTATATTCTTTTGTTTGCAAGAGATGCAAGAAGCTTTGGAAAAAATCTCTGGCATCAAGGAAGGATTACCCCGTAACTTAGCCCAAGATGCAACCACAGTTTATATGAATCGCCTTCGATCAGAAAATATCAAATCAATTTTTGATAAAGGTCTACATGAGTACCTGGATGATATTCAAATTGAATTGAATCATATCGGCGCCAAAATCGTGGAACGATTTTTTACAAACTAACTATGAGTATACGAGTTGCACTCTCCCATATCACAACCTATCAATATGACAAATCAATTAAACTATCTCCCCATGTAGTAAGATTGAGACCGGCCCCACATACTAAAAATCATATTGTTTCTTATTCATTAAATATACTACCGGAACAAAAATTTCTAAATTGGCAACAAGATCCATTTGGAAATTATTTGGCTCGTTTGGTATTTCCAGAAAAGACCAATATATTACAAGTAGCTGTTGATTTAGTTACTGATTTAAAAGTAATCAATCCGTTTGATTTTTTTGTAGAGGAGTATGCTGAGAACTTCCCATTTACCTATGACAAAGTTTTAAAGAAGGAACTGGCTCCTTATTTAAAAGTTAAAAAACCAGGGAAATTACTCGCATCCTACCTCAAAACAATTGATATAGAATCAAGAAGGATCGTTGAATTTTTAGTAGCGGTGAATGCCAAGGTATACTCTGACGTTGGTTATGTGATCCGGATGGAACCTGGAATCCAACCACCTGAATTGACTTTATCTTCTCGTATGGGCTCGTGTAGAGACTCTGCCTATTTACTCGTCCAGATTCTAAGAAATTTGGGTCTTGCTGCAAGATTTGTATCTGGATATTTGATTCAATTAAAAGCAGATGTTAAATCTTTGGATGGGCCATCAGGTGCTGAATCCGATTTTACAGACTTACATGCTTGGGCGGAAGTTTATATACCAGGGGCTGGATGGGTTGGTCTCGATCCAACTTCAGGTCTTTTTACAGGAGAGGGCCATATACCTTTGGCGGCAACACCTGAACCTGAATCGGCTGGACCTATTTATGGGTTTGCCGAAAAGGCAAAAATAGAATTTTCATTTCACATGAGTGTGGAAAGAGTTTTAGAAACACCTCGTGTCACCTTACCTTATCAAGAAGAAGATTGGAATCGAATCATTCGGTTAGGTGATTCCATTGACAAACGGATTAAAAAAAATGATATCAGGCTTACCATTGGTGGGGAACCTACATTCGTTTCTACTGAAAATAGCGAAGCCCCTGAATGGAATTTTGATGCTTTAGGTTTTGAAAAATATTCCAAATCAGAGCAATTGATCAAGAAGTTAAGCAAACACTTCGCACCCGGTGGACTTCTTCAGTATGGACAAGGAAAGTGGTATCCAGGGGAACCTCTGCCTCGTTGGGCGATGATTTCCTATTGGAGAAAAGATGGAGAGCCAATTTGGAACCATCCTTATTTACTTGCTGACGATCGTTATACGGGATCGGCCACAACAGAAGATGCGAGAAGATTCATTAGTGTACTTGGTGAGTATCTTCGAGTTCCTACAACATCGATCCATACTGCCTACGAAGATAATTTATATTACCTTTGGCAAGAAGCGAATTTACCTGCCGAAACAGAATCTATATTAGATGATTTGAATACTTACGACGAAATGGAACGTAAAAGAATCCTTAAAGTGGTCGATTCTGGTTTACATCGCGAAGTAGGATATACACTTCCTTTAGATTATGATGTAGCCAATCAATCTTGGACATCTGATGAATGGATCTTTCGACGAGGAAAGATGTACTTAATTCCAGGAGATTCACCTATCGGATTAAGACTTCCTTTACATTCCTTAAGTGGGAAAGAATCACCATCATCACCTGAAGACCCTGCCACTCCTAAACCACCTTTACCTAAAGCAAAAGAATTAGGTCAGTCACCATTTCTTACAACTACAGTTAGTTATGTTGCAGCAGAAGAACGAACGCGCACTGCACTTTGTGTAGAACCTAGAAATGGAAACATTCGAGTTTTTTTACCACCAGTCAAGTCATTGGAAGGTTGGCTACGTTTGATTTATGCGATTGAACAAACGGCATTAGGAACTGACATTCCAATTGTCTTAGAAGGGTATGAAGCCCCGCATGATCCAAGATTAAACCGTTTTAAAATCACTCCCGATCCTGGAGTTATTGAAGTTAATTTCCATCCTTCTTCTTCTTTTGGAGAGATCGTAGAAAAAACAAAAATCCTTTATGAAGAAGCGCACCAACTTCGTTTGACTGCAGAAAAATTTTTGATGGATGGTCGTCACTCGGGTACTGGTGGGGGAAACCATATCACTCTAGGTGGTGCCTCTGTGGCTGATAGTCCATTTTTGCGCAAACCTTCGCTTTTACGAAGTTTGGTGGCGTATTGGCAAAATCATCCAGGCCTATCCTATTTATTTTCTGGGATGTTTATTGGTCCTACATCACAATCACCAAGGATTGATGAAGGTAGAAATGATTCCTTACATGAATTGAAAATTGCATTCCAACAAATTGATTCTAAGAAGCATACTTCACCTTGGATGTTAGATCGAGTGTTAAGGAATATCTTAATCGATATCACTGGAAATACACATCGAACAGAAATTTCTATCGATAAACTTTTTGATCCAGGTTCTCCCACGGGAAGACTCGGACTCATTGAAATGCGTGCTTTTGAAATGCCGCCTCATTATCAGATGAGTGTCATCCAACAAGCGTTTATGATGGCTATCATCTGTCGCTTTTGGGAAGATCCTTATTATGGAAATCCAGTCAATTGGAATACAGACTTACATGATCGATTTATGTTGCCATATTTTGTTTATAGAGACTTTAAAGAAGTGATCCAAGATTTACAGAATAGTGGATTTGGATTTTTATCAAAAGACTTTGATCCATTTTTTGAATTTCGATTTCCTCAATATGGAATTTGTTATTTGGATGGTATGGAAATCGAGTTACGTATGGCCTTGGAACCTTGGAACGTTCTCGGGGAAGAGAATACAGCTCAGGGAACTTCACGTGGTGTAGACTCTGCAACAGAACGAGTCCAAGTGAAAGTAAAAGGTTTTCATCCAGAAAGGTATCGATTGAGTTGTAATGGGTACGAGGTTCCGCTACAAGCAACATCCGTTCATAACGAGTATGTTGCTGGTGTTCGTTTCAAAGCATGGTCACCTGTTTTTACTTTACATCCTCACTTGCCTGCCCAACAATCTTTGGTATTCGATGTTTACGATACTTGGAATCACAGAGCACTGGGAGGATGTACTTACCATGTTTCTCATCCGGGAGGATTGTCTTACCAAACAATTCCTATCAATGGATACGAAGCAGAGTCCCGACGAATTTCCCGTTTTTGGACTCATGGTCATAAAATTGGAAAGAGTTTACCACCGGTCCGGTTGGAAAATAAAGCCTTCCCATCAACATTGGATCTTAGGATGGTAACATTCAAATAGATGATGACACAAGATCCTTATCAGTTAATCGGAAATTATAGAACGATTCCTGGGGTTTATGATGAACTCTACGATGCAGATGGTCAAATTCGGAACAAATATAAGTTCTTAGTAAAATCCTTCCAAGAACTTGGACCAACGGAGCTGGTGAATCGACGACGTGATACAGATCGAATCCTTAGAGAGAACGGAGTTACATACAATTTATACCAAACTGATTCACCGGAAGCAAAAGAAAGACCTTGGGATCTGGATTTATTCCCGTTGGTTATGGAAAGTGAAGAATGGAGATTGTTAGAGAGAGGTCTTAACCAACGAGCCGATTTATTAGATGCACTTGTAAGGGATGTTTATTCAAAAAGACGGCTGTTACACGAGAAAAAAATTCCTCCAGAGATATTATTTAACGAAACTTCTTTTTTACGTGCATGTGATGGAATGTACGATTCGAATCACTTTCTTGCTAAGAATCCTGCTCTTTTATTTTTTGTTTGCGATTTGATTCGGGCAGCTGATGGAAACTTTTATGTTTTGAATGATAGAGTCCAAGCTCCCTCTGGTTCAGGATATTCACTCGAAAACCGCATTGTACTCTCTAGAATTTTTCCCAGTATGTACCGTGATGCAATGGTTCATCGAGTTGCCGTTTATTTTCGATCTTTAAGAAAATCCTTAACTCAACTTGCAGGTGTTACTGGACGTGAACCAGTGATTGTATTATTAACTCCTGGTCCATCAAACGAAACTTATTTTGAACATGCTTATCTTGCTGGTTATTTAGGTTACACTCTCGTTCAAGGTGGGGATTTAACCGTTAGAAAAAATAAAGTTTACATGAAGACTGTGGAAGGTTTGCAACAGATCGATTTGATTTTTCGAAGGGTTGATGACAATTTTATGGACCCACTTGAACTAAGAGGAGATTCATTACTTGGAGTTCCAGGTCTTTTAGAATCAGTGCGTTCTGGAAATGTGAAAATTGCCAATCCGATTGGAACGGGTTTTTTGGAAAACCGTGCTTTGTTACCTTTTTATTCCGACTTATGCCGTTTTTATTTAGGTGAAGATTTGATTCTCCCAATGGCCCCAACCTATTGGATGGGAACACCTCACCACTTTCAATTAGTTCTACAAAATCCTGAAAAATATGTTTTTAAAACTGTATCTCGAACTGATGAGGAAAAACCAGTTACCTTTATTGAATTAAGTGGGGACAGAAAAGATTCCTTTTTGCATAAACTAAAGTTATCTCCCAATCGTTTTATTGCACAGGAAATGATTGCTTCTGCCACTGTTCCCGTGTTAGGTGAAAATGGATTTCGTCCGGGCCGTGCTATTATGAGAACCTTTGTTTCTTCTTCTGGATCTGGTTACCAAACAATGGCAGGTGGTCTAGTCAGAGTATCGCCTTCCTTAGATGATTTTTTTATCACTAGCCAAAGAGGAGCCTGGAGTAAGGATTTATGGGTTCTCGCAACGGAAACGCAAAAAGAGGAATCTCTGCTTGTTCCAAAATCAGACCAAGTTTTGATTTCAAGAAAAAGTGCAGGAGTTCCAAGTCGGGTAGCAGACAATTTATTTTGGTTAGCAAGATATTTGGAACGATCTGAAAATCAAACAAGAGTTATACGGGAAGCTACTTTTAAGATTTTGCAAATTGAAGATGGTTATGAAAGAGAATCATTAGAAAATTCGTTAAAACTCGTGACTCATGTAACCAATAGTTATCCTGGATTTATTGGGGATGATGCAAGTGAATTATTTTTAAATCCATTTCCAGAATTGCAGCGATTGACATCAGATCGTCAAGTTGTTGGTAGTTTGGCTTTCCATTTAAGAAGTTTGGTGATTGCTTCTAAATCGGTCCGGGATCGTCTTTCTGAAGATATGAAAAAGATTTTATTACAGTTGGAAGATCAATCTAATCATGAAATTGAATCTTACGATCAGATTATAGATTTTTTACAAAAGATAATAGTGAACCTATCCTCTTTAACTGGATTGTCTTTTGAAAATATGAGTCGGGAAGCTGGTTGGTATTTCCTAAATTTGGGTCGCCGAATTGAAAGATCAATCAATATGATTTTGATGTTACAAGGAATGATTCGATGGGATAGTTTTAGAGATAAGGCTTCTTTTGAGACGTTCTTACGCATTAATGACATACGACTAACATATAATAGACGTTATAGTGGGAAAATAGATCAAGAATCAGTATTGGATATTCTGCTGTTTGATACAACCAATCCAAGGTCATTTGCTTATCAGTTAGAGCAAATCAATTCAGACATCCAGTTTTTACCGGGTAAGGACGAAAAAGTTGTGTATTCGGAAGACCGTGCCGCCTTACAATTGTATACTCACTTTAAGATGAAAGACATATCTATTTTCTTTGAGTCCGAAAATCCACTAGAATCTGTGTCCATTTGGTTAGAAGAATTACATATTTACTTGAAACAATTGTCCGAATCGTTGTCAGCACGATACTTCAACTATACAGAAGAACAAACAAGGATCGGTGATGGGAATGGCTGATTTTAAAGTGATCCACAAAACCAAGTATAGTTATGATGATACAGTTGCTTATTGTCACAACATGGCTCATATGTATCCATTGACATCCCCTCACCAGGATTGTTTTAGAACTCATGTGACCGTAAATCCGAAACCCGTAGTATCTTCCTTTCGAAGAGATTATTTTGGAAACCAGGTATTTTTATTTTCTGTCGAGGATCCTCACCGTTTTTTAGAGGTGGTTGTGGAATCAACGGTTCGTACACATCATTCTTTAGGAATTGACTTATATAAATCCACACCATGGGAAGATATTTATTCACTCATACATGAATCCACATTAGATGCGGATCTTTTATCCATTGAATACATCCAACCTTCTTCGTTCATTGCAGCAAAAGAAAGTTATTCAGAGTTTGCACGAATGTTTTTTACCAATGGCAAACCAGTTTATGCTGCTGCCTTGGAGATGACGAGTTATATTTATCAGACTTTTCAATACGATCCAAAGGCCACAAGTATCAATACCCCCATTGATCAAATTCTTTATGAAAGAAAAGGGGTCTGCCAGGATTTTTCCCATTTGATGATTGCCGCATTACGCTCGCTAAAGATACCAACTCGTTACGTGAGTGGTTACTTGGAAACTTTACCTCCACCTGGCACTCAGAAATTACAAGGAAGTGATGCGACCCATGCTTGGGTTTCTGTTTATTGTCCTACATTTGGATGGATGGATTTTGATCCTACAAACGGAAAGATCATAACGGAAGAGTATATCATAACAGCTGTTGGGCGAGATTATGCAGATGTATCTCCCTTAAAAGGAATTCTATTCGGTGGTGGAAAACATAAACTCAAAGTAGAAGTAGATGTGATTCGCGAACAAATATGAACTTTTAGGTAGAATTTTTCTGAAGATATGAATTTTACTGGAGAGATTCGACTCTTTGTGGTAGAAGGAATGCATTGGGAGGCGGGTCTAGTTCCCCACCCAAAATCAGGGCGGGGATATATATATTCCCACCGCTACCCCAACTTCTCCTTCCACTCCTCTTCCTTAAAGCCCACCAAAAACCAACCATCTCCTACGACGAACGGCCGTTTGACCAAATTTCCGTTTGAGGAAAGTTCTTTATAAATTTGTTCTTCCGTGAGAGTTCCTAACTTTTCCTTCCAATTTCCCTCGCGGTAATCCTTACCCGATGTATTAAAAAGTTTTTTGATATCACCTAAGTATTGTTTAGCTTTTTTCAGCTCAGAAACAGTGGGAGGAGTCTCACGGATTGGAATTTGTTGAAAATCCAGTTTTTTAGATTTCAAATATTTGAGAGCATTGCGACAGGTACTACATCCAGAATATTCATAAACTTTGGGATTGGAACGACTCATAAGACTGATTTTCTTACTTACGATTTTTGCGGAAACTTTTTATTGGAACTATGTTTGTCCAAAATAATATTCCCTTGGCACCACTTTCGACATTGCGTTTGGGTGGTGAGGCAAAATTCTTCATTTCGATTAAAACAACGGAAGACCTGGCGAATGCGTTAGAATTTTGTAAAAAGGAAAACCAAACTTTTTTTATTTTGGGCGGCGGTTCCAATACTATCTTTCGGGATTCTGGTTTTCCTGGCGTTGTCCTTCAGATGCAAATCCCTGGCATTCGTTGTTTGGATGCAAATGACAATCATACGATTTTCCAAGTAGGTGCTGGTGTCACTTGGGATCATTTCGTTGAATACACAGTAAAACAGGGATTAGCTGGAATTGAATGTCTTTCTGGAATCCCGGGTTCTGTTGGTGCATCCCCCATTCAAAACATTGGAGCTTATGGTCAAGAAGTCAAAGATTCTATTTTAAAAGTTGAATGTATGAATACTTCTGGTGAAATCATAACAATCTCAAAGGAAGAATGCAAATTTCGGTATCGAAATAGTGAGTTTAAATCCGGAATCTATAAAAATTTTATTGTTGTATCGGTTACATTTCAATTATCTAAATCGACACCTCCTTGTTTGCGATATCCAGAAGTGCAAAAAGCATGGGATATTTTCAATGAAGAGAACCCTTCAAAAGAGATACCTGACTCGGAACGGCGCAATTTTCAAATGGAGGCCATTAGGAATTTGGTCATCCAACTGAGAAAGAAAAAATCAATGGTGTTGGATGAAAATGACCCAAACACTCGTTCTGCGGGATCTTTTTTTACAAACCCCATTTTAACGGAAACTCAAACCAACGAGTTCTTGAAAACCGCCAAAAACCTTGGTTTTGAAAATCCACCTGTGTATCCAGAATCACCGGGATTCAAAAAACTCTCTGCCGCATGGCTGATTGATAACTCCGGAATCCAAAAAGGAAGGAAATATCCTGGAGGTGTGGGTATCTCAGAAAACCATTGTTTAGGTCTAATCAATATAGCGGGAACAACATCCGCACTTTTGGATATGGCGGAATCGGTCAGAAAAAGTGTATTTGAAAAATTTTCCGTTCAATTAGAAATGGAACCGGTCGTAATACCCTAAAAAAGATTTGGTAATTGTCGATATAACAAAGAGAATGGGGATGGAATGAACTCGAAACTTAAAAAATACCTGATTCTATCAGGACTTGGTGTTTCCTTACTGCTGGTTTTGGCCTTAATTGGTTTTTTCGTTGTCGACGAAATTAAAGGGGGAGCTGTCGGTGATGGTCAAAATAAATACGAACTCATCATTGATTCAGGGGAACCATCCTCGAGTGTAGTGCGCGAGTTAGCTGCTGCAGGAATGATTAAATCCTCCGTATACTTCAATTATCTAATGAAGTTCACAAGAGCTGGAAACAAAATAAAACAAGGTGTCTATGATATCAATGATGGTATGAGTTCCCGTAAAATTCTAGATGTCATCATCTCAGGAAAAGTAAAACTCGTAAACTTCACCGTACCAGAAGGATATAACAACCGTCAGATTGGAGATTTATTGGTTTCAAAAAAACTCGCTATTTCTCGAGAAGAATTTTTGAAAGTGGCCCAAAGCCCCGCATTACTTACAAAATACAATATCCCTGCAAAAACATTAGAAGGTTATTTATTTCCAGAAACTTATTCGGTTCCTTTAAATTATCCTTTGGAACGAATCACTGAGATGATGATCAAACGATTCTATAAAAAACTAGAATCCATTCCAGAAGCAAAAGGCATCAAACCTGCAGACCTTCATTTTCGTGTAGTTCTTGGATCGATTGTGGAACGAGAAGCAGTAAGAAAAGAAGAAAGGCCTATGATGGCAGGTGTGTTTCTAACTCGCATTGAAAAAAATATCAATTTGGAATCTTGCGCCACCATCCAGTATTTATTTGATAAACCGAAAAAAAGACTCTTTGAATCGGATCTAAAAATTGTATCCCCATACAATACATATATCAATGGTGGTTGGCCGCCGGGACCTATTTCTAATCCCGGCTTACCGGCGTTAGAAGCCTCTTTCAAACCAATGAAATCTGATAAATTATTTTTTCTATTAAAACCAGATGGTTCCCATTATTTTTCCGCAACTTTCAAAGAACATCTGGATGCAAAAAAGAAATTTATAGATGTTTTGTACCAGTAAGAATATAAATTTAGTGACCAAATTATTTAATGAATCGAGTTTTTTAGCTAATGGATGAAAATATCGTTGAACTCAATATAACAATCGGTGGGATTTCTAAGGAACTTTTAGATGTACAAAAAGCCTTAGATGCCTACCGAGAAAAACAAAAACGTAAAGAAGCCGTAGACGACGAAGCCATGACTTTTGTGACCAAAGCTGAACTTGTCATCGAAAAAGCTGAAAATGGAGGGCTCCAACTAACCTCAGACCAAATCCGTCGGATCAAAAGTAACCTCGTGAAAATTTTACAAAGAATCCAGAAATAGCCCCTTAACCAAACCTTCATAGAACCTTCACCGGCTTGTCATTCCTCTGTAACATATAAGGCGCATATTTATCTGTAGCTAGAGGGAGAATTTTTGCGAATCCCTTTCGGGAAGACCCGCTGGCCAAACAAATTCGAGTTTTTCGAAAGAGGATTTAAAATGAAAAAAATAATCAATAAAGGCCTGGTGTTGGCTCTCATCGCAATGATGGGTTTTGCATCAGTAGATTGCCAAAAGAAAAAGACTGATAATACTGGCTTATTGCTAGCTGCATTGTTTTTCTTGAACCAACCAGAATACACTGTAGTTCTTACTGGAACATTGAAAGGGGCAGATAACTTGCCTATGAAAGATGGAAAAGTGTCCATTTCAGATGCAGAAGGAAGTTCTTTTTTATCAGGTGGGCAGGGAACTATTTCTGACTTTACTTCTTGTTTTACGGCTGGTGCTCCACCTGCTAGTGGAACAGTGGATGGAGAATTTACGCTTCTATTTAAAACTCCGTCTCTTAACGGAAAATTAGCATTTGCTCCAACTGATGCAGCTTCCGCTACGAATGCAAATGGTTGTTCTAGTGGTACAGCCCCATTTATCAATAGTCTTGCTTCAAGTGATTTTACAAACGTTACCGGCGCACCTGGTATACTATCTGTGAATTTAAAACTGGAAGACAGACAAAACATTGATCAGGTAGGATTGAGTGGAAATTCAGGATATTCCATTACCGTCAAATCAATCAACGTATTTGTAAAAGGTGAATACACTCTACAAAGCCCTACAGTTGGGGAAAACGTTTGCGATGGTCGTAGGTTAGGTGGAGGCCCAAGAATTGTATCTGGTTCCTTAACTGGATCAGAGACTTGGAACGGAGGAATTTTATTACAGGGAACTGTTTTTGTTGAGTCTGGAGTTACAATTAATGTTGCACCTGGAACTGCAATTTTTGGTCAAAGAGGTTCCTCTATCTTTTTTAAACGTGGTTCTAAATTAGTCGCTAATGGAACAGCTGCCGATCCAATTTGTTGGTCGTCCGCAAGTTCACTTGGTTCTCGTTTTCCTGGAGATTGGGGTGGAATCGTTACCATTGGAGATAGTGGAGCAACTCGAGGTTCCAATTCAGAGGGAACAAGTCCTCAACCTTATGGTGGAACAGGTTCATTACCAGGAACAAGTAATTTAGAGATGTCTTATAACATCGTTGAGTTTGGTGGAAATGAGGTAGCTCCAGGAGATGAGTTAAACAACTTAAGTTTATACGCTTCAAATACAACTTTAAACCATGTTCAAGCTCATAGAGGTCTCGATGATCAAATTGAAGCTTGGGGTGGAACAGGTTCTTGGAATAACATCCTAGCTACTGGTGGATTGGACGATGACTTAGACTTGGACGAAGGGTTTGGTGGTCCAACACTTGGTTCTGGCGCAACAATTACGAATTTCATTTCCCACAAATATCCTGCTGCCTGTGGTGGTTCAGTTTCTACAGATCCTCACGGTTTGGAATGGGATGGGATTCATAGTGATGGTGGGGTAGCATGTAATTCACCTGGTGCAGGTCTAATTGCTCGTTGTACTACTGCTACTTTAAATAAGTTTACTCTAATTGGAGCAGGAATTTCAGGCGGACAAGCAGGAAGACTTAGAGAAGGTGTGCAAGCTACTTTGACAAACGGCGTTGCTTATGGACACGCTTTAGGATTTCGAGTAGATACTGCAACAGCAGGTACAGCAGCTACAGCTACTTCAGTAAGAGGACAATCCGGTCAGACTACTACGGGAGCTGGAACTCTTTTAACAGTGACTTATGATATAACGTCTCTCCCAATCGTGTCTGATGGTGGTATTAACACTGAGACAAACTGTGGATTTGCGGCAACTAAACCTGATTATACGTTAGTTTCTGGATTTACAGGATTAGGCGGTGCAGTTGATGGAAAATGGTGGGATGGATGGGCTGTTTTTAGAGCTCGATAATCAACCATCTAAATTTGAAAAGAAAGAAACCCTAGCAAAAAAGCTAGGGTTTCTGCATTTGGAACTATGAAACAATTTTACATTATTATATTTTTTTTATTAGCATTCTCCAGCATTTTTTTCACAAGCAATTGCAATGAAAAAGATTGGAGGAATGATCCTAAATACCAGAACAAAGAACTTGAAGCAAAGCTCCAAAGCTCCAAAACAGAAATCCTTTCTAAAAGGAAAGAGAATTATGAGCTAACCTTTGGTTATAATTCAAAACAAGAGGCGATTAAATATTTTTTAGAAGAAATTCAAAAATCAGATAAGTCTACTCCGTTAAAAAGTTTTATTTCTTGGTCAGACCAAGTAGAAGTTATTTTTCCAAATACTTACGGATTTGGGACAGCACTTGATACAAACTCACTCGGAGACTATAAAGTAATTCTATCCGAAAGAGAAAAATTAGGAGTAGAAATGATCCACTCGGTAATATCATTATCAACTTCTTTTGCGATTCAAAATATTGAATGGGAAACACCCCGCATTTACAATGAATTAAAAGCTCATAAGCCAAAAGTTGTGATTCGAACAAAAGCAGGACTTCAAGAGTTAACTCAGATCAAGATGGTTTATGAAATAGGAAATAAATACATAGTAGGTGTTGTAGGGCCTTAGGGCTCTTTATACAATGTTACAATTTTGTAACAAACGATTCATCAATTCGTAACGTATCCAAAACTCCTTTTCGTTTACCCCTTGGCATTTATTCGAATGCTTGCCATTAGCAGGCAATTTATGAACAATTCAAAATTACTTGGAGCCATATTATTCACTCTTTTCTTATGGATTCCAAATATAATTCATGCACAAACATCTGGAACCGTGCGCGGAACAGTTATTGATTCTGAAAACGGAGAAGCAGTATTCGGTGCAACAATCGTTGTCCGATCTGAAAAGAAATTTGCGAAAACAGATTTTGACGGTAAATACAATTTAGAACTTCCAGCAGGTACCTACCAAATAGAATACCAAATGTATGGATATGGACCTCAAACCAAATCTGTGACAATATCAGCAGGAAAGCCAGTTCAGGTGAACGTTACTTTTGGGGCACAGGTATTACAAACCGTTGAAGTAAAAGATAGAGCTATCAATGAATCTGATGCTTCCTTATTGCAACTTCAGAAAAAAACAGCTTCTGTTTCAGATGCGATTGGTGCAGAAGCCATTAAAAAATCTCCAGACTCTTCTGCGAGTGAAGTTGTTCGACGAGTAACAGGTATTACTATTATTGGTGGAAAATATGTTTTTGTCAGAGGATTAGGAGAACGGTATTCTTCAACATTTTTAAATGACGCATTCATTCCTTCGACAGAACCCGACAAACGCGTGGTTCCCCTTGACCTTTTTCCTGCCAATTTAATTAAGAACATTAGGATTATTAAAACTTTTGTTCCAGAAGAATCTGCCGAATTTTCTGGCGGGTTGGTTAAAATCGAAACAAAAGAATATCCAGACGATTTTACAATGACTTTAGGGTTAGGCTTAGGAGCAAACTCCAACACGACTCGAAACAAATGGCTTTCTTTTAAAGGTGGTGATTTCTTAGGCAGAACAACAGAAAACCAAAAATTACCTGATATCGTAAATGCTGTTCCAAATTACCTTCCTTTTGAACCAGGAAGTAGATTTGGAGGTATTGATCCACGATTAGTTAGTTTAGGTGCGGTTACATTTCCTTCGCAATGGACACCTGATCAATCAAAAGCTCCTTATGATAAAAACTTTAATTTTACAGTTGGTAAAACTTTTAAATTAACTGAAACAGGACAAAGGTTAGGTATTATCTTTGGTACAACACACTCTGTTGACTATAGGTTCAGAAGACAAAAAGATGCTCGTTATGTTCCCATAAATTCTGTAGCACCAACGATAAATGAAGCTACTACCTTGAATCCTATTCAAACTCAAGATGCAGATTTGTATGTAGAAGAAAGATTGTTTGGAAACAATTTAAATTTGGCATATGAGCCAAAAGCAGGACAACAATTCTTCTTAAAAAATTTCTACTCTGTATCTTCTGAGAAATCGGTAAGAGATGCCAGCGGTTCAAATAACAGAGATAGTTTTGACTTCTATAGCATAACAAACGATTTTATCAGTCGTCAGCTTTTTAATTCAAGTTTTGGTGGTAAACACGCATTAAACTTAGGTAGTCTAAGCAGACCACATACAGTGGATTGGCAAATGAATTATGGAGAAGCCAAGAGAGATGAACCGAATCTTACACAACAAGTTTGGCGTAGACCTCAAGGAGCTTCACTTGGCACAATACCAACTAGACTTGGAAACAACCCTGATGGTTCGCGATTTTATTCAACATCTGGTGATACAGTTCGAAGTGTAAGTTTTGCTTACGAGATTCCTTTTGACCAATGGAACGGATTAAAATCGTCCTTTAAAGTTGGTGGAAGTGCTCTTGATAGATTTAAAAGTTTTACATTTAGAGAGTTTGGATCAAAATCAAATATTGGTACAACACAATCTGATTTATACCTAGTCCCTGGTGAAATTGTTTATAATCCACTAGAGTATGTTCGAACCAATTCCAATGGAGTTGGTAATAAAACTTTCTCAGAAAGACAAGTTGAGCCGAATGCGTATGATGCATACCAAAAGTTACATAGTTATTTTGGTCAAATTGATATGCCATTAATCCCAAAACTCAGGTTCATTGGTGGTGCAAGATATGAAGATTCGTTCCAAAAAGTTAAAACATTTGTATTAAAAGAACAATTTGATGTAAGGAAACCAGGTTACGGATGTGACTTTGAATCTGAATATGAAAGAATAGCATTAATCAACAACAAAGTTTGCCCTTCAGATAATAATGGTGTTGGTGTGATTCGTACTCGTGATGTTCTTCCGAGTGCCAATTTTGTTTATGAATTTCTTCAGGATCAAAACCTACGGTTCGGTTACACTCAAACTCTTACAAGACCGGATTTTAGAGAGATGTCTCCTTTCGCTTTCACTCCTTACTTTGGTGGTGATAGAATTAGAGGAAATCCAAATTTACAAAGAACATACATTCATAACTTTGATTTTCGCTATGAGTATTTTATGGGTGGCGCAAACTATGTGGCAGCCGGCGTATTTCATAAAGATCTTTCCAATCCCATTGAGTTGATTGGACAACCGGTGGCAGGTCAAATATCTCCATTTTTTACCTATGCAAATGCAAATCGAGCAACGATTCGAGGGGTTGAGCTTGATTTCCGAAGAGAATTTTTTGATAGATTCCGTTTTGAAACTAACGTATTTTTTATTAAATCTTTAGTAAACGTGATCTCTTGGGAACAATTTACTGTCGGAAAAGCTGGATTGTTAGATCCTAATGATAGGGGATTTTCTTATGATCCAACAAATATCCGCAGGCCCTTACAAGGTCAGTCTGACTTTGTTGCTAACTTGAAGTTCGACGTATACTTGAATAAATTAAAAACGACAACTATAGGTCTTTACTATAACTATTTTGGAGATCGGATTTTCATTGTGGGTGCTAATGGTTCACCCGATGCTTATGAACGAGGTGTTGGACTCACGGATATTGTGTTCTCTCACAAAATAGATGAAAAATTGGATTTCAAATTCGCTGCTAAGAACGTAACTGATCAAAGATTTAAAATCTATGTTAAGGACGAACTACTAAACGAAGAAAAACTTTTCCGTTCGTATCGGGAAGGGGTTTCTTTCTCTATGTCTGCTAGTTATAAGTTCTAATTAAAATCTTTCACAGATTTTTACTTAATAGCCCTACCAAAAAAGGTGGGGCTTTTTTATTTATGATTCGAAAAGTTTCAGATTTCAATTGTTACAATAACAGGATGAAGTTTTGTAACGATATTGTAATATAAATATATTGAAACTTTGTAAAAAGCCATTGCTTTTTTGTACCAACTAACTAGTATTCTGCTAGGTGTATGGTCAGATGAAAAAATTAATTGTCTTTAGTTTACTTTTATTACTAAATTGCAACTTCCTATCCTCAAAACGAGGTTTGAACAATTACGTAGCAATCGCTTTGGGCACTTTGAATTTATTTCAAAATGATGGTGAATTACCTGCACCTATTGATATTGTCGCACAACCCACACTGACTTTACCTGCGAACACAATCTTCGACTCTCCAGATCTTTCTGTTTATGTACAAAATTCTAGTATCTCTACTCCTAACCAAATTGGAGGGTTGAACGTTCCCATAGGAAAAGTATATGATGTTGAGGTGGAAATAAAATTTACCGATGAGGTAAATTCGTCCTCCATCAAAACTGTAACCTTTAATGAACCTGTTGTATTAGAGTATCATTACAATAAAAATGAACTTGATAGTGCAGGATTTCTTGAAGAATTTCAAGTTTTCTATTTTAGTAAAATTTCAAATCAGTGGGAGCCGCTACGAGATATAGTAGTGGATCACGAAAATGGAAAAATCCTCGCCAAAACAGATCATTTTACTCCTTTCATTCTTACCGCAGTTCCCAAATTAGCAGGTACAGGCGTGGCTGCGGCACCAACTTGCCTTTCTACTGAAATGCCGATTGAGGGAAGCTCAAACGCTGTATGGACGCGAATTGATGAACATTTCAAATACTATAAGGATAGAAATTATACTCTTAATTCAAATCAAGATTTTTTATCATTAGGATTTCCGGGTTCTTTTGGTATAGCAACATGTAATGGTGGTGAACCTTCACCAGATACACAAAATTGTGGACCTTTTCCGCAACATAAATATTTTGATGGATCAGATTATATTAAATTTACGGCCTCAGAAGATATCAAAGTGTACATTATGTACGATAGCAGGGGTAGCCAAGATGCAACCTGGTTAACATCAGATTCCTGGGTCCTAACAGATAAACAAATAGAATCCACAGATGGTGTTGGTTATTACAAGGTTTATGAAAAACAATTCCTAAAAAATGATGTAGTAAGGTTACATGGAAATAGACTAGGGATTCCGGCAAATGCGGGAGTGGAGACCAATTATTGGGTGGTTGTAAAGCCGGTAACTTTGGCTATTAACACGTGTTTGGGTTCCAATTCTATCGCATCTCAAAATCATTCTGGCTTTCAGGTATCATTAGCGATCGCAGGAAGTGATTCATCCACTTTATTGTGGAAAAATACCATTCTCTCTGGATATGAAAATTTAATCGTCAGACGTAAAAAAAATATCCCACCAACTTCTGTAGAGGATGGAGTGGCTCCAAACGTAAATGAAATTGGAGAGATTGGATTTAGAGAATCTGGACTTGAAACTAATTCCACATACTATTATGCTTTTTTTGGACGAACCTCGGAAGGTTCGATCAGTTTGCCAAATATTGTCAAAGTAGAGACTGGTATGGATTCAGACAATGATGGGATAACAGATACAATTGAGACCAATGGAAATTGTCTGTATCGCACTTGGCACGATTTCAATTGTAATTCTAATCCAACACTAGTAGATACCGACAGCGATGGTTTTAATGATCTAACAGAACTTATCAATAATACAAAATTGGATAGTAATGATACCACACCTCCAGTAATTTCAAAATTTGAACTAATTACCAAACCTACCACTTCCTTTCCCTATGCCATTTTTTCTTACGAATCCTCCGATGAAGTAAATACAAACTATCGGTGGACCTTAACTAGTACGAATCTCAAACCCACTCCGGGCAATAGATGGGCGAAATTTAGAGCTGATAAGATTCTAGAAGATCCATACTTCGCAGACGTTACACAATCTCCAAAGGATTTTTTTCTCTGGATTCGAGATGATTCTGGGAATATATCTAGTCCAGCTGGACCGATTACCATAACTCGAAGTGGGTATACGCTACCGTATGCAATTGCTACAAGTTCCAATTCAAACACTATTAAATTTAGTTTTGTAACTCCGTGGATGTCGTTATGGAATATCATACCCAATCCAATTAATGAACACTTTGGTCAATTTCTCTACCAGCAATCAATCAGTATATCTGGTGCAAGTGAAACGTTTTCAAAGATTCAATTTGGTAAGATTCCGAATATAATTTATGCCCAATCTTATAACCAAAATATTGGAGGTAATATAACTGTGATCAATTTGATGGGAAGCGGGTTTCCTTCCTACAGTTTCGTCCAAAGAATTCCAATATCTGGCCTTGATTCTTTTGTGATTTCGGAAGATGGCAGAAACCTTTATGCATTAAATGCTCTTCAGAGTGATTCTGGGCAAAAGATTAATCTGTATCGTATCCAACCAGATGGTAGCCTAGTTTTTGATAAAAGATCTGGCCCTGTAAATCAAATAAAATATGATAAGTTGGTTGCAGGGAAAAATCAAACGATATATGCAACAAACTATGATTATGCGAATATTACCAGAGTTAATGGGGAAAGTTTGGAACTAATGCCAGTCACTCTTAGGTCGTATGAAACGCACAATCTCCGATTCCATCCCAATGGAAAGTTTTGTTACCAGGTAAACCCAGTTCCTTCCGAACTAACGAAATTAGAAAAATGTTTAGTCAACTCAAGTAATGGTGATTTAACATTTGAAAATAACGTTTTAACAACTAATAATCAATATATACAATTCGAAATTACACCAGATGGAAATTACATGGTTGTGATTATCCATGAAAACTATACAACATCAACCTCATCCATGGTTCTTTATAAAATTGACCCAATTACAGGAAATTTAACGGAAAAAAATCGAATATCAAATGTGAGTTTTAAACCATATTCCGAGTTTAGAATTGATCCAAGTTCTCAGTTTATTTTTTTGAATAACAAGGAGAGTAAACTAATTACATTTATTTTAGATCATAATAACGAAAAAATCGTAAAAACAGAATTACCATTTTTTTCAGATATTGGATTATTTTTTGACATCCAATTCTCTGACTGGTCTCAATATGCAGTGCAAACAAATATTTCGCATACAAACCAACCAGGTTTTGTCCACGGAGTCAATGATGTCAAATATCCACTTCCATTTACAACACTCTTGGGAGGATTTCCGACGGGTACTTTATTATGGAGAGCATACCAAAATCCAATCAGTCTTAATATTCAAAATACAGATTTAGGTTATATGACCTGTGGCAAACAGTTGTCCAATTATGAGGAGACAATTGAAATAAAAAATGACCAAGGAGTGAATCGGATTCAAAGTTCGTTTGGTAATATTTGGAATCGAAGCATTACAATTCAAAATTTAGCTACTGATTTGTCCTTTTCAGGCAGATACAAATTGCAGGACATCTCTTCCAGTTGCCGACCAAATGATCCGCAAGAGTTCGTTGGTATCAACATAACAAAGAAACGATTATCTTCTGTATTCACTAATAAAAAATTACCAGCTGGTCAAAAACCAACGGATTTGGATTCTTTCACCAGTGCAGAACATACGCAATTTAAAGGAAATATACTACCGTTTGTGTATTACACGACGAGATGTACAATTCACGAATACGGATGTAATTTTTTAAAATTAGATAAACCGAAGATTTTCTATTGCGAGTGGATTCATACGAACAAAACATTCAATTATTATAAAAGTAAAGCCGAATGTGCCGAAAAAGAAAAAGGTGTCATGAGATTACACCATCTGACACTAATCACAAATGTCGAATATTCATATGAATCAAATTGGCGGTGGGACAAGTATCAAGTAACGGATCCTTAAAACCACCACCAAACCCCGCATCTGCGGGGTTCGCTACTCTTGTTCATTGCCAAATGCAAACCTGAGAATAAATTATATCTGATAATCTTTTACCTTTTATCTCTTATTCTCTCAATTCCCACCTTACTTCCCTTCCGTATTTACGATAATTGGTAATCCATCTTTTCCATTCGGAACAAAAATCAATTTGTTGTTCGGGTTCTCCATTGCTTTCAACTGAATGTATCTCGGTGTTAATGATTCCGAAATCATCCTTTGCGCCTTTGCTTGTGCTTCCGCTTCAATGATTACAGCCTTTGCTCTACCATCAGCAGAGATTTGTTGGATTTCCGCATCTCGTTTGGCAATATTGATTTCGAACTTCATCTGTTCTTGTTCTTGTTGTTTGGTGAGTTTGCTTTCGATGGCTTTCAGAATCGACGGGCTATACTCCACATCATCAATAATGACATCATCAATTTCGACATGTTTGTCTTTTAATTTTTCGGCGAGAGATTTTTTGATCTGCGCAGACACGTTAGGTGTCTCTTTGGAGATGGATACCATGTTGTAAGCCGAAAGAATATTTCGAATCGCCGTTCGAAATTGAGGTTTGACAACCTTTTCATAATAATCCCGACCAATCTCCATTTCTAGCTCATAAATTTCGTTTTGGATCGGCCGAATGATGATTGCTGCGCTGACTGTAATTGTTAAATCATCCCTCGTTAATACCTCTACTTTCTCTTGGTGGCTCATCCATTGAATCGAATAAACATATACGCTATTCCAAGGCATATATGTTTGTACTCTGGATTCCAGAGGTTTTTGGCTAAGTCCAGTGCTATAGGGCCGCCACATAAGTCCAACTTCTCCTGGACTAATGATGGAGAGGCAGGATACAAAAGAGGAAAGGCTCACACCCAAAATAGTAAGGAACTGGAAACTGTTTGGAAAAATGGATCGACGTTTCATAGTTAAACCATTAGACTAAAACCGATGTTACAATTTCTATCCAGTCGATTTTTAATTCCGACGAAGTTATTTCTAATTTTTTTGACAACCCTCGGACTCGGTGTTTCGTGTGTGGAAGATGAATCCGTCGTAAAAACTCCAATGAGTCCAGAGTTACGTCTTTTCCAAGCTGTAGAAAAAGGAAACTTAGAGCTTGTGAAAGAACTTTTGTCACATGGTGTTTCCATCAACGCCAAGGATTCCTTAGGCAATTCCTCGCTCATAAAAGCAGTGGATGAAGAAGACTTAACAATCGCAAAATTTTTGATCACAAAAGGTGCCAATGTCAATCTTCGCAATACTATGGGAGAAACTGCCCTCTACAGAGCCATCTATCGTGGAAATTTGGAATTAGTCAAATTGCTCGTAACGGCAGGTGCGGAGACCAAAGTCAAAACTGTGGGTGGGATCAGTCTTGTGGATCTTGCTGAAGAACGGGGCGAAGAGGGGATTCTTAAGTATTTAGGTTCTCTAAAATAGGGAATCCAACTAACGAAGTGATTTTACGTCTATAACCAAGTTAAGCGCAATAATTCAAATGTATGCCTCAGGACATGAGTAACAAAAAAAACTGAAAATAGGTCTCTGAAATTCCATTTTTGCATTAAAAAAACAAAAAAACTAACCTTGACTTATGCATAAATTAACAAAATCTTATGCATGCGATGAGAACAACAATTGATATTCCTGAAGAATTAGTTTTAGAAGCAATGAAACTTACTCACATCAAAACAAAAACTGAAGTAATTAAAGAAGGGTTAAATACTTTAATTAGGAAAGAGAAACTAAAAAATTTAAAAAATTTCAAAGGGTCTATAGACCTTGAAGTAAATTTAAATAAATTAAGAAAGAGATGAACCAAGTATTATTAGATTCATCAGTCTGGATCGAATATTTTAGAAACTCGAATTCGCATATATCTTCTGAAGTTGATAAATTAATCGATCTTGGTAATATTTATACCACTGAACTGATTCTAACAGAATTAATACCTTTTCTTAAATTAAAAAAACAAACACAACTGATTCAGATTATGGAATCTCTTGAATCATTTGAGATGTTTATAGATTGGAAGCAAATTATTGAATTCCAAACTACTAACCTAAAAAATGGTATCAATAACATTGGAATTCCAGATTTGATAATCTTACAGAATACAATCCAAAATGAATGTATTTTATTTACTTTGGATAAGCATTTTAAGTTAATGAGTAAAATTCATAAATTAAAACTTTATAACTAGGACACCGCACATATCAGCACGTTTCCCGTTTTTCCTACGAGAAGCTTTGTTTGTATTACGAAGCCGATTTTTTAGGTTTCGAACGCTTCAACTAACAATAGTTTGCCCATATTTCTGGTTACCTATAAATCCAGAAACTAACCCTTTCCCTTTCTACTGATTCATTTCCACTAAAGTTTCAAAAAGAATCTTTGTTCCTAGTTCCAAGTTATCAATGGTCATGTTTTCATTTTTTCCATGCATTCCGTCTATGTCTTCCGATTTGAGAACTGCGGGAATAAGCCCGTAAGCTTTGATCCCCACACGTCGTAAGTAGGAATTGTCCGTTTTTCCTGGCGAAAGAAATGGGGTCACCGTACTGTTGGGAAATTGATTCACCGACACGGCAGCCAAGGTGCTAAAAAACTTTGTATTGATAGGAGATATATCGGTGGGATTGATATCAGTAAAAGTAATCTCTGCTTTGTACTTTTCAGCAATGGTTTTTACCTTATTGGAAAATTCTACTATATCTACTCCCGGTAGAGTTCGTATGTCCAATCGACCAGAGGCTTCTCCTGCAATAACATTTTCTCCTCCCTCACCCTCAGAGGTGCGAAATCCAGTAATGGACTTTGTGTTCGTTGTCATAGCCGTTAGATGACGATTACTTCGAATGGTCGAATGTAATAATGGTTTAATCAAAGGGTTTCTTGCATTTTTTAGGAAGAATGATTTAGGAAAGGAGCTGATAGTCCCAAGTTGATAAAAGAAGGCATCAGTTTCTTCTGTTATGCGAATGTCGGATTCTAATTCTCGAACTTCATTAAAAAATTGGATTAAGGACAATGCTGGGTATTGAGGAGGTGGAGAAGATCCATGTCCACTGGTTCCCTTTATTTTTGCCCGTAACCAAATATTACCTTTCTCCGCATATTGAATGTTAAAGATTGTAGCACCAGGAATTACGATATCCCTTGTTGCCACTCCACCTTCATTGATAGCATACTCGTAACCTTCAAAAACCTGTTTTTGTTTTGAAGTCATATACTTTCCACCTAACTCTGATCCTGATTCTTCATCCGCTAGAGCCAGGTACATAATCTTTCTTGTTCTAGGAATTCCAGATCGTTTGATTTCAAGAAAGGCGAGTAATTCCATTACGGCCATTCCTTTCATATCAATGGCGCCACGTCCCCAAACTCGGCCTTCACTAACAGATCCAGAAAGTGGTGCTACTTTCCATTCTTTAGTATCAAACTCTACTGTATCCAAATGGTTTGCGAGGATGATTCCTGGTTCTGGATTGGGAACGGTTGCTGGTAGTTCGGCAATTAAATTGGGTCTTGCGGGGAATTTGGGATCAAAGACAAAACGAGAAGGGATTCCTTCCTTTGCCAGAACTGCTTGAATGTACTTTGCCACTTGGATTTCATTTCCACGAACAGAGGGGATCTTTAATAGGTCGGATAGGAGTTTGACGGCTTCTGTTCTACGGACTTCCCAATTGACTTTGGGATACGATTGTTTTAGGTCTGCATACTTTACTTTTTGACCGAAGGAACATTGTAAAAAAAATACCGTTACCAATAAAAACGAAATAAATAACTTCATGAAACTATTTCTCCCTCTTCTTCCGAAGAAAGAGAATCATGGATTTCAGAAGTTGAAAGAAAAAACTAACTTAGATTTTTCGTAAAACAAGGCGGACGATGGCGGCCTTACCCCTATGGAACGGACTTTCGTTTAGTTCAATTTCCAATGCTTCTTCGTATTCAATGTTCATTTCAGAAAAGTCCATCCGTAAATCCTTTAGATTACATAACATATCCGGATCTTTGGGGCCTCCAGAGGTATATTGTAACTGTTCAGGGGAGAATGCTTCTAATAACAAAATTCCACCAGGTTTTAAAGTTCTAACACAATTCCTATGTACGGTAGTTCGGATTGATTTATGAAAGTGACAATATATCAAAGCAACCATGTCCATTTGTTCAGGAGCATAAGGATAATTCAAAACATCAGAAATTTCATAATGAAAGGTTACGTTCTTTTCTTTAGCGAGTGCGGTAGCTTTCTGTTTTCCTTCCTCCGATTGGTCAAAGGCAAATACATCCCAACCCAAACCCGCAGCGAACACAGCATTTCTTCCTTCACCCTCACAAGGAAAAAGGATCCTTCCTTTTTTTAAATTTGGCAGACGAGTACGTAAAAAATCGTTTGGGTCCTTCCCGTAAACATAGTCTTCACTCGCATAACGTTCATTCCAGAAAGATTTAGAATACATACTACCCCTGCTTGTTTGTAATTTTTAGTGTCGAATCATCATATACCAAACTTTCCGAATCAGAAATGTTTTTTTAATAGAAACGAATTAAATCTTCGGCTGATTCCCTTGGAGTGTGGAAACGATTGAGTTCGGAATCAGGTTTTGGATACCCAATACTCAATCCCATAATCACTTTTTCTTCTTTTGGTAATTCGAGAGAACCTCTCACAACATCAGGAAAAGCACCTAGTGCCGCTTGGGGACAAGTTCCCAAACCTTCTTCTCTTGCTAAAAGCAAAACGGATTGGACAAAACAACCCAAATCAATACCTACAAAAAAGTTAAGATCAAATTTGGATGTGATAAAAACAGCCGTGGGAGCACCAAAAAATTCAAAGTTACGAAGCATAAATTGGTCTCTTGCTTCTTTATCCTTTCTATCAATTCCAGCCACACCGTAGATTTTCATTCCTAAATCAAACATCCTTTTTTTGGCATCACTCGGATAGGATTCCGGCCAATTGGTTTCTGGATGCGGGGTAGATTCACGTGCCGCTTTTGTTAATTCTGCTGCCAATAGATCTCGTTTTTCCCCGCTGACAATATGAATCTTCCAGGGTTGCGAGTTTTTCCAACTGGGTGTACGTAGGGCTTTTTCGAAGATCCGTTTAAGGGTATCTTCTGGAATCGGTTTGGGCAGATACTCTCGGATGCTGTGTCTGGTTTCCAAGGCTTCGGTGACAGTTGTTGTTATTTCGTGGATGGATATCATTTCAGAGTTCATTTATTTTCTCCTAATCCATATACATACCGGTCGGTATGTTTCGGCAAGAACTTTTCATACAGACCAGTTGGTATATTGTTTGCACGGTTTATGGAATGATGGATTTTGGGGGAGATATGAAAAAAGAACCAACTCGTGTACGTCTCTTACAAGTCAGTCGGAATCTCTTTTTAAAACAAGGATACTCGGAGACGGGACTCAATCAAATTGTCGAGGAAGCAAAAACGGTCAAGGCAAGTTTGTACCAACATTTTTCTTCTAAGGAAATGTTGGGTAAGGAGGTGCTTCGCATTTATTCAGATGAAAATTTAACACTTCTTAGATCCTTAATGAAACGAAATCCGAAGCCATTAGACTTTGTTAAGGCTTGGGTTCGTATTCTTTCTAGGGAGGCAAGGGAATCTCAACTTTATGGATGCGGAATGGCAAATTTCCGGGCTCAGATTGCACCGCACGAATTGGAAATTCTAAAAGAAATTGAGAAAATTGCAAACAATACGATTGATTGTTTGGAAGATTACTTAGAAGAGTCGGTGGAAAATGGCCACCTACCTTCTAAAGTAGATTGTCGTTTACTCGCCAAACATTTATTCTTTGTCTATGAAGGGGTTTTACAAGGATACCGGTTACTTGATGACAGAAGGTCATTGGATGAATTATACCGAATGGCAGAAAGTTTGATCCCAACTCCAAAATGAAACATTCGCACTTACAATTAATTATATTTTTCGTTTTGTTTTGTTGGTATCAACCTACCTTAGCAGATGGTAATATAGAAGTTGTATTTCAAATAGTAAAATCCAATTCAGGAAAACCAGTAACCAACGCCGTAGTCATTTCTAAAAAAGGAAAAACTAGTGGAGTCTCCAATGAAGAGGGAATCGCCAAACTTCGATTTCCCGAACCAGGATACTATGAAATCAAAGTATCCACCGCAGACAGAACCGAATCCGTATTTAGAGAAGTTCGGTTCAAGGGCCAAGTTATTTTGGTTACTATATCGGAATCAAACTTAGCGGGAATTTTAGTCAGTGGAGAAAGGGATAAAACGCCACTTTCAAGGTATGGTCTTGTCCAAGAAGAGATCAAACGCCTTCCCGGTGTTTCTGGCGATTCCTTAAAGGCCCTCCAAACCATCCCTGGTGTTGTGATTGGTGCTCCCGTGGGAATTTTGCCTTCGGTGTTTACAAACATTGGGACCAATTTACTCACAGGAAATCCTTATTCCAATAGTGAAAGAGGGGACTTATCACTTCGCGGTGGTGGTACAAGACAAAACCAATATTACTTCGATGGATTTCCCCTTCCGTATCCTTTCCATTTGGGAAACCAGTCTTCTGTTTTAAATAATAATTTGATTAAATCTTTTGATGTATTTACGGGAGCTTTTCCTGCTAAATATGGTTATGCGACTGGTGGAATTATAGCCATCGAAGGAACCGACCGTGTAGATGAAAACAAAACGATAATTAATACAAATTTGTTTTTATCAGATGTTTATAACCAATCTAAAATCCTTCCAGGGCTTGCCATGATTAGTTCTGGTAGAAAAAACTATCCGAACTTAGTCCTCTTACAAGTTTATCCAAAAGGAATTCCGGAAGATGCAAAATATGCGGAATACCAAGACTACCAATGGAAATTAATTTGGGATATCAATTCGGAACAGCGCCTGTCTATCCAAACTTTTGGTACAAGAGATAGACAAGCTTATACCAAAGCCCAAGCCGATTTGGAAAGGGGAGGGGAAGACCCACGGCCACCCACTGGCCTCGATCGTATGTTTCGAACCGATGCCATTCGTTATACTTGGAAAGGAAAAACCTTTCGAAATACTTTATCTTACTCTCGCACGTCGTTTAATGAATTTTTTGAACTGCGGTTTACCAATCCACTTACAGCTGAGAATATCTTTGGGTTACAGAATCGAACCGCTGATTCGATTACCTATGTTCATAATGCTTTTGAATGGGAACTCTGGGAAGAACATCTCAAATTAGAAGCAGGAGTGCAGGGCCGGTTTCGAGAAACTACTTTAAAGGGTGAGAACATCTCTTCTTACAACCGATTATTCTATAATGTTTTTAATGATCTTTTGAATTCCAATGCGGCTTTCCGATCCGTGATTGATGGGGATAGGATTCGGTATCGTGAAAAATCAGCCTATGCGGAGCTCCCTTTTAAATATGCTGGTTTTCGCCTAACACCTGGTGCACGGGTTGACAATTATTCTGGTAGTAATGAAACCAATTTGGCTCCTCGGATTACGGGAGGATATCTTTTTGAATCTACAAAAACAGGAATCATGGCGGGGCACGGAATCCATTACAATGCTCCGGTTTCCGTGGAAGCTTTGTCTGCCAAGTCTGGAAATCCCAATCTTTTTATGGAACGATCGGAACACAATTCGGTTGGTGTGAGTCAGGAGTTCGCAAACAACTGGCAAATCAAAGTTGAGGGTTTTCGTAATATCTTTCAAAACATCATTGTTCCCGACAATTATATTGTAGATCCCTATGCATTGAATAACGACACACGGATCTTTGTGAACGAAACGGCCAAAGTTCTCGCAAATCCCGTCACGCCTAAAAATCTAAATTACTCCAATGCGGGGTATGGCCATTCGGAAGGGATTGAAATTTTTATCAAAAAAACAAAAGATCCAAGAGAACAGTCAGGGTTATTTGGTTGGATCTCTTATACCAACTCCATCACAAAACGAATCAATAACCAATCTCGGATGAACAGTGATGAGTCTAGAAATAGAACCTTACTCAATAATTCTAGAACCCTTCTCGCGCAAGGGAAGATGGGAACAAATTATATTAATTATTATGATGATAACAACTTGGAAGTGATCTACAATAATGACAAAGAGCAGTTGTATGATTTGGACAGAACACATATTCTCAATATTGTATTTGGTTATAAATTCAATCCAGAGTGGATGGTAGGGGGAAGGTTTCGTTATTTTTCAGGAACTCCTTACACTCCCATTACAAGTGCTACACGGGCAAACCAGGCAGCCACTTTTGGGTTAAACTTATACTTTCCAAACTATTCCGGAAATTATAATAGTGACCGTTTTTTGCCATTCCACCAATTTGATTTGCGTATCGATCGAATTGAAAATTATTCATGGGGTTATATCAATACGTACATCGAATTTGTGAATTTTTATGGTCGCCGCAACCAAGCTGGGTTTGAATTTGATAACACAAAAAATTACCAAAGAAACCAAAACCCCGCACCGACGTATGATACAGTCAACTCTCCATTCATAATTTCCCAAACACCAAATGGAAAAATGGCAATCATTCCTCTAATTAACATTGGAATGGAGGTACGATTTTGAAACGAATTCTTATTGGTGTTAGTTTGATTCTTTTTTTGATCTCTTGTTTTGAGAGTGGAGAGGAAACTCAAAAAAAAGAAGAAAACAAACAAACATTGTATCTCACTACATTATATTTGGTTCGGCAGTCCGGAAATTGTATCAAAACAAATACATCCTTAACTTCAAACAACCAATTTTGTAGCAGACGACCTTTAGGAGTTTGTACTGTGGATCAACTCATCGTCACCCAATCGGAAGTGAATGTGATTTTAAATGAAGTTAAGACCATTCAAACAAAAACTGTCGATTGCCAAGAATCCATTTTTCAGTCAGGAGTTCTACTCTCTAAAGCAACGACTACAGCGGAAATCGATACCTTAAAATCACAATATACATTTCGAGTTGTCGAAAGTTGCGAATTAGAAGGATTCCAAGTAGCAAACGGGACGAGGTTTGCCAATTTTTCTGAGATCCAGTGGTTGGAGTCTGTTCGAGGTAAAATTGCGAAAGCGGCGAAAACCATTTCTGTTAATGTATTTTTACCTCAAGCCTATCGCGATCGTGCTAACAGTTGTTTGAATTTAGAATTTAAAGATTGGGAAAAGGATTTGGCCCAAGGTAATAATGAAAATAAAATCTTGGTCGAAATCACTCATCCATAATTTCAAAATCCGCTTTCCTTAACCTTGGCATCTTTCATTTTGTCTTTAATCCAAAGGAAATTGAATTTTATGACTTTGAATCGTTACAGCCGCACTCTTACACAAGATGAATCCCTCCCTGCTTCGCAAGCCATGATCATTGGATCAGGAGTTCCTTATGAAGATTTAAACAAACCATTCATAGGAATTGGAAGCACGGGGTTTGATGGAAATCCATGTAATATGCACTTAACCACACTATCGGCCTTACAAAAGAAAAGTGTTTTAGATACAAAAGAAATGGTTGGTTTACTCTTTAATACAATCGGTGTGAGTGATGGAATCACCAACGGAAATGATGGAATGCGTTATTCCTTACCTTCTCGGGAGATCATTGCCGATTCCATTGAAACCATTGCCGGAGCTCATTATTATGACGGGCTTTTATTTACAGCAGGTTGCGATAAAAATATGCCCGGGGCCATTATGGCCATGGCACGACTCAATCGTCCGTCTATCATGGTGTATGGCGGAACGATCAATGGCGGAAACTACAAAGGTGAAAAATTAAATATTGTTTCTGCCTTTGAAGCCTACGGAAAAAAAATTAACGGCAAAATCACAGAAGATGATTTTAAAGAAGTGATTAAAAATTCCTGCCCTGGTCCTGGAGCTTGCGGCGGAATGTATACTGCGAACACAATGGCAACGGCCATTGAAGTCATGGGAATGAGTTTGCCGTATAGTTCTTCTTCTCCTGCGCGCAGTGAAGAAAAAAAGAAAGAATGTATGAATATTGGAAAGTATATCTACAATCTTTTAGAAAAGGACATCAAACCTTCTGACATCATCACTCCAAAATCCATTTTGAATGCCCTTCGAGTGGTGACCATTCTTGGGGGATCCACAAACGCGGCTCTCCATATGATTGCCATCGCAAGAACTATGGGAATCCCACTCGACTTAGAACAGATTCAAAAGGTAACAGATACGACCCCACTCCTCGCGGATATGAAACCAAGTGGAAAGTATCTTATGGAAGACCTTCATGCCATCGGTGGAACACCTGCGATCATGAAATTCATGTTAAGCGAAGGTTTGATTGATGGATCTTGTTTGACAGTCACTGGAAAAACAATCGCAGAAAATCTAGAAGGTCTTTCTGACCTTCCGAAAGACCAAGACCTACTTCGCCCTGTAAGTAACCCCATTAAAAAAGAAGGCCATATCCAAGTTCTCTATGGCAACATCGCCAAAAAAGGAGCTGTGGCAAAAATTACAGGCCACGAAGGTGAAATGTTTGAAGGAAAAGCCATCTGTTTTGATTCCGAAGTGGAAGCCAACACCGGAATTCGAGACGGGAAAGTGAAACCGGGTCATGTGGTTGTGATCCGTTATGTGGGCCCCAAAGGGGGACCGGGAATGCCCGAGATGTTAAAACCCACTTCTGCTATCATTGGAGCGGGTCTTGGGGATAATGTGGCTCTCATTACCGACGGCAGGTTTTCTGGGGGAAGTCATGGCTTTGTTGTGGGTCATATCACACCCGAAGCGATGGAAGGTGGAGAATTGGCATTCGTCCAGGATGGGGATACTATCCTTATTGATGCCAGGACAAACAAACTCGAACTCAAAATTTCCCCAGAAGAATTGGAAAAACGTAGAGCCAAATGGGTGAAGCCACCCTACCGCATTACCTCTGGATATCTTTGGAAATACATCCAGATGGTAAAAGATGCCAGTACTGGCTGCCTAACAGACCGTTAGGCGTTCCATCGAAATTCCTACTCGTTTAAGCGGGTAAATCTTCTTTTCCGTCGGCATGTTTGGCAAATCTTCCTTTGCCAACATGGACGGGATCATAGGAATCCCAAGGCCAACCACCAAACTGCGTTTTGCGATAGTCGTCAAAGGCTTGTTGGATCTCTTCTTGTTTGTTCATCACAAAGGGTCCGTACTGCACTACAGGTTCGGCAATGGGTTTTCCTTCTAAAATTAAAATCCGAGCCGGTTCTGATCCATTCTTCAATGTCACTGCAACTTCGGAATCGAGATTGTACATATGTTTGCCAGGAACAACAACATCATCTAAGATCATACCTTCTCCTCGGAAGGAGTATAGGTTTCTGTTGTTTCCTTTGGCACTTCCAGGAATGACAAAACTGACATCAGGATCTAAATCCAAAATATAAATACCCACTTCGTTTTTTGGATCACCTGCCCAAGAATCAGGGGGAGGGTCTAGTGGTTTTTCACCAAACAACGATCCTGCGACAGTTTTGATTTTTACTTTTTTGCCGCCACCATCAGTTACCGTTTTTACAGGAATGTCTTCGTTCCAAAACATTTTGAAATGTGGATCTACAAATTTATTTTTTGCAGGTAGGTTTAGCCAAATTTGAAAAAGCTCCAAAGTATTGTCGCCCGATTCATTCACCAAAGGAAACATTTCCGAATGTTGGATTCCAGCCCCTGCCGTCATCCACTGTACATCACCATCTCCATACCTTCCCGCTGCACCTTGGGAATCCGCATGATCAATGAGGCCTCTTTGGACTACAGTCACTGTTTCAAACCCGCGGTGGGGATGGCCAGGGAATCCAGGAATGGTTTCACCGTGGTACATTCTCCATCCATCCTTGCCTGCAAAGTCTTGACCGATTTGTCTTCCTTGTAAGGAAGCGTCGGGCCCAAACTTTCCATTCCCTTTGGGATAAAAATCTTCATGGTGGACACAAAACAAAAACGGATCCGATGTAGGCCATTGGAAGTCGAGTTTTTGGGCATATAATATTGATTTGTGTTTCATCTAAAAACCTGTCTTTGCGATATGAGTCGCTATCTATAAGACAGGAAATTCGTATCAAAAGTTTTTCACAATAGAAACATTAGCACCGAATGAACCAAATTCTTTAGAACTTTAACGATTGAAAGGGTCCTTTGGATGATAACTCAGAATAAGAAAAACTAAATTCATTGGAACTTGTACTGGTTAAGTAGTTTAATGGGCCTACTCCAATTTTGAATCCTATTTCATTGACCCCTGAGCGAACCCGGTCATTTAGATAAAGACCATTCGTACTAAAACTGGTTCGTGTGTCGTTATAGTGTTCTCCTTTTGTATAAACTCACCAGCCACTTTTAATACCTTAAGCCTCGAACCCAATGAGGTAGGTGATTTTTTTGGTTTATCAGTATTTGTCTCTGTTTCGTTCTCTACCGTTTGCGCAGAAAGAGAGAAGGAAAACACGACTAGATAAATAAGTATTTTTTTATAGAAGCTTCGCATCTAAAAATAAATACGAATTATATAAAAATGATTTAGAAAAAAAATTACAAAGGAATTGCGTTTTGTCCTAATTGAAAAAAGAAAGTTGAACCTTTACGGGATGTGCTCTGCACCCAAATTTTACCGTTATGTTTTTCTAAAAATTCCTTACATAGAATGAGTCCAAGTCCCGTTCCAGATTCTTGTCCAGTTCCTAGGGTTGAATTTTTTTTATCCAATCGAAATAGGTTCTCAATTTGTCCCTTTTCCATTCCCACTCCCTCATCTTTAACAAAGAATACAGTGGAACTTGGATGAGTTTGGTTTTTTTGTGAAACTATACCGATCATAATTTCATGGTTGGGGTTACTATATTTGATTGCGTTGGAAATTAAATTTCGCATCACAGTTTCAATCATAAACAAATCAGCAAAAATCTGTAGGTCTTTCGGAATTTGATTTGAGATAGTCACTTTCTTTTTGTTAGCTGAAAGATTTAAAAGTCCGATAACCCTTTGGACAAGATCATAAAAAAGAATAGGGATTGGTTGGAAGGCGATATTTCCGCTTTGAGAACGGGCCCAGTCCAATAGGTTTTCCAATAAGGAATAAACCAAATCAGAGGATTCCTCTAACATCTTTAAATAATGTATCCTTTCGGATTCTGAAAAATGGGAATCTTTTTCACTCAAAATTTTGGTAAATTCGCGCTGGGTTCCTAAGGGGCCACGTAAGTCATGGGCGATGATAGAAAAAAATTTATCTTTAGTTGCATTGAGCTCTGCTAATCGGATCGCCGATTGTTTCAGTTTGTCCTCTGACAGTTTTTGTTCTGTGATGTCGCGAATGATCGCACAATTGTATTGTTTTCCGTCGTATTCTACTAAGTTTACGGTAACTTCTATTGGAATAGGAGTTCCATCTTTTGTTTTATTGATTGTTTCGATAGTGAAGGATTTACGATCTAATATTTCCTGCCAATGAGCGTTCCAACGATCCACACTAAATAGCGGATCTACTTGGAACATTTTCATTGAAAGTAATTCTTCTTTTGTATATCCATAATTTTTGCAAGCGGCATCATTTACAAAAACATAGTTTCCCTCTTCATCTAACCAAACAATAGCTTCTGAAATTGTATCAATGGAAAACTGTGTGAATTGGAGAGCATGGATGAGATTTGAATGTTTCGATGTAGTATCGTCGCAAGTCTGTTTCAAAATTTGGTTCTCTTCTTCCAAACGTTTTAGATCAGCCAAGAGGGCTTCGTATGTTTTGGGTTGTAGAGACATGGATTAATGGTAAAATCCAATGTTTGAAATAAATTGCCAAGAACTAAGTGAACGTATGCGTTTATTTCGTTCGGTTAGAATCGGACTTGACTTACGGAGTTTTCCTAGATAGATCTAGACTCCCTGAAACTATATGTCGTGTTTATTTTGTCAGAAAGGATCCTCCAGTTTTTCCCGATTAGAGCCGGTGCAGGACGAACGTCAAACCCACTCGTTTCCTATCGATGATATCGTAGGAAACTCCCTGAATCTGTTTCAGGAAATCTATGAATGTAAAGATTGCCATAGTCTTTGGTGGATCAAAACCCGAGGTACTGGTGATCCTAGATCCACCTATCCAGAGTTTTACGAACAAACTGCCGAGCGATTTGATGATCAGCGTTCAGAATTGATTCGGCATCCTTCTGTTCCGGGAATCATCACCCATAAAAATTCTCTATTTCCTTATACATTCTTTGAGGAAATTTTAGAAGTTTTATCCCAAACGGAAACAGAGGCATTAAAAACTCTATATTTCCAACGTGATCCTAGTTTGCCCTCTACAATCAAGAGATGGCTTCTCCAATCGTTTCAAAAACATTATCCAAACGAATTCCAAGAAATCCAAAAAAAAGGATTCCCCACTTCTGCGGGCCCACTCTTTTCTTTGGCAGAAAATGAAACCGCCATTGTTTCTGAATTTATTGCAAGGGACCAATTTGCTTTCATCACTTCTTTTGGGGAGAAATACTTTTTACAAACCTACGATTTAACCAAAAAGGGAATCCTTTGGAAAGTCCCAATAAGTAAGCCTTTTTTAGAAGGTTTAGAAATTCCGATTCTCTTTTACCAATCAGGTTATCTTTGTTCTTACCAAGGATTTCAAAAAGGATCGGAATACTTTTCAAAACTAAACAGACCCGATACGCTTTGTATTTATGATCTCTCCGGCAAACTCATTGTATCTATACCACTTGCATATAAGTGTTATGAAATCCTTTCGACAGAAGAACGTGATGTCTCAGAGAATCGAATTTCGCATAATTTTTGTTTTACGATACTAGGTGATACATTGTATCTTCCCCACAAATCCCAAATCCAAGTTTATGATTTGAAATCTGGAAAATTAATCCGAAGCATTTCATTACCAAAATTTGAAATTTTTTCGGGTAAGGTTTTTGAAACAGAATCAGGAAATCTCCTCTTCCATACACTCAAAGGAATTCTGGGAATCAATTCTTCTGATGAAATTATTTTTCAATACTTATCTCCTTACCATCCCGTGTTCATCGATTCGCAGTACCAATTTTACTATTATTATGCCATCGTAGAATCAGCAAATACAGGAGAGAAAAGGGAATTCAAACAAACTCACGATTCGGGGATCTCTTTGGTTCGAGAGTTGGCTTCCACACCAATCGAATTTCCTGGAGGAATTTATTTGCCATTTTCACTAGATGGATCCCTGCTTTTGGATTCCCAATTGGAAACCATTAAAAAATTTCCCTTCAGTGCAACGGATACTCTTGGGCCTCATTCCTTTGGAATGGCAAAAACACCTGTCATTGTAACCGAAGATCGAATCGTCATCACAAGTGATTTTTCCGGTATCTATATGATTGATTTTTCGGGAAATCTTTTGTTAGAGAAGCCAATCGAATCGGAGGTATTATCTGTCTTTACGTTTGATGGAAAACATACAATCGTCCTTCTTAGCTTCCATGATGACTATAGTGATGATAAAGAGACTTCGCTTCTTTTACTTTCCCCAAAAGGAGAGGTAATCACAGAGAAATTACTTCCTGGTCCCCAAGGGCTGTCGGTGAGTTTTGATGGAATTTGTATTTTTGCAAAAAACAACCAAATGTTTTCTCTCGATTTATTTGCTACGGAAAATTCCAGATGAAATGGATTCTAAACCATAGGTTTTATCTTTCGATTTATTTATTATTGAGTGTCTTTCCAATTTCTGCGGAGGTTCCAATCATTGATATTCGAGAAAGTGATAAATTCCCAATTTATCTTGCTAAATCAATGTTAGTTTTGGAAGATCCGACAAGTGATTTGGATTTTGAATCCATTCGCTCCCCAATCTATGAATCAAAATTTATAAACGTTCCTTCCTCAGATGAGGCTTTCAATTTTTCCTATTCAAAATCAACGTATTGGCTAAAAATCCAATTAAAAAATTCAAACCAAACCTCAAAAGAAATCACTATTGTCATTTCTTATCCGCGATTACAAACACTGGATTTGTACTTTCAAAACCCAAAAGAAATGAAAAAAATTCCATCTGGATACTCTGTTCCGATGGCAGAACGTCCCTACCAAAGTAGGTTTTTTGTATTTCCCATTTCATTTCCAGAAAATACGAATGCTACGGTTTTTTTGAAAGTAAAGTCACCTAACTCAATCAATCTTCCCATCCAATTGTGGAATCGAGATTTATATGATCGTCACGAGATCAATGACCATGTCATTCAAGCCATGTACTTTGGAATCGCATTCGCCATGGTTCTTTTCAATTTGTTTCTATTTTTTATCTTAAAGGATTCTAATTACTTTCTATATGTTTTAGTCGTTTCTAGTACAGCATTTACTATCGCTTCACATAATGGAATTGCTTCGGAATACCTATGGCCGCACTCACCGTGGATGGATCAATATTCGGTGAATCTATTTATCTCTATAGTTTTGATTCTCTTTTTAGTATTTATGAGAAGTTTATTAAATACGAAGCAGTTGATTCCTAAATTGGATCGAATGAGTATCGGTTTGATCGTCCTACAGATCCTCTTGCCAATTTTTTATATTTATTCTTTTGACTCGATGATTAAAATCATAGTTTTAAGCCATGCGTTCACAGCATTTTGGATTTTATTTGTTGGAACCATTTGTTCTTTGAAAAAAGAAAGAATTGCCTATTTCTTTCTATTAGCTTTTGCATTTTTATTTTTAGCTCTTATTGTTTCTACACTGAGGGCATTAGGACTCCTTCCAACTAATTCCTTTACCATCGATGGACCACAATATGGTTCCGCTGCTGAAATGATGTTACTTGCCTTTGCTCTGGCGGATCGTTACAACACCATCATCAAAGAAAAAGAAATGGCGGAAACACTTGTAAAATTTAATTTGGAAAAGTCCAATTCTGACTTAGAAGAAAAAGTCAGAGAACGCACGCAAACTTTAAATCGTACCCTCAGTGCCATGAAACGAGATCTCTTTGTGGCAAAAAAAATCCAAGAGAATTCTCTCGTCACCGATACACAATTGATTAAAGAATTAAATCTTGTGTATCGTTATCTTCCTGTATCGGAAGTGGGTGGAGATTTTTTTGATATTTGCCAATTAAACGAATCCAAATATAGAATTCTCATTGCTGATGCAACGGGCCATGGAGTGCATGCAGCGATGATTACAATGGCAATCAAAGGGTTGTATGACAATATCAAAAACTTCGAATTATCGCCATCGAAGGTGATGGAAATTTTTAATGAAGAGTTTATGGATAACTTTGTCTCACTCAATAGCCTCTTAACTGCTTTGATTTTAGATATAGACTTAATCGAAAAAAAGATTCAGTTTGCTTCCGCAGGCCATCCGGCAGCAGTGCTTTTACAAAATGACCAACTTTTGCTGTTAACAAAAACAGGTAGGATGATCGGGCTAAAAAAACAAATCCATTATGAACAATCGGAACTATCCTTTGGGCCGATGGATCGGCTCTTTGTATTTACCGATGGGGTGTTTGAGGCGTTTAATTCTAAAGATGAGGAGTTTGGAGAGGAGTCCCTCTACCATCTTTTCCAATCCACTCGTCACTTAACCCTTACGGATGTCGAAGACCACCTCCTAAAAACACTACAAATATTTCTCAATGGTCAGGACCGCCAGGACGACCTAACCATTCTCGGGATCGATTTTTGATTTTTTTTCGAAAATTAGTTTAATATTAAATAATTATAACATCAAATCACTTCATGTTATAGTCTATTTTTTAATAACAAATACAATTGGAGAACCTTGTGAAATCATTATTTTCAGAAGCGAAGTTAGGAAATCTTTCCTTAAAAAATAAAGTGGTGATGGCACCCATGACCCGTTCGCGTTCCCTCGGAAACGTACCTGGTGACCTCGTAGCCACGTATTATGAACAAAGAGCTGAGGCTGGACTCATCATCACAGAAGGAACCTCACCTTCCCCGAATGGTCTAGGTTATGCGAGAATTCCTGGAATTTTTTCAGAAGAACAAACCAAAGCATGGAAAAAAGTAACAGATAAAGTTCATGCCAAAGGGAGTAAAATTTTTGTCCAACTGATGCATACGGGTCGTATTGGACACGAATTGAATTTACCAAAAGGGGCAAAAGTTCTTGGACCTTCTGCGATTCTTGCCAAAGGACAAATGTGGACAGATGCGGACGGAATGAAAGACCATCCCACTCCACAAGAGATGAGCAAATCAGAATTAAAATCTACCTTAGAAGAATTTGTGAATGCATCGAAAAATGCAGTCCAAGCAGGATTTGATGGGGTGGAGTTACATGCAGCGAACGGATATTTACTAGAACAATTTTTACATCCTTCCTCAAACCAAAGAACAGACGAATACGGTGGTTCTATTGAAAACCGAATTCGATTTGTTGTAGAAGTTGCGAGCGCGGTGAGTGTCGCTATCGGAAAAGAAAAAACTGCAATTCGTTTGTCACCGTACGGCGCTTTTAATGATCTTTTTCCTTTTCCAGAAACTCATGACGAGTATTCGTTGTTAGCTGAAAAGTTGAATGAAATCGGAATTGTATACATCCATTTGGTAGACCATTCTTCCATGGGGGCACCAACTGTAGAACCAGAAACAGTTCAAAACATTCGTAAGGCTTTTAAGGGAACTCTCATCTTAAGTGGCGGGTATGACGTGGAACGTGCTGAAAAAGATCTCTCTTCTGGACTTGCTGACCTTGTCGCTTTTGGCAAACCATTCCTTGCCAATCCCGACCTAGTCACTCGGTTCCAAAAGAACATCCCTCTTGTTTCCTTTGACGAAACCACTCTTTATACACCTGGTGAAAAAGGGTATAGCGATTATGCTTTTGCAAGCTAACAACGATTAACAAAAAAGATCTTATATCTTTTTTAGTTTTTTTAGCGCCTCAAATTTCACTAAAATTAGGATTCTTTGGTAACCTTGACCGGGCTACTTCAGGGTCCGCTTTCGCTCCCGTCTCCTTCCATCTAACGATGGCAGGCGACCAAGCCTTCCGTATCCCTGGCGCAGAAATTTCATCCTAAGAAGAACCTCCAATCCCTTGAGCATTTGCCAAATCCACTGTGCAGATCTGATTAAAAAATCCTTCCCTAGAAAAATGTTTTCTTTTCTGTTCCGTTATTGCGAGCAATGATGCGATTCGTTCCCTTGTGATTTCTTATAAACTCCTAGGAACTAAAGAATTTTTTGTCATCCATCACTCCGATTGTGGGATGCAATTGTTTACGGACCCGATCATTCGTAACCTACTTTCAAAAAGTTTGAAAACGGCCACTATTGATTCCAACGGATGGCGCAATTTGGAAGAGTCTGGTGGTTCAGACGAAGCTAAGTTCATTCCTTTTTTAATCCCTTCTAACAAACGTTGGTTGGGATTTTTCGATTTCCTAGAATCCTCTAAAATTCTATTTTTCTGTTTCTATCTGAATGAATGCTTTCGGTTGATTTGCAGTAGGTAACAACATTTTAAAACATGAACTTATTCGAAATAATTTCCGAGTGTTTTGGATTTGGATTTCTGAAATCCGGGGATTATGATACAAGGAACGCATTGGGAGGCGGGTTCAGTTCCCCACCCTCAAATCGGGCGGGGATACTCATATTCAGCCAGTACACCTGAGTTCAGCCACAATCTAACGAAATCCCGTTGACAGAATTTGGTTACCCTTCCAATTTAGCCAAAAGGTTAATTAGCTAAATGGTTAAATTAAAAGAATCTGAAGAAGCACTGAATGCCACATTCCAGGCGTTGGCAGATCCAACACGCCGGCAGATTTTGATGCAATTAGTTTCTGGTGAAGCGACTGTCCTTCAATTGGCAGAACCTTTCGAAATGAGCCTACCCGGAATTTCCAAACACCTAAAAGTTTTGGAAAAGGCTGGGCTCATCGAAAAAGGCAAAGCGGCACAATTTAGACCCTGTCGTTTGAAGGTTGAAGCACTGCAAGAAGCCAATCAATGGTTGGAACAATACAAACGGTTATGGGAAGAACGATTGGATCGTTTGGATGTATACCTGCTAGAGTTACAAAAATCAAAAGGAAAAAATTAATATGTTTAAATCAGATGTAGTTCTCACATTAGAAGAAAAAATAGTTCGCATCGAACGATTGTTTGATGCACCCATCCAACTTGTTTGGGAAGTTTGGACAAACCCGGTACATATTGAAAAATGGTGGGGTCCAAAAGGATTTACAAACCCAACAGTGGAATTTGATTTTAAAGTCGGTGGATCATATCGAATCGTTATGCGATCTCCGGAAGGAGTGGATTATCCAGTCAAAGGAAAGTTTTTAGAAATCACTCCATTTCAAAGTTTTGTGATCAGTGATTTAGTTGATGAACATCCGGACGAATGGGTACAGGAAGTTCAAAAAATGGCAGGCGTCACTGGCGATCGAGACATTTTAAATTCAAAATTAAGAGTACTCTTCGAAGAGGCAGAGGGAAAAACAAAAGTGACTCTCTTTACCGAATTTGCGAGCAATCAAATTCGGGATGGATTTGCTAATTCAGGAATGAAAGAAGGTTGGTCAGATAGTTTCGAAAAATTAGAAACGAATGCATTACCTAACCCGAATCAAATCAGCTTAGAAAAGAAATTAAACCATCCCCAAGAGTTGGTTTTTAATGCACTTTCAAATCCACTGACAATTGATTCTTGGTGGGGTCCGAGTGGATTCAAAACTACGACCCAGTCTATGGACTTTAAAGTCGGTGGGAAATGGATTTTTACTATGCTTGGACCAGATGGAAAAGTTTGGCCAAACACCATCTTATATAAAGAGATTAGAAAATTCGACTACTTAGAATACCTACATGGATCTGGCGAAGAAAATAAAAATGATGATTTTTTAGTAAACGTATATCTAATTGCCCTCGATAAGAATCAAACATTAGTAAAGATGCAAATGACTTTTCCTGATACAAACGTTCGAAATGCGGTGATTGGCTTTGGAGCTATTGAAAGCGGGCAACAAACACTTTCGAAACTCAATCAATATTTGGAGAAATAAAATGAATCTTCATAAAGTTACGTCATTTCTAGGGTTCAAAAAAAAATCATTATAGCTCATCTAGAGAAAGCAGCCAAAGGAAATTAATACACATGTTAAAAAGCGTCATTGCCATCTTCGTTGGGTTAATATCCAACGTAATTCTTTCCATCTTATTTGATACAATCCTCAAAGTTATGAATATACTTCCTTATGATCATATGTTTGTAGCGACACCTATTGTACTATTTGTGTTAGGTTATAGAATCATATTCAGTATTTTCGGATGTTATTTGACCGCAAGATTAGCCCCTCAAAACCCCATGAAACATGCATATATTTTAGGTGGAATTGGTTTGGTGCTTGGAATTACAGGGGCCATCCTCGCAGGACATTTAGGTCCGTGGTGGTATTCTTGGTCTTTAGTGATACTTACCCCACCGATCGCCTATTTAGGTGGTAAACTCTATGTATCTACGGGAAAATCCAAATGACAGGCGCTAGTTTATGGGAAGATTTAAAAAAGGCTCTCGCGGGCTCCGAAGCAGATTATACCGAAGTTAGCATTCGAAAAGCAGTGTTTCTACTATCTGTTCCGATGGTTTTGGAACTCGTATTAGAATCAGTATTTGCGGTTGTAGATATTTATTTTGTTGGTGCCTTGGGAGCTTCTGCCATTGCAACAGTGGGTCTTACGGAAACCTATTTATTTCTTCTGTATTCTGTTGCCATGGGTCTATCTTTTTCTGTGACAGCCATTGTTGCTAGAAGGATTGGAGAAAAAGAAAAAGATAAGGCAGGTGTAGCAGCAATTCAATCCATTTGGATTGCGATCATCGCATCCATTCCTTTTGCTATCGCTGGAATATTTTTTTCAAAAGAACTTCTGCTCCTTATGGGCGGAGATGAGTGGGTCCTAACAGAAGGATACCATTATATGCAGTGGATGTTAGGTGGTAATATTGTCATCATCCTACTTTTTCTTATCAATGCAGTTTTTCGCGGTGCAGGAGATGCGGCAATATCCATGAAAGTTTTGTGGGTTTCCAATGGACTTAATATTATTTTGGATCCCATTTTTATTTTTGGTTTAGGACCGATTCCTGCCTTTGGAATTACGGGTGCAGCTATTGCAACAAACTTGGGTCGAGGAATTGGAGTTCTCTTTCAGTTATGGTTGTTATTTCAAGGTGGTAAACATATAAAAATCCTTCGAACACATCTGAAAATAGAATGGGAAACCATTTTAGGCATCTTAAAAACATCACTCGGTGGAATTGGCCAAATGATTGTGGGAATGACCTCTTGGATTTTTATTATGAGGATACTTTCCGAATTTGGAAGTCAAACGGTTGCCGGAGCCACCATTGCCCTCAGGACTATGATGTTTACCCTTATGCCTTCTTGGGGAATGTCCAATGCAGTGGCAACCTTAGTGGGTCAAAACCTGGGGGCTGGAAAACCAGAACGAGCAGAACAATCCGTATGGTATACTGGATTCTGTAACATGGGTTATTTGATTTTTGTTTCCATCATCTATTATTTTTGGAGCGAAAATTTAATTTCGATTTTTACGGAAGATCCAGAAGTCATTAAAATTGGTGGGAAATGGTTACAGATTGTATCCTATTCCTATTTCATTTATGCTTGGTGGATGGCCGCAGGACAGGCATTTAATGGTGCTGGGGATACTATCACACCAACAAAAATCAATGTAGTTTTCTTCTGGTTAATCCAAATCCCACTCGCCTATATTTTGGGAAAACATTTAGCTTATGGACCAACGGGAGTGTTTTGGGCTATTATGCTTTCGGAATCGTCTGTCGGTGTTTTTACTCTTTGGTTATTCACTAAAGGATATTGGAAACAAACAAAGGTATAAAAAATATTTAGCTATGAAGTCAAAGATTCCAAAATCAATCGATGAATATATAGAAAACTTTCCGAAAGAAGTACAACAAATCCTTCAAAAGATTCGAAGTACAATTCAAAAGGAAGTGCCAGAGGCAAGGGAAGCCATTAGTTATGCCATGCCAACATTTGTTTTAAACAAAACCTTAGTACATTTTGCGGCGTATGCAAAACATATTGGATTTTATGCGCTTCCCTCTGGAAACCTTGCCTTTCAGAAAGAGATTTCAAAATATAAATTTGGTAAAGGATCCATTCAATTTCCTTTGAATGAACCAATTCCCTATGGTTTGATCAAAAAAATTGTAAAGTTTCGAGTTACCGAAAATTTGGAAAAAACAAAGAAAAAGGTTCAAAAAAAAAATCAAAAGCCTCCCAAAAGAAATCTAAAACAAATCATGAGTGAAGAATTAATATTTTTTCGATGTTATTACTTTCTGTTTTAACTATGAACATTTTCTATATATTTGAGAAAGGATCATAGATGGAGTTTGAAAGCAAAAGTATACTTTATTTATGGAATAGTCGAGTGATGTTTGCAACTAACAGTATGCAAACCGATTTTCACTCGCATTATGCAGCAACTCTCGCCATCTCATTAGAAAAAAACATCACAATCGAAACTGATTTAGGCAAAGAAGAATACAGGGTAGCTTTGGTTGGTCCAAATACATACCATAGAACCATTTCACCTGGGGTGGAAATGGTTGCTTTACTCATTGATCCAGAAACCTATGAGTTTGGATCCATATCTGAATCAATCTCTTCTGGTGAAGTTAAAAAATTAGAGATTCAAAAATTTTTACCTTTAATCGATTCCCTTTGGTCATTGTATTACGGCGACTTAAGCGATGATGAAGCAACCCAATTGCAATTTAATTTACTTCGAACTGTATATCCATTTGATGCATTAAAGACTACTGTAGATCCAAGAATTCAAAAGATTGCAAAAAGAATCCGAATGGAGATTCCAAGTAGCATTCGAATGAAAGAAATTGGTAAAGATTTTTCTATTTCGGAAGATAGATTGATTCGCCTATTTAAAGAAAATCTTGGAATTCCCCTGCGAAGGTATTTGTTATGGGTACGAATTTTACGTGCGGTGAAAGAGCTGAAAGCTGGTAATAATCTTACAGACGCTGCGCACGCTGCTGGTTTTTCTGATTCGGCTCACTTTTCCCGAACGTTTAAAGAAAACTTTGGATTTATACCTTCATTATTTTTTGGTCATCTCAAAACCGCAGAAGTTAGATTCTGCGAACCTGATGAAAAACTGCGATAAATCTTAAAAATACCGGAATCATTCAAGCACAGATTTTTATAATTTGTTACTCTCTTTCTCTACCAAGGAAAAGAGAAGCCATGCCCTTAACAAAAGAAAGAGGATTATTATCTAAATTATCCTCGAAGTTTTCGAAATTTAAATCTGAATCGATCAAAATTCCTTCTCTAGAAGAGAAAGCAGGTTTTTTAAAAGCACAAAGACTGGCATATGATTGTGTTACAACGATTGAAAAAGAAATGAAACCTGGTTGGACAGAGAAACAAACTGCCAAACGTATGGATGAGTATCTACGTGATCATGGAGTGAAAGTTTTTTTACATAGACCCTTTGCTTGGTTCGGTGAACATGCAAGGTTTGATGGATACAAACGTTTCACTCAATTTCATCCTGGTAAAAAGAAATTAATCGAAGAGGAATCATTTATCTTGGATGTATCTCCCGTTGTAGAAGGTTACATTGGTGACATTGGTTATTCTTCTTCATTAATTAAAAATTCAGAACTCGATAAAGGAATGGATTACCTATTAAAACTTCGAGAAGAAATTCCAAAATACTTTAGTTCTGCGATGACATCATCCGAGATTTGGTGGAAAATCGATTCGGATGCAAAAAAATCCGGCTTCGACAATGTCCATGCATTGTATCCATTTGCTGTACTTGGTCATCGAGTGTATAAAGTAAATCTTCCAAATATTTCCTTTCCTTTATTACCGATTAGTTTTGCCAGTTGGTTTAGCTTACAAGGGTCGTATGAATTTTTATCACATAAAGTTTTGCCTGAACTATTAACACCAGATCACGAAGGCAACAAAGTTGGATTGTGGGCGATCGAACCACATTTAGGTAGAGGAAAAACTGGATTTAAATTCGAAGAGATATTGGTTGTGGAAGAAAACAAAGCCTATTGGTTAGACGATGATGTTCCTCAAGTAAGAAAATACCAAACAACGAAGGAATCAAAATGAAAATAAAAAAATATCAATATATCACTTTAATCTCTTTATTATCTATATTGTCCATTGGATGTAACACTGGTAATATTAAAATTGGAACCGCCTATAAACTGGGTAAAGTTCCGGATTCTATTTTAGAAGCAAGTAAACCAGATCCATTTTTAGGCAATTTAACTGTCAGCATACAGGAGTTACCTGGTCATGATGATCTCATTTTTGATAATCAAAATCAAATAGCGTTTGCTTCTGGAATGGATGGTTGGATTTGGAAATTGGATTTGAAATCGAATACGGCAACTGCTTGGGTCAAACCTCCGGTAAATCCTGCAGGTTTACAATTTGCAAATAAAAATAATGAATCCATATTAGTTTGCGCATCAAAACTTGGAGGTGTAACCTACGATGAAACACAACGAGTTGGATTGTATGAGGTAAACATAAAATCAAAATCTGTTGTACCTCTTGTATTAACATTACCTAAAATCGAAAATTCCGACTTTGAAATTGTATATCCAGAGTCCAAACGACCCACCTTTGCCTTAAAAAGCCTAAACGAAACAAATTCTAGATCCTTTTCCTTATGTAACGATCTCGCTGTATCTAACGATGGTAATAGAATTTATATTTCTGAACCATTTGAAAGGTCTGATGCCGCGATGGGAAGTGGTGCTGTACCGGAAGCCATCGGACTCTATCCTCATGGTAAACTTTGGATGTTTGACAGAAAACAAAATACAATCTCTCTTGTTATGAATGGATTTACTTTTGTAGATGGAATCATCATTGCAGACCATTCTGAGTCCAAAGAAGAATCTGTAATCATTACAGAGACAACAAAGTTTAGAATCATCAAAGCAAACATTAGCGGAAAAAAAGAAGGAACTTCAGAAGTTTTATTTGAAAACCTTCCGGGTCTTGCCGATGGATTGGAAAGAGATTCGAAAGGAAGAATTTGGGTTGGTATCATCAAACCACGCTCTGGTCTTGTGAACTTTATCCATAACAATCCATGGCTAAAACCATTTCTTTTATCGCTTCCGCAACGAATCTTACCGATTGCTAAAAAAACGGGAATCCTTGTTCTCGATTCATCCGGTAAAAAAGCACTCTACTACTCAATGCATGATGGATCAAAAATTAAAGATATATCTGTGGCAGTTCCTAATTTAGAGTCTATCTACTTTCCTTCCTTTAATACCTCATCTAGAGGTTTATATTCGATATCAATCGACAATTTAAAGTTAGGCGAATAATTCAATGAAAACAAATTTCAGCCAACAATCCGTACCGATTCATAGGAATTTCTTTTCACTTCCGGCCATCAGTTTAATTTTGATCTTAATTTCTTGTCGGACACCAGAAGAATACTTCAAAAACCAAATCAAAGGGCCAGTAGAACTCCCTTACCATCCAACGATAAATTCTATTAAGTCCGAAGGTGATCCAATCAAACAAACAGTAACGATTAGCGGATCAACTCTACCTGCCCAAGATGAAATTCTTTTGCAAGAAGATTTAGGTAGAGCTTTCGTTGCTTCGATTGATGGTTGGATTTGGAAAGTAGATTTAACCAATAATACTTCGGAACCTTTTGTCAAAACTCCATTATTGCCGGGAGGAATGGTATTCCATCCCAAAAACAATGATATCATCTATATGTGTTTATCTCGCGGAAAACAACATGATACAAATCTAACAGATGGACCTGGGATTTATGAATTAACAATATCAACTAAACAACTACGTAAAATTGGCACTCGTGTGCCCATAACAGATAAAACAAAAGAACCGTTAGGTGATCAAATTGGAATCTTTTTCACAGCAGAGAAAGAAACTAAAATTCCGATTTCACAACTAGATGATACCAACAGTCGCAATGTTGAAAAAGCAGATGATTTGACGATTAGTAAAGATGGGGAACGAATCTATTTTACGGAACCATATAATCATCCAAATTCCATCCTTGGAGTGAGTTCTCAATCCAAACACGAAGTCTTGACTTTAGGACGGAACGGACATCTTTGGAAATATGATTTGAAAGATAATACTGCAAGTTTAATCGCCCATCAATACACATATTTAGATGGAATCTTATTGGAATACGCACAAGGAGATATCGAATCTTCTATTCTTTTAAACGAATTATCTAAATCAAGGCTCATTCGTTTACACCTAACTGGCGATAAAAAAGGGAAAGATGAAATTGTCATCGAAGGGCTTCCTGGATTTCCGGATGGAATGGATAGAGATGCGAGTGGACGGATTTGGATCGCAATCCCAGTAGAAAGATCCAAACTAATTACTTGGTTGCATAAACATCCATCTTTGAAACGACTCGTACTTTACATACCGGAAATTTTACTTCCCGTTTCCAAAAAAACGGGTATCTTGGCACTTTCACCTAACGGAAGTAAACCTCTATATTTCAGTATGCATGATGGTAGTTTGTTTTCGCATATCATTGTCGTTGTACCAGGAAAAAATAAATTGTATTTGGCAGTATATCAAGACGGGTTCAAAGGATTTGTAACTATGCCATACCCAAACAATCTTTAGCTGGAAATGTGGGCGCCTCGCAATCGACCCAAAATTCAACTGACATACATAAGGCGATCCCGCTCTCCGTTCCAATCTTTCCCTTCGGGAAAGGATTTCCACTTCGATCGGTGGCGTGAAGAAAACCTATCCCGAAATCAGAATCCATTTGGAAGATGGAAGGAAATATGAACTTTCGGGAACTAATTTTTTTAAGATTTCGAAAAGGAATATTCTCATCGGGAGGATTATGATATTGAGAAGCCATTGGGAGGCGGGTTCAGTTCCCCACCCTCTGATCGGGCGGGGATACTAATATCCAATCCTGTACCGCGGGCGAAGGGCCTAAGCCCTCACCGCTGTTCGGACCTCCTGTCCGCACAATGCTCCGAGTCACGGCGCTGCTCTTGATTCGCCATCGTGGCTTTCTTACTGTAACAGTCGTTTCCTATGGGTCACTTCTGTTCCAGCTCGCATCACTGTTCGATCCCTTCGGATTGGTTCTTAAAGAATAATTGGATTTTGGGAAAAAATGAGTCTGTCTTTTGCGGGCGAAGGGGCTCGAACCCTCGCCAGAAGCTTGGAAGGCTGCTGTGCTACCGTTACACCACACCCGCGACAGTAAATACATAGTTTTGGCTGGGGGTAACGGGTCAACGATTTTTGGTTCCAGAAAGTGTGGGACAAAGAAAATGAGTCTATGGCTCTGCCCCAAGCACTCGAAAATTACCGAAAACAATATCGTAAAATCAAATTATTCCAAGATGTCGCATCCGTCCTCCATTGGGATTCCGAAGTGATGATGCCGGAAGAGGGTCGGGAATACCGATCTGCCCAGATTGCGGCCGTAGCAGAACTCACCCACGATTGGATGACAGACAAATCTTTCTTAAACCAAATCCAAACGGCAAAACAATCTATCAGTGAACTGCCAGAATCAGAGCGCTCTTTATGGAACCGAGAGTTGGAAGTCCTTATGGAAGAAAAGGAAAAAGCTGATAAATTACCTTCGGAATTTGTTTCTGAATTTGCAAAGGTAACAAACCTTGCCCATGCAGAATGGGCGGAGGCAAAAAAAGCAAAAGATTTCCAATCATTTTCGAAACGATTAGAGGAGCTCGTTCAGTTATCTAAAAAACAAGCAGATTACTTTGGTTATACGACAGAACCTTATGATGCATTGCTCGACAGTTATGAAAAAGGTGCCAAAGCAAACCAAATTCAAATTTTATTTTCTGATTTGAAAGAATCTTTGGTTCCCATTGTTGCCACCGCCCCAAAATTCAAAAATCCTTTTCCTAGGTCTATATCTGTAGAGAAACAAAAGAAATTTTGTAATCGTTTGCCTGCACTCCTGGGTCTCACAACAAAAGAATCTAGATTGGATACAAGTAACCATCCGTTTTCGACAAGTTTAGGAAAGGGAGATAAACGAATCACAACAAGATACTCTGAAACTGATCCCTTATCCTCCATCTTTGGTGTGTTACACGAAACTGGCCATTCCCTGTATGAATCTGGACTTTCGGCAATGCCCGATTGGCCGACTCCCATTACGGAATTCCTAAGTTTAGGAATTCATGAATCCCAAAGTCGATTGTGGGAAAACCAAGTAGGACGTTCGTTACCATTTTGGGAGTTTGTTTATCCCATTTTGTTATCTGATTTTGGTCTGATCGAAAAAGATCTTCCATTTAAGGAACTTTACCAATTTATCAATAGTACAGAAAAAACAAAAGTGAGAGTCGAAGCTGATCAAGTCACTTACAACCTTCATATCATATTACGATTTGAAATTGAAAGAGATCTGATCAATGGAAATATCCAAGTCAAAGATTTACCTGAGATTTGGAATACAAAAATGAAGGAAAGTTTTGGACTCAAAATTGAGAATGATGCAGAAGGTGTTTTACAAGACATCCATTGGTCGATGGGAGCTTTTGGTTACTTTCCGACTTATACTCTCGGAAATATTTTTAGTTCTCAGTTATTTAAAAAGTTTTCAGAAGAATTCCCAAATTCGCATAACAAGTTTTCTGCGAATGGTGATTTTTCCGATTTATTAAATTGGTTGCGTAAAAATATCCACTCCAAAGGAAAAATCTATGATGTGGATACTCTAATGCAACAAGCTACCGGCGAATCTCCGAATGCCAAACATTTGATTTCCTATTTGAATGGAAAAATCAAAGAAATCACAACGTAACCATTCTTCGGATTAGGATTATTAAATTACAAAAAAGGAATTATATGTCAGGATCAGAACCCGCACTCGAAAAACTAAGCCAATTGTCATACTTTGATAATCTCGCCTTATATTATTTATGTATAGAAACACCCCCACAAACACTTGCTTTGGCATTTATGCAAATGGATGAAAAAATTGCAGGTTCTATGCTCGGAGTTTTGGATGTACAAAAAAGAAAATATGTCCACGAGCTCATGGCTCTACAAAAAGACAGTCCGGATGAAGCAAAAAAAGCCGCCGCCGAAGGGTTGTTACTCATCGCCGACGGATTGATATCTAGAAATTTAATTAGTAAACAAGGCCATTATTTTTTTGGAACAAAGAAATAATAAGATCCAACACCCAAACTAATCCAGCCAATTAGAAAACTCACTCCGCCTATGGGAGTGATGGCTCCAAGAATTCGGTTTCCCGTAATGGCTAGAGCATACAAACTAAAAGAAAAAATCAGAATTCCCAAAAGGAACATCCAAATTGCCACTTTTAAATAAGTTTTACTTTTGTTTGGAGATTCTAGAATCAGCGATTGTTGTAACATTAGAAATGCTGCTAGTGCTACCAGTGTGTGATAAAAATGATATCGGTTTCCCGTTTCAAAAATTACCATAAGTTCGGGACTTACAATTTTTTTTAGTCCATGGGCACCGAAGGCTCCGATGGCAACAGCTAAAAAACCAGAAAGGCAAATCAATAGGACTAAAACCGAAGAGGATTGCTTCTTGACAAGATTCATAAACGATACTTCCTATTGCCTATGACTTCAGATACATCCGGAAAGAATACTAAATTTGTTAGAGTTTGGCGACAACTCAATGTGGAGGATGTAAAAAAACAATTACTCTATATCGATGATCTCTATGGCACATGTGGAAATTGTAAAAAATTGGGGCTTAACTATCTAAAAGATAAAAAATGCCCCGATTGCGGAGTTACATTCAAATATTTGGCAACTAAATTGAGTAAGGTGGCAGATATTGCAAAGATTCTAAGCCGAATTGATAAAGAAGGATTGGATTTAACCTTAATCGAAAGAGAAGATTTTGAAAGATCCAGTGCTTCGGATGCGGCAAGGGACCTATTCAAATCATAGACAAGGGCTTTCGATGTGGTTGGTAGCTTAGAATTTAAACGACCAACCGAATTGTGCCGTTTTGTTATGCGCTGACGTATCTTCCCAAGCATCAAAGGCGCGAATCGCACGAGAAACAGCTAACGCAGCAAATACGCCAACCGCATTGGGTGATTCCCAAACATTCCCTGGGCCTTTCACATTGGCCATATTATCCCATATATTCTTTTTCGGAAGATTTTCTTGGGCATACATATAGGCCCCACCTGCCAGAATCAAATCATATAACAGATAAATACTCATACTGACAAATGTGTCTCGATTGGTAAACAGAGGAGAATTCCACGAGTTGTAACCAACAGAGGCCATCGGAGTGATTAAATTCAAACCTTGCGAAATTAGATGGTATTTTTCAGATAAGGGAACTGCTGATTCATGGGGAGGTTTTTGAAGGAATTCCTGTTCCATGATTTGTTTCCACATTTTTTCTTGGCCTCTCCTGGGAGACTCAATACGAATAATGGAATCGGGTGAAGTTTTCCCAACTTTTCCCACATAGATATTAAAATCATAAGGATTTTTCCAACGATGTTTGTATCTGTAAACAAACCCTTGTGTTTTATCGTCCGCATAAAAATCAGGATCTAGTTTGTTTAAGAGTGCCACCAAGCGAAGGTTAACGTCTTCTGGCCCACCTAAAATTTCCACTGTTTCACCAGCAAAGAGAGAACCTGCCATACTCGTTGAAAATATTAGAACAAAACATAAATAAATTACGAATGATCGCAATCCCTTAATCAATTTCATGATTGGACTCCCGGAAGTTGAAGGTATGCATTAATTAAACCTAACGAATTGTATGTTGCATGACAGGCCATAGCGATCCAAATATTTCCAGTTTTAATATAGATATATCCAAAGAACATTCCCACTCCACAAATAATAAACGGAATGGCGATGGATGTTCCTTCACCATAGTGGAGCCAACCAAAAAGTAAGGAAACTATGAATAAACCTTCATGGGCAAGATTTTTATCAATAAATGCTTTTAGTAAAAAACCTCTAAAAAAGATTTCTTCTAGGATTCCTGTAATGATTCCCACAACATAAATTCCCCAGGCCAGTAAATATCCATTTCCATGAAGAGCTTCATAGAGTTTTTTTGCAAACACTCCTGATTCAACTGGAACGGATAATTTTTCTAGTAACAAACCAAAGAGAACAACTACAATGAAACAGATAAAACCATTGGCTATCCCGCGCAGTAAAATAGGAATAGATAGTTCATCCTGAAGGTTAGTTACGGGAATTTGTAATACTTTTTTATAAAGTAGATATCCTAATCCCACATAACATAAAAACCACGGTATAGAATGTCCCAAAAGATAGTGAGGTTTTTCAGAAAACACCTTATCGTAAAACTGAGACAAGAGTAAACTTGGATTCTCAGTTATTTCTTTCTGGAATTGTTCTTTGATTGGTGTCACAATTTTTTCGTATTCAGTAAGCATGGTTGCAAAGTCCATTTTACCATCCCAATATTCTTCATAGAGGGGGAGTAACTGGTCTTCAGGAATCCTGTCACCAAGTACCGAATTGTTTACGAACGCTAAAAATATAACGGAATAGAAGAAGGAACATACATAAACGAGACCCAACGAATAGGCGGTGAGCCGAAAGATCTCAAAAAAACGATTCTGCATCTGCCTTACAGTTCCTCAATTTCGGCAAGAATCGTCATCGTTTTTTTGGGAAATGGCCGATATTCAAATCAGAAGATTATGTCTAAAACCGTCGATTTTCTGAAATGGACCCTGTTTCTTTGCTGCAGCAGCGGATTCTCATCACTCCTTTCTGGGCCTATTAGTTTGGCGAATTTGGAATATTCCAATCCCTCCCTCAAAAATCTTCGTTCTGAAATCAAAGAAAACTTACGAATCTCTAAATCGGGAGCAAGAAGAGAAGAACTCATCCCCCTCAAATACTATCAATACAAAGTTCGCAAAGAGGATAATTTTTTCAAAATTATGGCTCGAACGGGAATGGATTTGGAGACTCTTTCCTCTGTCAATGAGCTCAGCTCTCCTCATGATTTATCACCAGGTATGATTTTAGAAATCCCCAATATGCGTGGAACCTTTCATCCTGAAGAAACTCCAGGGGATGAAAAGACCAAACTAACATTAGTTGAAAAATATAATATTGATCCCAATAAATTACAATACGACTCGGAACGAGAAAAATGGTTTTTACCAGGGATATCTATGGGGAAATCTGAAAAGTCTTTCTTCTATGGATTTGGATTTCAGTTTCCATTAACGGAAGCTAGGATCTCATCTGGTTTTGGTAAACGATTAGATCCATTCACTAAAAAGGATACCTTTCATGGCGGAATCGATTTGGCCGCCGAACAAGGATCAGACGTATTTGCTTCTATGGATGGTGAAGTTATATTTAAAGGCAAACAAGGTGGTTATGGAAATTTAATCATTATAAAACATAGTTTGGGTTATGAAACTCGTTATGGACATCTTTTTGATTTTAATACAAACATAGGTCAGAAAGTAAAAAAGGGACAAAAAATTGGAGAAGTAGGACAAACAGGTAGAGCGACCGGTCCACATTTGCATTTTGAAATTAGAAGAAATTCAAAACGAGAAAGACCTATTTTTCGATCTCATTAAAAAAAGATTTTACGACTCGTATTGATTCCTTTAATTCTGGGAATCAATGGACTTTGAAATTCCCCAAGAAGTGGAAACACTTCGCAAAAACATCCAAAACTTCATCACAAATGAAATCATTCCTCTGGAAAAACATTACGATTATGAAAAAGGTCGAATGCCAGAAGATATCAACCAACAAGCACGTACTAAAGTAAAGGCATTGGGTTATTGGACTCCGCACCTTCCTAAATCAGAGGGCGGACTGGGTTTAGATTTAATTGGAACTTGTATTATATTTAGTGAACTGGGTCGTTCACCCATTGCGCCTTATATATTTAATTGTGATGCGCCGGACGAAGGGAACATGCATTTGCTTTCCCTTGCTGCAACGGAAAAACAGAAAGAACTCATCTTACATCCGTTAATCAAAGGGGATTTACGAACTGGTTTTGCTATGACAGAACCTGCCCCAGGTGCTGGTTCTGATCCGACCTCCCTACACACCAATGCGGAAAAACAAGGAGACAAATACATTATCAACGGTCGCAAATGGTACTGCACTGGAGCCAATGGCGCAAAGTATTTGATTGTGATGGCAAAGGTAAACGGAAGTTTTCGAAAAACTACCATGTTTCTCGTACCAACAGATGCCAAAGGATATACTATGGTTCGAGAAATTGAACTCATGGGTTCTCATGGACCTGGGGGACACTGTGAACTTAATTTTGAAAATGTCGAAGTTCCGGAAGATATGATCCTCGGTCGTATTGGAGAGGGGTTTCGGCTTTCGCAAGAGAGACTTGGCCCTGCTCGATTGACTCATTGTATGCGTTGGACGGGGATGGCAAGGCGAGCACTATCGATTGCACGAAGTTATGCGAAAGAAAGGCAAGTCTTTAGCTCTCGTATTGCGGACCACCAAGGGATCCAATGGATGTTTGCGGAACGTGCGACCGAAATTGAAATGGCATTCCTTCTTACTTTAAAAGCGGCTTGGTTGTTAAAAACAGGGAAAGATGCGCGCCAAGAGACCTCAATGGCAAAATGGAAGGTGAGTGAATCTTTGTGTAACACCATAGATATGGCGATCCAAATCTGCGGCGGAAAAGGATATTCTCGTGACCTACCTCTTGAGTTATTTTATCGTGATGCTCGGGCTGCAAGGATTGCGGATGGACCATCAGAAGTACATAAAATGGTGATTGGTCGTAACTATGTATCCGAAAAATGGGATTTTTAAGGAGTATGGAGATTAAGGAATTACAGGAAAAAGTTGAACTCCACTTATCAGCCGTTTGGAAGGAGAACGTAAATGTCTCGCATATCCATCATTTAAGTGGAGGTGCTTGTCAAGACAACTATGCATTAGACTTGGCAACTAAATCCGGTAAACAATCGTTAGTTTTGCGTACGGACAAGGGAGGAAGTTTACTTTCTTCTTTATCCAAACGAGATGAGTTCAAAGTGGCCGAACTTGTTTATAAAGCAGGTGTCAAAACTCCTACACCTGTTTTTCTCGAAGAAACTCCAGAGGTGATTGGTTCTCCCTTCTATCTAATGGAAAAAATTGATGGTAAAGCGACTGGTCGTTACATCACAAAAGACAAGGAATTGGATTCCTATCGAAAGACTAAGATGGTTTCTGATTTGGCTGAGAACTTAGCCAAACTCCACACAGTAAAACCAAGTATAGTTTTGGATGAAGAACTAAAACAAAAATTAAAGTTAGTAACTACAGACAATTATATTGCGATAGCCATCGCTGATCTAAGACAATCGTTAGACGAGCTTCCAGAAGCACACCCTGCCATCGAACTCTGTCTCTCTTGGTTAGAAACCCATTCTCCCTCAATTGATGAGATTGTTCTTGTTCATGGGGATTTTCGAACCGGAAATTTTATGATGAATGCTGAGGGCCTCCAAGGAATTTTAGATTATGAATTTGCACACTTTGGAGATCGCCACGAAGACATAGCTTGGTTGTGTATGCGTGATTGGAGATTTGGGCGACTCAACAAAGAAGTCGGTGGTTTTGGAGATCGCAAAGATTTTTACGAGGCCTACCAAAAAACTTCTGGTATTCCTGTGGATCCATTTAAGGTAACTTATTGGGAGATTATGGGTAACGTTCGCTGGGCCATTGGAAGTGCACAACAAACGGAAAGACATTTATCAGGTAAAGACAAAGGGATTGAGCTTGCGGCCATTGGTCGGCGCACAGCAGAAATGGAATGGGAAGCCATGCGACTCATTGAGGAATTAGAACATGCAGTATAGACCAGAAACAAAAGAACTCATTTCAGCCATTCAGGATTTTTTAATGAAAGACCTACTTCCTAAACTAGAAGGTGATGATCTGTTATCCTATAAAACATTAGTATCCTGGAATATGTTAGGTGTGATTGCAAGAGAAACGGAATCATCTGAATTAGAATCTGATTGGAATCGTATCCTAAATTTAAATTTAAAAATCTCTAAATCAGAAGAGGATTACAATCGAGACCAGTTTTTAAATTTAAGCCGTAAGGAAAAATATAACCTTCTTCTTGATTGGAACAAAACCTTTGCCAAAAAAATTCGGAACGAAACAAAAGAAAACACTGGTTTAGATTTAAAACCAGGTGGAAAGGTTTGGAATTTTACAAAAAACCAACTGAAAGAAGCACTCGCTGTTTCCAATCCGAGGTTCCAAACCTAAATGTCTTTATTGTATTTGGTCCGTCATGGACAAGCAGATCGTCTTGGAAAAAATTACGACCAGTTGACAGAACATGGTTGGAAACAAGCTAAACTTCTTGGTGACTATTTCAAAAGCCAACGTATCGAATTTGATTCCGTTTATACAGGGACACTCAAAAGGCAAAAACAAACTGCTCAAGGAATCATCGAAAGTTTTGCTAATGATAGGTTCTGTATTCCAGAACCCATGGAAAATTCTGCTTGGGACGAATTTGATTCAAAAATGTGGCTCGGTCTTGCAGCTAAGATTCGTCATGCGAATGTTAATTTTGCAAAAATATATGAATCGTATAAAAAAGCTTGGGAAGAAGGAAAAGAGGAAACAAGGGATTACTTCCAAGAACTCATTCAAATTGTTTTAAATGATTGGGTCCATGGGGTTTGGGATCCTGTGGAACCGTACACATTCAAAGAATATGTGGATAAGGTTTCTTCTGGCCCTAAGGAAATTCCTGAAAATGTGAAAAGTACTCTTGTGATTTCTTCTAGCACTCCCATTGCTATCATGATGGGTCTTTCTTGTAAAATGGAACCTGTTGAATTTCCAGTTTTTATGAAGTCAATCACCAACTCTTCTCTCAGTATCTTTCGTAGAGAAAAAGACCATTGGGAACCTGTGAGTTGGAATAATACCCCTCATTTACAAGATCCGGATTTGGTGACTTTAGTTTAGAAATTTTACAAGGGCTCGTTACAAATCAATTCGAAGTTGAGTGTATCGACGTCAATTGGATTGTTCCCAGTTATATGGGAACAAACTAATTAGTTCTGTTATTGGGCAAAAGAGGAAAGAAGTTTGATTCTATTTTTTGCCTTTTGACCCCAACCGGTTCTTGGAAAATTTTTATATAAATGTTCCATAGCGGCTAGCTCTTCTTCGTTGGATTTACTATGACGGATTGTAATTTTTGGCTCTTCTTGGAATTTAAAATCAACGGCTACATGAAAACTCCCTAAAAAAACAACGGTTCCCGGTTGTAGGTCCACTCGTGATTTTTCAATGTCTTTTCGATCAAAGTCGATATCTATTTTATTCGGTTGTTTTGTACTTCCGAAAGCAAAATCAGAAGCTCCGCGGTTTAGTAAATGAACTGCATCATGAATTTCATACTGACCTTCCTTTAAATTTTGGAAGTAATAGTAGTGTTCGGAACTTTCGCTGTATTCAAAAGTTTTTTCACCTTTTTTAAGTGTTACCTTTTGGAACCTCGGATCAATCAATTCATCCAAAATCATTTCATCTTTAACTATTGTCATGTGAACAATGATAAGACTACTTTGTGCATTTTTAGGTCCAAAACTTGAACATTCTGGGAATAAATATGTGATTAAAAATAAAATCAAAAACTTTCGAAAGATTCCAGAAGTAACCTTTTCGAACTTCGATATTTTTTTCTCTGAAGGAGACGAATCCCCCTCAGGTTGTTTTTCTAAATAGTTGTCTTGTGGATTGGAACTCATTGGTTTGTATTACCTTAACCCATCGGGTATTGAATCTTTTTGGAAACAAAATTGATTTCAGTTAGAATTTCGTCTGACAAAATCACATCTGTTGCCTTTAAAGATTCTTCTAGTTGGGCGACTGTGTTGGCTCCAATGATGGTAGAAGCAACATAATCATGTTGTTTACTCCAAGCAACGGAAAGGACGGTGGAACTCATTCCGTATTTTTCGGCAATGGCCATTAGTTCTACCGTGGAAGCTAAAGTGTTTTCATTTAGGAAACGAATTGCCATTCGTTTTTGCCTTTCCCCTTCCGCCATATAACGAACAAACCGAGTCCCTTCTGGCGGAACAGGTCCGTTGTATTTTCCTGTGAGAACTCCTCCCGCGAGAGGAGAATAAGGAAGTAGGGAGACTCCTTCCTTTCGGCAAACTTGTGCTAACTCATCTTCAAAACGACGATTGAGAATCGAAAAATTATTTTGAATCGAATCATAACGAATGAGATTGTGTTTGTCTGAAGTCCAAAGACTTTTCATAAGACCGAAAGAGGTTTCATTAGAACAACCTGCGTATCTAATTTTCCCTTCGTCTTTTAATTCCGTAAGGGCTTCCATGGTTTCATCATAAGCTACATCATGATCTGGCCAATGGGTTTGGTATAAATCAATGGTTTCTACGCCTAATCTCTGTAAGGAGCCTTCAATCGCACGACGGATATGATATTTATCTAAAGCTGTTTTTCCTTCACGAAGGGGAGGACTAAACCAACCATGACCGGGGCCTGCAACTTTAGTTGCTATGATGATTCCGTCACGAGGCTTAGTTTTTAACCATTTACCAAAAATTTCTTCGGTTCTGTGAACCCAAGACTTTTGCGGAGGGACTGGGTAAATTTCGGCAGTGTCATAAAAATCGATTCCGGCATCAAAAGCACGATCCAAAATTCGAAACGCCTCATCTTCGTTACACGAGGAGCCAAAAGTCATGGTACCCATACAAATTTCGGATACCACCATTCCTGTTTTGCCAAGTCTTCGTTTTTTCATGTTATTTTTTAATTAAAAATGTTCTGAATTGGTTTTTCGGATCACTCCATTCGATGACATGATCTTTTACCTTTGCTTTGGTTGGGCCTCGTTGCATGGCTCTATACAAATCTTCGATAAAAAGTTTGTCACCTTCTGCAACGGCTTCTACTTCTCCATTGGGTAAGTTCTGTGTATAACCCTTAAGTCTCATCTCTTGGGCTTTCTGGAGGATGTAATAACGAAATCCGACCCCTTGCACCGTTCCCCGTATTACAATTCGCGCTCTTGCTTCTTCTGATTTTGCCAAAGATTGTCTCCTTTCTTGAACTTACTTGGATTTTGATTTCTCTGCAATGTAATTTTGGATGGCCGATTTAAAAAGAGGAACAAACTTTTTATAAACATCTCGTTTGAACTCGACAACCGATTGGATGGTTTCTTCAATTTCCATAAATTGTATGGTCAAAAACTCTTGTTCGTGATGGACCAAATCACATTCTTCCAAAGTCCCGTCCCAATGGAAAAGGATCCATCTTTGTAATTGGCCACGAAATTTTTGCAAATGTGAATTGAGGCCAAGCGAATTGGGAAAGTCGTAGGGAATCCAATCAGGATATTCCGTTATATAAGTTGCCTTTTTGATACCAAGTTCCTCATATAATTCTCGTTTAGCGGCATCCAAATAATCTTCGTCTTCATCGATGCCACCTTGAGGGAACTGCCAAGAACCTGGGAATTGTACTCGTTCCCCCACGATCACTTTTCCTAAAGAATTAAAAACCACCATGCCTACGTTTTTGCGGTAGGGTTTGTCTGTCATATTCCTTAGAATGTCTCTATCATTCATTTTCGCAAGAAATTCCTTAATTTTTTGTTTCTCCGTAAGTCCGTGGTTCCAATCTTGGGATTAGGAGAGACTATGAAGATCATTTTAGTTCGTCACGGTGAGGCTGAAAATGCAACTCCTACTATTTCCGATACCCAACGAGAACTAACAGACAAAGGCGTCAGTGATATTCATAAAATCGGAAGGTTCATTAAAAACTCCGCCTTAGCCGTAAAACAAGTTTATTACAGTCCTTATCTTAGAACCAAACACACTGCAGAAATTCTTTCTGATGAATTGAATTACAATGGAGAAATGTTAGCATCCGATGATCTGGCTGCTGGAAAAGGTTGTTCCGATATTATTTCTTGTTTAGTAAATTTTACCAATTCCGATACAGTATTGTTAGTTGGTCACAATCCAGACATTACCTATTTTGCGGCAAGACTCCTCGGAAATGCAACCGTAGCCGAAAATTTAATTTTCCAACCTGGTTCCACCATCGCCATCAATGTAGCACGGGAAAAGTTTGCGCATGGCCAAATTATCTGGGCGATTTCTCCAGACAATTTAGGTATTTGAATTCCTATTTCTAGTAAGGCTTGACCCGTTTTGGATCGTAAGGTTTTTGGATTTCAGAACACGGGGTGTAGCGCAGCGGTAGCGCACTTGTCTGGGGGGCAAGGGGTCGCCGGTTCAAATCCGGTCACTCCGAAGTTCAATTCCTAAAAAACCCAGCAGGCCTTGCGAACAAAACCTGCCGGAAGAAAATTCAGGATGATGATTTACAAAATAAAACTTAAGAAGATTTGCTTTCGTTTCCTTCTTTGACTTTGTCTAAATACTTAACTACGTTGTCTTTGAGTTCGTCAAAACGAACGATTCCCCAAGCAATACCCATTTTTACTTTTAAAGCATTGTCACTAGTATCACTTTCGCCTTGTTCTTTTAACTTTTGAAAGTTGGTTTCGAATTTGCTTTTTTTCTCGTTTAGGTCCACTACGAGTTTCTCCCAAACTTCTTTGGAAGTCTTTACGGCACCAATTCCAGCATTTACGATATCTTGAAGCTTGTTTTCCACATTGCTCATCGGATGTTACTCCTTATGGTTCCATTATTTTGCAGTGCACAATAATGTCCAGAAAGAATTTTCTGGAGGAATCTGAAATCCTGAACCAAAATGGTCGGATGCGCGTAAAAACCCTATGGACTCTCCTTTCCATTTCCACCCTCGTTTTCCTGATTTTGGATTGCGGTGGCCAAATCCAGGAAAAGCCGATCGCTGGCTGTGAACGAATTTCTGGAACTCCTGGCCCCGAAGATTTAGATCTCATCAGAGATACATCTACTGTCATTGTGTCTTCCCATGAACGTCGCAATGGTCTGAAAGACATTGGAGCTTTATTCGAAGTTTCGCTCCAAGATACCAATCAGAAATTAGAATCCAAAAAAATAGAAACCAATTATCCTGAAAACTTTCGTCCGCATGGAATTAGTTATGCGAAAGTGAATGGAGTGGATACTTTAGCTGTCATCTCACATACATTAGCAGATGAAAATCCACATACGATCGAAATTTTTGAACGTTCTAAAGTAGGCAAATGGTCCCATATAAAAACTTTGAGTGATCCAACGCTCACAAGTCCCAATGATATCTTTATGAATGATTCTGGTGAAATTTTTGCATCCAATGACAATGGAACAAGCAATGCCTTTCGTAAGTATTGGGATATGATCATTCGCAGTGCTCGTGCCGACATCGCTTATTATGATGGAAAATCTTTCCAAGCACTGGAAGTTCCCGTCCTCCTCGGAAATGGAATCTATATTCGTAAAAAAGGAAACGAGGAAGTATTGTATCGATCTGTGTTTGCAGAAAAAGCTATCCGCGTCTACCAAGTGGATCGCACTGCGGGTAAGATTAACTTAAAGTATTTGGAATCCATCGCCATCGGTGCGGGACCTGACAACATTATGGAAGATGAGAAGGGAATGCTTTGGCTTGCGGCCCATGATTCTACTTATAAATTCATTCGTCATGTTATGAACAAAACCAACTTAGCACCCACTCGCATTTTCAAAATCAATCCAGAAAACAAAGAAGTAACAGAAGTTTATGCCAATGAAGGTGCGGAAATTTCTGCCGGAAGTACAGGACTTGTATTTAAAAATAAACTTTTGATTTCCCAAGTGTTTGAAGATTTTCTTTTGGTCTGCCCAAGGCCATAAGGAAACGCTCTATTCAAATTTTTGGATCAGATGGTTTCGAGAGACGCCATCTGATTGATAGCAAATTAAGGACTACAATTTATTTATAATCAGTTTTAAAAAAATTGACATTTGCACAAATACTGTGCAAAATAGAAATCTATGAAAAATGTTACATTTAGAGTAGAGGATGACAGGCTTGTCGAAAAAGCAAAATTAAAAGCGATCTCCATTAATCGGTCATTAAATGATTTGTTTGTTGAGTGGTTAAAAAACTTTTCGAATGATAATAATGATGATTTTGATTATAAAAAATATCTCGCCAAGTTCAAACACATCAAAATTGAAAAAAAATTCTCACGTGACGAAATGAATGAAAGATAAAGTTTTTTTAGATACCAATATCATTCTTTACCAGTTTAGCAATGATACATCCAAAAAAAATAGAGCCATTGATATCCTAGACGAGGCCACAAAGTCTAGTAAATATACGATCAGTTATCAAGTGATTCAGGAATTTTCGAACGTTGCTCTTAACAAAAACAAAGGATATTTTTCAACCAACGAATTAAAAACCTATATCAAAGATATCCTTATGCCTTTGTGTAAATTTTATCCAGGACCTAGTTTCTATATTGATTCCCTTAAACTTAAAGAGAAATACAGGTATGCTTATTATGATACATTAATTATTGCTGCAGCTCTCGATTTAAAATGTACAATATTATTTTCTGACGACCTTCAAGGGAATCAGAAAATCGAAAGTTTAGAGATTATAAATCCTTTCAAAAAATAAATTTATCCGGCAATAGCCTACTTCGCATAACATTAACTTTTCGTTTGAAGACTGAATTCTCAGCATCTATTTAAAGGATAAAACTCAATATGAAATACATCGCATTGTTTAGAGGAATCAATGTAGGCGGGAACCGAAAAGTGGAGATGAAAAAACTAAAGGTTCTTTTTGAGTCTTTAGGGTTCACTGAGGTTTCCACTTATATCAATTCTGGGAATGTTATTTTTGAATCAAACCAAGATCCAAAAACGGTTTTTTTAGCAATAACAACCGGTTTAGAAAAGAATTTCGATTTTGAAATTCCAACTCTCGTTAAGACAGAAAAGGAAATGAAAAAAATTGCAGATGCTATCCCAAGTGATTGGCAAAATGATCCAACACAAAGAACGGACATTGCTTACTTATTTCCTGATGTAGATTCCAAAAAGACAATTGAGGAATTACCTTTCAAAAAAGATTTCGTAGATGTTCGTTATGTCAAAGGTGCCATCTTTTGGAATATTAAAAAAGAAGATGTGAACAAAAGCCAACTAGCTAAATTAATCAGTCATAAATTGTACAAGTCCATGACGATTCGAAATATAAACACAGCTAGGTTTTTAGCAGGAGAAAAAAAGTAGGAAAAAAATCGATGATACCGAGCCTAACGAGTCACCGTTTCATAATTACTTTGTAGAAGTGTTTCTATATTGATAATCCCCTCAAACCAATCCTTTCAATACCGCTTCTATCGTCTGCACTAACAATGGTTCGCGATTCTCTTCGCAGTATTGGGCCACAAGTTTTGGATGAGTGAAAGCCGTTCCTGCAGTAATCAAGATTTCTGTGACCATGTTAACTTCTTTCTTTTTTAACTTTTTTTGTTCCATGGCTTCTGTGACTAATTTCGACATCTGCTTACGCATGTTTAACAAATGAGTTTGGATGAATGGTTTTGACTCGGCTGCAGCCATATCAAAGGCCTTATACAATTCGGGATCCAGTTTTACTTTCTCCAACTTCAGCCGGTGTAAATTTAAAAACCAAGTGAGAATTTTCTGCAAAGGATCTCGTTTTTCCAGAACCAACAAATCTTGTTTCTTGTCCAGATTCACTAGCCATCGCTCTGATACCGCATCGAAAAGGGCCGTTTTGTCTTGAAAATGGGAGTAAAGTGCCGCATGACTAATTCCCATTTCTTTAGCCACATCCACCAGGCGAACCTTTTCAAATCCTTTGGCCCGCATTTGGTCGATGGCAATTTCTACCGCTTTATCTTGAATTTCCGAAGGGGTGAGACCAGTCCGAGGCATAGGGAAATTCTCGTATTTCCGACTTTCTGGTCAATTTAAAATTACAAAATGAAAAAAACGTTAGTTTTGAAACTTACGGACTTGACAATTTGTAACTTACATAATATTGTAAATGTAAGTTACAAATACGGAAGGTAATCAGATGTTATGGAATGGAAATACAATACTCATCACGGGCGGAACAAGTGGGATCGGGCTAACTTTAGCCAAACGACTCGCAGGTCTCGGAAACCGAATTTTAGTTTGCGGAACCAATGAAAAGAAACTGGAGGAGATTCGGAAATCATACCCTGATTGGGGAACGTATCTTTGTGATGTTTCTCGTCCCGAGGAAAGGGAACGATTGTTTTTGGAAACAACAAAGGATTATCCGGAGCTGAATGTGTTATTCAATAATGCTGGAATCCAACGGTATCCTAAATTAAACGAAGTGGAACCTTGGTCGGAGATGGGAAAAGAAATCGATATCAATTTGGGGGCTCCCATTCACCTCTCTACGTTATTCGCTAAACACCTGTTTGCAAAAGAGAATGCAGCGATTTTAAATACCACTTCTGGTTTGTCCCACATACCTTTGGCTTATGCCCCTGTTTATAGTGCCACCAAGGCAGCATTACACTCTTTCACAATGACACTTAGGTTTCAATTTCGCAATGAACCAATCCAAATCATCGAGGTTTCTCCTCCTATGGTGGATACAGATTTAGGTATCCCTAACACGCATACGGCGGGACTGAATTTAGATGAATATGCGGATACTGTGATCAGTGGATTAGAAAAGGGAGATCTGGAAATCACAACAGGTTTTTCGACAATCTCAGCCAATGCTAGTCGAGAGAAGAAGGATGAAATGTTTTTGTCTATGAACCAGGCTCGGAGTGGATCAAACTAAAGACCGACCCACAAAGGCACAAGCGATGGCATCCCAAGAGTCATCGTGGCCTCCCAGATCCTTAAATCCTAAAATCATTTGGATCGCTGCCCGAACTTCTTTTTTGGTAGCGTTTCCTTTTGTGGAGATTCCCTTTTTGATTTGGGTGGCTGTTAAAGATACTGCGGGAATTTGTTTTTCCCCCAGAGAAAGAAGGATGACCCCGCGGGATTCCGCGACCTTCATTCCTGTTGTGGTATTTTGAACAAAAAACAATTCTTCTACGGCCGCCGCATCCGGTTGGAATGCAGTCAGGATGTCCATAAGTTCCGACCGAATTTGGAGCAAATTGTCGGGAGATGGGGTTTTCGGAGCCACCTCAATCGTTCCGTAAGTTAAGAGAGTTGGATTGCGACGAAGGCCTTCGGGAAAGGACAAAATGGCATATCCGACGCGGTGGGACCCAGGATCAATTCCTATGACTTTCAATAATTTCTTTCCTAGCTTTCGTACTTTTGCCCAGTTTCGACCTCCCTGACCCAAAACCTAGTCTAAAAATGAAAATGACAGGGTACTTTCCTTCCGTATAGTGGAAGAAAACCACCCGCAGGAACGTTAAACACATGACCGCAACGGCAGTGAAACTCGAAAAATCCCAGGCGGAGAAGGCTCTTAGTGCTCAAGCCGCCCTCCTCAATGATATAACCAAACGACTCGCTCTGAAAAATTCCGACAACGGCAAAGTTTCTGTAAGCAAAATGGACAAAACGCAACATGTGTTTTACCAATTGGCTTGGATGACCGCTCAACAACGTGTTGCTGAGAACTTTATCGTTTATGCTTGGGATGCTTCCAAGGGAACGGGCGAAATGGAACAGAAAATGGCCCTTACGTTTGCGGCTGAAACTGTTTCTAACATTCGTTCTGAACTCGCAGCTCGCCCTGCAGAATATGAACTAACTTACCAAGAACTATTCTCCAAACTTTTTTCTGATGAGATCAACACTTTCGTTGAAGCAGCTTCCAAAATGGAAAACTACGAAGCCATCGTTGATAAAATCGTAGACCTGGGACACTTCGGTGCTTATGGCCTTTCGGAAGACCATGAAAACTTCCGCGGAATCTTCAAAGACTTTGCAGAAAACGTAGTTGTTCCTCATGCAGAACATGTCCACAGACATGACGACCTCATCCCACAAGAAATCATCAATGGATTAAAAGATATGGGTTGTTTTGGACTTTGTATTCCAGAACAGTTTGGTGGAATCCAACCAGATGACCGTCCAGACAACATTTCCATGTTAGTGGTAACTGAAGAACTTTCTCGTGGATCACTCGGTGCTGCGGGATCTCTCATCACAAGACCAGAAATTATGTCCAAGGCTCTCCTCAAAGGGGGAACCGAAGAACAAAAAAACAAATGGTTACCACTACTTGCTTCCGGTGAAAAATTTGCAGGAATCATGGTAACAGAACCTAACTACGGTTCGGACGTTGCAGGAGTTTCTGTTACGGCAAAAGAAGTGGACGGCGGATTTGTCATCAACGGTGTCAAAACTTGGTGTACATTTGCAGGTTATGCGAACCTTCTTCTCATCCTTTGTAGAACAGAATCGGATCCAAGTCTCAAACACAGAGGCCTTTCCATCCTACTTGCCGAGAAACCTTCATTTGACGGACACGAGTTCAACTACAAACAAGACGGTGGCGGAACCATCCAAGGAAAAGCAATCGGAACCATTGGTTACCGAGGAATGCACTCTTACGAAGTCTCTTTTGAAGATTACTTTGTTCCGAAAGAAAACCTTCTTGGGGGAGATGCGGGACGTGGCAAAGGATTCTATTTCCAAATGGAAGGATTTGCTGGTGGACGGATCCAAACTGCTGCTCGTGCCAATGGTGTGATGCAAGCGGCTCTTGAAGCAGCACTTCGTTATTCCCAAGAACGTAAAGTATTCGCAAAACCAATTTACGATTACACCTTGACAAAGTTTAAAATTGCGAAGATGGCAATGATTGTCCAAGCAACTCGCCAATACACAAACTATGTAGCAACTCTACTCGATAACCACAAAGGCCAAATGGAAGCAACACTTGTGAAATTGTATGCATCCAAAATTGCTGAGTGGGTGACACGTGAAGCAATGCAAATTCATGGTGGTATGGGTTATGCGGAAGAGTATCCGGTATCACGATATTTCGTTGATGCTCGTGTATTCTCTATCTTTGAAGGTGCAGAGGAAGTGATGGCTCTTCGCGTTGTTGCGAAGGACCTACTTGACCAAGCACTCGCTTCTTAAGTAGAAAGAAAATTTTATCTTTGTCGGAAGTGTTTAGGCGCAAGACGGCAAAGGAAGAATCGAAAAAGGCTCGGGAATCCCCGGGCTTTTTTTATATCGGAAAGGGAATTTCTTTCCGTTTGATGTTTTTACTTTGAAAACTTACGTTTGCATTGATTGGAATTTAATTTCTTCTAGAATTTGATGTATCTGGTGCAGGTTTACATTCTTCGGGAACTTCACAGAATGCCTGGATCATAAATAAATATCCATCAAAGTTTGTGCAGATACTAATCCCTAATCTTCGATATCGTTCCGCTTCGGGAGTTCTTTCGCAAGCCAAAACTGAGGAAAGAAAACATTGATTGGAATTTTTCTTTTCTTTGTCACATTTTCCCGTTACGTTTGCTATTTCCCGATCACAATTTGTGAATGAAATAAGTGTTAAGAAAAGAAAAACGAATTTAATTTTCTGCATGTTTTGACCTATTGACTTTATAAAATCTCAAGTAATATTGATTTGATTTTAGCGGATGACTTTTGTTTTACGATAGTTTCATGATCCATTGAATCTAGTCTACTTAAAATCACACTTTCAAAGGAAACCATTTGGATTCTGACTTTACATCTGAAAGATATTTTCTGAATCTAAATAGGCCTGACCTAGATCAATAAGTTGGAGATACCGACTTTAATAGGACTTGCGGGAAAAACAAAAAAATCGAATATTTATATGATCAAAAAATCAATCCCACAATTACCATCTTTGGATCTTTTTCGATCAAAGGATTTTTATGAAAACAATCTGGGATTTAAAACTCTAAAACAATATGATGATATTCTTCTATTGGAAAAGGATGGGATTGAACTTCATTTATGGTTATGCGATGATCCGTCCATTCCGCAAAACTCCAGTGTCTATTACCAAGTCGATAGTATTGATTCCATGTATTTGGATTACAAAAACAAAGGAATTGTCCATAAAAATGCTGAATTGATGGATAAACCTTGGGGGATGAGGGAATTCTATGTCTAGATTCGGATGGAAATTTATTGAAGTTTGGACAGGTTATAGAAAAATAACTAGATAGATTTTTAAAAATCGAATGTCTAATTCGAGTAATGGAAACTTATTTGTGTTAAATGTAAGTTTGTTTTTGTAATACAATGGATGCATCATTCAAACGGAATAGGATGATTTACTAAACAAGAGAATGAAACTTAAGTGAATATAAATCGAATCCTATTTTTCCATTCCATACGAGTGGCCGCCTTGGCTTTTTTTGTTTTCCATCTCTCTTGCAAAACTCCCATGCCTGAGTTAAGTTCAGAGGCAAAATTATCCAAAGGAAAAATGATTTCCATTCGATGGACAACAACTGACCCCGTTTTGGCAAAAGTATTTAATGAAGTTTTCCCCGTTCCGCCGGCAATTCTTTTAGATGAAAATGCAAATTTAGTCGACCTAACGACCGTTCCCCTGCCTGAACCAAATCCTGACCATGCACCGAAACCAAAAAAAGAAAAACCGATGAATCCTAACGAATTACCTAGATGGGACCGCGGCTTTGAATTATCGAATATAGATAATCTAACGCTAGTCATTCGGAAAGAAAGCCAAAGACCATTTTATAGTGTCGGTATGAGCCTTCTTGCATTGACCATGTTGTATTACGGAACAATGGAAACAGAAGCGGAACTTGTATGGACTTCGGGAGAAACCAATCTCCATAGAATTTCATTTTTATCGACGTATGAAACTATCTGGGCTCCTATGCCATTTTATATTGGAACTGGTTCTACGATTGTGGCGCCTGCTTTCAATTCGAATCGTTATCCATCCAGTTTACAAAAATACTGTACGTTAGAAAAACCAAGTAAACTACGTGAGTCCTTGGAACAATCTCACACAGAAAATTGCAAAGAATATGAAACATTCTTAAGGCGTTTGTTCTTACAAAATTATGATACCATCCATTCTCAACTGAAAGAATGGGAAAAACGAAACCAAGATTGGTTTCAACCGTAACAAAGGAACGATTCCATTTGATTCAAAATCAAAAACTAATACATCGATTTCCTCGTAAATTCGTTGTTATTGTTTCTTTTGTATTTTTTTCGGCGGTAATTCCACTAAAGGATCTAAACTCGATTTCTATCCCAAAAGAAAATTGGAATTTAGTGATGTATGGCGGAATTTTTACAACGACTGACCTCATACCTATCGTGTTTCGACAAAAAACGGATTATAAAGAATCTTATATTGGAAGTTTGGGACTGACAAGACCTCTTGATTATCGAATTCGCTGGTTTGATTTTTTATGGGAAGGAAATGTTACCAAACATTTTGGTGAAATGAATCATTGGGAAGTAAACGGTTTTTACATTGTCAAAATTGACAGAATGTATGGTTCCCCAATTAGTTTGTCGTTAGGTGAAGGATTGTCGCTGGCATCCGAAAACCCAAAGTTAGAAAATAAGGCCAAGGGATACTATTTAGATGGGTTACAAAAAGATGCCATAGAATCGCGGGCACTTCTTAACTATATGATGGTGGAGATTAGTTCTTATTTACCTTTCGAAAGAAAAACTGAACTTTTTTTACGAGTCCATCACAGGTCCGGAATTTTTGGACTGTATTGCCCGCCCGATCCCAATTGCGGATCCAATTTTGTGAGTTATGGATTTCGCACGTCTTTCTGATTCTACAGCACAATGGACAAACATTGGACCATAGAATCAATTCCTTAAACTTATGACGGATAGTTAATTTGAATTTGTTTTAGTTGGCTCTTTGATCCAATCAAATTTTGTATCTTTATGTTTTCCCTCTTCAACTAACTTGTGTATATTGAGAAGCGATTCATAAGGAGTATCTGTTAAAACCAAATTGATTACGGATTGTGGTACTGACCCACCTGGCTCAAAATGTGCTTGGTATTCAATTTTTAGTTTTCCATTTGCAAGTGGAATGATTCGCCAAACACCTTCGAAGTTTTCCATACGAGTGACACCGGAAGGAACTGGGCGAGCATTAGAATCTAAACGTTTAATTTTCATTACAGTAGCCAATGTTTTTTCATTTTGTTCAAAACCTCGGTCCATAATCAAATCACGATCATTCACAGGCCAAGGAGCACCATTTCTGAGATACATAACTGATTTTTTTTCTGTTCCTGAAAGGAGCGTTAGTTCCTTACATTGGTGGTAAAGATTTTTACAGGATGCAGAATCAGTGAGTAGAGCAACAATTTGAGAGATGGAGGCATCTACTTCCGTTCGGCCTAAAAATTCATCAAGGTTAGAACCGGCAAAAGGGCGTGTCAAAACTTGTATTCCTTTTTTTCGTTTGGATTCCGACCATTCAGGTGTTTGGGCAATGAGTGTAGATAGACTCGATAGAATGGAAACTCCTACCAAGGTTAGTGTGAGGATTTGTTTTTTTGTCATGGGTTACCTGCCTATTTGTAAATGAATGAGTGGTCTCACTGTCTCTGCAAAGAATAATGAGGTTGATGAAGCTGGTAACAAACTCAATCCATTTTTTCTTCCTATATTATTTACAGCAAGGATCGCCATGTAATTCCGATTTTTATCTAACCATGGAAAGAATCCATTGATTCCAATGCTATGAGAAATGAGGTCACGATCGCATTCAGCCGGTATATCTGTCGTAGTACAAAACCGCCAGTTGCCTAGTCCGTATTGCCATCGGTAACCAAAAGCAGAGAATTGTGAGTATCCAATCTTTGCTCCATTGTATTGGTCAGCTAAAATTTCCGTTACCGATGTTGTGGAGAGAAAATTAGCGATATTGGCGCCCGAGGAATTTTTCGCAGTTCCATTGGTCAAGAGGGCATTTAGCATTCGAGCATAATGTTCAGGTGAGATCGAAAGTCCAAAGGCACCTGACAAACTTCCATCCGTAACCTCAGCAGTTCTATAATTGCCTCGCCAAACAGCTTGGCTTGCGTCCCAACCTAAAGGATTTACAATCAGTTGAGTAAAGATTGTGTCCCAAGTTTTTCCACAGGAGACCTCTAACATACGTTGTGCGACTGCCATATGGTTGGAATTGTATTGGTATAGGGCACCAGGTGTTCCTGTCGATTGGTCTCGGATTTCATTGACACAACTGTCTTTTTGTGTGCCGGTGGCACCCACTGGTAATGTGGAAATACAACTCACTTGCCCCGATCCATTCCCACCACCTGCATTCAGACCCGAAGTGAAAGATAACAATTGACGAAGAGTGATCGTTCCTTTGGTACCTGTCCATCCGAGGATGTCTCCAGTCGTTCGGCTAAGTGAGAGAGCTCCACCGGTAACACAAGTGTTTGTCGTTACTGTTCCACAATTAGCAAAGGTAACACTACTGGTATTACAATCTATTGCCCGCATGGCAGTAATTGCAGTCACCCATTTGGATCCAGATGCAATCGGACGGTAAGTATTATAATCTAATACGGATTGTCTCGCATAAATTTTGTTACCCGATTGGTCATAAACTTGAAAACTGGCACCTTCATCGGTAGTTTTTACATATTGATCAAAACAGGAATCAATGGTAAAACAAGAACCTGCGATACCCGCCAAAAGTAATGATTGTGCATTCTTATCTTTTGAAACAGATTTGTTGCAATTGGAAAATACAACAAAGGAAGAAAGTGATATTAATAATATATAAAAAGCAGATTTCATAACATTCCTCATTTAAAAACGGATAGGTTCTATAGTAATGATCTTTCCTGTATTTTCTAAGTCGCAGGAGGCAAATTCGGGAAGTAACGATGCATCCCTGGCAACTCCCCCAACAGTTGTTAAACTGTCATAAACAGATCCTAAAACCAAAGCACCTTTGGTGCGTATATCTGACTCGCATTTTAAAACAGAAGTTTCCATATAAGAATCATTATCATTAACCTCAGAAACATAGGAATAAAGGATTTGGGTCAGAAATCCATTGATAATGAGGAGGGGTGAGATGGGACCTTGCCCGCCCTTCATTCCTGACTGGGAAAGCCAGAATGCGGAAGCTGTTGTTTCTGCCTCAAATATTGCTTCGGAAATTCTTTTTTTTGCCTCAGAGCCCCTGATAGCTCCATAAGTAGGAATTCCAATTCCTTCTGTAAGCATACAATTTGTCAAAAAGACAAAGAAAAGAATGGCTAGAAACACTTGTTTCATGAGATTTTTATCCTTAATAGAGAATGAAACGATCTGTAAACTTTTCCTTTCACCACATGATTCGGATTCCTGAGCCAGAACTTATGGAAGACCTTATCCAAGTAGAGTCTTATGCTAAAGCTGACTTTGAAACTGCACATTCCTTTCTCATTCGTAAATTTCAAGATAGACTTCCTCAAAGGTTTGCACCAGAATCCATTTTGGATTTAGGTTGTGGCCCTGGGGATATGTCTTCTCGGTTGTATTCACAATTTCCTATGGCGAATTTTACATTTCTGGATGGTTCCGAATTCATGATAGATCTTTGTAAGAAACGTATCGAGACAATGGTTCCTAAAAAAAGAAACAATAAAATTGATTTTAAAAAAGAACTCATTCAGGACTTTGTTCCCGAATCACCATACGATTTAGTATTTTCAAATTCTTTATTACATCATCTACAGGATCCATTTGAATTTTGGGCTGCTGTGCAAAGGTCTATCCATCAAGATAGTTTTATCTTTATCTCAGATTTAATGAGACCGGATTCTTTCTTTAGTGCAAACCAGCTAACCAAACATTATGCGAATGAAGAATTTGAAATTCTTAAAAAAGATTTTTACAATAGTTTACTCGCAGCTTATCGAATTGAAGAAGTGAAAGAAATGTTAGAGATTGTTCGATTGGATACAAAAATGAATTTAGAACCAATCTCTGACAGACATTGGATCTGTTATTCTAAGCAAAGAAATTGAATGTGAGTAAGGGTCGGTATTTTTAGGTTTACCAATAACCGATATCTTACATTAGATTTTGAGTTTCGAAACAGGAATTCAGAGGGACGAAATACCTTAAGTAAGGTATTTCTTTTCGACTCTGACTTTATCCATATGGCTGATTCTTAATTCTGTGGCTAGGTCTTCCAAAAATAGGATTTCTTCCTGGTTAAGAGAACCATCAGATGCAACAATACAAACGGCATCTTCAAAGAAATTCAGCGCATACTCGTCGTTATCCAAAACAACTTTAGTAATGGTTTTCATCGGGAGAGGATTTTCAAAAGTCTTTGAAAGAATTTCTAAAACTGGTTTTTTCTGGGCTTGGAATCCACTGAGAAGGCAATCGGGTTCAAATAGTACGTTGACTAGTTCCCCTACGATATCCCCTTCTTTCTTTCTAAATTGACCATCTGCATTACAAGCATACGACCACAAACTAAGAAGGACTTTGGCATATTCAATGTGAAGGTCACTTTCTATGTCCAGAGTCGACTGGATCGATTCTGGATGTTTGTTTTTGTTACCCTTGACTTGTTTCAAATTTTGAACGATTTTCTTTGCCATAACAAACAGGAATTTTATTGCCTTGGATTCTCTGTTCAACTTCATTTTTTTACTCTTTTCTTGATTTTTCCCAAAAATGGGCTGAATTGGAACTTCGAATCAGGAAACTGGAATTAATCTATGTCGAAAAACATACTAGTTACGAGTGCTCTTCCCTATGCCAACGGTTCCATCCACTTAGGACATGTTTTGGAAGCAGTCCAAACAGATATCTGGGTACGTTTCCAAAAGTTAGTAGGAAACAATTGTTATTTTTTCTGTGCCGATGACACACATGGAACTCCGATCATGATTGCCGCAAAAAAAGCTGGCAAAACTCCAGAGTCCATGATTGAAGAGGTACAGAAGGAACACTATAAAGATCTAACTGCTTTTGGAGTTTCGTATGATAACTATTATACGACAAATTCAGAAGAAAATAAAAAATTCTCAGAATCCATATATCTCATCTTAAAGAAAAAGGGTCATATCGTTGCACGCAACATTGAACAGTCATATTGCGAACATGATCAAATGTTTCTTCCTGATAGGTTTATCAAAGGGACTTGTCCAAAATGCGGTGCGAAAGACCAATACGGCGATTCTTGTGAAGTTTGCGGAACAAGTTACTCTCCCAAAGATTTAAAAGATTCCTATTGTTCTATCTGTGGAACAACACCAGTACTCAAAGAATCCAAACATTTATTTTTCAAACTCCAAGACTTCCAATCCCAATTGCAGACTTGGATTGAAGGAGAAAGTAGATTGAATGAAGGAGCCCAGAAAAAACTAAAGGAATGGTTTACCTCTGGCTTACAAGAATGGGACATCAGTCGGGATGGCCCTTATTTTGGATTTCCAATTCCCGAAGAAGAAAACAAATATTTTTATGTTTGGTTGGATGCACCTATCGGGTATATGGCTTCAGCTTTAAACTTCTTAAAAGATGAAAAGAAGTTCAACGAAATCTGGAAAGAAGGAAAGGGCGAAATAGTCCACTTCATAGGAAAAGACATTCTATACTTTCATGGCCTTTTTTGGCCTGCAATGCTTATGGGATCCGATTACCAAACCCCATCCCAACTAAACGTTCACGGATTTTTAACTGTCAACGGCGAGAAGATGTCCAAATCAAGAGGGACATTTATTAATGCCTCTACCTTCGCAAAGTATTTGGATGTTGAACATTTTCGGTTTTATCTTGCCTGTCGATTGGGTTCTGGAATGGAAGATGTCGATATTTCTTTTGATGATTTTGTATCCAGAGTCAATTCCGACCTGATTGGAAATCTAGTGAATTTAGTATCTCGAGTTTCCACGTCTATCTTGGACAAAATGGATCGAAAGTTAGGTGCTCTTTCTCTGGAAGGAAAATTGCTCGTCCAGGAACTTCTTTCGAAAGATTCAGAAATTCGAGAAGCTTTTAGTTCGCGTAACTATTCTAAGGTGATGCGAGAAATTACAGGACTCGGCGATAAAGTCAATAAATATGTAAATGATTATGCTCCTTGGAACCTAATCAAAACGGATGTCGAAAAAGCAAGAGAGGTGGTGACCACGTCTCTAAACTGTGCTAAAATTTTGTTTACGTATATGGCTCCGGTAACGCCAAACATCGTGAGTTCTTTGGCATCTCTATTTCAAGTTCCGACTTTGAGTTTTTTAAATCTTACCGAGACTTTGGAGAACAAAGTCCTTGGGCCATACCAAATGTTATCAAAACGCGTTGAGGAAAAAAATATTTCACTTATGATAGAAGAAACGAAAGAAGCTTTTGAAAAAGCAAATCCTGAAAAATCTAAACCTGAACAGAGTAAAACCTCTGGTTCCGATTCTAATACTGCAACTGTATCGGAAGACGGATATATCACTATTGATGAACTTTCCAAGGTCGAACTTCGAGTGGGTCACATTGTCGAAGCAAATCCCGTCGAAGGGGCCGACAAACTCTTGTTTGTGAGAGTAAACTTGGGAGAAAAGGGAATCAAAAATGTATTTGCTGGGATCAAAGCCAGTTATACAGCCGAAGAGTTGGTCGGAAAAAAAGTGGTGGTGGTTGCCAACTTAAAACCACGCCAAATGAAATTCGGCCTATCGGAAGCGATGTTACTGGCATCAGGAAAAGATAAAACATTGTCTTTATTTGTTCCTGATCGCGATGCAAATCCCGGTGATCTTTTAAAATAAATTTATGCCAACAAAGTCGGAACAAATCTTACGGGAAAAGGAGATTGAAGGGATTAAGTTTAGCCTATATGGAAAAATTATAATCTTTTCGCTCCTCACCATTGCCACCTTCTTTGTTGCTCAAACTTTATTTGAAATATTAACCATCACTTCTATTTCCTTAGCTTTAAATGTAGTTCTTTATATTCTGTCTAAGTTTTTGAAACAAGGGAAGTTTGTCTCTTTTGTTGGATTGTTTTGTGTTGTGATTGATTTATTCATCATCACTATCCTCCCATTCATTTGGTACAATGCTGTGGGAGGAGAGTCGCAAGTTCCTAGAACCTATTTAATCAAAACATACTTACATTTTATCATTGCTGGAACTTTGGTAATGAATGCGTTTAGCATCCAGCCCATTTACCCGATGATTTATGCATTGGGGGTGGTCATTAGCCAGGCAGGACTTCTAGTTTATGCGCAACAAGACCCTCGTTTCGTTAGCACAGAGAGTTTTAAAGAAGCTTTCCTTGGTCCTGCAGCCCATGTAAATAATTACATAATGTCTATGGGGATCATTGGGGTTCTCGGATTTTTTTTAGCCTACCTCACATACCGTGTTAGGCGAATTGTATTCACTGCAGTCACTAACGAAATAAAAATGACTCAACTTTCTAGGTACTTTTCGCCTAATGTTGCTAACCAAATGGGCCAAGCTGGGGATGATTTTTTTAAACCAGGGGGAAAAGAATCAACCGTCGCAGTATTATTCTGTGATATAGCAAATTTTACAAACATTTCTGAAACTCTGGGACCCGAAAAGACCATGTCTTTACTTTCTGAATACCATAGTTTTATGTTAGATGTGGTCTTCAATCATGGGGGGACACTTGATAAGTTTATCGGTGATGGAATGATGGTTACTTTTGGAACTCCCCTTCCTACCAAAGAAGATGCAACGAATGCGACCAAGGCAGGTGTTGCCATGTTACAAGCCTTATCTCTCTGGAACCAGAATCGTGAAAAAATTGGAGAAAAACCAATTTCCATTCGGATTGGAATTCATTATGGGCCAGTGATTGTCGGCAATGTCGGTGTGGAGAAACGACTAGAATACACAGTCATCGGAGATACAGTCAATGCTGCGAGTAGACTGGAATCTTTGGGAAAGGATTTAAAGAAAAACTTTCTTATATCAAAAGAACTGTATGATCAGATTTTTTTTGAATTTCGACAAAATCTAAAAATTAAATCCATGGGGACTTTATCCCTTCGTGGAAAAACTAAAACTACAGAAATTTTATCTGTGGAGACAAGTGTATGATCCAACTTCCGACAGGAAAAGAAATTACAATCATTTCCAAACCTTCTATGGATTCGAAAGAAGTCAATTTACGCGTTGTTGGTTCCAAACTAGCACAAGATTTTGTGGACGGTTTTGATTTTAGCAATAAACGACTGTTTGTTGATTGTGATGAAGATGCTTTATTAGAAATTGATCCTAGTTTCAATTCGGAAAACAAACTCTTGTTATGGGAATCTGGGAAATTGAGATTTTCGGATGAAGACTGGAAGTCCTTTTTAGAAACCATTCCGCCACTTTCTCCGTTTCTCGCCCAAGATTTATCTGGGAAGGATCTGATGTTGGCTTGGGGGAAAAAAGAAAGTCTTTTGTCAGCAGTGGAATCAGGTCTTGGTACTTACTATAGTCGGTCTCGGAATGGGAAGTGGGTGAAGGGGGAAGAGTCAGGTCACTTGCAGAATTTATCTGCGATCTATGTACATTCCAATCCATTTTTTATTCAATATGTTGCAGGCCAAATTGGAGCTGCTTGCCACACGGGGTATTATTCTTGTTTTTTTCGTGAGCTTGGGCCGAATGATTCCATTTCATTCGTCTATCTTAATAAAGTAGGAGTTTAGTTTTGAATCGAATCGTTCTAATCGTTTTAGTTCTCGTTTGTGTTGTCTTTATTGTTTATAAATTGAAAACTTCGTTAGGTGCAAACCAGTCCCAACTGAAAGAGAAAATTGATGCTGGGGCTCTCGTGGTGGACGTTCGAACTACCGCTGAATTTCAATCAGGGCATTTTCCTGGAGCCATAAATATCCCTGTAGACCAAGTTTCCAAACGTCTGGATGCATTTGGTGATAAAAACCGTTCCATCGTAGTCTATTGTGCTTCCGGTGGTCGCAGTGGAAGTGCCAAATCTTTTTTACAGTCCGTTGGTTACACTGATGTCATCAATGCGGGTGGACTCTCCAATATGCCGAACCCGTAAGTGAATCCTTTGTATTAGGAAGGTTTCGAAATATTTTATAGGGAAGAGATCTTCCCTATAAAAACAAACCTACATTCTTTTTCGTTTCATATATAGTTGTAATCCAGTCAATGCTTCTTTCTTTACTTTGTTTCCGAGAGCCGGCCACCAACCGAGTAGATAACCAACAGGGCCCATCGCCATTCCCAACCACTTCCACATAGAAAAGTGATCTTTATGTGAGAGGATCTTTCCTTCCTTAAAGGTAAATTTCGCCTGGATTTTATTTTGGACCGTTCTACCAGTTTTACTAAAACTATAGTCCGCTTCCCAATCAGCAGAACCTCTCGAGTCATCCGCTTTGATATTAGAAAAACGAATGGTTAGATTTTGGCTTCGTTCGATTAACATAAGCCACATAGCCCCCGCTTCCTTTCCTTTGAGGGAACCAAAAGCAGGATCTTGGAATTCAATATCTGGATGGTAACAACCCACCATGGTTTGTCCGTCTTTGTTTTGGAAGGCTGTGTAAAACTTTTGAATCAACTCTTCATTTGCATGCATTGTGGGAAAGATTATGATTGATTTATCCCGGTCTTAGCAAGAAAAAAAGTTATGAAACGGATTCTTCTCTTCTCCTTTGGAACTAGTTTTTTGCTGATTGGGCTCGTTGTTCTTTTTTTAGCGGTCGGTTACTTCCAAGAACCCAAATTCCACTCGGAAACCAGTGAATGGCTGAAGGCAGAACCAGAAGACATCTGGAACTATATTACCGATATCCAAGACCTTCCCAATCGACGAAAGGAAGTGGTATCTATCAAAGTTTTAGAAACCAAACCGGATGGAACACCGACGAAGTGGGAAGAAACACCCGATATGGGCGGGTATATGATCTTTGAACTTCGCGAGTCCATTCCCAACAAACGTTGGAAAATTGAACTAACAGATGCGAGTTTTAAAATGCGAGGGTCTTGGACGTACAGTTTGGAACCAAAGATTCCAGGAACTGTTGTGACTATCACGGAAGATTCCGAGATCACAAGCATTCCCGTCAGAGGAGCCTATTTCCTTGCCGGTCGTGATGCCACCCTCCAAAAAGAGATGGAACTCATTCACAACCGGTTTAGCGGGCGTTAGGGGAATAGCGAAACTATTTTAATCCTTGGATCCACTCATCGATCCCTTTACAAATTTTTCTAACCGTTTCTCCGTGAAAGATAATTCCAAGGTGGCCTTGTTCATAATAAGTGATCACCTTGTTTTCTGATTTGAGGTCTTTCAGTTCTGTAAGACTTTCTTCGGGTACAATTTTATCTACCGTTCCCACCACACTATAAATGGGCATATTAAAATTATTTAGAAAGTTTTCGGTATAATTGATGCGACCATCGTTTGACCAGAAACTCCTTTCATTGGAGATTTGGCTTTGGAAAAATTGCATAATCACTGATACCGATTCTTCGCAAAACACATCTTCCATGAGAAAATACCATTCTGGCGGTGTGATTTCTTTATAACCCACAAAGTCTTTGATCGTTAGAACTTTGGTTCCAATATTATAACTAAAACTTCGCAAACTAGAATGAAGGTTTAAAATCAATTTAAAGAACTTCTTTAGGTCAATGGTTTGGATTGTGGCTTGCATAGAAAAACTAGCCATACTCAAAATCATATCGGAAATCATTTTATGGGGAAGCAAACTGAAACCTCGTTTCAATGTATCAAGACCAATGAAGTTGGATTTTAAGCTGATGTAGTTTGGCGAAGTGATCGAAACAATTCCTGCAATGTATTCTTCTGGTTGCGGTAAATTGAATTCTTCTTTTAGTTCTTTGATTTTTTCATACGAAGATACATAAAAACGAGGAATCATTCCCCCCATACTGTGACCGAGTACAACGGTCCTTTCACTCGGATAGTGCCAACGAATCCAACGCAAAATTTCCGGAAAATCGTCTTGGATGTAATTATCAACAGTCCAGCCTTCTTTTCGACCATGTTTCGGCATGGTTTGTCTAGACCTACCACGCATATCCATAAGGAAAACGCGATATCCATATTTTAATGCGAGTTCTTTTGCCAGTTTGTCCATGACAGAACGCCGGCAGAAAAAACCAGGGATCAGCAAAAGATTTTTACCTGTATTGTTTAGTTTCTCTGGAGTAAAACTTTTAAGTGAAACCGCATAACCATCAGTAGTTGGTATGATAAAAGATGCATCCATTCTATATTCAATGTTATACTGATGGGATTTGAAGATAATAGATGTGACCGGTTCCTTTTGGTCTTTGGTTGTAGTATAAAATAAGTTTCTAGAATTAGAAACGGTATCGGCCTTTTCGATATTTTTTTGGGCAATGTAATGGTCGTTGCCCGATTCCATTTCTTTTGCGACAACGAACTCAATCACATCAAACAAAGAATAAAGTTGGAGAGTGAGTGGACGAATTTTATCTTCCGGAATTGGATCTTTAGTAATCCCCCACAAAATTCCAATGGGGTTTTCGTTCACAAAGAGAGGAATTCCAATCGCATGGTTCATTGTTTCTGAGAGTAAAACTTTTTTCTCAGGATGAACTTCTTCTTCTTTCAAATTCACAAAAATGACTTCAGGTCTTAGGCCTTTGTTAAAATCAATGATGGACTTACGAATGAATCCAGCAGACTCGTTCCGAGGATCTCCCAAGTGGATGGGGCGCGATTTTTTGATGTATTCTTCAATGCCAGGAATTCGGCGGCGTTCCGCAATTTCCTTTAATTTGAAGTGAGTGGCTGTAGCCACAATTTTCATTTCATCTTGGTCGATAACTTCAAAAATCGAAAAGTTGAAAATGGGATCATCGTTGAAGTCAACTAAAGAAACCATTTTATTTGTGAAGGATTGCCAAATATTTTCCAAAAATTGAAACGTTGTTTTTGGAACCGGAAAAATATAGATTTTGTCCGGACTCACCATGAGACTTTTATTACTGTCCCTGGTGGAAATTTTGATCAAACGATCTTCCAGCGAATTTTCTTCAAGAGCCATTTAGCATCCTTTCTATTTATGATGGCGATACGGTACGCCATAACTCTATTTTCGACTTTTCATATGCCTGTGAACTAAAAAATAAAGCTAATATGCAACAATCTGATTTCGAATCCATTTCAAGAGTATCCGTTCCCGAATTAGACTCCATTCTGGGAAAACCATTCCCGATTTTGGACGATGGATTTGTCAGACTCGTTGATTACATGGGATCTGATGAATCGATCGTTCAGGCTGCACGCGTTTCGTACGGAAAAGGAACAAAAAAGGTAAATGAAGACCGAGGCCTCATTCGTTATTTAATGCGCCACCGTCATAGCACTCCTTTCGAAATGTGCGAACTAAAGCTACATGTTCGCGTTCCTATGGACACATGGCGTCAGTGGATTCGCCACCGTATGGCAAATGTCAACGAATACTCTACGCGTTACTCCGTAGCCATTGATTCTGCTCAAACCACTCTCCCGGGCGAATGGCGAGTCCAATCCGTTGGAAACAAACAAGGCAGTGACGGATATTTAGAATTATCCAAAGGTGACCACCTAACAAAAAAAGAAACAGAGTTTCAAAAGTTTGCTACTGATATTTATAATGAAAGATTAGAGATGGGTGTGGCCAGGGAACAAGCAAGGAAGGATTTACCTCTGGCTACCTATACAGAAGCATATTGGAAAGTCGACCTTCACAATTTACTTCATTTTTTGGCACTCCGAATGGATGACCATGCACAATTAGAAATACGACTTTTTGCAAAAACCATCGGAGAACAAATTGTACAAAAATGGGTTCCCAATGCTTGGGAGGCATTTGTCGACTACCGTTTGAATGCCGTAAACTTAACCAAATATGATACCGAAATCATTCATGCACTCAATACCTCAGGAAAAGATGGGGCAAAGAAAAAAGCCATAGAACTAGGGTTACTGGATGAGCAAGGATCAACCGCTAAAAAAAGTCGAGAACGTGAGGAATTGGAATCTAAATTAAAAGATATGGGATTTTCTATTCCTTGGTAATTTAAGCTACAACCGAATTTATAAATTCGGTTGATAATTTTTTTCCTTATGTTTGTTAGAGGGATTATGAGCCTCAGAATCCTTCTAACCCTTTCTTCCTTAATCCTGATCAGTGTTTCCCTTTCTGCGGAAGAATTTGCCGTAGCAACTTTTACTCGCGGAAAGGTGAGTTTTCTCTCCGTTTCCGATTCTTCCAAACTCTGGAAGACACTCAAAGTAAACGACATCCTAAAACCTGGAGACAGAATCAAAACAGGAAACGGATCCAAAGTAGATTTTCTTTACCAAGAAACTGAAATCCGAATCCAACCTAACACGGATTTTACTTTGAAAGAATGGAATTCTGACAAAAAGGTTGCAAAGGCCTATGTGGAAAAAGGTGCAGCCTGGTTTCGAGTCAGTAACTTTAAAAAAGGAAGTTTTGAAGTATCCACTCCTACGACAACTGCCGGTGTCCGCGGGACAGCCTTTGGTGTGTTCTTCGAAGAGAAGGAAAAAAAAGGTTACACTTGCGTTTGTGAAGGTCTTGTGAATATCAATGGTTCCGATTTTGCTAAAGGAAGTGGTGGAGCTTTGAAAATGGGAGCCACAGATTTAGAAAAAAATGATTACAAAGATATAATCACCAAAGAAGGTGCTACCATCAAGTTTAGAGAAAAACGAAAAGAGATGCCGATGTTATCTCGATGCCTTCCTTGCCACAAACCAGTAGGTTGGGAAGATACAAGTTTTACTCCGGATGAAACTTACGGTAAAAAGTGAAAATAAATTTCCGATTCATTATACTTTTCTGCTTCTTCACCTATCCAATCTTTGGTGAAGAAGTTGTTACAACTAAAAAAGACGAACCTGATGGTTATTATGGACTCAAACTAGGTGCCATCTTAACACCCACTGCATCCTACCGCATTCGAGACAAAGCCTCCGGAACCACAGATTTATCCCCCTCTGACAAAGCTGGATTTTCACTTCCCTGGACGATGGTTTCTATTTCTAAAGAATGGGAAAACACAGGCATAAAAGCAGAATTTTGGGGTGAAATTCTTCGTAACGATGCTCTTACCAACGACACGTTGGCCGGTACTGGCAATAAATCCAATCCATATGTATTTCTAGTTAGGCGAGCAAATCTTGCAAAGACCTTTGAACTAGGAAATACAAAACACCAAATTCAATTTGGGATGTTTGAACTACCTCATATGTTTTCCGTTTGGTCAGGAAACTATGATTGGCGTTACTTTGATAAATCGCCATTAGAGTCCATGGGTTTTGCAAAAGATCCGGTGGATCTCGGAATTAATTATATACTTCGTTGGAATTCCTTCTCTGTCCAAACAGCAGTTGTGAACGGAGAAGGTTATCGTAATACCCAGAACACTACCAACACAGGATACGATGTCATTGGAAAACTAGGATGGGAACCTACTTGGTCAGAAAATCTAAAAACAGGAATCCATCTTTTAGGTAGAGCGTCGAATGCATTTGGTTATGCGAGTGACGAATGTAGGGAAGGAAAAACAAGTTGCCTACGAAGTGATGGAAATCCAACCACCAGAAAACAGGGGAGTGTTTCTCTCAACCAGGAACAAGTCATTGCAGTCGAATCCCATTTGGTTTGGAAAGAAACTCTCAATTTAGGATTGGGAGGAATGGTAAAAAAACAACTCGGCGGTCGGATTGTGGATCGTCTAGCGCCTTACCAACCAGCCGCTATGGTGCCCGAATCGGTTGGGCGAGGGGCTTATGTTTGGGCTGGTCTCGGTAATGGAACCCTTCGCCTTGTCGTTCGTGGAGAAATTGCCACAGGAGGACCGGCACCGGGTCTAAGAGCCACAGAAACAGTGGAAAGGGAACCTTGGCTCCGATTCAAACCAGGCACTACAGATCCTCTCTATTCCAATCAATCCTATTATATTACCCGCCAAATCTTTGGAGAATGGTTCTTTACTCCATCAGCTCGGCTGGCTTTGGGATACACTGAAGTGCGCTCTTTTGATTCGAGAGGAGAGCCAAATAAATGGTATGTAGACAGTACCGGAGAGGCATCAAATCGTGTCGAATATATAGAACAGTTTTCAAAACCGGTTTCGCATCCGATCTCCGAATATGGAAGACTGGACCGAAGTATTGTTTTGAAAGCCACAGCTACGTTCTAAGACAGAGTATATGGTATCAGAAATCCAAGCCTTTATTGAGTCCCAGTTGTCTTCTGGTTCTTTTTCTATCGTAAGTTTTTTCTTTTTAGCCTTAGGGGGACTTCTGGCGGGGCTTTTGCCCTGTGTTTATCCGTTGTATCCTATCACCGCAGGAATTTTAAAATCTCGTGTTTCTAAACACAAATGGTCTCATCCACTAGTTTATTATATTGGTCTTGCATCCATGTATGCAGTATTTGGGCTGATCGCAGGTCTTAGCGGAGGGGCATTCAATTCCTTTTTACGTTACCCAGAAACCCAAGTGGTCCTTTCTATTTTACTTTTTATTTTGGGACTCAGTGTAGCGGAGTTTTTATACTTTCCTTTTTTCTCTGGAGATTTGAGAAACCCGGCAAATGTTAGTTATGCGAATACTTTCTTTCTTGGTGTTGGTGCTGGACTTCTTTCCTCACCTTGTGTCGGGCCTGTGGTTGTTTCTATTCTTGTTCAACTCATTACCTATCAAACCGAAGGGATTCGTATCGTGCCGATCCTTTTCACCGCATTAAAAATGTTTGTTTTTGGTTTGGGACTAGGAATTCCTTTTTTGCTGATTGGAGTTTTTGGATTTGCCCTACCTAAGTCCGGTAAGTGGATGAAATCGGTCCAGTGGGTTCTTTCTCTACTCATTTTATATTTTTCCTATACTTATCTAGAAAAGGCATTTGCCCTTTGGGGTTTGGATTCGGGTTTGTCAGCCAAAGTATTTCTTATTTGGACTTTGGCGCTGACCTTTCTCTACTTACAAAAAAAAGAGGGTCTTCCTTGCGAAAGAATGAAACTCTCACTACTCCAATTGGGTGCCTATACCTCGCTTCTTGTTCTCGTTCTACTTTTACAATCTGCGATTTTTAAATTTCAGCCATCACAAGGGGAATCGGGTGCAGGATTGAACTCGGTTCCAGCAGAAATTCATGGGAATCTGGAATGGCACCGATCGAAAGAGGAAGTGTATCGGATTGCTAAAGAAATAGGAAAACCGATATTTATCGATTTTTATGCAGACTGGTGTACGAACTGTAAAGAGTTTCAAAAACTAACATTAAGCCACAAAGATTGGAATGAAACATTCAAAAATAAAGCTGTTCTTTGGAAGGTTTATGATACGGATCCTATCTTTGAAGAATTTGCAAATAATCCGAACTATCCTGAACTCAAAATCGGCTTACCTTTTTTTCTGATCCTCAACACAGAGGGAAAGATGGTTTATAAATCGAATGATTATTTAGATACGAAAGGAATGATCGGAGCGATTTCCAAATTTTAAGTATTTTTGTTGGAAATCGGAATAGATTTAGAAGGATACGCTGATAATAATCTCTGCTTTTATATAACACGAATCGGTCGAAATAACCGATTCGCATTATCTTTGTTTAGCGAGGGAGGTTGTTGACTGTTGCGAGGTATTCGCTTGCGATTTCTTTTACGATCTCACCGGCCGGTTTTACTTCATGGATTTGAGCCACACCTTGTCCGGCAGACCATATATCTCGCCATCTTTTGTATTCTTGTTCGATGGCTTTTTCTCCACCAGCATGACCAGCGGCAATTTTTTTAGGGCCGTCTTCTAAAATCTCTGGAGAACGTTCTACAGATTTTGCTAACCAGTTGGCTGGAATTCCTGAAATTTTTTCTGTATAAACAATCTCATCTGGACTTGAATCGATTAACATTTGTTTGTATTCGTTTTGCGCCCTTGACTCTGGTGTGGCGATAAAACGAGTTCCTATGTAAACCGCATCTGCCCCTAAAGACAAAGCTGCTGCCATTTGGGATCCAGTAGAAATGGCTCCTGCCGCAATGACTGGCAAACCAACTTCTTTTTTTAGATAAGGAATTAAGGCAAAAGGAGTGATGGCTCCCGCATGTCCACCGGCCCCTTGGGAAACGGCAATGAGTGCATCCGCCCCTGACTTTGCCACAATGTTTGCATGTTTTAAGGTGGTCACATCACAAAACAAAATTGAGCCGTTGGCTTTGATTTCTTTTGCAATCGTTCGAGGTGTCCCCAAACTTGTAATGATAAGTTCTACTTTTAAATCCATAACCACTTCAAACTGCTTTGCCCAATTGGGGTTATGTTCTTTGTGTAGGATTAAATTGACACCGATTGGTTTTTTTGTTTTGGAACGAATTTCTAGGATTCCTTCGCGTAACTGTTCTGGCGTTCTATAATTTAATGAGGGAAAACATCCAATTCCCCCTGCTTCCGAAACCGCCACCACTAACTCGGGATAGGAGACGAGGAACATCGGGGCTGCGATGATCGGAAGGTCAATTTTCAACATTTCACTGATTTTTGTTTTGATTTTCATAAATCTCCTGTTATACGATTATGGTTGAGTGGGTTTTGGAATTAGATTAGGTAATTCAGCGGAATATTTTCCCGATCGAGGAATACAACTCATCGCAAAACCTTGGATAATGTAACAGATGGAATCTTGAGAGATGCACTTTAGTGATTTCTGGTATTCTTGTCCGTCAATTTCCGTGGCGATGGAATAACATTCCATTTTGTCTTCCACGAATCGTTCTTGGGCGGTTTTCTCTTCTTGGGCCATAAGCGCAGTAAGAGACAATAATAGGAGGGGGAGTAGGTAAAAAAATGATAGGAATCGATTGCGATTCATTGAACTTAATCCTGCTTATCCTATAGGAATAAAAATTTGAAAGAAGTCAAATCATATAAATCGATCCATACTCTCTTACCGTTTGTTCTTTATTTAGGGTTTGTGATTTTATTCTGCGGGTGTTTGGACTTACATTCTGAAGTAACACCTGACCGGCAATTCCAACAGTCCGTTTACCTTTTGGATCGACATTACTATTGGTCGAGTGAGGAAATAAAAGACCCCCATTCGATTCCAGACAATATTTGGAAACAAATGGAACCCAATCGGTTGGGATTTGAATCATTAGAAAGCCAGTATTTATATGTTAAATTTAGTGATCAATTTGTAAGGCAACTCAAAAGTCCTGTTCTCTATGCAGAAATCGCATTGGAACAATTTAAAATCTTTCAAGGAAAAGATATGGTTTTCGAATCAAAACTGCAAGATCATATTTTTCCCTATATCATTCCATTAAACCAAAACCCTTCAGGTTCACTCATCATCCAATTTCAATCTAGGTATCGCGGTTATATCGGAATGGATCGCAACGTATATTTGAAAGATCATTCGATGGCGTTAGTTGATTTGTTTTTAGATAATTTTTCCGAAACCTTCTTTGCTCCGATTTTACTTGTGCTTTCCACCATTTTCCTTGGTTTCTATTTTCTTAGGAAAAGGGAAAGTATATTTTTAAATTTCTCTATTCTTTTGTTTTCTGCTTCGCTCATTGAAGCTTTAAATGGTTTTGTTGGTTTTTCCCTGACTCAGTTTTCTTATCTTGTTGTTCCTCTTACTTATCTAAATTTTGCTTTTTTCCCCTTTGCCCTTTTGCTTTTTTTGATCGGGATTTTTCCTCCTTTTTTTCGCAATTTATTTAAGATACTCGCAAGTATTCATCTCATTGTTTTTTTCATATCTATTGTAAGTAATTATGAAGATGGAATTTCTTTTCTCAATAGTGAAGACGATTACAATTGGGTGATTGTATTAGAAGCGATTGGAGCTATTTTTTCTTCTGTTTATGTTCTGATCAAAGGTAATAAGAATCTACGAACAATCACCTTGGGACTCCTCATCATTGTTTTTGCTGGATTACATGATATTTTGGTGGACCTTGAATTGTTTCGGTATGGACACCGAATCATTCATTATGGATTTTTTATAATGTTAGTTTTGTTTGGATTTTATGTTTTCAGACATTATTGGCAGTTATTACATTCAATCAACAGAATGAATGCTGAATTGCGTACGAAAAATAAAGAGTTACAAAGGTTAATCCAAATTGATAAGGATTTAGCATTGGCCCACGCATTACAAAAATCATTGTTATCACCGAAGTACAATGAAGATGAAAAAATTCGCATCATTGGATTTTCGCAAAACCTTGAGTCGGTGGGTGGTGATTATTTTGACCATACCAAAGACAGTATGGGAAATTGGGCCATACTCATGGCAGATGTTTCTGGACACGGGATCTCTTCTGCGATGGTGGCTGCAATGTCCAAGATGGCTTTTGTAGGAGCTGGTCCTTATTTACAATTTCCTTCTAGAGTGTTTCATTTGATGAACAGGCATTTGGTTGGGAAAACAAAAAATCTTTTTATTACTGCCTCTTATGTGTTTATTGATATAGAATCTTATACCGCTACATTCAGTAATGCAGGCCACCCAGGGTTTTTTCTGATTCGAAATTCCGAATCAGATGCCATTCATTTGAATGTTAAAGGGAAACCTTTGGGTTTATTTTCTCATTTACCTTTTGCAGAGGAAATGGTGAAACTAAAACCTGGAGATAGAATTTTACTCTACACCGATGGGATTTTTGACCTACTCAATGAGGATGGTGAAAGTTTCGGGGAAGACAAACTCAAATCACTGTTATGGGACAATCGATACCAAAAATTTCAAGAACTGGCAACAATAGTTCAAGATTCTCTCTTTCGGTTTTCTTCAGGATGGAAATACCAAATGGACGATTTGAGTTTTCTATTAGTAGAGATTAAATAAATGAATTTTATTTTCAAAACTCGATATCATGGTCATTGAATCCAAAACTTTGAGCCATAAACCATCAAATTGAAATCCAGAAGTTATAATTCTGGATTGATAATAAATCGAATAGGGTTTCCTTTTTTCTCTTCCAAAGCATGTAAAAATTCATTGGTTTCTTCTAACTTATGAATACCACTGATCGACTTTTTTAGGTTTAATTTTTTATCTTTATAAAGTTGGATGAGCTCAGGGATTGCCCTTCTGTCTGAACCATAGGAACCAGTGATTCTGATTTGCCGTTCGATGAGAAAAAATGGCATTGGTATTTCTAATTTGTTTCTACCAATTCCAACAAGAACAATTCGTCCGCCGCGACTCATGGCTCGCACAGAATTTTCTATATTAGGCATATAACCAGAAAAGTCGCATAACAGATCGATCCCACCCGATTTTTCTTTTAAAACTTTGCCTACTTGCATGTTTTTTTCAACTAATATGAGTTCGTCGGCCCCGTAAGCTTTTGCATTTTCTAAGGAACCACTGTCAATGTCGACAGCAAAGATCCGTCCGGCTCCTAAAGCTTTTGCAATGGCAACCGCATGGATTCCCAGGCCCCCGCAACCGATGATGGCTACTGTATCTCCTGGTTTGATTTCGCCTTGGTATTTGACCGCGTGGTAAGGAGTAGAGACGGCATCGGCAAGAATGGCACCTTCAGCAAAAGGAATTTCGCCAGGTAATAGATGTAAATACCGTTCTTCGATTTGTAAGTATTCGGCAAACCCACCCCGTTGGTTGAATCCAAGGACCCCAATCTCTTCACAAAGGTTTTCCCGATTCGCCAAACAGTGTTTACATTTTCCACAGGAAGTGCCGGCACTGACTACCACTCGGTCTCCTTTTTTGAAATTGGTGACCTGGTCCCCAATTTCAGCCACAACACCAGACGTTTCATGTCCGGGGACACAGGGGCTATAAGTGGCTTTCATTTTTCCATGGAGAACTAAGTGGATGTCTGAACCACAAATTCCGCAGGCTTTGACTTTGATTTTTACTTGGTTGGGAAGGAGAGTCGGAAGATCCAAATCTTGAATTTCAAGGGACCTCGATCCTGCGGGTAGAACTGCTGCTTTCATTGAAAGATTCCATCTAACTCCGTCAACATGTCGCTTGCATCCGTTTCATTCAGTTGTTCTAACGTTACTTCGATTGTATCAGTGAGGTAGTATTTATAATTTTTATATGTGGATAAAAAAGTTTTTAGCTTCTCTTTTTCATCATCGGAAAGTCGGTTTTCCATATTAAGTTTGCATAAGGCAAGAACAGCGAAAGCAGATTTTAATTCATCGGAATTAGAAGCAATGGTAAATAACTCGCGAATGTCTAACTCAGCAAATGTAGGTAACAAATCGGAAATGAGTTCCATGGCACCAATAGGAATGGCTCGGTCGAGGGATTTGACATAATTCAGTAAAACTCGGTAACTTTTAGAATCACCCACATAGGAAAGAAGATAAACCATACCAGACAATAATGACTTATGGTATCCCCAACTCAGGCGACCGGAATCGGCTTCTCTAATGATTTGGTAGATCATTGCCCAGGTGTTTTTATCACCATCTGCAGCTAATTTCATCAAATCCAAAAGACGTGATTCCCAGACTGGTTGGTCCATCTCGGATTTAAGAAGGTCAATGGCTTCCAAAGGGGAAGTTGGTAGTGATCCTAACTTTTGCACAGGTTCCTCTCTCGACATAATACTAGAATATGAGACGTATAAGTCTTTTCTTTTTTATCATGCTAATGTTTTCTGCGTACGACCGAAACTAGTTCCATAGATGAAACGTTTTTCGGTAATCATACTGCTCTTTCTGACTGCAATCGGAGAGATGACACCGGACCAGTCCAGCTCCAAAGCTACCCAGTTAATCCGTGTTAGCTATGGACTTAAGGACAACTACGAGTTTCTACGCATATTAAATTCGACAATTAGCAATCGAGGAACAGAAGACCAAAAAAAATACTTCAAACGTTGCGTACAACACCATATTGAGTCGGAAATTCTTCATTTACAAATGGATTTGGGGCGTTCCTATGCAGAACTTAGAAGAACACAAGGTTTACTCATCCAACTTTACATTTATGTTTTAGAAGATGAAATTGAAGAATTGGAAATTGAATTAGGTCGTCTAGCAAGACTTGCCAATGGTAAAGAAAAAACAGAAACCAAATCTTACCTTCGTTTAGGATATCGTGAAATCGCCGTTGCCAAACAGAAATTACTTGTAGGAAAGAACATTCGACCATATTTGTATTTGATGAAACTTCAAGAGTTGGCCTATTCTTTGAAGTCTCTCAAACAAGCGGAAAAGTACATTGTACTTCTTGGACTTTTACATGATTCTATAGACGAATTAGATAAGGAAAGTCGCAGTTTCGAAGATCTGGTTCATGAAGTGAACCGAATCATCGTTACTGACCGTGAAAAGTATTTACGTTTGCTCTACGATAGCCATTTTGATTCTTATGGGACTCTTGATTATTATGAACTTATTTGGAAACAACCTGATTTACATGAATTGGCTGCAGGGATTCCCGGTTTTGATCCCTCTTATGTAAGAAACCCTGAAGAAGCCGTTCCACCCATATTTCAATAGTTATGCGATCATTTATTTGGGAATTCCCACTCACTGCTGGTTTTTCTTTATTTCTTTTTTCGTTGTACCCGATTGTCTCTATTTTTTTCCCAGATTTGATCGGGCCATATTTTATCGCAACACCAGGAGAACTGGAGCCAATCAACTGGATTTTATCGACCTTCTTCCATGGATCGGGGGCACACCTTCTCTCTAATTTATTTTTTCTCCTACTTCTTGGAAGAGTCGTCGAAAATCGAGTTGGTAAAGGTAAGTGGCTTCTTTTTTATTTTATGGCAGGTATACTATCTGTGTTAGGTGATGGGATTGTTAGGGGACTAATATTGGGAGATAGAACGCCCATTGTGGGAGCGAGTGGGGCCATTTCTGGTTTGGCATCTGCGGCCACATTACTTTCTCCTTTTCGTTTTCCCATATCAAAAACAAAGTCCATTCCCTTTCCTGTTTTTCTATTTGGTTGGATGATGGTTTATTCTGATGTTACTAATTTGTTTGCACGAGACCAAGTGGCTCACTGGGCTCATCTTGGAGGTTTTTTCTCCGTCTTTGTTACCAGTTATTTACTCGGCGAAAAAGAGAGGCGAGAAATCAGACAGGGCTTTCTTTTGAACTTTACCTTTTTTACATTGACTATCATTCTTCTTTTTTTTATCAACAATAGGTAATGAACTTAAAATTCCGAGCGAAGGATTACACATCCGATGACTCGTTTGAATCAGCAGAATACGAGTATTTTGGCAATGAAAAGGAAGGTTGGGAGATCAAACGAAACGGTCAACCCTACCTTCATTTAGGTCCAGGTTATATTCCTTTAAAAACAATATCCTGCGGTGTTTGTTCCACCGATATTGACAGACGTTTTTTACCTTTCCCTCTCCCTCAAATTATTGGGCATGAAGTCCTTGCAGAAGGTCTTGGTGAGAACCAAGGCAAACAGTTTGTTGTCGAAATCAACGATACCTTTGAAGCTCGCGGAGATAAAGACATTGATTCCTTTTGTAAAGAAGGAATCCCTACCCATTCCCCGGAAAGAAGGGTGCTTGGGATTGACCGACTTCCTGGAGGTTTTGGTCCTTATATTTTAGCACCGATTCACGCAGCTATATCCTTGGAAGGAGTTTCTCCGAAAGCTGCTGTTCTTATGGAACCTTTTGCGGCCGCCTTACAGGCAATCCTTGCTTCCCCTCCCAAACCTGGGGACCATGTGGCAGTTCTTGGGCCACGCCGATTGGGAAGTCTCATTTTAGCGGCCCTTGCATCCTATAGAAAAACAAATAAAGCTAATTTTCGCATAACAGCAATCACTCGCCATGACCATTTGGTGTCTTTGTCTAAAGCCATGGGGGCCGACGAAGTAGTGGATCTTCGAAACACTGAGATCAGTAACTTGAAAGATCAATTTGATATAGTATATGACACAACCTCCACAGCTTCCGGTTTTGAATCTGCATTACAAATCGCCAAACGGGAAGTCCATCTCAAAACAACCAATGGGCAAGTGATGGCAGGTATCGCCCACTTAACAGAACTTGTGGTAGATGAACTTTCCATACTTCCCTATTCAGAATCCAACACAATGTTTCATTGGCAAAAGGAAACTCGCAAAAACCAGAATGTATTTGTGTTTAGTGGTGTATCGGGAACCATTAAAGAAAATCTAAAAAAACAATTCACGGTCTTCGAAGGAAATTCTTCGGATGCAGAATCCATTTTAAACTCAGAACCATTTTCAAAACGGCTTCCACGGTTTGATCTGGTCGTTGTATCGAATCCTGAAGAGTTGAGTTTTGCCATCCGCCCCAATCCAAATCACGAAAATTCTTTGGTTCGTCCGAGAGGAGCCATTCTTGTAGACTTAAATAATTCTAGAAATTGGCCAGATAACGCTAGTTTGGTGGCAAATTTCTTTGCTGATGGAAAAGAAATTCATAGTTCGCGCTGCGGAGATTTTCATATCGCAATCTCTTTACTCCGTGACAATCCGGAGATCACTCATGCCCTAGAGACAAATTTAATTTCCCATCGCTTTTCATCGGAGCAATTGGAACTCGCTTATGCGACTGCAAAAGATCCCTCTAGTGTAAAGGTAGTGGTTGATTTTCAATAACCTTATGACCAAACAGAATCAAATACATACATCTCTTGGGCCCGCATTGGTTCCTGTTGAAGACGAACTTTGGGAGATAGACCTTACAAATTTAAGAATTTTTTTCGGGCTTTCGATTCTCTCTCGGACTATCGGGGAAGAAATTGGGAACCAATTACATTCCCTTCCTGGGGATTTATCTTTCACTTATAAAATAAATCCGAATATCAATCATGAGTTGGTGGATATGCATATCCAACATGTTCAGGTTTTTGCAAGAGCAGGAGTTTTAAAAGATTGGGTTTTGTTTAGGGAACAATTTGAAGAGAATTTGCGTTTTGTATTTGGATCTTTCCAACAACAATCGGTAGCAAAAAAAATCCATCCAGAATTTTACGGGGAAGATCCCAACCGAAATTCTTCTATAGCATTATTATTTCCCTTTGAAGCAGATTTTGTCCATCCTTCAGGTTATTACATACTGATGGAAAGAGTCGCAAGCCAATACAGGATTGGTGATTTTTTTCTTCGCATAACAATTGACACACAGGAAGATGGATGTTTGAATTTGGCAAATATCAAACATGAAATCATTAGTGATGCTCATACAAGAACTTATATTGCGGGAGCTTCCAAAATCAGTGAATCGCTCAGTAATGGAATGATTAATGCGGCACAAAAAGGGGAAACATTTTACGAAGAAGAAAATAGCCATTTCAGTAAGGTGTTTTCTCAAATTGAAAAAACCCCACTCGGTAAACTCACAAACATAAATTTTTATTGGGAAGAACAATACCGAAATTTGATTTTGAGTTCTGATCCGAGTGTTTCATTAGCGATTCTAAAAAAACTCTTTCTTTTGTTGGAAGATTCTTCTGCGTCAAAAAAAATCAAAGAGGGAAATACCATCCGTGCCTTGATTGGAAAAGTTTCGGTTTATGTTGATCTTTCCCGCTTAGATCGTGTTTTGAATTTTAGCATCAATCGGAAGAGAACTTTACTCGATTCTTCCTTTTATTTGAAACGGATGCCTCTATTGGAACAAATTGCAAATTCCGATGGCCATAATTTTAGTTTTGAAGGAATCAATGTTTTTTTAATCCATCACATAACCTCTGAAATCATTTCACTCATCGAAGCTTTTAGAAGACTAAAAGCAAATTCTCTAGATGTTGCTTTTGTTAAATATGGCGGAAACATCCCTTCCGTGTATTTAGATATTCTGTTGGATATCCCGACAGAAATGTTCTTTATGGCGGGTCTTGAATTTAAACTTACGAAAAACAATACTCCCTATTATGGTGTATCACCACTGTATAGTGATTTTGAAGTCCATTCTACATTTCGCCATAAATTAGAAGATGCTAAATTAGGTTTTTTTGATGCAATGAGAAGATTGGCAGTATTTTTGTTCCTAAACAAATTATTATCAATCATTCCTAAAAATGAAAAATTACTTTTGATTGAAGACGGTGGTTATGTTGCTCCTATTTTGAACGAACGTGCATTAGATGGAGTTTCGTTTGGAGATGTTTTAGATGAGTTTTGGGTAGAAACAAAAGATAGTTCCATTAAAGAAAAACCATTCAGTGAAATTTTAAAGACCTATGTCATTGGAACGATCGAACACACTCGAAACGGTTACGATCGTTTGGTTAAAGTGAAAGAAGAGAAAAAATCATTATTTCTGCCCGCCTTTTCGATTGCCATCTCTAATGAAAAAACACAAGAAGAATCTAAGGAAGTCGCTCGTTCTATTTTGAATGCCTTGGACAATACTTTGCATGGAGTTGGTAAGGTTATTTCGAAAAGAAAAGTTCTATTGCTCGGTTCGAAAGGAAACATTGGTGGTTTTTTAAAACAATATCTAATTGGTGGTTTCCTTCATGAAAATAATTTAGATATCTTAGAAGTGGATCGAAAATTAGAATCAGAGTCGCGATACTTAAAATCAGATTTCTCTCAGGTATCTGATACGGAGTTTGCTGAAATTGATCTCATTATTGGCGTTACTGGTGAATCTATTATTTCGCCCAAAACTTGGGAATCCTGGATACTGAATAGTAAACACAAACAACTGTTTATTGGGTCAGGTTCCACAAAAACACTAGAATTTGCTGATTTTATTGAATGGACCAATGAATTAAATCTTTCCGAAACCTCCAGGTTAGGTGGAGAGCGTTTGATTGTATCTTTTCATAGAATTCTAGATCCACAAACCCAAATGGATTTAGGTTCTAAGATTCTTTTTAAGATAGAAAATAAACAAATCGAAAAAGAAGTGTTTCTTATTAGTGACGGAAGTCCAGTGAACTTTTTGTTTTATGGAGTTCCAACAGAATCAATGGATCCTATCATTTCCCAACTTGCGAGTGTATCCTTAGGTATGGTTCATTACTATAAATCCCAAAAACTTCCAAATCCAGAGTTATATGCAGTAGACCACCAAATTGATGTTTGGGGAAAGTTTTTGTGAGTAACCACGGTTTTTTTCAAATTACACAAAAGTTGTTTCTCCGCAACGGGAATCAATTGTTGGTTTTACGAGATAGAAAGTCTGGCCATGGTGACCTTCCTGGTGGTCGAATGAACGAAGATGAATTTTTTTCTGACTGGTCTGAGAGTATTTTTCGGGAAGTTTCAGAAGAATTGGGAAATCAAATTAAAATTGATGTAAATCCGGAACCAATTTTTATTCATAAACATAGGGTGAATGAAGGAAATTTCCCTTGTGTCATCATTGCTTATTCGGCCAAACTTGTGGACGGACTCATTCAGTTATCTGATGAACACGACTATATGGACTGGGTTGATATTACAACTTTTGATCCATCCAATCTTTTTTCGGAGTATATGTTGGACGCAGTCCAACTCTATTTAAAAAAATATGCATAATTTATATGTTCCTCCTTATAAAATTCTTCTCTTTATCATTCTGTTTGGCTTTGGTTTTTTTTCTGCCTCATTTCTAAAAGATGATCAAACCACATTGCCAAAGTTTGATATTCCAAAACCAGAAATAAGTTTTAATTTCAAGTTTGATTTTAATCTCAGCAAACCGGAAGTGGATGAAGATATTTCGAAACCTACAAAATCCTGGAATGATGTGACCATTCAAACAAATGGAACAGATCGAAAGTATGGAAATTTAGTAGGAATTCAACTAGTTCTGCAACCGAAGGACTTTGTCAAAGAAGAGTGGTGGCGAGAAAGAATCGAAGAAACTTTTAAAAAAGGAAAAGCCGCCGGAATTTTTGATCGTAAAACGATTGTTATTCTTCCTGAACATACTGGAACAGGCTTATTATTCTTGGATGAAAAATCCAAATTTTTAAATGCAGATTCTTTGGAATTAGCTTTGAAATCCAAGGGAGAAACCTTTACCGTTTCCGATTTATTTTATTTGAAAGCAGAAAAAATGGCGGAGATTTATGTTCGAACATTTTCTGAGTTAGCAAAAGAATATAATGTACCGATATTAGCCGGTACAATTATTCTACCAAACCCAAAGATTGTTAAAGGAAGTCTTGTGCTCGATCCCAAAGGTCCATTATTTAATGTTGCCGTTCCATTTTCAGCAGATGGAAAGTTGATGGATCCGCTTGTTAAAAAATCTATCTTAACAGAAGATGAATTGAAAGTTCTTTCTGCTGGTGAAGTGACTCAGGACCGTGTTTGGGTTGTGCCGGGTTGGAAGGTCGCCATCCTCATTGGACAAGAAGTCTTTGATATTAATATTTATAACCGTCTTGTAGGAAAACCGATCGATGGTTTAATTTCACCATCAGCATCGTATCCGAATATGAAATGGCAAACCGTTGATTTAGAAGATCCTAATGTTTGGAAACAAGAAGGGATGGCAAAATATATCAAATCAACCAAAGCACAAGACCTTGTCCAAGTGTTCTTAGCCGGGCATTTATATGGTAAAAACTGGAATGGAAAAACTTTTAATCTTCGTGACTTTTCCAACGAGGATCAGGTTGGATCGGTAGAAAGTCCTACGATCTTAAACTTGTACTTTTAATTTTCTGGGGATAATACAGTTTTTTGAATCGTTAATTTTAAGATCGGACAGAAAATCGATTTGACAGCGCATACCTTTCCACAAAAAATTTTCAGAGTCATGGCACAGAAGTCCCTTCCTAAAAATGAGTTTTATGTAAAATGCCCTTTGTATTCTAAAGGACTATCTGTTTGTCCTAGTTCCAAAGATCGTTTACAGGCTGAGGATATAGACAGGCTTACTTCTCATTGTATTACTGACACTTATAAAGCATGTGATATCTTTTCCGCTAAAAAAGAAAAAGAACAGGCAGCTTAACCGTCACTCAACTTCCTTACTTTTTTGAAATATTCATAAATCATCCAGTCTTCCGCTGAAAAATTAAGATCATCTAACACCAGTTCACCTCTTTTGCTTTCGTAAACTATTCGGTCTCCTGCGACACCCCATAATCTGTCCATAAAAAATGGAAAGTGTTCTTTTTTACCAGATACCTTCCATTTCATGGGTTGGTTGGGTTCGTTTTGGTTGGTAGCAATGAATTCGTCTTTTCCCGTCATTCTCCAAGAGAATGCTTCGCGAGTTACAATGGGGATTCCCCGATTGATGGAGGGAGTTTTGCCTTGGTGATATACAACTTCTTTTAAATAGAGGTCTCCAATCTTTCCACCAACTATATATCCCGAAAGGCCATTGTTATAATAAAATCTTGGTAAAACAATATCTTTCGAAAGGAGTGTCACACGTTTTGATTCCAAATTCAAAAAGAATAAGTTGTAAGATCCTCCAATTCCGGACCAAACTAAAAACTCGTTTCCAATGGATGTTATGTGATAGTGCGTTTTTAATTTTGGAAATGGAGTAGGGAAAAGATCTCCAGCAATGTATTTTTCTGGCTTTGAGTTTTCACCTGTTTTTTCTACAAAGAGCTGGTTTTCAAAAAAATATAATAACAGATCTCCTGAATTGGTGATTGCCATTCCCGTTTTGCAAGGTATGTGAACAATGGACTCATGTTCCAAAGAGGAGTCAGAAGTAGAATATCCAAATAAAGCACAACCCCCATATTGTTTTAATGGATATTGAACTGCCACATAATTTCCGTTTGCTGAAATTTGTATCGAGTCTGGCCGAAGTTTTAATTCAATAGAATTTCTATTGTCATTCACTAAATCTTTAAAATATAGAGTTTTGTTTTCTGTCCAAACAATCTTTGTTCGGTCTTCAGAAAGTACAAACAAACGCGGTTGGTTCGGTTTATTTTTAGATAATATCTCTGATGTCGAACGATTTGCAGAAAGTCTGTCTTGTAATAGAACTAAAGCTTTTTCATATTTTTCTTTTGAAATTAAATCTTCAATTTCGGAAACTAAAGATTCATGTTTTGATTGGCAAGATAAAAGAAATAAAGTAACAATTGGGAATATAAAAGAAACTAATTTCACTGAGACTCCAATAATTCTCGGATTTCTCCGGCATGGATTTCTTTAGAAAAAAGATCCTTTGCTGTCTGGCCAACACGCTTTGTATCATAATAGGCAAAGGTTCCAGTCACTACGGCCCCTCCAATCGGAATCCAACGTGCAAATTGTTTTCGGATAATTGATTTTGAAATTAGTAATCCTAATTTCTCTAACATAGTTTGGAATACTTTAACGGTAGTTGGGCGAATTAAAATTTTCAGAGATGATTCTTCGATAATTTTTCGAAATACATGTGCCCCACCATGTTTGAAAAGACAATAAAGTAACAATTCTTTTGTGACTTGTACTTCTTTTCCATAGAGGGCAGCTATATCCAAAATCAAATGCCCTTGGATTCGGTACATAAAAAGTAACTCTGGCAGAATGCTGAGAATCCCCAAAGGACCCGGGGGAAGCGAGCAGGTGGCACTGACGAGCCCCGACTTAAAGGAGGCATTTTGGACCAATTCTTGGATGAGATGGTCTGGGGGTTGGATTGTGGGTGCATAGGGACTTCTGTAGTCCTCTAAGCCGGCAAATAATTCGACTAGGCCTTCTAAAAAACCTTCGGATTTGGCCTGAGATGGTATTTCGCTCACGGGTTTCTTAAATCCTCGTTAGATTTTGGTTTATCAAAAACAGGCATTCTATATCCTTTCCATAGACATGATAGATAGATTGAAAAAAATTCAAGAAAAATACCTGCGTATTGAGGATGAGCTCGCTCGGGCCACTGCATCCGATACATTGAAGAATCTATCGAAAGAAAGATCTCGCCTAACGCCAGTATATACAAAAGCTGATGAATATTTAAAAATAACGAAAGATTGCCAAGATGCAAAATCACTTCTTGAATCTGATAATGATCCAGACATGCATGCCATGTTGAAATCGGAAATAGAAGAAGGTGAAAAAAAACTAGAAGAATTAGCAAAAGAACTCGAAATCATGTTGTTACCTCCAGATCCAAATTCTGGAAAAAGTATCCTTGTGGAAATTCGTGCCGGAACTGGTGGGGAAGAATCAGGACTGTTTTGTGCGGATTTATTCCGTATGTATAACAAGTATGCTGATAAACAAGGTCTGAGAGCTGAAATTATTGATGCAAGTCCTACCGGTATCGGTGGTTTTAAAGAAATTGTATTTTCGTTAGATGATGATAGAGCTTACGATTTATTTAAATTTGAATCTGGAACACATCGCGTTCAAAGAATTCCGGAAACAGAATCTGGTGGAAGAATTCATACATCTGCTGTAACAGTTGCTATACTTCCGGAAGCTGAAGAAAAGGAAGTAGAAATCAGGGAAAGTGATCTACGTATAGACGTATATCGTTCGTCAGGTGCTGGTGGACAACACGTTAACACAACTGACTCTGCGGTTCGGATCACTCATATTCCTACCGGCATTGTTGTCGCATCTCAGGAAGAACGTTCGCAAATTAAAAACCGTGATAAAGCGATGCGAGTGCTACGTGCAAGGATCGTTGATCAAATGGCCGATGCCGCAAAACAAAGTGCAGATGCGTTAAAAAAAGCACAAGTTGGGTCTGGAGACAGGTCAGAACGAATTCGAACCTACAACTTTCCACAAGGACGTTGTACTGACCACCGAATCGGTTTTACGAGTCATAATTTACCAGCCATAATGGAAGGTGATTTGGATGAATTGATCGATGCATTGGTTCAAGAAGACAGGTCCAAAAGATTAGCGGAAGCGAAAGCATAAAAAAGATTCTAAATTTGAAAGGAATTCGGTTGATTCGAACCGTCTGAATGTTATAAGGAATAGAGCAGGAATTTCCATCAGATGAATCGATTGAAAACTATATTTTCTCTTCTTGCTTTCGCAAGTCTTTCGTTTGGGAATTGTAAACCTATCAATGGCGACGAACAGATAAGTGACCTATTTTTATACTATCTTCTTTTCCAGGCGTTAGCGAACGCAACCGAAGAAAACTGTACATTCTCTCCTAATTCCAGCGATGCACTTTTCAATGACGAATGGCATCTACATAATATTGGCCAATTTGGTGGTACTGTTGGAGAAGATGCAAATGTCAGTCCAGTTTGGAATCAAAGTATTTCTGGAAACAGAGTGATTGTAAGTGTAGTTGATGACGGCCTGGATATTAGACACGAAGATCTATCGCAGAATATTTCAGTTACCGCGCGGGGATTGAATCTCCTAAATGGAACCATTTACCCAACTCATTCCTACTCTAACAGTTTCCATGGTTCCGCAGTGGGAGGGGTGATTGCTGCGAGAGGTGGGAATAATTTGGGCGTTCGAGGTGCAGCACCTTGTTCGAAGTTAGTTGGTGTCAACATTCTTGAAAAATCTACCATCTATACTTCCGATGAATACAGAGCAATGGTAAATGAATCTTCTCGAGTTTCCATTTCCAATAATAGCTGGGGTTCTCCTGATGGATATGGATGGCTTTGGCCTTCTAGTTCCCTTTGGCAGCAGGGTGTTAATGAAGGCATTCGCCAAGGAAAATCAGGAAAAGGGACTGTCTATGTTTGGGCAGCTGGCAATGGAGCCAATGGAGGGACGATTGTAGCTCCCGTTCTTGTAGATAACACCAATTATGATGGTCAGGCCAATTTTTATGGAGTGATGGCAATTGGCGGGATTGGTCAAAATGGAAAAAAGGCAGCCTATTCAGAATCAGGTGCTAATTTATGGGTCGTTGCGCACACACAAGGTAATAGTGCAACAGCATATACGACTGCTATCTCAACAACAGATGCTTCTGGATCTAATGGTTTGAACGTGGGCGGTAGTTCGGGAGATTATTCACTTGGGAACTATACCAAAAAATTCAACGGGACATCTTCTGCAACACCATTGGCGGCAGGTGTCATCGCTCTTCTGATTGGTAAATTTCCCGAATTGACTTGGCGCGACGTACGCGAGTTAGTTGCCTATAGTGCAAGGAAAAATGATTCAATAGATTCTGATTGGGCCATAAATTCCGCAGGACTAAACATAAATCATAAGTATGGATTTGGCACTATGGATGCTGTAAATTTACTCACAAGAGCAAATACATGGACTCCGATTACCGCAACACTAATCACTCAAACCGAAATATCCTTATCTCCAAATACTCCTATCCCCGATAATGATATAGTGACTGGCGCCACTGTCAATTATACCGTTGGGAGTGCTATTAACTATATTGAATATGTGGATGTGGAGTTTACTTCCAACCATACTTACTTTCCTGAACTTCGTATTGAAATTACTTCTCCCGGTGGAACAAAAAGTGTTCTCTCCGAACCACATGCCTGTGTAAATCCATATAACAATAGTTTGTGTTCTTCGGGAAATACTTCAATAGCTTCCATGACAGGTTCTTCAACCTATCGTTTTGGTTTGGCTCGTCATTTAGGAGAAAATCCAAATGGGACTTGGGTTCTCAGAGTTTTTGATTCAAGTGCAACTGACACCGGACAAATCAACTCAGTTCAGTTACGGATTTATGGCAGGTAATTTTATGGCTCATCAACTAAGATTGAATTCATTTTTCAGATTATTCCTTGTGACCTTTGTTTCATTAGGTTTTTTTGCTTTCTTGAACGCTGAGCCCAATGAACCACCAAGTTCCATCTCCTTCGTTGAAGGTGGAGTCAAAAAAACCTTTTATCGAAATCCAAATGTTGTAGCTGAATATGTAGAATTAAAACAAATTTCAAACAACCAACAAATTGATCCAGGTAAACAAGGAATCAAATCTGGATGGAACATTCGACCACCTGGTAAAATATTATTTCCGAAATCCTCAAAATCGACACCTACTAAAGTAACGGAAGTATATTCAACAGCAGTGGGAATGGGTCCAAACATTGTTTTGCCCGGTATTTTGATTATTACTTTTTCTAGTGATCAGTCGCAGACTTCTCTGGAACGTATTTCAAACAAATACGGAATCCAACTTCTAAATCAGTTTTCTCCTCGTTTAGTCAGTTTCCAAACAGAACCAGGATACATATCTATTGAAAAAGCGAATGAAATCCGTTCGGAACCTAATGTATTAGAAGCCTATCCAGATATCGCCGTTGAAAAAAGTCTGAAGTAACATTCGCATAACTAAAATAAGATGGTTACATCGCCAGATAAAAATACATTAATTTTAGAATCTCTTGTTTTCTTACTGGTTTTGGAAGATAGGATGTGATTCCCGCTAAAAAACTTTTACTAATATCTTCCTTTTGAACATTGGCGGAAATGGCAATGATGGGAACTGAGTCACTTGCTCTAATTTGATTTGCTACTTCAATTTTTCTTATTTCTCTTGTAGCCTCTAACCCATCCATTTCCGGCATTTGCATATCCATCAAAATGATATCAAACTTTTGGGTTTTGAATTTAGCTAAAGCTTCTTTTCCGTTATAGGCAATACTGATATGGATTGGGTATTTGCGAAAAAAAGTTTTTATGATAAATATATTTTCTTCGGAATCTTCTGCTAAAAGTATATTACAGCTTGGAAAATTCTCTGGGTTTGGAAGTTCTAAATTAAGCCAGTGTTGGTGAATTCCTGAATTTCGTTTGATAAAACCCTCATACGGAATTTCGAAAGAAAACTTAGATCCGGTTCCAACATGACTATCAACAGAAATTTCCCCACCCATTAATTGGATTAATTTTTTTGTTATAGTTAACCCAAGTCCAGTTCCCCCATACTTTCTGGTAGTTGAACTATCTACTTGCGTAAAACTTTCAAAAATGGAATTCAATTTTTCTGATGGAATGCCTATTCCCGTATCTTCCACCGAGATTTTTATGTTTTTCTTATTTTCGCATAACAATGTACTAACGAATATTTCTCCCTTTTCTGTAAATTTCATCGCATTACTTAATAGATTAATTAAAACTTGTTGTAATCTTGTTGAATCACCGGCAATACTCTCAGAAATCTCATCATCTATATGAAAATGTAAATTGATTCCTTTTGCTTTCGCTTTCATATAAAATAAGGAAACAGTTTCACTCATTAGGTCTCGAATCGAAAAATGGATATGTTCCATTTCTAGTTTTCCAGATTCGATCCGAGATAAATCTAGAATATCATTAATAATATTAAAAAGTGCCTTTCCTGAATTTCGAAGAACTGTTAAATACTCTTGTTGTTCTTCCGTTAAATCTGTTTCATTTAAGGTATCTGTCATTCCAAGGATTGCATTTAATGGAGTTCGAATTTCATGGCTCATCGACGCTAAAAAATCTGTTTTTGCTTGTGATGCTTTTTGTGCTTCAACTTCTCTTTGATTGGCTAGAGTCATTTTTTCGCGTAGAAGTTTTTCGCGAACAACTTGTTGCGAAACATCTGAAATTTGAATCATACAAAATGGGTCAGTTTCGCCTTCGATGGAGATAGGTATGATGTGTAAGTATTGGTATATACGATTTCCAATTTCTCTGTTTTTTTTATTATCATAAAGGGGGAATGGAAATGGGTTTAGTGTATGTGTCAATATTGAATACTGTGAATACTCTAAACAAAGTTCAACGGATTTGAATGTTCTTGTATTTTTTAGCTCGGGAAAAACGGACGAAAAAGAAGCACCAACCAAATCTTTTTCTTTGAAGCCTGAGCTTTTAATAAACCAACTATTTACTAAAACTATATTGAGATTTTTATCTAGAATTAGGATTCCTATTCCGGATTTCTTAACAATCGTTAATAGGTGCTTTTCACTAAGAGAATTCACTACTTCAGCTTTTTAATTAGTACTCTAGAAAGATTTTTGATGCTATCGAAATTAAGAATGAAAAATATATAACCTTTAATATCTTTCCCACTTAGTTTATAATCAATAAAAACTAAAAGAATAGAATTGTCTTTTTTTGGACTTCGCCTGAGGAGTAGTTCTTCATATTTTCCAGCAAAGAACTCTGGAATATGGGTTTCGATTTTGTAATCAGACATTTTTGCCAAATTCGATAAGATAGCATTTAAGATAATGTTTCCTATTTCGCTTAACGCATCTTTCTCGAATTGTGAAACTTCATTTAAGGCAACATAGTCTTTCATCATCATTTTGACGATTTCCAAACTTGCACTTTTATGAAATAATAGAAACGCAGATCCCTCACCAATTCCACCAACAAACTTTTGTTCAATTGTACAAACATCTTGGTCTGCAAGATATTCGATATTTTTTGCTTCTTCTGTTGTGATCAGTTTTAGACTAGGTACGGTGAGTAAAATTTCGTCAGAAATCATTTCACTCATTAATTTTGCCGCACCACCCAAACTAATGTTGAATAGTTCGCATAAAGAATCTCGTTCTATTTCAGTTAGAAAATTCATTTTCAATCCAAGTGCGAAATTATTTTTTCTGCCGTAACTGGTTTTTCTACAAAATCGATTCCAATCAATTTGGCTCTATTTTTGATTGCATCTTGAATATTAGCTGTAATCAAAATCACTTTTGTATTTTTATAATTCTTCTTGAGGTCTTCTGCCAAATCCAAACCGGATAGATTACCTGGCATATTTTGGTCCAATGTGAAAAAATCTATATCTTGATGGTCGGTTAAAAGTGTCTTGGCATCGTCAGCGGAACTTGCCTCCAAAATCTCCCAATCTGGGTATTTATCTAAAATAATCTTTCGGATCATTAAACGAGTAACTGTGCTATCGTCTACGATTAGCGCTTTTTTTTGTGACATATGTATTGCCTTAATTCCGAACTAGTTTATATATGAGATTGCACCTAATAATTGACGGAAAAAAAACCATCTCCCCAGCAATACATGCGATCCAAATACTTATTATTATTATTTTTATACCTTTTCTGCCTTTGTAAGTCGAATCAAAAAATTTGTGACGGTGAAAATTGCAGGAATGGAAAATTCCAGGTTATCTATGATAATGGAGATCGGTTTGATGGAGAATTCTTCGAAGATATCAAACATGGTTATGGGATTTACTATTATTCTAATGGTGATGTTTTTGAAGGTGAATACCAATTCGGATATAAAGAAGGTCCAGGAGTCTACCGTTATGCGAATGGAGACAAATATATTGGTTTGTATTCTAAAGGAAAACGCCAGGGTTTAGGGAAGTATCTTTATTGTGATGGATTGATTTTAAATGGTTACTGGGAAAATAATCACTTGCAGGGTAATGCAAAAATAGTAAATGCAAAAGGGAGTTTGGTGTTGGAAGGAACTTGGAAAGATAGCCGGTGGATAGGGATCTCACCGACATCGTCATCAACCAATACTGTCGAAATTCCGAATCCCCAGTGACTCATAAATTTTCCGAGTCGCCTTAGATTTGTTAAGCGTATACATGTGGATACCGGCAACTTTGTGATCGAGTAGATCTCTTACTTGTTCTGTTGCCCAATGGATGCCAACATTCTCTGCATAAACATCATCCTCTGCTCGAGAAAGGGACTTTAATAGTTTTGCCGGAAAATTAGTTCCGAGTGACAATTCTGCCATTCGCGCCATTCCCTTTCTGGAAGTGACCGGCATTATTCCGGCGATGATAGGAACTTTGATCCCAGCAATTTCACATCGTTCCACCAAATCATAAAAGTAGTTATTGTTAAAAAACATTTGGGTGCAAATGTAATCAGCTCCTTGGTCAACCTTCCATTTTAAAAATTCAATTTCCTTTAAGCGGTTGGGAGTAGAAGGGTGTCCTTCGGGAAAACCAGCAACACCAATTCCCATTTGCGGAAATTCCTTTTTGATAAAACCAACTAATTCACCAGCAAAGGCAAACCCGTTTTCCGTTTTTTGAAATTCGGTTTGTCCTTTAGGTGGATCCCCGCGCAAAGCCATGATATTGTGAATTCCACTTTTTTCGTAACGTTTGAGGATGTCTCGGATTTCATCTTTGGTAGAGCCGACACACGTAAGGTGACTAATGATTGTTAAACCAGTTTGTTCTTGGAGTTTTACAACCAAATCATGTGTGAGGTCTCTTGTCGACCCTCCAGCCCCATAAGTAACACTTACATAGGCTGGGTTCATCTGAGACAATTCTTGGATGTTTCGAAACAAATCCTCAGATGCTTCTTCATTTTTTGGAGGAAAAAATTCGAAGCTGATAGTTGTTTGTTTTTTACCGAGAACCTGAGAAATGTGCATAAAACCTATCCTCTAAACAGGAATATTTTTCTCAAGCCCCTTGTTAGCCAAGAGCCAACCTTTTGATGCTTTTGTTTTCACCGCCAACCAGAGTGCAAATTTTGGAAACAAAGCCGGGAGGATGACAATGGACGCTCGCAAATAAGAAGGAACCAAAACTTCACCAGGATTTTTTCTGATAGCATAAACAATTGCATCGGCTACCTGCGAGGGTTCGATGATCGGGGTAAATAGGGAAGGTTTGACTCCATCGATCATTCTGGTATTGACCATTGTTGGGCAAACCCAGCTAACACCAATTTGTGTTTCGTAAAGTTCCATTTTCAGGGCTTGGGAAAAACCAACCATAGCATGTTTTGTTGCAGAATAAGTCACAGTTCCTTCGGTTCCAAATTTCCCAGCAATGCTTGCTAGATTGATGATGGCAGCTTCTTTTTGTTCTTTTAAGATGGGGAGAGAGAGATATACCAATTTCATAGGGCCAGCGACATTGATTTGGATGGCTTTATTCCAAACGGAAAAATCTTTTCCATCGTAAGGTCCACTCGGAGCAATTCCGGCATTATTGATTAGAATCTGGTACACAAGGTGTTTCTTTTTGATTTGTTTGATAAGAGATTCTATGTCCGATTCTTTAGAAAGGTCACAGGCAAAACCGTAGAATTTTCTTCCTAACGATTCCACTTTGGTTTGAATTTCTTTTAATAATGGCAACTTGATATCAACGCCGATGATATCATTTCCTTCTTTTGCTAACCGTTCTGCTGTTAAAGCACCGATTCCCATTCCACATCCAGTGATAAGTACTGTATTTCCCGATAGTTTCATATCCGAAATCTAGCGCTTTTTTTACTTTCGTCAATCCGAATCGAATGAGAAATAGACGCATGGAATATAGATTGTTAAAATCAGAACTTGGTCACAGGCTTTCTACTGTCACATCTACAAATGAGTGGATTCACGATGCCAAAATTCCCTTTGGTTCGTGGGTGATTGCCGATGAACAAACTGCCGGAAAAGGACGTGGGCAAAATGTTTGGCAATCGTTAGGCGAAGATCCACTGATTTTTTCTGGTAAAATCAGATTGTCGGCTGCAGAAATTTCCCTTCCCTTGTTATCGATTTTTGTATCTTCTGCAGTTTTAAAAACGATTTTTCATTTTTTTCCAGAACGGGAAGAGGACACTACAGTTAAGTGGCCTAATGATATCTATCGTAGAGATAAGAAAGTCGGAGGAATTTTAGTTCAATCAGAATTCACGAACGGAATTTTTGATGTGGTGATCGGAATTGGGCTTAATTTTTTCGGAAACGCCATCCCGGATGCATTGAAAGAAAAAGCCTCCTTTTTATCTGACGCAGCACTCGAGGAAGGAGTTTTAGAACGATTTGTTAACCAATTGGTTGTTGATCTAAACCAATCTGTGATTTCGTTGTTAGACCAAGGGCAAGTCCTTAAAGATTTAGTTTGGATTGAGGACCATTCCTTATTAAAACACAAAGTGATTGAAACCGAATGGCAATCCAGAATCGTTCGTGGTCGCGTTTTGGGAATTGATGAATTAGGATTCCTTCTCATCATGACCGAAACCGGCGAAAAGATTGAACTTATGGACACTTCACCAAAATTTCGGATTATATAAATGTCAGAATCACCATTATTATTAGTTATCGATGTGGGAAATACAAACACCGTATTTGGGGTGTTTCGTGAAGGAGAGGACACTCCTGACTTTCACAAAAGAACAGTAACAAGAAGAGACAGAACCTCTGATGAACTTGGGCTTTTTTTGAAAGGGTTTTTAACTCAGGAAAACGTAAAGGCCGATCGAGTAAAAACAGCCATCTATTCAAGTGTAGTTCCTTCATTGAATCCAATTGTAGAACGTATGTTGGAAGATTGGTTTAATGTAAATCCACTTCGTGTTCATTACCAAATGAAACTCAATTTTGGAATTAGTTATCCTCGTCCGTTCGAAATTGGTGCAGACCGGTTGGTCAATGCAGCCTACTGTGCCAAAACTTATCCAGGAAAGAAGGCCATCCTTGTTGACTTGGGAACTGCGACCACCTTTTGTGTGATCAATGAAAAACCAGAATATGTGGGTGGTGTGATTGCTCCAGGCCTTAAAATTTCCATGGATGCCTTAACTCGTAATACAGCCCAACTCCCCCCCATTGTATTCGGTTCACCCAAACGAGTCTTAGGCGAATCCACAGTGGAATCTATTCAGGCTGGGTTTTTCTTTGGTTGGATAGGTTTGTTAAAAGAAATTGTAAGGGCAATCAAGGAAGAACATCCAGGAGATTATGTAGTAGTCGGAACGGGGGGACTTGTCACCACCATCCATGCTTCGCATAACCAAGTGTTTGATGAAATTGATCCGATGATGACTTTGAAAGGTTTAAAAATATTAGCTGATTTAAATTCCTAATATTTTTTTACGATAGGCCTCACCCATAATTTCGTAGCCAATTTGATTGGGATGGATGGGGTCGGAAGTGGGATATAGTGGAACTTCATCTTTATACGATTCAAATAAAGATTCAATTTCAACATAATCTAGGTTAACTCTACTTTCTTTGAGTTGGCGAATGATTTGGTTATTAGTTCGAATGGTTTCCCGGATTGAAGCCATATTGGTTAAGGGAATTGTAGTGATCATCACCTTTGAGGATTGGGAAGATTCCAAAAAACTAATGAGTTCTATGGTCCTCGATTCAAATCCACTCGTTCCATAAACCATAGCATCATTGGTTCCTAGTTCCAATATCCAAAGATCGGTAGGAATCTCATTCAGACGATTTTTATTTTGTAACCAATCTTCCGTCGAATAACCAGCAATCGAAATATCTGTTACTTTAAATCCTGGGGTGAGTTTTGTTTTTAGCCCAAACCCATCCGACCATTGTCCTAAAGAATCTCCAACAATTGTGATTCGGCGATCCATTGACACTCCAGTTAGAAGAGATAGATATTGATTTGTTGGTTTATCTGAATGGTAACAACCAATTAACAAAAAGATAGAGAATACTAAGATGATGAAGGTTTTATCGGGAACCTTGATGTTCATTTTTTTGTATAAACAATGGTTTTATAGTGTAACCAATGATTGTTGGGAACAGGAATTTCCCATTCCTCTCTTTCCCAAGAAGATTTTTTTAAATAATCTTTTATGACATGATTGATTAATTGGTCATCGTAAAATACAAAACTGTCGCGTGACTTAATGGTTTGGATGTATGCTTCGGAAGGAATGTCCAACTCACCTGGGATAAATTCTAAAATATTCAAATCGGGACGGTTTTTTCGTAAGGTGAAATAAGGATCGGGAAGAGCTTGTAAATACACTGACTTAGAATTTGCCAAACTCATTTCTAAGTGTTGGAAATGTGATTCTAAAATTTGTTTTGAATCTGTTTTGTACCAGTGAATGTGATTTGTATAGAGTAAGGCAAAAAGAGATAATAAAATACCCACAAAAGTTAATTTCGAACTGAATGTTTTAGAATCGCATAACAAAGCCATTCCGAAAGCTAGCGGGAAAAGGATATGGAAAACATACCATCCTTCTGAAGAGGTATATAAAGAAATTAGAATGGATAAAATCCAAATCCAAAACAAAATCCATTTTTGATCTAGTTTTCGAGACTGTTTGAAGAGTTGATAGGAAATCAAAGTCAAAGCAGTGAGCTCTGTTAGGATGATAACCAATCGGAATTTTGGAAATCCGAAACCGAAGGAAAAAACTTTTACTTTGTCAATAAGAGTGAAAGTCTCGAGTAGGTTTCGTTTTCGTGTGAGTTGTGCACCAAATTGGATTTCAAACCAATCCCAATTCGGATGGATGTAATACAACCAACACAAAATCGGGAGAATCCCTCCAACGAAAAACCAAGGAAGGGATTTTAAGCCGAAATTTCTCCAAACCAAAAAAAGCGTTACGAGTCCAAAGGAAGCACCAATGGGATGAGATAAAAAAGAAAGTGAGAGTGTTACACCTGCTAAAAAAACATACCATTGTTTCGATTTGTCTTTGTTAGTTGCAAAAAGTAAACTTGCGATAAAGAAAAATGCAGTGAGCCCTTCCATCCTGGCAGCAGTTCCAAAACGAAAAAGAAGTGGTTCCCATAAGATGCTAGCTAATGCAATTTGGCTGGCAAATTCAGATAGAGATTCTCTTCTCAATAACCAATAAAAACCTACAGCAGTTGTATAAACAATGACTACATTTGCAATACGAACTGTTGTTAGTGTGTCGGGAAAAATAGATAAAGAAAGGCCGGAGAAAAGTAAATACAGTGGCGGCATCCAGAGGGTTTTGGATTCCATACCGGGGATGAGGCCATTCAAAACATCGGTTTGTAGATGGCCATTGGTAACAAAAGACAACGCAGGGGAAAAAAACAAAACTTCATCAGGCCAAACGACCGGGAAGATACCCAAGTTGATCCAGACCTGGAAGAAAAATAGTGCAGAGATAATGAAAAACGAGGCGTAAGCCACGCGCTTATTATTTGGAGAGGGAATTAACGGCTTCTTGTTCCGTCTCAAAGACTTCAAACAAGTCCAAAAGTTCCACCACATCGAACACCTTTTTGACTGGAGGTGTGATACAGCAAAGTTTTAGCTTTCTACCTTGTTTGTCTAACTCCCGAACCATCCCAACAAAGATGCGGATTCCAGAGGAGGAGATGTAAGAGATAAGCTCTAGGTTGATGATGATGTCGCCCTCGCCGTTTTGCACGTCATCGGCCAATTTGGCCTCCACTTCATCCGAATGGGTGATGTCCAAACGACCGTTAAGGTGAACGAGTGTGTGCTTTCCAATTTTTTTGGTCTTAATTTCCAAAGCGAGCCTACTTGGTGACTAGAATCTCCGAAAACACCAAAGGTTCAAGAAATTTCTAAGCTGCTTGGTTTTTGTTTCGATTAAAAAGTCGCGGATCTGTTCGTTCTTCGACCGGAATGTGCAATAATATTCTCTGTTTAGTAGAACGAGTGGATCTATGTCCCAAAAACTCTTGGATTTCCCAAACAGGAAAACCTTTTTTGAAAAGATCCAATGCAATCACATCACGAAGGAAGGGGATATGGATTTCTCTTGAGATAAGGTTACTTGCATTCTTCAGAATTTTTTGAATGGTTCTCGTCCGTAATTTTCCATAACGACCGGGAAATAGATAGTCGGTGGGTGAGAACTCGGATGAGTAACGATAAAGTTCCAATGCTAAGTTAGGTTCAATAAAGATTTTTCGTCTACGCAAACGACCACCGTTCTTTAATTTGAAAAGACTCCGTTCTGGATTGAAGTCTGATATTTTGAGATGGATAATTTCTGGGAGTGATAGACCTGTGCACACCAAAAACTTGATGATTAAGTAATGGAGGTAGTTTCGATCACGGAGTTTGAACAAAAGAGTTCGTACTTCGGATTGGTCAATCAAACGGTTGTCAAGTGTCATGACATCAACAGTCAGAACTTGTGGGAGGAGGGCTGGTAATTTCAAATTATTATTTAGCATATATTTTTCTCGCAGGAATGTAACAGTTATAACAATCTATGCAATCAAATTGTCACCAAACCGCAGTTTTGGATCTAAATTCGTAAGAAATAAATTTACTTGTTCATGTTTTTGCACCTTCCCATTTTCTGCTTGATTCATATTCTAAAAACGATCCTATCTTTGGGAGAAACGATAAAGGACAGAAACGAATGGACTCTTTGGAACTGAAAACGAATGACCCGGAACTGCAACTCACAAAGGAAGATTTACAAAAAGTTGAGGAACTAACAGGACAGATTAAACTCAATAATCCGAACGATGTTGTCTCTTACGGAGCCTCTGCACAAGCCAAGGTTTCTGAATTTGCTGACAAAGTTCTTTCCGAAATCAAAACAAAAGATTCGGGATATGCTGGTGAACTTTTAAATAACCTTTTGTTCAAAATCAAAGATTTGAATTTGGATAGTTTTGCGGGTGAAGGGAACACTTTGTCCAAAATTCCACTGATTGGAGGCCTTTTTGACGCATCCAGGAAATTCCTGGCCAAATTTGAAGACCTTCAATCCCAAATCGAAAAGATTGTGGAAGAATTACATACAGCGCGAACCAATCTTACAAAAGACATAACATTATTACAGGCGTTATATGAGAAGAACTTGGAATACTTTAAAGAAATCCAAGTGTACATTGCTGCTGGGGATCAAAAAGTTAAGGAGTTAAGAGACAAAATCCTACCTGAGATGTTGGCAAAAGCAAAAGCCCAAGGTGACACCTTGGCCTCTCAACAATACCAAGATATGATACAAATGGTGGATCGATTTGAGAAAAAAATCCACGATCTAAAACTCACTCGAATCCTCTCATTACAGACAGGACCGCAGATCCGCCTCATTCAAAATGGTAACCAAGTTCTTGTCGAAAAAATCCAAAGTTCCATACTAAACACAATTCCTCTTTGGAAAAATCAAATTGTAATCGCATTAGGTTTGTTACGCCAAAGAAAGGCACTGGAAGCACAAAAACAAGTTTCCAAAACAACTAATGACCTAATTCAGAAAAATGCTGAGATGTTGAAAACGGGAACTGTGGAAATTGCGAGAGAATCCGAAAAAGGAATCATTGAAATCGAAACATTAAAAAATGTAAATCAACAGTTGATTGAAACCATTACGGAAACTTTAAAAATCCAAGAAGATGGTCGTCAAAAACGAAAATCTGCAGAACAAGAAATGATTAAAATCGAATCAGAAATCAAACAAAAACTATTGGAATCAAAATAGCATGACCGAATTGCAATTGGAACAAAACCAAGAAGAAAAGAAATGGGCAAGGCGTGCCCATCTCTCTACAATCCTAACCTATCCAATGGCTTTATTGCCTTTCCCCTTTTTTATCTCTTCGCTTGGTGTTATGGTTTATCCATTTGTTATCTGGCTTTCGAGAAATAAATCTTCTTATTCCGCCAAACAATCGCTAGAGGCAATATATTTACAGGCTTTGTTATCTCTGGGGTTTTTTGGGTTTGGAGCTAAGTTTGGTGATGATCGGGTTTTACTTGTTTTCTCTTACGTACTTATGGCATTCCTTCATGTTATTTTTTTGGGAATTGCGATATACAGAACTACCATTGGAAAAGCCCACCATTATCCGTTTAGTTTTTTCCCTCTTCTTTTTTCATCCAGCCAAACCAAAGAGAACTGGAACGAACTAAAGAAAAAATTTGAAGATAAAGTCGAGTTTACGGAATACAAATCACAAATGGAACGTTTGGATGGATTTCGAGTATTGACAGAAAAAGAATCCAAATCGCTCACTGATCCAACACTCCAAGGATTGAGTACTGAATACTTACATTCCCTTTCTGATTTGCGTGTTCGACTGGCAGAAGACCCTTTGTCTTACCGAAAGGCAAAACAATTTTTGAATTACTTTCCTGAAACTGTATCTAAGATTTTGAGCCAATACAATAAGGTGAGTGCCGATGCGGGTTCTGCAGAGACCGAAAAAAGAAAAACTGAACTTAACTCTTTACTCAGTGAAGTGATCAAAACTACCGAACAAGTAAGAAATAAACTGAAAGCAGATGAAACCCTAAATTTAGATGTTGAGATCACCGCTATGAAGAAAAACATCGAATTTGGTGGTTATTGATGCAATCTGAGTTACTAGATAGGTCTTATCATTTTCTAAATTTCCTTCCAACAGTTTCCGACTTCTTAGTGCAAAAACACAAAGAATCGGGACTAAAGGTAGATGAAAAAGGTTTGTACAACCTAGTGACAGAAGCTGATCTAAAAGCCGAGTCCATGATTTTGGATGAGATCCAAAAAAATTATCCTGCTGACGGGATTCTTTCGGAAGAACGAGGAAAGATAGAAGGTAAGTCAGGTTACACTTGGGTAGTAGATCCTTTGGATGGAACTACAAACTACACTCATGGATTACCGTTATACGGCATTTCAGTGGGCGTTGTGGAAACTGATACTATGATCCCTCTTGTTGGAATGGTTTTTTTTCCAGAGTTGAATACCTATTATCATACAATCAAAGGTCAAGGTGCTTTTCGAGAAAAAACTCCCATCCAAGTTTCTAATACGAGCTCTCTTAAGGATTCTCTTTTTGTTACAGGATTTCCTTATGATCGGAATCTATCATTAGATACTCTTATGCAGTATTACAAATCCATTTTGCAAAAATCTCGTGGCATCCGTAGAACAGGAGCAGCAACTCTCGATTTATGTTGGTTAGCCGAAGGAAAGTTTGAAGGATACTACGAACTTGGGTTAAAACCTTGGGATATGGCAGCGGCTGGCCTCATTGTTCTAGAAGCCAAAGGAAAAATTACATCCATGGATGGTAATGACTTTTCTATTATGATTCCGAGTTTACTCGCAACCAATGGCCTTGTACATGAATACTTGTTAGCTGAATTTGAAGGGCAAATCAATCGAGTAGCATATTAACCATCTGGTTTAGTTTTTTTCGAATCACCTCTTTACTAAAATTTGCCAATACATATTCTCTGCCATTCTGACCCAACCGAGTGGCAATTTTTCGATTTTCCAATAAAAAATCCAAAGTTCTTTGGAAAGAAAGAGAATCTGAATAAAAGAGTCCACCTTGACTTCGTAAACAATGCCCTCGCATTACAGTGGATTTTGCATTCACGAGCACAGCTTTTTCTTGAATCCAGGCTTCCATTATTGAAATGGAAAAACTTTCAAAGGCAGATGGATTGAGTAAAAGGAAGGACTTTTGGATTTCAGAATTTTTTTCTTCTTCACTGACAAAACCAGTAAATGCAATCAAAGGATCCTTCGGCGTTTCCATGGAAGCGATCGAACCTAAACATTTGATGGTAACATCTGTTCTATGAGAAAATAATTTCCAAATCTGAAAAAATTCAAAAAGTTCCGGATAACCTTTTGCTGGTTCTATTCGGCCAATTGTAATTAGTTGATTTGAATGAGAGGGCACTGGTTTTGGATTTTTTAAAGTATCATTGACATAGGTTCCAATTAAAAAATAGAACTGGGCCTTTTGTTTTGTATAAGCCTCATAGACAGACATTTCTTCGGGCGCATTAAAACTGTATATATATCGGTTTGAATAAGTCTTTCGATACATAGGAAGCCGAAAAGGAGGTTCATCATGAAACGTTGGTACGATGACAAAGGGAATTTTTAATTTAGGAATGCTTGCTACAACAGGGTAATAAAGATATCCGATAAGGATGGTTATGTCGAAAGAATTTTGTTCATTAGCGACGTAATCTACCAAGTCAGGACAATAGGGTCCCTGTTCTTTCAAAAATTCAAATTGTTCTTTGTCTGAAACGGAATCACCCTTTTCTAAACACCGATTTAAGATGTGATTCATCTTACCTATATTTCTAGTTTGTTTAACCAGAAATCTAATGATACGAATTTGATTTTCTACACTATCACCTTTTGGAAATTCATTTTTCCAACTTACATAATCTTTAGCACAAGAAGTACAGACTGTAACATCATTGGATTCTGATAGAATCGATGCATAATCGTATGCTAATTTTTCGGCTCCGCCAGAAGCATGTTCCAGGAAACGTGCGGTGATAATAAGAATCTTTGCCATAATTACGGTTTGGCTACTTCAAGAAGTGGTAGGATACTTGTAGATTCTAAATATTCGTTTAATCTTAAATTTTGTGAATGAATTATGGAATTTCTCAGATCAGAATCTTTAAAAATAGAATCAACTAGGGGAACAAGAGATTCAAAATCTTTCGATTCAAAAAGGATTCCAGAGTGGTCCAATGTTTCTGGAACTGCCCCTGCTGCGAAGGCAATCACAGGAAGATGAAAATAAATGGCTTCCATAAGGGGAACGCAAAAACCTTCATGTTCACTCATGGAGAGGAATATGTTACTTTCCGAATAGATTTTTTTTAACATTCTTTCATCTACATAAGAAATGATTTTTACTTCTTCTGTTAAATCTAAATGATGAATCATAAAATTGAGTTCATCCATATAGGATTGTTGGTTTGGATTACAGAAACCCAACATTCGCATGGAAAATTGATTGCCCATTTTTGATTTCCATGTTCTTGCAAAACGAATCAAATCGTCCTGTCGTTTATTCGGCGCTATACGACCTACAAATAAAAAGGATGGCTGTGTAAGTGATTTTGATTTAGGATCTCTTGGAACATCTTTCCATTTTTGGAAGTTCAGGTGAAGCGGAAGTAATCGAACGTGTTTAAATCCTATTTCCTTTAACTCGGCTAAATTAAAATTGGAAACGGCAAAAGAATGATGAAAGTGATCCTTGATAATTTCTAAATCTTCCCGACCTTTTCGTAATAAATAAGAAAATTTTAGATCATACCCAGAAAAAAAATCTTCAGGCGTAACATTATGATAAATAAGAATTTTTCTATTTGGAAACTTTAAAACAAAATTTAGAACTTCACTGTGGATAGAATGATGATATACCAACACATCATTTGGTTTGATATTTGCTTTGGTAAGTTTTTCTGCATATTTTCGATCATAGGAGAAAATATTCTCCGCAAATATTTTTCCAGGGTATCCCTCTTTGGAAAGTAATCGCTTAATCTCCAACATTTCTTGAGAAATGGCATCACCTAATTGGAATCCTGCGGAAAACTGATGTATATTCATTGAATACCGGAATTGAGAATGTTTGAAACTACTTCTTGAAATGGGAATTGGTTATAGGATTCCAATACTTTGTATTGTCCGGAAATCAAGGAAGTTCGTTTTTCTATCTGAAATAAATTATCTTTCATTTGTTTTACAACGGAAGGATAATCTTTTGTTTTGAAAAGGAATCCTGCCCCTTTCATAGTTCCAGGAATGGCTCCGGCAGCATAAGCAAAAACTGGAATCCCCGAACCAAAAGCCTCCAAAATGGGCAGACAAAATCCTTCGTGTTCGCTCATGGAAACAAATGCACCCGTTTCCTTTAAAATAGAGAGTACTTCTGGATCCGTTTTTCCTGTAAGAAATTCAACTTTTCCATCCAATTTGAATTTCCGTACTGTTTCTGTTAGCTTATCAAAGTAACCATCGAAAGCACCAATGACAGATCCAATACATAAACATTTAGCATCTGGAAATTCTTGAATCCAGTATGAGAATAATTCAATTAAATCTTCCCATTTTTTTTGAGGAGAATAACGTCCGACAAATACCAAAGAATGATTTCGATATACTGGTTCCGTTTTAGAAACAATATCATAAGATTTACAAATCGGAATGATATATGGGTTTCTGAATTGATATTCTGAGATGGTTTGTAAATTAAACTCTGAGTCACACCAAATGGAATCAGAAATGATTGCTAAAGTAGCAATCTCCAGATAGGAAAGAGATTCAAACTTTTCCATTGCAGAGTAAATATCGGGAGTGGTTGTATCTTTATAAAAGATAGCGGGTGTTATATTATGAAACCTTACTATCTTTTTCCCTGGTAAATTTAGAAACAAACTATAAGGATAACCTGCTCCACCATAGTGTAGAATATGAATGTCATCAGCTGTAGTTGGATACTGGAAATTATTTGTGAGATGGAACTGGCTATTTAAAGATTTACCTTTTCTTGGCAATCTAGTGATGAAATGTGATTTGTAACCTAGCGAATTAAAAACTTCAGCAAGTCCAATGGCATCGTTACCTACACCATCCGAATCTTTTAGCTCATCTAAATGTTGAAAAACATTCATGTATCAATTTTTTGTATATCTGAATACTTTTGTGTCTTCTGTTGCAGAAAGATCTCGAACTTGTTTAAAACCCAGAGTTTCTAAATAGTTTGGTAACTTGTCTAAGTTAATCTCTGAAGCTTGTAGATCGCTGAATGGACGATTAGAATCGTTGGGTTTGACCAATACGGAAAAATAGAAATGATTTCCGTTGGGGAGCGAATTTGAAATTTCAGCGAATATTTTTTCGATCCAAAATGAAGGAAATCGGTTTAGTGGTAAGTAAACTAAAATATCTGGAGAATTTTTAAGGATTCGTTTTAACGGAAATAATTTAGTTTCTAATTGGATAGTAGCTGTAATTTTATTTTGGATGAATCGGAATTCGTTTTCATCCGAAGTAATACATTGAAATGGAATTTTCATTATAGAAAGTTGTTTTAGGATGTCCCCCCACTCAGGAAACAATACTGCAATTTCCTTTGTTATAGATATATCTTCTAAAGCAACTTTCCAGGCCGGATTAGAACCTGCATCGATAAAGTAAGAATTTGCCGCCCAACCAAAGTTAGGCAATGCATTTGAAGAAGTTTGTAATAAGTGATCTCGATAAAAACCATCAAATCTGTTTTCAATTTGTTCTATTCTTTTTCCCAGACGGACGAGTTCATGTAATACAGAAAAAAAGGCACGAATTCTATTTTCAGAAAGTTTTTTATCGATTAGTCCGTAAACGGATATTAGGCGAGTGAGGATATATTTGATCGGGCCTTTGATAAACCAAAACTTGGGATTTGAAAACTTGGGACTGGAAATCCCTTTTTCGAAGAGATGTGCTGTTCCTGCAGGATCAAATTTTCTAAATCCTTGTGGGGATTCTGGTTTGTAACTTAACTTTGTGAGTTCCAACCAATTTGCAACCTGGGAAGGATCCAGAGGAATCTTCGATTCGATTTCCTGCATTAGTTCCGATACGTTTAACTGCGGGTCGCGGACTTCGACAAAGGGGGATGGATTGAATTTCTTTTTGTCTTCCACAGTTTTCTTTCTTTTCTTGAGAGGATTTGGAAAATTGGAAGAATGGCAACTAAATCTTAGGGCCGAATCGGAATTTTCCCTTTTCTATGAAAAAAAAACAAACTTTAGTCACCGGGGCCAGCGGATTTGTAGGAAGTTATCTACTTCCAGCTCTTGAATTGCAAGGCGAGTCCAAAATCCATTGTTTTGAAGGTGACATTCGCGACCGAAACACGGTGGTGAATCAGTTAAAAGAAATTCAGCCGGATATCCTGATCCATTTGGCAGCTCAAGCCTTTGTTCCTATTGCCATAGAAAATCCATGGGAAACAGAAGAAATCAATGTGGGTGGGACCTTAAATTTATTGGAGTCTTTACATCGGTTACAAAGGCCGTGCAAAATGTTGTACATTTCTTCAGCAGATGTGTATGGAAAACAAAACCTCTCATTCCTTCCTTTAAAAGAATCCTTTTTACCAAATCCAGTAAATCCTTATGCCGGTAGTAAGTTAGCAGCAGAGTCCTATTGCCGACAGTATGCTCATTATAGCCCATTTGTATCTGTTGTGATTGCTCGGCCCTTCAATCATATTGGGATTGGACAACGTAAAGAGTTTGTCATTCCTAATTTCTGTTCCCAAATCATCGAAGCCAAACATTCCGGAAAGTCAACCATTGCAGTTGGGGACTTAGAACCGACGAGAGATTTTTCACATGTAGAGGATATCATTAGCGGTTATCTAACTTTAATTGAAAAGGGTGAGTCTGGTGAAATTTATAATATCTGTTCCGGGGAAGAGCGAAGTATTCGTTATATGGTAGAAGAGTTAGTCAAATTTTCTGGTCATGATATAAAATTTGAAGTGGATGTTGGACGCGTTAGAGCATCCGAAACATCCAAGGTGTATGGAGATAATTCTAAATTAAAAGCGCTAGGTTGGAAAAACAAACATAGCTTAAGCGAAACACTTTTTCAGATTTATAATCACTTAGAGTCAGAATTTTTAAAATCTAAACAAACAGATTGAACTTCTTTCCATGTTTTATCAGATACAATTTTTCTGATAGAGCCTTTTTTGTCCGACTGAATCAAAGTTTTAAGTGCCCTCATTCGTTCCTCTGTAGCAGGATGTGTACTTAAAAAATCAGTGAGTGATTTTGTTACCACTTCTTCGTCTTTGGCATTGGCGTTCGCTGGTTTGTCTTCGGATTCCAAAGTTTCTTTTTCTAATTCTTGCATCCGTTGAAAGAAGGTGAGAAGTCCAGAAGTCGAAAGATTTTGGTTCTTTAAATATTCGATGGATGTGATGTCAGCTTCCGTTTCAAAATCTCTAGAAAATTTTAGAACAAGAATTGTGGATCCAAGTTCGGTAAACGTCTCCAGAAATTCCATATTTCCTAGGCCTGGACCAACTAACAAACTGATAGCAAGTGATGTTCCTCCTGCCTTTACTAAATTTCTCATGTGGTGTCTTTTTTCCACGTGGGCAATTTCGTGTGCTAAAACTCCTATAACTTCCTCTTGCGATTTGGCATCGTTTAGCAATCCGGAAAAAAAATAAATCTTTCCGTTCGAGAGTGCAAAGGCATTCGGAATAGTGGATCCAATCACAGAGACTTTGAATTGGTGTGGGCTACCTTGGGGCACAATTTTTTTTAGTGCTTCCGCAAAGAATCTATCTGTTGCTTTGGTATTACATTCTTCAAATTGTGCATCCATTTTGAGTTGAACAGATTCACCGAGTGATTTGTCCATAGAAACCGGGATTAAATTGGTAACCAATTCCAATCCTTTAAAATAAAAAAAACCAATTACGGAAACGATCAAAATGGAAAGAATTCCCAACACAAGGGGGTTCATTTCTCGAATAGAATAAAAAAAAGCATGTGCATGGCTTTGAGATTTTTTTGTCTGTATCCAAAGGGATTCTAATTGTTTTGCGTCCTCTTTGGAACAAATAATTTCCAAAACAGGGCTTTCTTTCACTTCGTCAGGTCTTAATACCAGCTTACAACCTTTATGCGTCAAAGTAAATTCAGCAAATTGAGATACACTGAGTTTATGTGCAGTATCTGCGGAAGAAAAATCGATGACTTGCCCGTGGATCAGTACGGTCCCTTCTTCGGGGACCGCTGATACTCCGTCAAAATATCGGGATGTAAATGTTTGGTTTTGAAACAATGTTTATGATAGGAAGGCTTCTAAAGTTTCCGCAAGTGCTTCCAAACCTTCCGCGGTAGCATTCGCTGTTGCATCTGGTTGCGCTGAAATGGTAGAGAAATCAACCTCTGCCTCCAAACTAACTGACTCAATAAAAAGTTTGGTCAATCGGACAACAGCCCAAGCAAATCCAATTCCTAAAGTAAATAGGATGATCAAATAAGCGATGAGAAAATTAACAAAAATCTTCCCACCAGTGATATCAGATCGGAATTTTTTGCCTTGGAAACTGGTTCTGTTCCAAATGTAATTTTGGATATCTGCCAAAAACCAAGAATAGTAGATTCCGAGAGTTACGATGCTCAGAAGAAATCCTTTTAAATAGAGGAAAAAGATTTCCTTACCTTCCGCAGAGAATCCAAAATTTGTATTTCCGTATCTTGTTTTACTCTGTATATATGCTTCTTTTTCTGCAAAAAACCAAGGGTAATAAATTCCTAGTGTAATGATTGTTAGTAGGATGCCTTTTCCATAAATTTTTGCTACCTCTAAAATCTTTCCATCGAAACCAAAACGAAGGTTGCGGTAACCTGTACGTGAAGTAAGATATTTTCTGCCACCAACCACGATGATAGGAACCAATGCCAGAACCACTCCTAATGTCAGGAGATACCCTACAATCATTCCGAAGTAAGGGATAGGAATGTAAGCAAGGATGGTTTGAATGATATAGATACCAATATATAATACTATGAAAATACCTAAAGCCTTGAGGAAGCCGATGAAGCGCTCTTTTCCTGTTCCGTGGAAGGAGAAACGTTCTCCTGCCCATTCTAAATTTTCTGCCATAAACTTTTGCACATTGGTTCTGGCCCAAAAGCTATAGATCCCCAAAGTTACTACGGTAAGAAACATGTTCTTCAATAAAAGGATGAAGAGCTGCCCTCCCGTGGCATGGTATTGTAGTCTTGTATTGTTCATTGATGTCCCCAAAGGATGATTAGTGGGGAGATTATAAAAGGTTTTATAAATGGGTAAAGAAAAATATTTCCTATCCATAAGAAATACAAATCGTACAATTGAATCTGATTTATAACTTTTTTAGGAATTGCCGAACTTGCTTGCCTTTAACCATGTCTACCTGTACAGAATGCGGACTATTTTGTTTACTTTCTTGTTCTTTCTGGTCTTTGCATCAGAAAGGATGGCTGACTCTAGACAAGAACTACCTCCGACTCTCGGAGATTTAAAGGGTCAAGATAAGTCAGTGCGCCAACCTCCGGATCGTAAGGACAAAAAGGGATGTTGTAAAATTAAATATCCGGCCGGTGGATATGATTTCTTTCTTGCGACCGAAGAAGATTGTCGCGCTAGTTTATACTTTGACAGATTTTTAGGAGAGAATAATACTCTATGCTTTCGGTGGGAAGGGGAATAGAATTTGTTGATTTTATGGGCGTTCGAGAACAAGTTTTACAAACACTAGTCAAAATTTTTCCCTCCTATGATGCTTCTCTTGCCATTGCGGGTGGTGGCTGTAAGGCCTTTTATGCCTTAGGTGTTGGGAAAACCCTTCGCGAATGGGGAGTCCGTTTTACAGAAGTTTCTGGCGTATCCGCAGGCGCCGCTATGGCACTTTGTATCCTTTCCCAAACAGAAGAAGAATCCGTAGAATACTTTGAAGAAATCACAAAACGCAATTCGCGTAACTTTCATTTTTCGAATTTTCTTCGGGGAGAATCCACCTTTCCTCACGAAGATATGTACCGCAGAACCATCCGTTTTGGAATGAAGTTCGATAAGGTTTTGGAATCTGGTGCCAAAATTTGGATTCACTCGGTGAAGGCTCATCCTAAGGAAGATTCCCTAAAGAACAAGTTTCGTTTGGCCAGACTAATCTCCGAAACGGGTCGGGCATTTATTATGGACGATAGAGACCGGTCGGATGGGATCCCTGCGAACCGGACTGCTGAGATGATCAAAAAATGGAATATGGTAGATGTGGATTTTACAGAGAAAGACTTTGTGAATTCAGAAACGATAGAACAATTCATCATGAACTCATCATCCATTCCTCCGATCGTAGACTTTCAATCTGTAGGGAATGAATATTATTTGGATGGTGGGTTGACCAATAATATGATGATTGAAACTTTTTCGCCTAACGCAAAAATCATTGGAATCCACTATGAACCAAATACGATAGTGGGAAAAGACCCAGAATTATTGGCAAAATCTTATTTGATCACTCCATCTAAACCTTTACCAATTACTTCTTTTGATTATACTAATCCCAAAGGAGTCAGGGAAACTTTTGAATTAGGAAAAGCGGATGCTTTGGCACAAAAAACGGCAATCCTCGATTATTTAAGATAGGACTGCAGGACCTCTAAACCTTTCCGCAAAGTTTCTTCCTCGGAAATTAGGCTTACTATTAATATACAGCGGTTATGCGAAAATCCATACCAAGACCCCGGATGTACAAACACATTTGTTTTTGATAAAATTTCCAAAACTAGATCTTCATCTTTTCTTTCCAAATCTATTTCAAATAAAAAATACCATCCTGCTTCTACTGCGGATTTGTTTTTGATTTTTGGGTTTCCCTCTGAAAAGAAATGACACTCCGCTAGGTTTCGCATAATTCTTGTTCGAATACGGTTTTGAATCATTGTTTTCCAAGGGATAAGTTCAGGAGTCGCAAGTTGGACTGGAGAGTTGACAGAAAGGTAAGTGTCGGCAATGAATCCTAAATTTTTCTGGATTTCTGATCGGTAGAGTTCTGGGCTTTGGTTCAGGATCCAACCTAGTTTGAGCTGGGGAAGGGCTAACATTTTAGAAAATCCATTGCAGACCAATAATGGGAAGTTAGGCGAATCAGGAATCTCGTGGGGATCCCCGGAAAATTCATACCCTACAAAAACTTCATCTAATAGGATTGGAATTTGGATTCCCAGTGTCTCCCATTCCTTCCAAAATCTACCGGTGGTTCTAGAACCAGTTGGATTTGCGGGACTGACCAACACAATTAGTTTGGTTTTTGTACTTACACAATTGGCAATGGTTTCCGCAGAATAAATCCACTTCCCAGTTTTTGGATCTTCCTTTAATGGGTAGTGGACTTCTTTTAGATTTTCAAGGCCAATTAAGAAACTAAATAACGGATAACCAGGGTTTGGTGTTAATATCTCATCACCTGGATTTGTGAATAGTTTAAAAATATAAGAATAGGCTTCTGAAGTACTGGCTGTTAGAACCAAATCCGATATTTTGGTTTGGATTCCCCTGTTTGTATATTCGGAAACAATCACTGATCTCGTGGATTCTAATCCTTCGGCAATTGGATCATACTGACAGAGGTCCAAACTGGAAAGTATATGGGACAGAGCTCCCGGGGGGAATTCCAATCCTAGTTTTGTAGGATTGGAAATGGTGAGATCCAAAATTGTTTTTCCTGACTTTTCCAGGTTTTGTTTTGTTTGGTAGTTTTTATTTTCTGAATTCAAATCACCTAACAACTGAAAACGATTGGAAAAAGAAAAAGGGAAATCGGCCAAATCATCCTGCTTGGTGTAAATATTTAGCAATCAAACGAACGAGAAACCTGGGAGAAAATCGAACCGACTGTGCTAAAAGGAAATTAAAGAATCCCGTAATTTTTACGACCTTTTTTCCAAACAGTGCATCGAGTCCAATATCCACCACATCTTGCGATTTCATAATCAGAAAAGATGACTTTACTAGATTGATTTTAGTCATATTGGCTCTTTCAAAAAATTCCGTTTGTGTTGGCCCTGGGCAAACGCATGTGACAGTAACGCCGTAATCTCGAACTTCTTCGGCAAGTCCTTCACTTAAGGAAAGAACATAAGCTTTTGAGGCATAGTAACTTGACATCAGCGGTCCCGGTTGGAAGGCAGCAGTGGAGGCAACGTTTAAGATATAACCGTCTTTAGCTGCCACCATATCTTGCAAAAAGAAATGGCAAAGTTCTGAAAGAGTAGTGACATTCAGTTGGATCAATTCTGCTTCTTTCTCAAAGGAATTTTTATGAAATTCACCGTTAATACCAAAACCTGCATTGTTCACCAAACAGTGGATGTTTAGTTTTAGTTTTTTCACCGCTTTGTATAAAACTTCTGCCGATTTGGGTTTGGCCAAGTCTTGGGCGATAACGACACTTTGTAATCCGTATTTGGTTTTGATTTCTGTGGCAAGAGACTTCAATCGATCGGCACTTCTTGCAACCAAAACGGGAGTATAACCCTTTTTAGCCAAAGTCAGAGCAAAATCTTTTCCGAGTCCTGTGGAAGCACCAGTAATTAGAGCATATTTCATTAGGGAAATTTATTACTGAATGCAAAAGTTGGCAATTCGAAACTAAATAGTTTTGGAAATTTTGAACGCTTGGTCAATATTAGTTTTATGAGCCAACCTCTTAGCCATCCGCTTCATACCATCCAAAAAGAAAGAGCCATCATCTTCATCCTTGCGGCCCTCCAATTTTTACACATCCTGGACTTTGTCATCATGATGCCACTTGGACCTGTATTTATGGACAGTTTCAAAATCAATTCTGCTGCCTTTGGACTTCTCGTTTCTTCCTATTCCATCAGTGCTGGTGTTTTTGGACTGATCGGCGCTTTGTTTTTAGATTCTTATGACCGTAAAATGAGTCTTCTTGTATTGTTTTTTGGATTTTCTTTCGGGACATTGTTATGTGCTTTTGCTCCCAACTATGGATTTTTACTTTTTGCAAGGGTCGTTGCCGGTGGATTCGGGGGAATGATTGGGGCAACGGTTTTATCCATCATTGGAGATATCATTCCAGTATTTAGAAGGGGAACTGCGACAGGTGTTGTGATGAGTTCTTTCTCGGTCGCATCAGTTTTTGGAGTTCCTATTGGGCTTTCTTTAGCAAATAAATATGGATGGCACTTCCCATTTTTGTCTTTGGCAATTGCAGGTTTTTTAATTCTGCCGATTGGTTACAAAGTATTACCATCAATTCGTTACCATTTGGATTCGGATGTTCATCCAAAGCAGTCCCAACTCAAATCATTAAAACAAGTGCTTTCCAAAAAAGATCATATGGCCCCATTCCTTTTTATGGTTTTTTTGATGTTTGGCGGATTTACCGTCATTCCCTTTTTAAGTCCATTTTTAGTATCTAACGTTGGTTTAGCGATAAGCGATCTGCCTTATATTTATTTATTCGGGGGTTTGTTTACATTTTTTACCAGTTGGATCATCGGAAAACTTTCCGACAGGTATGGAAAACTAAAAATTTACCAAATCATTTCCATTCTGGCAGTGATTCCTATTGTAGTGGTTGTGACTTTGACAAAAACTTCATTACCCGTCGTTCTTATCGTCACTACCTGTTTTATGATTTTGGTTTCGGGGCGAATGGTTCCTGCCTTTGCTATGATCACATCTGCTGTAGAGCCAAGAATTCGGGGAAGTTTTATGTCTGTGAATTCGGCTATCCAACAGATTTCTTCGGGAGCGGCGTCTTACGTTGCTGGACTCATTTTGGTCCAAAACGCAGATAACCAACTGGTAAATTATGAATTGGTTGGAATGATTTCTGTATTTTGTATGTTGTTTAGTGTTTATCTTGCTAAAAAAATAAAAATCGCAGGATAGTTTTAAAAATATGTAGAATAAACTAGCGAAGGTTAGTTTATTCTACAATTCTAATTTTCCAGTTTCAAGAAAATCGAGAATCATAGTTTTTTGAGATATAGTGATCATCTTTTTTTCGAGCAGTTGGTTGAGAATTTCAGAGGCAATTCCAATTTCCATTCCAGCCATCTCAGAAAAAATAAATTGAAAGTTTTTATCAATTCTATGTTCTCCAATGTAGTTTGTGAGTTTTTCACTCATTTCTAGAATCAGTTGTTGCCTTTCAATGAGTCCTTCCATTGTGGAAAGAATGATCGAAACTTCTGGATCATCCACAAACAATTGCATTATATGTTCGTAGATTTTTGGGGACTGTAATGGTAATTCGTAGATGGAATCACCTAAAGCATTGTATAATGACTTTTCTTCTTCAAAATCCAGACCAGTGTATTTGTTAAGGTTTGATACAATTTCTGATGGCAATATCACTATAAACTGACATGCATACTCTGGTTCTTTCAAGTAACGAACAAAATACTGAATTAGATCGCAAATGCGTAAATAACTAACAAATGTCCAATACTTGAAACTTCGTATATCAAACATGTGTTTAATGGATTTTTCTCTTTTGATAGAGTCTCTGATATTCATGTAATTTTCAAAATCACATTTGAAAAGATAACTCAAAGTATGGTTGGAAAAAGACTCAATAATTTCTCGAACGAGTGTAGGTTCCCCAATATAAAGAAAATAGGAGATTAATTCTAAATTGTCTTTAGAAGTCCAAAGGAACTTTTCCAAAGTTTTTGCTGGAATTTGGGAAAATGCAGAGAACCCAATTCTAAATGTAACCTTATCCTGTAAAAATGCCTCTAGTTTGTTTTTCGCAATACAATCTTCATCTATGTCTTGTTTAGCGAATGAATGCCTGCAGCTAGGAGGGCAGGCTTCATATAAGGATGTACCGAGGAAACATTTTGGCATGGATTATTGTACTAATTCTCCACAGTCTCTCATTTCTGGAGCGTAAGGATTTTTTACTTCTCTACCTGTCATTAACCAAAATTTATCAACCATAGGACAGTAAAATCGATTGTACTTAGTTTGGTTTGGCACTTCTGTTTTGATTTGGATCAATATTGCCTGGATTTTAGAAATTTTTTCATAACTAGTTTCTAAATCAGTTCCAGTTTTTGGAATGAGCGGGCGCAAAGAATCAGCCCAAGCCTTTAATTTAGGATGCCCACTCGCTCCTAATGCATCAAGAGATTCCGAAAAAACTTTCCAATTTGGTTTGGGATTGTCTTTTAGATACTCTTCGAGAAGGATTTGGTTCTCTGATAGGAGTTTTGCCGCTAGGTTTTCATGGGCAGTTTCAAAAGGAACGACCTCTTCCTTGCAAGAAAGGGCGAAAATGGCTAAAACGATGAGTGAAATCCGAAATACATTCATATTTTGATTCTTTTTTCCTGAGTTGGAATTGGAATTCAAATTTTAGTTTCGAGTTTGTTAGAGGGAAATTGCTTTTTTCTCGACAAAGCCGGTTTTTCAAGCATGATGACAGAAAAGTTCACGAAGGTGTAATTCCATTATGATTATTGTAGAAGGCATTGGCCACGTCAGTATCCCCGTCTCCCAACTCGACACCTCTATCGATTTTTACCGGGACATTTTTGACTTCGAAGTGGAGACAAAGAAGGCTACTGAGGCAATTCTTTCTCTGGATTCCTTCCGGATACGATTGGTTGTCGCAGAAGTTTCAGACAGATCTCTGCCAACCTTAAGTTTTGTGATGGATGTGGATGATTTCACAGAAGCCATCAGCGAACTGGAAGAAAAGAACGTTAAGATCATCAAAGGGCCAGAAGGAACTGATTCTGGAGAGTGTCTTACGTTTGCAGATCCAAGCCAAAATTTAATAGAGATCTTTTACTCAAATTAAAACCCGCTAATATCTTTAGAAACCTATTTAATTTCCTCTTGGTGTCGTCCGTTTGGACAATCCAGGAGGATGGAAAGGGTTCTCTCCTCCTCCTATTTCACAAAAAGTCATCCTACACTTTAGTTGTGTATGCGAAGAAATTAAGTCTTTCTAAAGTACTAAACTACAAGTCGCAGAGTTGGCAGTAATATAGAATTGCGTTGCAACTCCGGCGGGAAAGGGAATGGTTGGGTCGTTCTGTAACACATAGTCAGTCGCCTGACAGGACCGATTGAAAACTCTCACGGTAACGGCACTTTGACATCCTATGATTAGATTCCTAGATGCTATTAAGGTATCTGTGTGGAATGCTTTAGTTTCAATAGCACCAAATTCAACTGACAAACTCTGGCCTTGTTTTAATTCAATCTCTGATCCATACTGTTTGTTTGTGATCGCATAGCAGTCGATAAAGTATTCTGTACCAGCACAGTTAACACCTTCTTTCGAGTTAGGCAAACAAACGCCACCTGCTTTTGATACAGTAATAAATCCAGAAAAAGCACCATCGGGAACTCGCGTATGTAATTCCGTTCCCAGATTTGCATTGATGGTCGCGACAATATCATTAAATCGAACCACTGGATCGACTCCGAAATTTTCGCCTTTGATCACAACCTCAGTTGCAGAGTAAATTGCATTTAGGTTGTTTTGGGTTGGAGTTCCAATTTGCGGAGTTACAGAAGACACAACTGGAGGAGAACTTAAGAGTGCTACAAGAGGGTCTTCCTGTGACGAGGACTTGCAGGAAAAACTGTTTCCAAGTACTAGTGAGAATCCGATTGTGTATAAAATCCTTCTCATGACGGCTGCTTCCATTATCGGAAAATCAAAACAGTTTTCATTTCTATTTTTTCATCTGGAGGAAATTCTATGAACACTGTCACACTCCAAACCCACCACACTTATGTAGCATTAATTGAACTAAACCGTCCCGAGGCAAAAAATGCCATTTCCATCCAACTCCTTGCGGAACTGCGAGAAAAGATTCAGGAAGTGAAAAAGAGTAAGGCACGAACCTTAGTTATCATCGGTACCGGTGACGCCTTTTGTTCGGGTGCCGACCTAAAAGAAAGAAAATCCATGTCGGACTTGCAGGTAAAACAATTCCTGAAAGATATCAACCTTTGTTTTTCGGAGTTGGCAAATCTTTCCATCCCAACCATTGCAGCTATCAACGGGTTTGCCTTTGGTGGGGGCTTAGAGATGGCACTGGCATGTGATATTCGTTATGCGAGTGAATCTGCACAAATGGGGCTTACGGAAACCAAATTAGGAATCATTCCTGGAGCTGGGGGAACCCAAAGACTGTCCCGAATTGTGGGAGAATCCACGGCTATGGAGTGGATATTTTCAGGAAAAAAACTTACCGGAAAGGAAACAATGGTCCGAGGTTTGGTATCTCAAGTATTTGATCCAGACCATTTACGGGAATCTTCTCTTGCCTTAGCACGGGAGATATCGGAATCTGCACCTATTGCTGTTTCTGCTGCGAAAAAGGCAGTGCGCCGCGGAATGGAGTTGCCATTGGAATCGGCCCTAGAGTGGGAAAGGCTTTGTTATTTTGAAACAATAGGCACAAAAGATCGAGTGGAAGCCTTACAGGCATTTGCTGAAAAAAGAAAACCTAATTTTAAGGGAGAATGATCCGTGATATTAACCGGAAAAGAAATTTTAAAAAGACTAGGAAACGATATTAAAATCGAACCCTATGATGCGAATCTATTAAATCCAAATTCATATAATTTACGATTGCATGAAGATCTTTTAGTATATTCTGAATTTCCTTTGGACATGAAAAAACCAAATCCTGTGCAAACTTTGAAGATACCAGAAGACGGTTTGTTATTGGAACCGGGTACATTGTATTTAGGAAGGACTATCGAATTTACCGAGACTCACAATTTAGTTCCCATGTTAGAAGGTCGTTCTTCTATTGGGCGACTCGGGATGTTTGTCCATATTACTGCTGGTTTTGGGGATGTTGGTTTTAAAGGTTTTTGGACTTTAGAAATTCAGGTTACTCATCCGCTACGTGTTTATGCGGGAGTTCAAATCTGCCAAATTTTCTACCATACAGTGGAAGGGGAAATCAGTGAATACAAATCGGGGAAATACCAAGCCAACCAAGGTATCCAACCTTCTCTGTTGTATAAAGACTTTGAAAAGAAGTAGGTTCTAATTTTTTTTTAGAATCAATATAAAGGGAACCTGCCTCCCGAACGGATGGCAGGTATTTCATAATTACAATTATTTTTTAGCTTTGAAGGTACAATCCCAACGAGCATCATCTATACTCATATTACCAAGTTTTACCCAATTGTTCGTTTTTCCAATGAAGGTAATAGAACAAAGAGTTCCTTTTAGATCTAAACGATTCCCACCCTCAAGAGAAGTGAATTTTCCACAGTAAGTTTTACCATCGCGTGGGTTGTAGATCTTTCCATTTTTATAAAGACCTTCGCCAACATAGTCAAATCCAGTGATAAAAACCATACCGAGGTTCGGACGGTTACGTAGTTTTGGATCTTCGTTGTTGTGGTCTAGATAGGGAGTTCCAGGAACACCTTTGTCTTTTTCTTTCTCAGGGTAAGCATTGTCTTTGATACAAACCGTTTTACCGCAGTATTTATCACCACATTTGAAAATTTCGATGACTGAGTCTTTTTCCGGTGGCAGGTATCGTCCTAACGCAACGTCAGCCTCTTGGGCAAGTAGAGAACTTCCGGCAAAAAGAATGGCCGTCCATACACTTAAAACAAGTTTTTGATTCATAAGGATCCTTATTCTATAAAATTGGTTCGCTTATTCTGACAGAATTTTGAATCTCTTGCAAGCTGGTTTTTCCAAATTCAGCACTACAATTTAAGAAAATAGTATATAGAAACAATGCAGTTAAAAAAATAAAAATATTATGTTTCCTTTTAAATCAAATGACTCCACTAGGGAGTTTTTAATAAAGAACCGTAAGTCGATCCGAGAACACATCATTCGGAATACTTCGATAGAAAAAACGAATCATGGGGAAGTCGAAGAACTTTTTGAACTACAAAAAAGACTACGAAGTTTAATTACTAGTTCTGCAGACGAAATAGCAGTTTCGATTCTTGGTTCTTCAACCAACTTAAAAAATATTGAACACTTACAATCCGAGTTTGTATCCGGTCTCTCCCATTTCAGTGATATTTCAGCAAATTTGGCGAGTAGCGCAGAAGAACTGGACGCAGTCATTCATTCCGTATCTTTCCAAATTACTGAAACTCTAAAAACCTTTGATGCAACTGGTCAAAGAAATATTGAATTAGTTAAAAGTTTAGAAAATACTGCAAAAGAAATTGAAACAATCGCAAAACAGTCGCTATGGGTTAAGGTTGAAAATCAAAAAAATGAAGTTGAAATTCAACTTTTGTATAACGACCTACAAAAAATTAATGAAAATATTCAATTGGTGAAGGATATTTCTGATCGGACCAACTTACTAGCACTAAATGCATCCATTGAAGCGGCAAGGGCAGGTGAGGAAGGTAGAGGTTTTTCTGTTGTTGCTGACGGAGTTTCTAAACTTGCTGAAAATACAAAAGTAGCGGTGAAAACAATTCAAGATTCTGCCCAACATATCAAATCTCGATTTCTAGAATTTCAAGAAAACTCAAAAACTAGAACTTCAGTCCTGATTGAAATCATTGAAAAAATTCAAGCAATTGAATCTTCGGTAGTGTCCAATCGTAAAGAATCGAACACGAATTTAAGCGAAATTCAAATTTTGATTTCACAATTTCATGATTTAGAATTTAAACTTCGGGAAGTTGGAATTGCTTCCCAGAACATTGCAAATGATTCAACCAGTATCTCCAATCAAGTTCATGTGCTTTCAGATCATAGTGTACAAACAAAATCGGATTTTGAGGCCATATTTAGTAAAATTGAAAATACAGTGAAACTGATTACAAACCAAAACTCTGTTTGGTTATTAGAGTTCATTTTTCAAAGAAGATTAGATCACATTCATTGGGTCCAGGCAGTCGATCAAGCAATTGCAAGTGGAAATGTAAATTTGTTTCCTCAACTAAATCATACACTTTGCAAAATGGGATTATGGTATTATCAAAGTTCGGTATTGGATTCAAAACAAAAAACAATACACGATCAACTAGAGATACCACATCGTGAGTTGCACGGATGTGCAATCCGAATCAAAGAAGCAATCATTCAGAATGACAAAACAAAGATTTCATTGGAAAGATCTAAGTTACAAGAATCGTTCCTTGAACTCGGAAAAACATTTGATACTTATATCCAATATTTAGAATCTAAAACGATGGAAGAATCACAACTAACCTCAATTAATTGAGGCTAGTTGCTTTTTCTAATAACTTTGAAAGTTTAAGAACGTTTTTGTTTGTTGGATCTATAGATTGTGCACGTGTAACATAAGTAACGGCTCGGTCAACATTCCCAAGTAAACGGCTAACATCCGCAAGGTTTATCAGGTTTTGAAAATTTTCCGAGTCATATTTCAGGGCTTCTTGAGCTGCTTTTAGTGCACTTTCGTAGTTCCCAAGTTTTTTTTCGGACATGGCTAAGTAATACCAATACTCTCCAGATCCTTCGTTTTCTTTCAAAAATTCAGTGAGTACTTTCGCCGCAATGTCGTATTCTTTTCCTTTGTAACTTACAAGACCAAGAAACTTATTTAGTTTTTGGTTGGTTGGATCTCCCAGGAAGGCTTTTTTCATTACCGTAATGGCTCTTTCAATTTCTCCATTTTGGTAAAGGACCTTTCCTTCTTCGAAAGCACCAGAAGTTGTAAGAGCTTCATCCCAATCATCACCTGGTGTGTCGAAAAAATCGTCCATGGGTTGTTGTGAGAAATCGTCTTTTTTTGGAGTGTGGAGGATTGGAGATTTGTCGCTTTTGAAAACAACACTCATCATAGAGATATCATCAGTAATATCTCCAGTTTTTTTAACGAGTTTTTCTACTTCATAGATATCGCCATCTGATTGTTCAACAAATCGAAGAACCATAGTCTCATCTTCATTGATGGTACGAACATCTTCATCTGGAGTAAGATCGATATCATCCCGACCATCCGAACCAAGGATCAATTGGTCTCCAGGTAGGAGTTGGAAGGTTTGTACTTCGAAAGGATATTCGGAATCCAACCCCAATTTACGCAGTTTTAATTCATCTTCAATGAAACTTGCTTTTCCATCTCGGTAAAGAATACTGTAGGGGTGTTCTGCATTGAAATACCAAATTTTTCCGCTGTCATCATCGATCAACATTACTGTTGCCGAGATAACCATAGTTCCACTAAAAGATTTGAATACAGCATTAACTTCTTCGTATACGTCTGTTAGCCATTCTTCGGGAGTGCGATTTAGAATTCTTTTGTTACCCGCAGAACGTGCCATAATGGAATTCATAACCACACCCATTACTAAAGAGCCGCCGGCCCCTTGCATGGATTTTCCCATGGCGTCACCATTCATAACCATGGTATAACGATGAAAATCTTCAGGTTTTCCTAACTTTAGGTTTCCTGTGATACAAATATCACCACCTAAATCTCCCGTTTTATTACGGAATTCGAAGGTTTTCTTTTGATGAACAAAAAAATCACAACGAATGTTATCTGATTTGTTTGCATTAAAAAATAAAGGTTTTGCAAGGAGTGAAGTGAGGAAGTAGTCACCATCTTGTTGTACTTTCAAACGATGGATTTCATCCATTTTTTCTTGAAGTTCTTTGGTTCGTTCCTTAACTTTTTCTTCCAAGTTTTCTGCGTAGTCTTGGAGTTCACGTCTAGCGTCACGGATAGAAGAAACCATTCCATTGAATGATTCTGCTAAATAACCGATTTCATCATTTACTTTGATGGGAACTTCTACTTCCAAATTTCCTTGGTTTACTTTTTCCACCCCAGCAAGCAGTGCATAGAGTGGATTAACGAGTGCTGAACGGAAAAAAAGTGGGAAAACAACAAGTAAAACGAACATCACGATCGCAAGGATCACTAGTTCAAGTTTGGCAGACTTGTGCATATAGGCACGGTAGTCTCGATAATTAAAACCAACTTCTCTATTGATTTTATTTTTCGAATCATAAGTCATATAAGCAACGTAATGCGAAACACCGTCTAAGTCTTTTCTGTAATGCCTTGTTAAGTCTGGTTTGAAATAGCGAAAGAACTTCAACATTTCAACGCGAAGGTCACTTCCTGATATTTCTTTTCCATCCCATTTACAATCGCTGACGTGTTTGAGAATGGCATCACGGAAGCTATCTACGTTTTTAACTTTTTCAACGTATTTAACACCCTCTTCACAAAACTGATCTGGTAGAATGTCCCCGAGTTTGTTAGTGTTGATAAAGGTTCTTCGATTTAATTTTTCGATCAGCTTAGAAACTTCAGTTTTTAATTCCGCACCTTCTGAATCTGGATTTTCATCCAAAAACTGGAGGATCGCGTTTTTATAACCTTCAAAGTAGTATGGTGTTTTTGTTAGGCTAGATTTAAGAGAATTTCGGTAATCTGATTCTCCAATTGTTACTACTTCATCATATAGAGCCGTATTATAAAGATCTGCTTGAACAAGTGGTAGATCCAAATTTACAGAAGATGGCAAAAAGGCTTTTTTAAGATTTTGACCGGAAGAATCGTATTCAATGACAAATAAAATGTCCTTGGAACGTTCCCCTCCTTCCGCAACCCTTAGGGCCTTTTGAATGGCAGTATTGTCGAAAGATGTTTCCTTTTCCTGGTCTACAAGGTAACTAAAGGCTTGCATGATTAGGAGGATGGTTACAAACGAAATACCTACAATCTTAACCATGAACGTGGTTCGTTCACTACTGTTATTGATAAACGTAATTGTGATAATAAAGAAAGTAAAAGTGAAAAGTAATACCAGAGCTGTGAGGTAAGTGGATCGTTCCATAGCACCATCACGACTCATAACATTCGTGATGTTTGGTACAACAGCTGCAATGAGAGCTGCCACTAACATGATAATGAGGGTTCCCCGTTTGTCTTTGTTTACGTGGAAGATCCGATAACCCGGCATGACAAGGAAGTTGATAAAGGAGTATGCTGCGATGAATAGACTAAGAATTCGACTCGGACCTTCTGAATTAAAATCCCAGTGGTGGGCAGTGAAGTGATACTTTCTTTCCCCTTGAGAAACGGTAACCAAAAACCAAAGTACAACAACAATAGCTACAGCATAGAGGGTAAATTGGATGATGTTTGCTGCTTTTGGGTCTTCGTTATCGGGGAAACGAAAAAAGAACTGTCCGAAATGGATGATCCCGAAGAGAATAAAGCCGCCAGTGATCCAACGGTGGTAAGAAGCGATGGGATGGTAATAAAAGGCTCCCAGCAGATACCCGAACTGAAATAAACACAAAAATAAACAAGCCAACCCCATGTGTTTTGAGGCGACAGTTCTGTCTTTCAGTGAGAAAAAGAATGTAGTCAAGACCGCAAGGAGGACAGTGACAATTAAACTACCGAATGTGTAATAATTTGTTAGTATGTGGTCAACGGATAATATGCTTTCACTCATAGGGTCTTCTAGTTGCTAATTTAATACGAAATCGTAACAGGCGGAAATGCGAAATCAATTCATTTTCCTACCTTTCCGAGCAAATCGGTACGACTACCGATTGCCCGAAGGGAAGGGCGAAAATTATCGAGTTGCGATAAAACAATCAATCCCATCGTATTTCAATTTTGATTTGAGAGATTCTGCTTTTGTGCGGTCTGCAAAATCCCCAACTTGAACTACGAACTTTCCATCTCTGGGAGTTACGAACACAGATTGGTTGTATTCAGATTTCATGTTTTCTTGGTATTTTAATGCTCTTTCTTTTTCCTGAAAGACCCCAACTTGCACAGTAAATCCTTTCCCAGCTGCTACTGGTTTCACCGCACCCGGTTTTACCGGTGTCAGTTTTTCTGGTTTTGTTGGGGCATCATCCAAAAGATCTGCATCATCTAAATCATCACCAAGATCATCTTCTCCTTTTTTGAGAACTTTGATCCCCACTTTGGTAGTCCCTTTGTCTTTAAACTCAAGGATCTCCGCAGTTTTTTCAGATACATCAACAATTCGTTCATCCACGAAAGGCCCACGATCATTGATACGAACTACGGCTTCCTTGTTGTTTTCTAGGTTTTGGATTTTGATCACACTTCCGATGGGCAGTGTTCTGTGAGCACCAGTCATCTTCATTCGATCAAAAGGTTCACCACTCGCAGTAGGACGACCTTGGAACTTTTGTCCATACCAAGATGACAAACCAACTTCATCAAACTGATCTGTTGGTTTTTTTGTTGGGATTGCTGCGGCAGCAACAGGTGTTGCTGTTTTTGCATTAGAATCTAGATCGTCAATGATCGAACGAGCAACTGGGTCTTCAGACTTTGTGTTACTCGCAGGTTTTGACTTCCCAGACCGTTCGAAAAAAATATCTTCCGGATCGCCGGAAGCACTATAATCTCTTCGGGTGGCATCTGCAGAACTGCAGGAAACCAACCACAATACTATGGATATAAGTATGAGTCTTTGCATAACTTTCCCCTTCCTCTGGACTCTTGTGTGTACCTTTCGGAAGGTTTTTCCAATCTCGTGATAAATTTTCTCGAGGGAGATTCGTTTCTGAAACGATAATGGTCAGTATGGCACAAGAAATCCAAACTCTATTCAACGAGGCAGTCCGTTTGGAGCAAAACGGCGAGTGGGATCGTGCCGAAATCCAATACAAAATTTTGCTCGGTAAGGACCCGAATTATCATCTGGCCTTACAAAACTTGGGTGTGATTTACGCCAAACAAGGAAAACATGCAGAAGCAATTCCTCTGTTTTCTAAAGCATACAAACTCCATGCAAATGTCAAAAACTGTTATAATTTAGCTGTTTCCCTTTACAAACACGAGGAAACAGAAAAAGCCATTAGTTTTTTAAAACAAACCTTAACCTTTGAAAAGAAGTTTATTTCTGCACACCTATTGCTCGCACAGGCCTATCAGAAGTTAGGCAACGATGAAAAAACCGAAGTTTATCTCAATAATGTAATTAAAATCGAACCAAATCATAAATCAGCTTTAGGAGGGCTTGCGATGTTTTACTACGAAAGGAATCGTTTTCCAGAAAGTTTAAAAATGATCGAACGTTACTTGATTCTATATCCCGGAAATGCTCAATTAAAAATCATCCAATCTGAGATCCTTGCCAAACAAGGAAATTATAAAGCATCAGCCACTTTACTTTCCACTATGGTAAAAGAGGATGTTGGATTTACAAACTTCAACGAAAGTTTGCATGCCGCTTGGTTAGAAGAAGATGGGGTCGCTCATGAAAGTCTGGTTCGGATTCAATCCAAAGCCAAAAAAAAACTGAAAGAGTTTCAAACCAAATTAGAACTTTCCAAAGAGAATCCAGAAGAGTTTTCTCCACCCGATGCACAAGAAGCTTTGGATTTAAGTTTGTTATATCTTTTCAACGGCAACCCCGAAAAAGCGATGCAATATTTGGTATTTGCTCAGAAGATGAAGGAAAAGACAGATCCAGACAGGCAATCCTAGATTGAAATTTCGTATTTTATACATTCTATTTTTTTGTTTTATATTCATTCTAGTGGGATGTAGGTATCCCATCGCAAAACAAGAGGATTTGGAATCCGATTCCTTGTTTTTAGAAGTGACCGGTTCCAGTGCAACTGAATGCAATGCAGAAGGTATACGCCTTGCCAAAACCATTCAGTTAGACCAAGCAGAACAAGTTTGGGACAAATGCATTCAAACCAATCCGAACGAAGTTGTTGTTCATTTGAACCGACTTCGTTTTTACTTTCTATTGGATGAATATGAACTCCTTAAACAAAAAATTGCAAAGGAGGCTCCTTCTAGGTCCTCCGTTACTTATACAAATATTTTAAAAGAATTGGAAGTCCGTTTGCGAAATGATGAAAGGGTTGTGTTACTGGATGCATTATCACGCGTGAAGGGATGGGAATTATATTCTTACGAAGAGTTGGCAAATTATTATCTTCAAACAGGTAACTTTGCTTATGCGGAAGGATATTTTAACCAGATCTTAGAAGTTGTTCCGTTTCATGAAAATGCGCTGTATGGGATGGCAGACATCCAAGTCCAAAAAGGTAACTGGTATAGTTTGTTGGACTATGCAAAATCTCTAGAAGTTGCCTCTAAAAAGAATAAGGAATTCCATTTTTACTTTGTAAAGGCCAATTATGAATTGGGACGATATGAAGAAGCCTTAAAGTGGGCGGAATCAGCTACTCCTAGCGAAAAAACACAAATCAGTTTTTTAGAAGTTTGGCGAGATACTTTGCTTGTTTTAAAAGATTTTCCTAGATGGGACGGACTTTTGCCTTACTATCGTAAGGCGGTTGAAAAGGGATTTGGGATTCCTGAGTCGACCTTTTTTCCCACATTTTCCAAAGAAGGAAAGGATGTTCGGAAAGCTTCTCGTTCTGGAAGAAGTTAAACAAATAATCTAAAAGGCCAAATCCTAACGATAGGGATTATTCCATCTCCTGACATAAGTTCCAAATTTTTTCTGCTTGTCGGAGCTTAAGAACGTTATGCGTCCGTATGAAAGGGATTTTGTATCGCAATAGATGAAGTTCACAGGCCAAAGTGACAAATTCTCTTTCTGTGATCGGCAAATTCCCAAGAACATTTCCGAGAAAGGACTTTCTTGAAACTCCTACCATTAGTTGAGGGAATTCTAATTTTAGAATTTCTAATTCTTGTAAAACTCGAAAGGAAACCATCGGATCTTCACTCAAAAAAAAACCCATTCCGGGATCATAATGGAGGGCTGGCTCAGGAATCCCCATTGATATAAGTTCGGAGCGACGGTCTCTAAAAAAAGCCTGGATTTTTCTTACTACTTTTTCTGGTGTGAGGTCTGATTTGTATTTCGCAATATTTTTGTTATGCGAATGCATGATGATGAGTTTTAGTCCTGGGTGTTTTTCGAAAGCAGGTTTGAAAAAACTACGGTCACCTTCATAGGTAAAACCAGAGATATCATTGATGCAGCGAACACCCGCCTCAATTGCTTTTTTCTGTACTGCTGGGCGAAAACTATCCAAACTAATTCGGACTCCTTGCGGAACAAAATATCGAATGACAGGTTCCACTCTTCGCCATTCCTCTTCCTCTGAAACTAGAGTGGCATTAATGTTAGAAGATTGGCCGGACACATCCAACCAATCAGCCCCTTCTTGTAAGAGTTTAGTTCCTTGTTGAATCGCATCATCTGGGTTTAGGAATTTTCCCCCGTCACTAAACGAGTCGGTGGTAATGTTTAAGATTCCGAAGATTTCGGCCATGAATGAGAAGGATTATCGGTAAAGCTGCCCCTAAAAGCCTTATTTTTCCCTTGGCAGAAAATTCCGAATAGCCGATACATAGGAGAGACGGCAGATGAAAAAACTCCTTATTTCCTTAATCATTTTGGCATTCCCACTTCTGGCTCAGCCTTTACCGAAAGTGAAGGATGTAAGGTTTTACCAGCCACTCAACACTCAAAATGTGGAATATAGCCCCATCATTTCCCCGACAGGAAGGTATTTAGTATTCCAGTCCAACCGTCCTGGCGGTGAGGGGGGAATGGATATTTGGATTTCGGAAAACTTAAGTTTTCCTGATCGAATGAAATTGCCGGTATGGTCTCCTCCAAAGAACTTTCGAGAACTCAATACATCCAATTTTGAAGGGATGTTTTCCATCCTCTTTGATGAAGAGGAAAAACCATACGAACTCTATTTTACTTCTGTTCGCGACAAAACACAAGCCGACCCCAAAAAGAATCGTGAAGGGTATGACGGTCTTAATATCTATTATACAAAGATCAATCAAAGAACAGGTCTTTGGTCTTTACCCGTCCATCTGAATGAAGTCAATTCCCATTTTGAAGATAAAATGCCGGCAGTTTCGCCTGATGGTTGTTCTATGGTTTTTTCCTCCAACCGCCCAGGGGGACTCGGAGGTTTTGACCTTTGGATTTCTAAACGAGAACCCACAACTGAAACGAAAGAAATAATTCCAGATAAACCCAAAATTAAATGTAGAGACGGAGTTTGGCAAAAACCCATTTCCATGGGCACAATCATCAATACAAAAGATGATGAAATTAGTCCTCATTACCACTGGGATGGTTTACGTCTTTATTTCAGTTCAAATCGTGGGGATAAGAATCGTAAATTTAGTTTTTATTATAGTGAATATAACGAGTTACAAAATAATTTTGAAGCTCCTGTTTTATTAGGTTCTCCCTTTAATACCAAGCAACAGTTGTCAGGTGAATCTACAGGATTCCCCTTTGATACACCTGCTGATTATTCGACTTATAGCCTTTGGGAAGAAAGTGATAATGAAGGTATATCCGTAACATTCGATGATTTGTGGTTTTATTTTTCATCCAACAGGCCCGGTGGGGAAGGTCAGTTTGATATCTATAGATCTATGGTTCCAGAAGATCTACGTCGTAGTTATGAATTTATATTTCGTGGACTTGTACTCGATGGATCAGAAGCCATCATGATTGGACTTGATTCTACATTGAAAATTTATGATGATACAAGACCTATCCAAGTCATTACATCCAAAAGGATTGGTGGAGACTTATCTCTTACAGATGCGGAGAATTTTCGTACAACCATCAAAACGGGAAAATTATACCGGGTGGAAGTTTCTTCACCTGGGTTCCACCCGACCGAAGTCCTTTTGGATTTGAGAGGGAACGTCGGAAAGGATAAGGAACAATACTCTCAGATCATTTTACAACCCATTCGTCCCACGAAAGACGAACGACCGGATAAAGCCATCCAAGGGATTCGATTCATCGTTAAAGACAGGAAAACAGATCTTGTCATTCCGAATGCTACTTGTTATTACTTTGACGATCTAACTAGAAAGGGAAAATCTTTAGAATCAAAAGATTCACATTTTGATTTAGATAAATCTCCTACGATGGATTTCGAAATTTTGGTGAGAGCTAAAGGATTCAAAGAAGAAACTTTCCTCTTTTCCAAAGATAAAATTTCCGGAATGGAAGGGAAGGAGACCGTACTTTATCTAAGAAATCTAAATGATTTTGATAATCTCTACAATGCAATTATTTATTTCCCGTTCAATGAACGAACATTGAGCGATGAAGATAAGAAAAAATTGGATCTTTTTGCGGACTTCCTCATCCAACATAAGAATGAAAAAGTTGAAATTGGTGGACATACTGATAATATAGGGAATAAGGAATACAACATCAGTTTGAGCGAAGATAGAGCTCTTTCTGTTTATCAATACATGCGACTCAAAGGTGTTCCCAAGGAACGAATGAAGGTACAAGCTTACCATTATTCTCAACCGATTGCAGAAAATGAAACAGAAGAAGGAAGATCTCGAAATAGACGTGTGAATTTCAAAAAGATAGACTAATTATGATCAATCGCGTTAAAATTCATTTCGACCAAGAGAGAGAGTATCTTCCGCTAGAGGCGGTACGTACTTTACCTGAATTTTTCAAACAAATGATGGGTGGGAATGGATTGTTTCTAAAAGGGTATGATACTCCCATCCGTGTTAAGTTCAAAGGGGAAAGACCAGATGGTGCCCATATTTGGGAATTGGAAACTATTCCTGAGTTAATTGAAACCATTTTTACAGTACAAGCAACTCCTGGATTCCATGTTGAAGTGGATTACGAACTGATTAACCAAAAGGACAATCTCCTTCTTGGGAAAATTATAGATCGCAGACAAACTTATGCTACTAGACAAGATCCGAGAAATGAAAAGGTTCGAGGTAATGTTGTAGCATCAAATTTTTTAGTCGCTAAAACAAATATTGATTTTTCTAAACTAACGGGAATTAGTTCTCAGGTAATCCTTTCTGATATCCAACGCACAGTTTTAAAAAATTATCCACAATCAAAAGTTATCTTTCTTTCTGTATCAATTCACAGCGATGAAATTGATTTGATGAAAGAACACAAAAAACCTCTTTTTATTTTGGACACAGAAACATTTGAATCCTTTCCTTCTGAGGATGTTTACGACCCCAAAAAAATCTTTGAAGATGAGTTTTTATTGGAGATAGATTCTAAAGTTTAACGCAACACTTCCTTTATTTTTTCCGCGGGAGTTTTCCAGCCAAGCGTTTTTCTTGGACGCTCATTTAAAAGCTTTTGGACTCTTTTCAGTTCTTTTCTTGATATATCATTAAAGTCAGTTTTTTTAGGAAAGAAATCTCTTATTAGCATATTCGTATTTTCACAAGTCCCCCTTTCCCAAGGACTTCCCGGATGACAAAAATATACTTTCATTTGAGTATCTTTTGTAAATAGCTTATGGTTACTCATTTCTTTACCTTGATCATAAGTTATCGAAAGTCTAAGCTCTGTTGGCATTTTTTTTAGTTCCTTGGCAAAACTTTTTCTGACGGTCTCAGCATCTGTGCTTGTTAAAGGAACCAGTATAACATTTCTAGTAGTTCTCTCTACAATTGTACCAATTGCACTTTTGTGATTCTTTCCAATTATCAAATCACCTTCCCAATGTCCTGGAATTGATCTTTTTTCAACTGATTTTGGTCGTTCTTCAATGCTTATCATGTCTGGTATTTTACCTCTATTATCAGTATTTTTCGACTTTTTGTAGGGTTTCTATCTTTCGGCGTAGATAGCTTTGCAATTCCTTTTTAGTTCGCCTCTCGGTAAAAGATAGATATAAGTATAAATAGTTTGATGGGAAACTGATTCTGTAATTCCGCTTGGCAGATTTTCTTTTAAAGACATCTCTATTTGCTCTGGTGACCATTTAAGTTCTAATTTAGATTTTATAAATTTTCGTAAATTTGGATGTTTTTGCAACTTTATTTTACCAGAATTTCTGGAACTTTCATTCTTCTGTGAAATGATTTGAGCATTTGATACTGAATAATTAATGAAAGAATTTCTTGAATAACCTTTAGATAATTCTCTGGAAATGCTTGAAGGACTTCGATTCAGTATCTTAGCTATACTTCTAATACTTTCCTCTTTAAATCGCATCTCAGCAATTACTTCCCTTTCTTTCAAATTAATTCTTGTATAATGATTCATTTATTAACACCTTATTCATTAGATTATCGGTGTTGCGTTAAAAATTTGATTCTACCTTTGTATTTATGAACTGTATTCCGGAAAAGGCATCTGACGACGGTTCTGCGGCTGCAATGTTGATTTTGGTGACAGAGGCAGTTTCTGCTTCCGAA
>NZ_AOGY02000008.1 GCF_000332455.1 Leptospira vanthielii serovar Holland str. Waz Holland = ATCC 700522 | reverse complement strand
GGAACTTAAGCTCTGAGTTTTTTATAGTCACTTTTGAATCGTATTCAATGGTATTGAAAAACTTAATAATTTCTTTCTGTTTGTGCTTTTTAATAAATTCAATGAGTGCGGTGTTTACAGTTTCTCTTTTGGTTTTCAATCCACTTATTGAATCCACGTATTTCATCAAGTAATTTGGAGTCAATGTTTAGATTAGTGGCCATAAGTAATTCAATTCTTACACAATTATATGTGTGAGTCAATCATATAATTGCCTTTGATAACGCAAATTATTATTCTAAGCTTTGGGTTCGCGCAATTGCAACTAACGAACTAGACTAACCGACGTAGGCTGACCCTGAGTCCCGAACGGGACGTTAGGGACTGGAACGACACTTGCGAATGCAAGGGGAGTGCCAGAAGCCTATGTGGCGCAGCCCAAGCGAGGGCTCGTCCCGAAGCGAAGCGGTTAGTTGCTGTTATACGACGTTTTGGATTATCTGAGTGGAATTTTTGATTTCGTAACAATTATTTTTTTATAACCTGAACTTTCAAGAAAAGGATTTAGACCTTTCTCTGCAATATCAATATTTATTTTGGGTCCGATTTGGATTTCTTCAATTGGAAGGAGCTTATGTTTTGGATCAGTGAAATCAAGTTCTATATAAGGTATTAATGACCCACGAGCTAATCGAAATTTTTCTACTAATAATCGATCGCTGCTCTTATGATCAAAGGTAATCGCTATCCTATGTTCATTTTCATATTCAAAACAATCGTCCTTACATATATATGCAAAGGCGAATATTTTTCCGAAAATATCAGAGATAGACTCTTTGTTAAAATCTGTAGCTTTCTGTGAGTCAAATTTAACGTTACCTAAATCATATATTACCGTTGCAAAAATTAATAAAATATTTTTTAGATAATCGGTTTGCGTTTTTTTCGAATATATTACTTTTCCTGCATATGTAAAGTTTTTCAATTTTACGCGTTCATTTTTTTCAGAAATGAAAGTATTATTTCCTGAAGAAACAATTTCATTTACAATTTTTTCAAAATCAAAGGTTATTCGATAGCCATCGTAATCACTATATCCAGACCACATACTTAAAGAATGATTTGATTCAGTAAGTGAAAGTAAAAATATATTCGGTGTTAGTTTTTCAATATGTTCATCAAAGGTCTTTAAAACACTATCTTTAAAAATTTGGGGAAAATTTGAATCTGAATGAAAATTGTTGATTTCTTTGTCTGTATCTAATAGTTCAGAAATGATTTTTCTTATATAGATAATTTCGCTATTGTCATTTAAAAATTCACAATTTGTTAATCGAATTGTCTTTTGCTTTAGGATAGAATATATTGCCTGAAGTGATGTATAATGGTAAATTTGTGAAGGAATTTTTACTTTTTGAGAATTTTCCAAATCTGCTATTAATATATTTGTTTTGTTGTAGTAATTACTAAGTATTTCTAAATCTGAAATTTTATCGCTCATAAAAGTTCCTTTTTCAAAATGTCGTATAACGAACTAGCTAACCGACGTAGGCTGGCCCTGAGTCCCGGAACGGGACGTTAGGGACTGGAACGACACTTGCGAATGCAAGGGGAGTGCCAGAAGCCTATGTGGCGCAGCCCAAGCGAGGGCTCGTCCCGAAGCGAAGCGGTTAGTTGCTGTTATACGACGTTTTGAATTGCTACTTCCAAATTTGTTAATTCACTTCTGGAAATTGGAAAGTTTTCAGATAAATCGGATAAAATTATTAGCAATTCAACAGAAGCTTTAAACATTCTTCTTATTTGATGTGGTCTCGCATCATTTATCGAAACTTCATCTATATTAAGATTCATGAATAATGAATCCATTGCTTCAATATGATTATTATATTTTTCCTTCCATTGATTTCGTTTATCTATAAAATCGGCAAAACCAATTATATTAAATTTTCTCGGACCTGTTGTATCTTTTAGCATAAAATCACCAATAGAAGATTGATAGTCCCTGTAAATCCATCGTTCGTTTCTTTCGAATATTTTTTTTAGATTTAATCGATTTAAACTTGGGGATAAAATTCCTGCCTTTCTTAAGCTGGTTTTGATTTTTTCTTTAATTTCTCTATTTATTTTGCTGCGTTGTTTTGTTTGAAGATATAAACTTCTAATATGGTCAATGTCCGCCATTAATTTTTCTTTATTTGATTTTTCAATTGAATTTATATCGATATTTAGACTATCCATAAGTTCTGTAAATATCTCTTCTTCAATATGTTCGCCATCTGCGAGTGATTTTTCGAAATTTCTAATACCTGTTTCAATTTTTTCAGAATCTTTTGAATTTTTAATATCCTCAATGTATGAAAGTTCAATTCTCAATGCTCTAAGCCATCCTATTGCTGCGGATAATCTGTAAATAGTCGATAGCTTTTTATATTCTGTAAATTCTGTTTGCTCAATTGAAGAAAATAGAATTCCTCTTTTCTCGATAATTTCTTTTAATCGCCAGGCTAAAAGACTTAAGGATTGAGAAAATGGCGAACTATATAGTTTAATTCGTTCAAGTAATTCACGTTTATTTTTTTCCTTTCTTGGAAAAAACTCCACATTATATCTTTTGTTATCATGACGGTGATTGCTGTAGCTGAACCTATTGCCGCTGCTGTTATTTGATCGCTCATTTATTCCTCAGTTAAATATTCTTATTCAAAATGTCGTATAACGAACTAGTGGAGACGACGTTTCCCGACCCTGAGTCCCGTTAACGGGACGTTAGGGACTGGCACGGAGTTTGCGGATGCAAACGAGTGACAGAAGGGAAATGTGGCGTAGCCCAAGCGAGGCCTTGTGCCGAAGCGCAGCGTTTCCATGCTGTTATGCGCTGGACCGTTATTTGTGTGAAAGTTTTTGATTTTTTAAAGGTAATCTAATGTCTCCAACGAAGACATATCTAATTTTTCCAATATTCATCATTTTATGAATAGATTGACGAGTTAATTTCATTTTTTTCGCCATCTCATCTACACTAATAAGATCAGCAGCAACAGTAACCTCAGCATCCTTTTTTGCTTTAAACTCAGCAATTGCAGAATTGATATGATTCTGAGACTTTCTAGTGAAAATACCGTCTTTACAACTTTTGCAAAAATAACCTTCTAAGTTGTTAATTTTAAGAGTACCATAATCTTTTACCATATAGTTTTCAGATACATCAGATTTGAAAACCATAGAATTAATTTCTCCACAAGAAGGACAATCTACCCATTTTTTATCTTTCATATGCTTTCATCTCCTTTAAAAGAAATAACCAATGTATTACTGTTAGAAATTTGGATTTTAATATATATTCTAAAGTCTTTACTCGTTTTTTTATAAACGTCATGCCATAGGAGGTGATTATTATGAGAAGTCATTGATTTGAAAAAGTCTGCATTTTGCAAATTAAGAACTTCATTAATTATATCTTCTTCACCATATCCAAAATGTTCAACAGCTGTTTTCTGGGCACTTCTCGTTACCGAATATTTTCCCTCCAAAATCAGATCTTTGATTTTTTTTAAGGGATAATGGCAAATTCGTTTCTCCACTATTCATATTATATTTATTTGGATTACATTGTCAACTACTTAGTTTACGAGAAAACAATATATTTTTTAACGGTCTTGCGCATAACGAACTAGTGGAGACGACGTTTCCCGACCCTGAGTCCCGGTAACGGGACGTTAGGGACTGGCACGGAGTTTGCGGATGCAAACGAGTGACAGAAGGGAAATGTGGCGCAGCCCAAGCGAGGCCTCGTGCCGAAGCGCAGCGTTTCA
>NZ_AOGY02000009.1 GCF_000332455.1 Leptospira vanthielii serovar Holland str. Waz Holland = ATCC 700522 | reverse complement strand
CCTGTGATGAATATCGGATTCATCCAACCATGATGCAAAATTGGTTAAAAATAGTATTGGAAGCAGGACGCGAAGCATTGGCTGGGTCGAATCAAAAAGAATCCAATGAAAACAAGAAACTGATAGAAAAGTATGAAAAGGAACTGGAGAGGAAAAACAGAATCATAGCCGAACTCACAGGGGGATCATCGACCTAAAAAAAGAAGCTGGGGAGCTCTGACAGATTACATGTTTCGACTGCATTAAAGCATGAGATTGTAAATACCTTAGATCGGCTGAAAGAGGCGTCAGGTCTCCCCATCAAATACCTGTGTAGTAAAATAGATGTAAATCCAGGCAAGTTAACTGTTTGGAGAAAATGTAAAAACAAATCACCAAAGAAAGTAATTCCAAAATCGCATTGGATAACACCAGAGGAACGAAAGGCAGTTGAAGATTACAAACGAAATCATCCATTCAAAGGATATGTTCTTTTGGCATGGATGATGATTGATGAAAACATAGCATATATGTCTCCTTCTAGTGTATATCGCATTCTGTGGACTGTGGTTTAAACCGCAGATGGCAAAAGCCCTTGGGAGATCAAGAAAACAGGTTTTGATCAACCTAAAGCTATTCATGAACACTGGCATATGGACATATCATATATCAATTTTAAAGGAAGTTTTGTTTACTTGATATCAGTGTTAGACGGATTTTCACGTGCAGTCCTTGCATGGTCAATCAGTATACGTGGCGTCACTTGATACACAGTTAGTTTTATGGGAGCATGCGACAAATGGCTTGGAGGCGATAAGTTAGCGGTTCGTCTATAACTGACAATGGATCTCAATTCTTGACTAAGGAATTCAAACAAATTTTGAAAGAATTTTCATCCATAATGTTCGGACTTCTGTAAATCATCCTCAGTCCAACGGGAAACTAGAAAGATTTCATGGAACCATTAAGACTGAGTTAATCCGTGAAATACCAATGTATTCACTCGAACAAATAGAGAAGAAGTTGGTAAATGGATTGAAGAATACAATTCGGTAAGACTTCATTCTGCAATCGGTTACGTAACACCTATGGATGTGTTTTATGGTCGCAAGGAAAAGATTTTAGCAGAAAGAAAAGAAAAACTACTTGAAGCAAAATTGAAGAGAAAAGAATACTCGGTAAAGGCTAATATAAGGCTTGTTGCTTAGCTTAATTTTGAATCTCAAAATTCTGTTTTTCACTGAACTAAGACACATATATCATGATAAATTGAAAAGCAATGTGATATTTCATTCAGAAATTCTCGTCTTAAGTTTTTATCATACGTGGCGTTAGTTCTCTTATAGCGCTGAATTTTAGTTCACGAAAGGCTATTTGATAGGCTATAAAACCTGCAAATAGAATACCACCTATGTTAGACATTCTTTTACTATCTCTAGAAAATATTTAATATCAAAGCTGCAGTCCATAGATAATAATTCAATAAGTTCAATCATTTATTAATTTCCTTCATTTCGGCTAACGAACTAGGCTAACCGACGTAGGCTGGCCCTGAGTCCCAACGGGACGTTAGGGACTGGAACGACACTTGCGTAAGCAAGGGGAGTGCCAGAAGCCTATGTGTCGCAGACCGAGCGAGGGCTCGACCCGAAGCGAAGCGTTAAGGCGATGTTACACGCAGTTTTGCATTAATTGATGCTCTTTAATGCTTCACAAAGTTCTGTTCCTAATATCTTTCCAAAAGCCAGATATTCTTCTGGTTCATTGTTATTTAAACTAGGACCAACATATTCGATATTCTCAATAAATTCAAAATTTATTAAAGGATTAGTAATGGAATAGTGATATAGGTTGTAGTTGTGGAGTTTCTTAGAATTGTATTTTGATGAAGAATGTTTCGAAAGCTGATCGGAATTATTATATAAGTCTCCAGCGGATTCTTCATCATCTAAAATTAAATGAAGGTCAATTCGTTTAGGTTGATTTCCTTGATATTCGTCCGACAAAATTTGTAGTGATTCAGAAGAATTATTTAGAAATTTAGAGAAGCCAATGTATCGGTAAATTCTCTTGTTTTGTATTGAGCATTTTTTTAAAGAATCGATAATTCCAGAATATATTCCCAAACTATTTTTTTTACTTCTACCGTTAAATTTATTTTCGATGTGAATTACATACTCATTATAAGAATTATCAATTTTCTTGAGGAAATTAGTATTTGCTTTCTGGAAAGTATGTTTTGAAAAAGTGCAACTTGCGAGATATAACGCAAAAGCCAGTGTTAAGATTTTTTTCATTTTAGATGTTAAGTTGGCAAAATTGCGTGTAACGAACTAGACTAACCGACGTAGGCTGGCCCTGAGTCCCGGAAACGGGACGTTAGGGACTGGAACGACACTTGCGAATGCAAGGGGAGTGCCAGAAGCCTATGTGGCGTAGCCCAAGCGAGGCCTTGTGCCGAAGCGAAGCGGTTAGTCGCTGTTATGCGAAGTCAGCTATTTTTGAACGAATTAAAGTTTTCAAATTCTTTGCTCTTAATATTTCTGCGTTATTCAGTAATATATGTTTCGAAATAGTTAATGATTCGGTATCACTAGTCAATGATTTCAAAATTAATGAAGCAATCTTTTGAAATGCCCTTCTTGTTAATTGATCATACCAGTGTTCGTTTTCATATTCATTAGGTATAATGCCAATATTAGTTTTAACAGATAAAAATGAATTATATTTTGCAATCCCGCATTTCGGAAGTCCCTGAAATTCACATAATCTTAGGACCGGGATACCTGCAATACTTGCAATATCTAAACTAGCAGAATTTACTCCAATCGCAAGATCATAAGTTTTATAGATTTCTTTCTGATCATTGTACAGATCAAACATTTGATATTCGATATAATTTTCATTTTCAGGGTACCCATTTTGTAGATATTCTGATCGATTAGCTAAACCAGCTATTGATAAGTGATAATTGGGAAAATATTTTAATAATTTCTTTAAATCTTGGAATATAAGTAAATTTGAATTTCTCCATGGTTGGGTTTGATGGTGTCTAACAAAATATATAATTCTATAGATTTTTCGCAATTTTGGTCTTTTAATTAATTCAGTTTGATCCCAAATTTTTTTTGAAGTAAGATCTATTTTATCAATACGCTGAAAGTTAAAAAAGAATATTTTTTTTAATGAGAATGAACAATTTTCAGGTGTGAAAACGTGATTAATTTTTTTAATATATGACTTTTCACATATCGAAGCAATCCATGCTAAACGAACTAGACAATTACTTTCTGATTTTAGAAAATAGTCAGGTATTCCATAAATAACTGCATAAGAAAAGTTAATAATTATAAAGCCAAATCGAGTTTCTAATATATCCCTTTCATCAATTGAGAGGCCTTGAATTTTAATTGCTTCTGATTTGTGCATGTAAATTGCTATTTTTGTTTGTTCCTGGGATTTGGAATATAGTTGTTTTGCTGAATGCAGTAGTCTAATTGTGTCACCAACTTTACCCTTGAGAGGATGAACAAATATTTTTTTCATATATTTTTGCTAAATTATTAGAGCTTTGGCTGATTTCGCATAACGAACTAGTGGAGACGACGTTTCCCGACCCTGAGTCCCGCCGGGACGTTAGGGACTGGCACGGAGTTTGCAAATGCAAACGAGTGACAGAAGGGAAATGTGGCGCAGCCCAAGCGAGGGCTCGTCCCGAAGCGCAGCGTTTCCATGC
>NZ_AOGY02000010.1 GCF_000332455.1 Leptospira vanthielii serovar Holland str. Waz Holland = ATCC 700522 | reverse complement strand
ATTGAAGTTTTTTATAACAGAAAGCGTTTGCATTCTAAAATTGGATACAAATCTCCTGTTACATTTGAAAATGAATTTTATGCCTATGAATGAGTATATTTTTACTTAGGAACTTCAATACTCCAACCATCCAAGATAGCATGATGATGACTAAATATAACTGTAAAAACGTCATCCTTCTTAACAAGTTTAACTCTCCAAGCTATCTCCTTTCGCAGATCAAAGTTTCTTTTTCTATCTGAAGTTAATAACTCATCAAAACGATACTGATTCAATTCTTCATCTTCGTCCGTTAAATCAAAAAATTCGAAATCGAATTCGCTGTCTTTTAATATTACTTGCATCAGATTTTTGCTATCCAATGAAAAGACTGTCCGCAAAGCGTCGTGCCGACTTGCAACCTGTCTCCATGCTTTGAAGAACGAATCGACGTCCAGATCTTTTCTTATATCAAAAATCAATTGCTGAAAATAAACATCCGAACCAGGATTCACCAGGTATGAAAACAATATTCCTTCTTGAAATGAAGTTAACGGGCAAATATCTTTTATGTTTTCTTTATTTAACATTCTATCCTCAATATGTGAACTTACTACTTTTCAAAAAGCTCATCCAATTCTTCCGAATCCAGATCGCCAACGGTAAAGCCAGAAAGGAAGTTCTTACCTTTTCCGAAACTTTCACTCAATACAACAGCTTCTTTAACAATATTCTCAATAGATTCCAAAAATCTTAATATTGTTTCTGTGTTAAATTCCTTTGAATTGTAAAACACTCTAAACTCTAATTTTCTGTTCAAAACCAAAGCAATGATTTCGAGTTTAAATGGCGAGACAGAGTCAGGATTAATTGAGCTCCATGCACTACTTGCATCATAAACCAAGAATTCATCAATCGTACCCTCATCATAATTTCCAAGATAATTAAAACACATTTCAGGTTCTGCAAAATCGATGTTTAAATGTTCGGTCAGATACTTCAGCATACCAAACACAGCACCACCTCGTTTAACTTCCCGCAGTTTGGAATTAACTATGCTTATCATCCCATCTATTGTCTCGCCGTCTCCAATAGAAAATAGCAATGGATATAAACTAGTAAACCATCCAACAGTTCTGCTAATATTCATTTCTTTTCCTAGAGATTCTCGACCATGGCCCTCTAAATATAGCTTATAAGTATTCAATCCATATGTTCTCTTCACTGCGAGTAAAACAATAGCTATGAATAAATCCTGCAAATTGGATAAACTTAAGTTCAACGAATACTCAGATAACTTTTCAAAAACGTCAGATTCAAACTGAATCCTGCGAAATTCCCGATCCTTTACCTTTTCAATTCTCTGTATATTTTCAGGAGCAATCTTTTGAAATGATTCGGACATTTGAGTCTTCCAAAATTCTACTTCCTGTTTTAAATCGGAGGAGTAGACAAATTCTCCTTGAGCCTTTGTCCAGTCTTGGAACGATAATGTGCGAGGAGGCAATGTAAATGTTGAATTTGACAATATATTTACAAAATCTTGAAATAATATTCTCCAAGATATGCCATCAACAACTAAGTGATGAATAATGACTGCTATACTTTGAATACCTTCTCCCGTGAAGAACAACACCCTGATCATTCTTCCATCGATTATTGAGATATCATTTTGAGCTTGATTAATATAGTGATGAACTTCCTTAGATCCAAAAGTTGCATCCGTTTTTACCTCAGAAAAAAAGTCATTTATAATCTCTTCATTTATCCATAAACCGGGCTCTTCTTCGGAAATTATGACCTTTGATCGAAGTATGTCATGATATTCTATCAGCCGTTTAAAAATATCCTCAATAACTCTCGATTCAATTCGATTTTTTAATCCAAAATACCAAGTTTGACTAAAGTGATTCTCTCCATTTATATATTTTTGAAAAAACCATTTTTGAATTGGAGATAAATTTACGTAGCCATTCGAAGGAGGATAAAAATCTTGCATCCCTTTTAAAGATATTTCAGAGTTATTGATAATCCAATCAGCCATTCCTCGAATAGTGAGAAATAAATATAAATCTTGAACAGAAATCGATATACCATGATCATTTAACTTTGACACTACTCGTAATGCACTTATCGAATCGCCGCCTAGAGCAAGGAAATTTTCGTCGATCCCAATTTCTTCAACTCCCAACACATCTTTCCAAACTTCCCTTACTATATTTTCATATGAATTAGTAGCCTCAGGATTAGACAACTCGTCGGCTTCGATCTCAACTAAATTCTTTTTAATCAACTTTCGATCAACTTTACCGTTTTTATTAAGCGGGAACTCTGTAACATAATAAAATCTAGTTGGGACCATATAGGCAGGTAGTTTACTTAATAGATATCTTCGTAATTCATCTTTATCTACTTCTCCTTTTGAAGTTCCTAAGTAAAAATATACTCATTCATAGGCATAAAATTCATTTTCAAATGTAACAGGAGATTTGTATTCAATTTTAGAATGCAAACGCTTTCTGTTATAAAAAACTTCAATATACTCGAATAGAGAACTTTGAGCCTGTTCTAAGGAATGGAAGTTCTTATGGTTTGTAAACTCTCTTTTTAATGTAGCAAAAAAAGATTCAGCTGGAGCATTATCCCAACAATTTCCTTTTCTACTCATACTTTGAATGAATCCTTTTGACGTTAGATTCTCACAAAACTCTTTACTCGCATACTGACTTCCTCTATCAGAATGGATTATAAGGCCTTCATTTGGTTTTTGGTTCTCAACAGCATTCTCAAGTGCTCTCATTACGAGAGATGTCTTCATATGAGTGTCAACAGCCCATCCAACAATCTTCTTTGTGCATATATCTTTGAATTTACATAAATATAAAAATCCAAACAAATAGGGAATGTAGGTAATGTCAGTCACATACACTGTGTTCGGTGTTGAAACCTGAAAGTTTTGTTCAAGCAAGTTTGGACTAATAGCTTCTTCATGATTGGAATTTGTCGTCACAGGATGCTTAAATTTCCTAGTTGTAATAGCTTTAATCCCATTTTCCATACGTGGCGTAATTTTAGCCACAGTGGGTAAACTGACTTTGATTCCCCTTGCTCTTAGTTCTTTCTGAACTCTCGGACTTCCGTAAGAAAGCAGATCTCCTTTGTGGAATTTTCTAATTTCATATAAGATTTCTATACTTTTTTTGATTTCGAATCGACTTCGATTTTTCAACCAAGGATAAAATCCCTTGTGTTTTATATCTAATACTTCGGACATCACTTTGATAGAAAACCCAAAGGATTCCCTATGTTCTTTCATAAAAAGATATTTATCTTCTAAGGACTTAAAGTGATGCCCATTGCCTTTTTTAAAATATCCCTCTGCTGTTTTAAATTTTGAACTTCACGTTCAAGCTCCTGGATCCTCTTGTCTCGAACATCTTGCAGAGAATCTGTCTCGGTTTGATTTTGATCTAGTTCCTTTTTCCATCTGCCTAGTATCCCATTGGGGAGCCCTAGTTCTTGGCATACCATATTCTGGGATTTCCCACTTGATATTAAATATTGAACCGATTCTCTCTTAAACTCTGTGGTGTATTGTTTTCTCCGCTTCATGGCAACCTCTTGTAGTCGTTTTGTTGCCTATTGTCGAGTATATAATGCGTTAGGAACTTCATATGTCCAATAACATAAGATAACAATTTACCTTTGTTATCTAACACTACGACAGATGACTGTATAAATTCAGACTTATTAAGCTGCTTTTCAATTTCTTCCAACTCTA
>NZ_AOGY02000011.1 GCF_000332455.1 Leptospira vanthielii serovar Holland str. Waz Holland = ATCC 700522 | reverse complement strand
TAACCTTTAGATAATTCTCTGGAAATGCTTGAAGGACTTCGATTCAGTATCTTAGCTATACTTCTAATACTTTCCTCTTTAAATCGCATCTCAGCAATTACTTCCCTTTCTTTCAAATTAATTCTTGTATAATGATTCATTTATTAACACCTTATTCATTAGATTATCGGTGTTGCGTTAAAAATTTGATTCTACCTATCATAAAATATGATTCATTACTTTTTCAAAAACTAATAAACAATTCTAAGATAGAAATCAAATTTATAGACTCTGGTGATGGAGGATTTTTCATATTTGATAATCCATTATTAGCTTTCGCCTTTGCAATCCACTTTCAAGAAGCATTGACAAACTACAATACTTACCATCTATACAGAAAACTTAGAATTAAAGTTGGAGAAATATCTTTGAGATATTCAATCACATACGATTCACTTTTTCAATTCGATGACAATTTTTATGGAGCTTCGATAATAAATAATGCTCGAATTTTATCAAAAGATAAATTAAATAGATGCCTTATAGACCAAAATACACATGACTGGTTTCTTAAATATTTTAATAGCATTGAACAATTATCCTTTATTACCGATAAAGATTTAATGAAAGTAGAAGCATTTAAAGACTATGATTTTACCAATATTTCAAATATCGAATTTTCAGCTTTATCAAAAAAGGGTAAAAATGGAGTTCAAACTTATGGAATTAAAAATATTTATTCTCAAAAAATAGGATTAATAAAATCCAAAAACACTAGCCTTTCGATCTATAACTTACAAGTGAATTTTATTTACTCGATTCACAATGAACAAGTAACGGAATTTCAGAATATAACTTCAACTTTAGGAAATCTCAACACTTCCGGTTTAACTGTTGAATAATGTTCAAAAAAACGTCGTATAACAGCGACTTAACGCTTCGCTTCGGGTCTTCGCCCTCGCTCGGCCTTCGGCACATAGGCTTCTGGCACTCCCCTTGCTTACGCAAGTGTCGTTCCAGTCCCTAACGTCCCGTTGGGACTCAGGGTCAGCCTACGTCGTTAAGGCTATTTCGTTATGCGAAATCAGAAAAAAAAATGACCTGGTATCTCTGTATTAACTGTATCAAACACCACGAATTAGTTACTTTTTTTGCAATTAAAAAAAAAGAATTAAAAAAATGTGTTATTTGTGGAAATAAAAATGAATCGATAAAATTATCGAAAAACGCACATCTTCAAAATTTAGCAAGATCAATCATTCGATTTGAGTATTCTGAATATGACGTAGATAGTATCGCTAAATTATTTGAAATTTTACAAAACGAGAACCCACTTCTGCCACATATTGGATATCCCAAAAAAGCTAATAACTATTTTATTAATAAATTTTTTGGCAAATGGACAGAAAGTCCAATCGCAGAATTATGCGGAATTGATCGAAGAGATAACGAAATTCCAGTATTTATGTATGAAGAGTTTCCGGAAAGAGAAAATATCAAAGCGATATATTCACAACCGTTAAAGGAATTTTCTATCGATTGGGAAAAACTATTATCATACTTTAATTCAAAACAATATTCAAAAATTACGTCACTAATTCGGAGCAATTTATCGGACGAATTACATGTTTTAAAAAAAACATTAAAAGAAGGTACAGTTTTTTATCGAGCAAGGATAGGCCATAAAGAAGCAAGTTATAACCAAAAATACAAAATTAAAATTCCATATTCTGGCAAAGAAATTGACAGACCACCTACAAAAAATGCAACCAAAGGTAAGTTTAACGAAGAAAATATTTCAATTTTTTATGGAGCCACAACTGATTTAACCGCAGTGGCTGAAGTTAGACCTCATCCAGGACATTACATTTCAGTCGCAAAGTTTTTATTAAAGGAAGACATTGAAGTAATTGATTTGACCAAGATTCCGTTATATCTCTTTTGCAACTCTAAGAAATCTTTAGAAACTTTTGCCTTTCTTAAACATCTACAAAATTTTATTAATACTCCGATTATACCTGAAAAACAAGATCTATATTTATTAACTCAAACCATTGCAAATATATGTCGAAATATGGGATTCCCTGGAATTTATTATCAAAGTTCAGTTTCTGAAGGTCAAAACATTGCGCTTTTTGAGGATCGCGTATCTTTAATAAATAATTCAGAAAAATTATATAAAGTAAAAGATGTTTCTTTCAAATTTGATGAAGTAAAATATATCAGTACAAAAAAAAATTTTCCGAAGGAAATCTGACTTCGCATAACAGCGGGGAAACGCTTCGCTTCGGGACGAGCCCTCGCTTGGCCTGCGGCACATTCCTCTCCGTCACGTCTCTTGCGTCCGCAAGATTCGCGCCGACGCTAACGCCTTCTACGAAGGCTCAGCTACGAGGAACGTCGTCTCCCCTAGTTCGTTATGCGAAAATTTTCGGGCGCTTTTATTTTAATAAATTGCGAGCGTCCATGCTCGCTAAAAAGGCAAAAAAAGTTGTTGTTACCAATTCGGGAACATGGGCTTATTGATTTGTGAGGGTTATTTCTAGAAAAATACTGAGAGATTTCTACTCTATTCCCAAATACTCCGACTCCAAAATTCCGATAGAAGTTTGGTTTAAAGAAACTTCGAAAGCTTTCTGGAAATCTCCCTCAGATGTTAAGGAAAAATACAGAAATGCTAGTTTCCTTAAGGATAATAGAATCGTTTTCAATATACATGGAAACAAATACAGATTGATTGTGAAGGTTCACTATAATCTACAAACTGTATTTATAAGGTTTATCGGTACTCACGAACAATATGACAAAATCAACGCTGAGGTGATTTAAATGAACATTAAACCTATTAAAAATCAAAAAGATCACTTAGAAGCACTTTCTGAGATAGAAAAACTCTGGGATGCTAAGAAGAATACACCCGAATACGACAAATTAGATATTTTAATTACCTTAGTTGATGCTTACGAAACTAAACACTACCCTATTGATGATCCGGATCCAATTGAAGCTTTAAAATCGGTTATGGATGATATGAACATGAAAAGTGTTGATTTGGGAAATCTCATCGGCGGGCGAAGTCGTGCCACTGAAATCTTAAATCGAAAGAGAAAGCTTACTTTAGAAATGATTAGAAAAATTAATCAAAATCTAGGAATTCCTACAGACATTCTTGTAAAAGAATATAAAGTCAAAACTTCTAAGACAGTAAGAAAAAGAACGCCGTCCGTGGCGTAATTACTTCTGTAAACCCGAAAACTTCGCATAACAGCGACTTACCACTACGCTTCGGGACAAGCCCTCGCTCGGCCTTCGGCAAATTCCCCTTCTGGCATTCGCCTTGCTTACGCAAGCTACATGCCAGTCCCTAACGTCCCGTTACCGGGACTCAGGGTCGGGGAACTTCGGTAAGCCTAGTTCGTTATGCGACATTTATTTAAATTTATCTTGAAGGAAAAAAATGGAATTTGAAATTTCACCAGTTAAACTTTCTCAATTAATTTTCTTAATATTACTAATTAATCAGTTTCAAGTAATTGGTGATTGGAATAAAATTAAGGAATTTTCGAAATTATTAATATTACTAAAATTATCAGATATTTTGATCAGTACTTTCTTTAAAATATTAAACTTCTGGCCTTTTATATGGCATTTTGATCAAAGTTCTATCCATTCTCTTAATACTATCCTATTTACATGGAATGGATTTTCGCAATTTGAAAAAATAGGCCTTTGGAATGTCATCTTTACATTCCCTAAATTCAATTTAATTTCAGATTTCTTGAGCATTATTCTTGTTATTAAATATTTTAAATTTAATACACTGAGTGATGATAAAATTAATCAAAATAAATTCATTTATCCAATTTTTGTTTTTGGTTTAATCTTAAACTTTGCATTTATCATTTCGGATTACCAAATATCTTCTAATTCATCAAATGTAAATATTCCAATCTTAACTAAAGAAATTTTACAGGAGAATGGATCCTCTATAGTCTGGAATTTTCCATTCTTTTATTTCGTATTCTTTGCTACAGGAATCATTACATACTATTTGTATTCTAAGAAAGGATCTCTTCAAATTGATCTATTTAAATATTCTTTTCTTTCTTATCTCATCTTCTTATTTTCTATTGAATTCCTGAAAAAAGAAATACCTTATTTTACTACTTTCTTAAATAGCTCATTAAAAACAGATGTAAATCCTAGAACATCATGGACAGGATTTACATTTTCCCAAATCCAAGCGCTATTTTTTGGAATTGTTATATTAATCAGAAGTTATAGAAAATAAACGTCGCATAACAGCGACTAACCGCTGCGCTTCGGGACTAGCCCTCGCTTGGGCTACGCCACATAGGCTTCTGGCACTCCCCTTGCATTCGCAAGTGTCGTTCCAGTCCCTAACGTCCCTTTCGGGACTCAGGGCCAGCCTACGTCGGTTAGTCTAGTTCGTTATGCGAAATTGAGAATATGTATACAGGAAGAACACCGTCACATGTTAAGTATTTTCAATTGACAAAAAAATGTTATTTTCTAATATCAATAATATGTCTCAAATTAAGGCTATCGGAAAAGACCCGTCAATGAAAATCTCAAAGTATCTAATACCGTTGAATGAGATACCCGTTTCGAATGAGATAGAAAGTAGTGTATTAGACATTGAACTGAAATCGCGATCAAATTTACTGCCTTGGAAAGGTCAATTTTCACCACAGCTCGTAGAGACCTTTATAGATACCTTTTGCAGTTCTGGAGGCGCAAATATTTTTGATCCCTTTATGGGTAGCGGAACGGTTATAATCGAATCAGTGAGAAAAAAAAATCATGTATTCGGAACTGAATTAAATCCGGCTGCTTTTTATCTTTCGCAAATTTACTCTCTGGTTAAAACAAAGGATAAAAAATCACTCATTGCCAATATAAATGATATATTAAATCCAATTCTTGTTGGAGATTTATTCACTGTAAATATCGATGAGAATAATCTTGCAGAAATATTAGCAGATATAACTAAGAAAAATAGAGAAGATAATTTAAAAATAATACTGCAGGCTTTATATATATTACTAGACATTGATAAAAATGCGTTATCAGTGCAAAAAGTTCGCAAAACTTGGCTAAGACTTTCTGAAATAATATTAAATCTTCCGTTTGAAAATATAGTTATCGATCTAAAAAATGCGGACGCGAGAGCATCTCAATTAAAAAGTAACACAATCGATTTAGTAATAACCTCTCCTCCGTATATAAATGTTTTTAATTATCACCAACAATATCGCGGTTCCATCGAAAATTTAAATTGGAATTTGCTTGAAGTAGCTAAATCGGAAATCGGATCTAACCGCAAAAATCGTGGCAATAGGTTTTTAACAGTCATACAATACGTTTTTGATATGTTCGATGTTTTTATAGAAATAAAACGAGTATTAAAAGACTCTGGAAAAGTTATTTTTGTTGTCGGTCGAGAATCAAATGTTATGAAGACTCGCTTTTTTAATACCGAAATAATAATATCTATCGCAGTATTAGCTGGTTTTGATAAAATAAGGCGTATGGAGAGAAACTATGTAAATCGATTTGGCCAAAAAATAAAGGAAGATATCATAATTATAGGAACATTCAATAACAATATTGAAAGAAGACATGAATTACTAGGTTTATGCCTTGAGATTTTACACTCTGCTGAAATGTCTGTTCCCGTAGATCAAAAACCTTTTTTGGCAGATGCTATTAAATCCATAACTAATGTCATCCCATCACCTGTTTACGTAGGAAAAAAATCAGCTTAATGGAATTTACTAAGAAAACACATTATGAGAAATTAAAATCCACTCTCGAGAATGAAAAATTACCGCAGGAGGATAAGGTTAGAATTGAAGATGCGATCAAAAAATATAACGATTGGATATCAAACATTGAAAAAATAAAAACTTCAGTAAAGAATCCAGACGAAAAACTCTATGATTTGGTAACAATATTTAATGATTATAAATACTATATTGAATTCGATTTAATCTTCTTATCAAAAAATGACTTCTTATATCGGCAGAAAGGTCAGCTTAAACTAGACAATAGCATCATCGAAGAATTTCTTCCGCATCTAATTGACCCTTCAATTATCAAGGATCTGAAAACGGACAACCTAGTAGTTGGCCCTAACACAACTTTTGCCTCGGTATATTTTGAATCTAATCTTTCAGATCAAAGTCCCGATGGTGGACTCAAAATACGAACTAAAGATCAAGATTTTTCCATTGCGAAAAAACTCTATATCATGACATCGTTTGATGAGAACTTTACTTTAGCGAAGCCGAAAATAACTTACCTATCATATATAGCGGCCGAATGCAAAACGAATCTCGACAAAACAATGTTCCAAGAAGCATCTGCGACTGCACATGATATTAAATCAGCAATACCTGGCTCCAAATATTTCCTAATTTGCGAGTGGCTGGACATGACTCCGATCAGCACGGCTCCTACAGATATTGATGAAGTATTAATATTGCGAAAAGCAAAAAGGATCCCAGCTAATAGACGTAAAGATTTTGATACATACAAAGGAAGGCTTGCTAATAAAGAGTATTATTCTCAATTCTTGTTAACGAATCCAATTTATCCAGATGCAATCGAAAGGTTTTTAACTCACATAGCAAAAGTTATTCATAATGAATCCTTAATCGAAGATGATGTATTAAAACAAGGGTATTTTTAATTTCTCAACTTCGCATAACAGCGACTAACCGCTTCGCTTCGGGACGAGCCCTCGCTTGGGCTGCGCCACATAGGCTTCTGGCACTCCCCTTGCCTACGCAAGTGTCGTTCCAGTCCCTAACGTCCCGTTCGGGACTCAGGGTCAGCCTACGTCGGTTAGTCTAGTTCGTTATGCGAAAGCCATAATATTAAAATATGAATCCAGGACAATTTGACAGAGAAGTTGAAGAATATTTGACCCAAGTTTTACCTAAAGGACTCAAAGACCTTTCCGTCTTACCATTCTATGAATTTAAATGCTTCTTATTCTCCGATACACATTATTTTACCAATGAAAACATAGCCTCCTTCAATAGCTTATTTTGTGGATTTTACAATATTGAATTTATTAATGAACGCTCGTTAAGTCTAGCAATTAGAAAGCCAAAAAATTTATTCAAAGATAAAGATAGCAATTTTATCTACCAAGTTTTTACTAAAATAGTAAATGAGTTTTGTGTCGGATTATCAATAATAACGTACGGAAGAATATATTGGCATAAGTTAGAATTGACAAAAAAGAGATTTTCGAATAAATACGATTCAGAATCTTTGCAAAACCTACAAGCCGCTATAGATTACTATCCTCATCCAGTAGGCTTCGATAACAACGAAGCCTTAACTTTAGTTAAAAAGAAAGGTTTTTCAAGATTTGAATTTCTTTTTGGAACCATATGGTCACTAATAACAAACGGCAAAAAATGGGATCAAATATGCAACAATTATAGCAAAGCATTATTACTATTTACAATACCTCAGGTAGATTTTTCCTTTTACGATGAAATATTTTTACTTTATTATAAATCAGTTGAAAATCTTCTAACAGTGGATATTCTTCAAAAAGAAAAATTAGAAAACGAATTAAGGTCAATAAATGAAGCTTTGAGTAAAGTTGGTCTAATAAATTTTAAGGATCAATTTAAAACCTTATACATAGTTCGTAACAAAATTGCTGCTCACCAGCAGCAAGTAAAGATAGAACTTACAACTTTTGAGCATGTGAACGATATTAAGTATTTCCTAGATTATATGCTTTTTTACAAATCTTATGAATCATTATTAAAATTGCCAGAAACGCAGATGATCGAAACCGTTTTTTTAAGAAAAAATATCGAGTAAAATGTCCTTCGCATAACAGCGTGGAAACGCTTCGCTTCGGCACGAGGCCTCGCTTGGGCTGCGCCACATTCCTCTCCGTCACGCTTCTCGCTCCGCAAGAAGTCGCGCCGACGCTAACGCCTCCTTCAGAGGCTCAGCTACGAGGAACGTCGTCTCCACTAGTTCGTTATACGCAACGCATTAACTGTATGCCTCAGGACATGGGTAACACTTTTGTAGCAAGACATAGGTAACACTTTCAGGTTTCTAATCCCTATAGATCACCTTTTTAGGAGGGCTAGAGGGATGCCTTGGAAGGAGAATAATGTCGTGGAATTAAGATATCAGTTCGTTCTGGAGAGCCTCCAGACGGGAGTCAATTTTACTCAGCTTTGTGCTCAGTATGGGTTCTCCACCAAGTGTGGATACAAATGGAAGGAAAGATTCATTTTAGAAGGTCGGGAGGGGCTTCGGGATAAAAAGAAAACTCCAAAAAACTCGCCGGCTAAAATTGCTGAAGAAACCATTCTCGATATCGTTAAGATCAAAAATAATAAGAAGTTTTGGGGGGCTAAAAAAATCCTAGAACTCTACAAGAATAAATTCCCTGACAGAAAACCTCCTAACAGATCCACCGTTGAACGTATTCTTAAAAAAGCCGGGCTTCTAGATAAGAAAAAGAAAAGAAGACCCATTAACTCAGGACAACGCATCTCTATGCCTGAGAAAGCCACTCATCCAAATCATATTTGGACCGTTGACTTCAAAGGATGGTGGTATACTCCAGAAAGAGAAAAAGTAAATCCTCTTACCGTCAGAGATGATTTCTCTAAATATATTCTCGCTATCAAAACTATGAAGAAAGGTGATATTCCTTCCGTTAAGGCTGAATTTACTAGGTTATTTAAGATCTACGGTATTCCTGATATCATTCGTTCTGACAATGGACCGCCTTTCGCTTCCATGCAGTCTCTTTGGGGACTCACTAAACTTTCCGTTTGGTGGCTCTCTCTAGGGATCAAACTCGATCGTATATACCAGGGAAACCCTACCAAAATGGTGCTCATGAAAGAATGCATAGAGACATGGCAAGAGAACTACAACAGGAAATCGTTGGTAACATCACACTCTTCCAAAATCTTTTCGATAAATGGAGAATTGAATTCAATAGAGAAAGACCTCACGAAGCTCTTAACATGAAAACTCCCGAACAAGTCTATGTTAAGTCAGAAAAACTTTTCGATCCGAATGCTGACTTACTTATTGCATATCCTTTTGGATTCAAACAAAGGCATGTCAATGACAGAGGATACATCAATTACAATGGTAACCTAATCATGGTTGGAAATCCTTTTAATGGATTTAATATCGGAATCAAAAAGGAATCACATTCCCTCTCTATCTGGTTCGCTAAAAATATGTTAGGTGTGATTGATCAAAATTTATTCTTGATTAATTCTCAGGACGATTCATACAAAGTTCATAAACCAAGAAAGGTTGCCAAAAAGCGTTACCCTTCTCCTGCAGCATAAACGTTACCCATGTCTTGAAGTCATACCTTAAATATTTTTAAAAATATATTATAGAAGGAAATCTATGGAAGTAACTAAAATGCCAATAAGCCAATTTCTACAAGGGCAATCAAAGACATTCGTAATCCCTGTTTTTCAAAGGGATTATGCCTGGAAGATCTCAAATTGTGAAAAGTTGTGGTCAGACTTAAATGATTTGAAAACATTAAAAAGGGAAGATCATTTTTTAGGAACTATTGTTACTATCGGTCAAGGTTTTGATACCTATTCGGTAATTGACGGACAACAACGACTAACGACAGTCTCAATTTTACTTATAGCTCTCTATAATTATCTTAAAAAAACAGAAAATAAAGATGGAAAATTAAAAATGTTGGAAGATCAGGTTCTTGATTTTCTTATAAATAAATATGCCGATGATGAAGACAAAAAAATTAGATTAAAACCTAATAAATCTGACAAATCTGATTTCGCAAAGCTATTTGAGCATCAAGAGAATTTACTACATTCATCTAACATTATCAGTAATTATGATTTCTTCTATCGGAAGATAGAATCGAATCGAATCGAATCAAATCGGTCCTAGAGAACTATTTGATTTATACAACAAAATAAAAATTGTATTGATCAACTTGGACTCTAAGACTGATGATCCGCAACTAATTTTTGAAAGTTTAAATTCGACAGGTGTAGGTTTAACAGCAGGAGATTTAATACGAAACTATATTTTGATGGATCTAGAACCCAATACTCAAGATAGATTCTTCAATAAATACTGGATTCAAATTGAAAAGTTAACATCTAACCTACCGGAGTTTATTAGAAATTATTTAATATTCAAAACTCAAACTTCGATAAAAAAAGACGATGTATATTCTGAATTTAAAGTCTTGGCGAAAAATCAATTTCAAAATGATAAAGAAGACATCTTAAAGGATTTGATATATTATGCTGGTATATATAGTAAAATCACACAAATAGAGTCCCATGAAAAAATAGATATAAACGAAAACCTTAGAAATTTAAACAAAATAGAATTTTCTGTATGTATACCGTTCTTATTTGATTTATTCACTGATTTCGATAAAAAGATAATTACAGAAGAGACTATTATTGAAGTTCTAAAAACAGTTGAATCATATGCATTTAGAAAAATGTTAGTAGATAACTCTACACAGGGATTAAATAAACTTTTTGTTACACTGAGTAGAGAATTGAAAAAACATCCACAATGGAAAGAACAATACTTAGAATTACTAAACTTTACTTTACTTGAAAAAAGAGGATCTCAACGATTCCCAACCGATAGCGAATTTGAAACAGCATTAATTAACAAAGAGATTTATAAACTTCAGTCGAAAAACAGAAACTACTTACTTGAATCTCTTGAAAATTTCAACTGTACATATCGTGTAAATCTTGATGATTTAACAATTGAACATATTTTACCTCAAAAACTAACTGACCAATGGAAAAAGAAATTAGGAAAGAACTGGCTGGAAATTCATAATAAATATCTTCATACCTTAGGAAATCTTAGTCTAACAGGAAATAACTCAAAACTATCTAATCTATCGTTCGAAGATAAGCAAAAAATTGATTTACAAACTAGTAAACTAAAACTAAATTTTAAGCTAGATAAACAAGAAAACTGGGGAGAAACTGAGATTCTTACACGGGCAAAAAGTCTCATCAGCGACGCTTTAAAAATTTGGAAATTCCCAAAAACTACTATAAAAATTGAGGAACCTGAGGAGACTATTTGCGATTTAAGTAGCGAGGATCAATTCTCAAATACGAAACCAACTTCGATAATTTTTGGGAACAATAACCCGATTCAAATAACAACTTGGAGAGAAATCTTAAGATACGTATGTGAATTTTTATATGAATACTCCCCTACCGAATTTAATGCGATACGTCAATCAACGGAATTTGCATACTACTTCGATGAAAAGAAGCCAATGATGGCTAAATTGGAATTCAGTAAGGATCTGTATGTCGAATGTCAGCTCAGTGCTAACATGATTTTTTCATTTCTATCACGACTTTGTAAAAAAATAGGATATGATCCCGAATTAATACAAATCACACTCAAAGCGGCTCCCGAAAAAAATGTAATAAATTAATAAAACGCATAGCGCATAACGCCGATTAATCGACAATAATGGAGAAAAAAATATGAGTAATAAAAAGAAATTATCCGTAAAACAGTCGGAAGATCTGATAAAAGAATTGAAAGTTCGTTTCGAAAAAAACTTGATTCGTCATAAAGATATCGAATGGACAAAATTACAAAAAAAACTAGAATCAAATCCAGAAAAACTCTGGTCACTTAATGAAATGGAAAGAACTGGCGGAGAACCCGATGTCGTTGGATTTGATAAAAAAACTGGTGAATACATTTTTTTTGACTGCTCAATCGAAACTCCGAAAGATCGACGTAGTCTCTGTTATGATCGTAAAGCGCTGGACACACGAAAAGAAAATAAACCGAAAAATTCTGCTATTGATATGGCTATCGAAATGGGTATTGATCTATTAACAGAAGAGCAGTATAAAGAATTACAAAGTTTAGGTAATTTTGATACCAAAACCTCCAGCTGGCTACTAACACCCGCTAATATAAGAGATTTAGGTGGAGCTCTATTTGCAGATTTCCGCTACAATACAGTCTTTATATATCACAATGGTGCAGAGTCTTATTATGCAGTTCGAGGATTTCGAGGTTTTCTCCGAGTATAACTTTATGCATCAAGGAAATATCAAGGCCTTATTTCGGCAAAAATCAAATCTGGAAGACATTGACCAATAAAATGAAAGCTCGTATCGCTAAATCAAATGGAAAACTGTCCAAGAAACGTAAGGTAGTTTAGTTTAACAAAATCCCGGATTCGTATGTCAAATCTCTTCACAAACAGACTGATCGCAGAAAAAGATTATAAAAGTCGATGGGGAAATTTTTCCTTCTCTGATAGCAATTACGAAACAGATTATCAAAAACATAAGAACAATGGCTTAGCTGTTAAACCCAACGATCGTTGTTGGTATCTAAGAAACTTCAAGGATCAGATTTCTCTTTCTTCGGGAACCTGGGGAACAAAACAATCATTTGCAAATCGCCTCATAACAACGACTCAATCGGAACATATTTTCTCATCATCTTTCTGGAAAAAATATTCAAACAATAGATGCCTAATTCCTGTCACATCTTATTTTGAATGGCAAATGCAACGAAGCGGAGAAAAACATAAATTCAAAATTGAGTTTATAGATAAAGATTCTTTTTTTGGTGGAATTTGCGGTGCAAACCCGAATGGATCAACTTGGGTAACTATCACCACGCAGGTTGCTAATGAAAAAACTGCGGAAATCCATAACTCGGGAGATAATAAACATAGACAACCAATTGTGATTCGAAGAGAAAACCAGGATGCTTGGCTCGATCCAAAATTAAACTCGGAATCTCAACTTAAAAAACTAATTACGCAATTTCAACCGAACGAAATTATTACCGAAGACCTTGATTATGAACAAACATTGTTTGACTAATCCCTCTACTCTCTAATCCAAAATGACCCGATTTTCTGCTGCAGCAAAATAACTACAAAAAAATTCGATCAAGAGAATTGATGAAAGAAGGAAACTCAATCTGTATATCCTATGATTCGGCCTGCAATTGAACACCAGGCATTGGGATGTATCCAGGCAAACTTTCAATACGTTGAAGCCATTTTCGAATATTAGGATATGGAGATAGATCAACTTTCCCTTGGTTACCGAGTGCAATGTAAGGATAAATTGCAATATCGGCGATGGTGACTGAGTCTGTTGCCAACCAATGTTTCGTCGAAAGTCTTTTTTCTAATATGGAAAGAAGGTTTTCTGTGACCAACATTGTTTCCTCTAAATTGGTAGGACGTCCGAGTAAATAATGCGAGCGCAGTGCACCTGGACCACGTGAAACTTCATTTGCAGCAGTAGAAAGCCAAGCCACTACCTCACCCATTTGAACAGGATCATTAGGGAACCAATTTTCCTCTCCATAAGCGCGGGCCAAATATACCAAAATTCCTTGGCTATCGCGAAGGATTACATTTTTATCTTTAAGCACTGGGACTTGACCAAAGGGGTTCATGCTTAAGAATGTTTCTGATTTATGTTCCCGTTCTGGTCCATTCACAAGACGACTTTCATGCTTGAGATTCAAAAGAGATAACATCAACCTAACTTTGTAGCAATTTCCCGACAAAGCAAATTCAAATAATTCTAACATAACATTCTAATAAAAAAAAGCGATGTTAGTGGCAATTATTTTTCAGAGCGAAAACAGTTCGCATAAACTAATGCTCCTACCATAAAGGAAAGAAAAAGTAACCAATTACAATGAACTTAAGAAGCTAATGAACCAACCTGAAAAACAAAGATAAATATCCTAATAGCTTAAGGACAATTACTTCTTAATCTCATCACCAAGAATTTTCCGAAATTGTTTTAATAGAAGCAAAAACATCTTTCTATTTTTTTCGGACATTGAATTTAATATGGGTTCAAAGTGACCCAGGATTTTTTTTGGCAAAATTCTTTCTAACAACTTTCCCTCGGGCGAGAGGCTAATGATTGTAGATCTTTTGTCTAGTTTTGAGACCACCACTTGGATTAATCCTGCACCTTCCATCCGACTGATCATTTTAGAAGCAGAAGGTGCATCTTGTAATGTTAATTCAATGATTTGTTTTTGAGTTAACTCCCCTTTTTGCCATAACATCGCTAACACCTGCCACTGCTCTGGTGTTAGATGAAACTCCCTAAGACAACGAATCAGCTCTCTTCGAAACAGAAGAGCAACACGATTCAAATTAAACCCAATTTGATCATCCAATAAAAACATATAATTCAAATCATTTCACTATATACCCATTTAGTTGTCTAGACAAATAAATGTTGACTAGATTTCCAGATAAAACATTACTTGTCCAGACAACTATTTTAGAGGAATTTATGAAACAAATTGATTTGGTTTTCCGAGTGTTACTTGGCACTGTTTTTATCCTATTCGGGAGTAGTAAATTCTATGCTTTTATGCCTAGCCCTCCCATGACACCCAAAGCGGCAAATTTTATCGCAGCCATCATTTCCACGGGTTATCTATGGCAGCTCGTGGGTGTTTTAGAATTTTTTGGAGGGTTTCTAATTTTATCTCGGAAAACGACAGTGATTGGATTGATGATTTTATCTCCAATTATAGTTAATATTATTTTTTATTTAGAATTTCTGCAATATAACGTTGGCCCGGCTCCATTTGTGATGATTTCCTTTCTACTAATAAGTTGCAGTATCTTAGCATGGCAACGAAAGGAGCAATGGAAGAATTTATTTCAGCCGAAATAAAAATATTATAATATTCTGGCATTGCTATCAATCGTAAAGTAGTTATAAGTAAAAAAAATGAATTCTGAGTCGGTGTCTAACTGGAGACACCGACTCAGATTAAAATAGATGATCATGGAAACACATTACTTTTGGGGAGAGTCAATCAAGGTTGTTTATATAACCACCATTTGATCCAACTTGTATACTTTGGCATAATCACATAAACCATTAAAAATACAATGCTGGCTGAAATAAAAAAAGAATCGAAAATTCTGTTTTCATGAGGAGTAAAATAACGCAAAATCGGTAGAACAATAATGGGAACTAGATTTACTAGTGGAAAAATAGCTGACCAAGTAACCAAAAACTGTTTCCAACGTAACGGTGGTCTAACCAATTGATTCTCAAAAGAAAATAAAAAATCAAGTCCATTCCTTGTTGCATATTGATCTCCACTTTCAAGAGAGTTACTTATTTCCTGAATTAAACGATTTCTCTCTAAGGAGTTCATCCAGTTATTTAAATTTGCTTCAGAATTAAATCTAATGATAAAGGTATAGGTAGAAGTTAAGTTTGCAATTGGTTTAATAACCTGCCAATCCAAGTGGCCAATCGCAGCTTTGCAGAGCGAGGATATTTGATTCATCCAGTCTTCATATTTACTTTCCTCACCTTTCAAAACTCTATGTGAAATTATGACCGTTGCGCCGTAGACTTTGATAGCTGGTAAACTTACCTTGGAACTCATTAAATTTTAAAATGAAAGACAAACATAAATCGTCAAGTGTAAGTTAAATCCTCTTATGTTAGCCTCTATATTTTTTTACCAAAAAATATAGAGGTTAGTGTTTGAAAAAATGCGATACATTAGAATCAGTTGATGTCGTCTATTTTGATATCCTCTGGTGACGGCCGACCAACTCCATCTTCTATGAAGTTTTTTAAGCTGAGCAAAAAAATTGCCCATTTCATACTGCAATGAGCGGTAAACTCAGATTCCTTTTTCCAATCCTTGTGTCGGAAGTAAAGAATTGTCATCTCCTCTCCATCTTTTGCCTTTCCTAAACTTAATTGGAAGTCAATATGAGAACCTATCCAATCTTCTGGCCCAGAAATACATTCCCATAACAGATGTTTGGGTTCTATTTTTTCTACTCTCATCTCAATAGCATTGCCATGTCCAAAACCGAAATGAATCGACTCTCCTACGGAAGAAACTCCTGAAGTAAAACTACCTTCCACTTCTTTTGTCCACCAATTGGCTAAACCTGTTTTTGTGGTCAAAGTCTTGATCACTTCCTTTTCGCTAGCCCGAATTCCTACTTTATGGTAAATTCCCATACAACTTTCCTTGTTTTTATTTTTAATTCCACTCTATTCAATTGATCTCTATTCTAAAAAATAAAACCTCTAGACACCTATCCATTGATTCAAACTTTCAAGAATACTTGTCCAACCTTGGTTGTGCATTTTGATTTGAATGTCGTTTAGTAGTTCTTCGTGAATCAAAGTTACCAAGGTTTGTGGTTTTTCTTTTAAACCTTTTGAACGATCTACATTAGTTAGGTCAGTAAATGTAACAGTCACAAGAGTATCTCTGTTTTCCGTTGCGTGAGAACGCCAAGTAAACACAAGTTTATGAGGTTCATCGATCGTAATGTATTCGCCTTCATGTGGAAGGATTTTTCCATCAAGAGTCATATTGATTAAAAACTTTCCACCTGGTCTTGGATCCATAGTGACGGAATCAATTCCAATCATCTCTCCAGACAAAAACCAACGGGAAAAATCTTCCGCATTAAGCCATGCCCGAAAGAGACGGGTAACATCCGCGCTAATTCTTTTTTCTACTTTTAGGACTTGTGGGTTCATATTCCTTCTCCTCAAAAAATGCTTCGAGTTTTGCCAACTTACTCGTCCAAAACTCTTGATGATAACTGATCCAATTGGTTGCTTCCGTTAGGGTTTGGTTTTGTAACTCCAATCGAAAACTGCGACCATCTTCAGGAGCACGTACTTTCCGAACAAGCTGAGCCTCGGTAAGCACATCGATATGTTTGGCGACACCAGCAAAAGACATCGCAAAGGGCTCTGCGAGCTCAGAAATACTCAAAGAACCCTTGCGGAGCCTAACCAACATCTGCCTTCGTGAATGGTCTGCAAGAGCCGCAAACACTCGGTCTAAAATTTGTTCTTTTTTACGCAATTCAACCATTTGGTTGAATATTAAATTAGGCATATTTTTAGTCAATTATTAAACTGAATGGTTGAATATTCAAAAAGAGGCCAAAAATCCCAATAAAAGAAAATGAGCGATTGGAAAAGAAGTTTGACAAAATTGAGAGACTATCCTTTCAAAATACACTCGAGATTTGACAATTCCGTTCAGAAAAGGTTAAATTATATGGGATTTACAACCTAAGAAGGAACCATAATCCTATCATTTTAGGAGCGCGAATGAACTGGATTTTACTTTTTATTGCCGGTTTTTTTGAGGTTTTGTTTGCAACTTGTTTGGGTAAGGCAAAAGAAACCACAGGAAATGAAGTCTACTTATGGTATTTTGGTTTTATTATTTCATTAATGATCAGTATGTTGTTACTCATTAAAGTGACTCAGACCCTTCCAATTGGTACAAGTTATGCTGTCTGGACAGGAATTGGTGCGGTGGGCACTGTTCTGGTTGGAATCTTCTTATTCAAAGAACCTATGGATTTCTGGCGGGTCTTTTTTCTTGTCACACTCATTTTATCCATTGTTGGTCTTAAGTCCGTCTCACATTAAACGAGGAAATCCATACACTATGCCTTTTAATCCTACTGACCCAAAAGCATTCCCAATCTTCTTAACGCATACAAAAGAGAGTTTATTCGATTCACTTGGTTTAGTAATCACAAACATACAAATTGAGCCAGAAAGTGCAGAGTATGATGCGTGTTATTTTCAAGTCCAAAATAAAAACATTAGGTTTCGAAAAGCAAAGATCACACCAACTAAAATCGGTCAATTTGTAACCTTATGGAAACGTAGCAAAACTGGCCCTATCGAACCATTTAATATCAAGGATGATATTGACCTTTATATTATTGCAACCAATAGCAAAGATCGGATGGGGTATTTTATATTCACAAAACAAATATTAAATGAAAAAGGAATCCTTTCAGGAAAATACGAAGGTAAAAGAGGATTCCGTGTTTACCCATCTTGGGACAAACCAAACAACAAACAAGCGGCAACAACCCAAAACTGGCAGTTACCATTTTTTATTGAAACAAGTGAACAGAAATTTGATTTGGCGATGATTGGTAAACTTTTGGGTGTGAGTCTTAAATAACAAACACAGGATTTGTCATCCAAATCTCAAGTGAATTCTACTTTACCATTCGTTTGGAATCAAAAGAAAGGTGGAATGAGCCAAATTTTTCGTAAAACCTTAACCACACACCACTTTGATTTGGACTGGAACCGTCATGTCACGAGTAGAACGTATGAACGGTTTGCTTACGATGCAAGATGCGAAGTTCTAAAAGAATTCGGCTATCCCATAGAACAAATGTTAAGCACAAATATTAGTTATATTCCTGGGTCTACTTATGTGAGGTTCTTAAGCCAACAGTTCGTCAATGCAAAAATTACTGTGGAATCGCAAGTATATCGGATGGATCAGGGAATTCTCTTTTGGAAACAAACGATTTTGGGTGGTGATGGAAAAAAAGCCTGTGAATTAGAAACAACATCACGATTGGTTCAAGATGGAAAAAATATAATCATTGCTGCCATTCCAGAAATTAATGTCATCATCCCATATGAATTTACCATCCACCCGAAACCCACAATGCAAAACACCGTTGAACATGATTATTACATTCCGTTTAGCGATATGAATTGTTTTTGGAATTTGCCTTCGGATGCAATTTGGAAAGTGTTTGAAGAGGGTCGTTTTTTATTTTTTAAAGAAATCGTAGATCTGAATTTAATCAAAGAAACAGACTCCACTACCTTTTTTATGGGTGGTGAAATTATCATTCATAAACAACCAGATCCAGGTTCCCATGTAAAAATCTTAAGTTGGATTGAAAGTTTTGAAAAAATTCGATTTTACTTTAGACAAGACATTGTAGATCTTAAGGGAAATTTACTGGTTAGCATGAAAGACGAACAGCTGTTTGTTTCACTTTCTACATCAAGGCCGAGGCGAGCACCTGCGGCTTTCTTTGATAAAATCGAAAGGTTTATTGAATGATTGGTGCCTTTTGTTTGAGTAGAATTTCCTCATCCGCTGTTAACTCCCTGTAAGTGCCAATAGTAAGCGTAGGATCTAATTCTAAATTTCCCATCTTCATCCGTTTTAGGTAAGTGACTTCTTTACCTAAACTTTGAAACATCCTGCGTATTTGCCTGTATTTGCCTTCCTTTAACCATACGGTCACAATGTTTGGTTGATTGGGATCTGGGATTGCTAATCTTGCGGGAAGAGTTTTATAACCATCATCCAATACAATTCCAGTTTCAAAAGCGAGTATGTCCTCACTTGTCACTGGGGCAGAAATTTCTACATAGTATTCTTTTTCGACAAAGTGTTTAGGGGATGTATAATAATGAGCAAGCGGACCATCGGTTGTAAATAACAACAACCCTTCTGTTTCTTTATCCAACCGACCCACAGGAAACAAATTCATATTCTCGTGCCTTTCACTTAAGTAGTCCATTACTGTTTTTTCCCGACTGTCTTCTGTGGCTGTGATACAATCGGGAGCTTTGTTCATCATAAAGTAATAGAATTCTTTGCGAACTAGAGTCTCTTCATAGTAAGTAACTGTATCAGTAAGAGAAACTTTAAAACTAGGATCCTTAACCACCGCCCCATTTACTTTGACCTGTCCCTGGTGGATTTCTTTTTTAACATCCGAACGCGAACCCAGTCCGTAATTTCCGAGAACTTTATCTAACCGTTCTTTTGACATATTGTGTTATCATCTTCACAATCCTAAAGGGATATGGCAATCAGGAATTCTACAGGACCACTATGAATCGAAGTAAAAAAAGGTATCGAAAACATCCACCAAAAACAATCTAACTAGTATGTTTGATACCTTTTTAAGGATTTTAAAAACTTCACGAATCGCCTTTGATTTGGCTTACAAAAGCTCCCCTAGTTTAACCGCACTCATTTCTATCCTGACCATAGCCAATGGATTGTTTCCCTCTACACTTGTTTGGATTGGAAAATTAATCATTGATGCAATCCTTCAAAGCCAAAATAAATCCAACCAGTGGATGGATTTATTACAATCAGATGCAGTTTCATTGGTGTATGTCGAAGCTGTGCTAACCATTCTCTATTTTGGATCACAGAAGTTATACAATATTGCATATACTTTGCTTAGGATTCGATTAGGGCAGGAGGTAAACGAAAGAATCCTATCGAAAGCGATTCGTTTGGAACTCACTCAATTTGAAGATTCCGAAACTTATGATAAAATGACCCAAGCGAGAACAGAAGCTTCTTCTAAACCTCTCTCAATGGTCACAAGATTTTTTACCATTGCTCAATCATCCATTACCATCATCAGTTTTTTTGGACTTCTCATCAAACTTTCTCCACTGGCATCTATTATTTTAGTCATTGCAGCCATTCCTTCTTTCATAGCAGAAACAAAGTTTTCTAATCATAGTTTTCGATTGTTTCGATGGAAAGCAAAAGAAACAAGAGAACAAGTGTATCTTGAAACTCTAATGGCAAGAGAAGACAACGCAAAGGAAATTTTACTCTTTAACTTAGGAAAAGAATTTTTAAATAGATACAAAAACAACTTTCATAGGATTTATGTCGAAGACAAAAAGCTAACAATCTATAAAGGAATTTTTAGTTTTCTCCTTGGATTACTTAGTCAATTTGCATTTTACGGCTCCTACATTTGGATTGTATGTTTGGCGTTGTTACATAAAATTTCATTAGGGGAAATGACAATGTATCTTGTCATCTTTAGACAAGGACAAAATACTTTTTCTAATGCACTTTCTGCTTTCGGTGGAATTTATGAAGATCATTTGTACATTGAAAATCTAATGGAATTTCTAGATCTAACAATTCTAAAACAATATGGAAATCAAAAAGGTAACCACCAAAGACTAGGAATTGTTTTTGATTCTGTTTCCTTTCAATATCCAGGTGCCAAAGAACCTTCGCTTTCTAACGTTAGTTTTGAATTAAAACCGGAAGAAAAACTTGCTATCGTTGGGGAGAATGGATCAGGAAAAACAACTCTTATCAAACTATTAACTCGTTTGTATTCACCCACATCCGGTAAAATATATTTGGATGGAATAAATTTGGAAGATTGGGATGAAGAAACATTACGCAGAAGGTTTGGAGTTATCTTCCAAAACTTTGTCCAATACCAATTCAAAGTGGGAGAGAACATTGGGATGGGTGATGTTCAAAAAGTCCAATCAGAAGCAGAGTGGATTCCTGCAGCCAAACTAGGAATGGCCCATGACTTTGTAACACGTTTGGAACAAGGTTATTCCACAAGGCTTGGAAAGTGGTTTCAAGATGGAAGGGAATTGTCTGGTGGGCAATGGCAAAAGGTGGCACTGGCTCGTGCTTTTATGCGTACCAGTGCCGATATCCTCATCTTGGATGAACCAACCTCTGCCATTGATGCAGAAGCAGAAATGAAAGTATTTGAGCATTTTAGAGAACATACACAAGGGAAAACTGTCATCCTAATTTCACATAGGTTTTCCACCGTAAGAATGGCAGATCAAATTTTGGTTCTAGAACAAGGCAAAAAAACAGAATGGGGAAGCCATGAAGAACTCCTCTTAAATAAAGGGAAATACGAGAAACTATTCCGATTACAACAAGCGGGATATCAATAACACGAATCATAAATCCGATAGTATAAATGAAGAGTTAAAACGAACATACAGGATAAGAAATGGAAGATAATTATTCTAACCTAGGGATGAGAAAACTGAAAGATCTTATCGATTCCTTTGGTGAAAGATCCAAAGAAATAGGTTCGGTTGCCGCTTCCATCCAACAAGTGGCTAAACAGACCAACTTACTTGCATTAAATGCTTCTATTGAAGCAGCACGAGCAGGTGAACACGGTCGTGGGTTTGAGGTTGTAGCAAATGAAGTGACAAAATTATCCTTCCAAACATCCGAAGCTACAAAAAAAATCTCTGAAATTTTAGCTCGCATCAATTTAGAAAATTCCTCAGCAAATGCTGATGTCATGGAAATGGAAAAACAATCCATTTTAGACTATGCAGAACTCTGGACAAGTAATATTGCCAAAGAACTCGAATCCAAATTTTATATCATGGCAACTTCCTTATATGGTTTGAAATTTTTAATCCAAAGTTTGGTTCATGCAAATATAGGAATGAAACGAGAACATTTACTTCTGATATTACAAGAATATTTAATTCAGAACGAACAACAACTTGCTTATGCCGTCTGCTGCGAACCAAACGTTATTGATCTTATGGATTCAGAATATGTATCCAAAGAAGGACATGATGCCAACGGAAGGTTTGTTCCATACTGTCATAGACACTCTGGAAGAATTTCCATAGAACCATTGTTAGGTTATGATACGGCAGGTGAAAATGAATGGTATACACTTCCTCGTGATTTAGGGGAAGATATTATGATGGAACCTTATGATTATCCAATCGAAGGAAAAACTGTCAAAATGACAAGCCTCATGACCAATTTATTTTTGCATTCAAAATTTGCCGGTATCCTTGGTGCTGACTTTTCTTTGGAACAATTACAATCAGAGCTATCTCCCAAAAAATTATTCGGAATCGGTAAAACTTCTCTTATAACATACAATGGAAATTTCGCTTCTCACCCAGAAATTGAATTCTTAGGTACGAGGGCTGAGATACTCACAGAGGAGGCAAAGAGAGCCATCCAAAAAGGAGAAAGTTTTACCTTTATCGATAAATCAAATACCGCAAGAATTCTAAAACCAGTGCGAATCGGACAAAGCAAAAGACCTTGGAGTATCCTTGTCGAATTCAATTTGATTTCTGCTCTTAAAAAATAATTAGTCTATTTACATTCTCTGATTAGATACTTGCTTACCCCTCCTTAAAAAAAACTCTGGTCCTATGGACATTGATTCTTTGTTACAGGATTTAAAAACTCTTTTGGACTCTCCCAAGGAACTTGTAACAATCTCCGAAGAAAAACGTTTGGAACTAATGATCCTTTGTGGCAAAATCTCTCGCCCAGATCGCAATGAGGTTCGCAAAAGAAACCGCACTGTCCGTGTTGAAAAAAAACAAACACTCAAAATCCAAGAAAAACAGAAGACTGCCTTAACTGGCATCAGGCGAGCAAGAGAAACGGCTGTTTTTAAAGCACCATTACAAATTTCGAATACGGCAGGATGGTCCTGGGACAAAGCAGAAGAACTTTCCAACCCAAAACCATGTTATATCTGTAAAACACCATTCACAAAACTCCATTTTTTTTATGATTCCATGTGTCCTAACTGTGCGGAACTCAATTACTCCAAAAGGTTCCAAACAACAGACCTCAGGGGGACCGTGGCAGTCATTACCGGTTCTCGTTTAAAAATTGGTTACCAAGCAACCTTACTTTTGTTACGTGCTGGCTCTAGAGTCATTGCAACCACAAGGTTTCCCAATGATTCTGCGATTCGGTTTGCCAAAGAAACTGATTTTCACTTATGGAAGGATCGTTTACAAATCTTTGGATTGGACCTAAGGCATACTCCCAGTGTGGAAATCTTTTGTAAGTTTTTAGAAAATCATCTAGAAAGATTAGACATCCTAATCAATAATGCAGCCCAAACGGTAAGACGCCCTCCAGGTTTTTATAGTCACCTCCTAGACACAGAAAAACTAACGATCCTTGAGTTACCGTCAGAGGCACAAAAGTTACTTAGTTTTTACCAACACTGCAAACAAGAGTTAGATTCTTATCGGTCAGATTCGGAAATGAAGGATGCTGCAACTGCCCTAGCTGTCAGTTGGAATCATAAAACACCAGGAGTGGGGATTCGCTCGTCGGCTGCCCTCTCTCAAATTCCCTACTCACACGACAATTCCCATGAATTGGAAGCAGTATTTCCCGAGGGCCAACTAGATGCTGATTTACAACAAGTTGATCTTCGCAAAACAAATAGTTGGCGACTAAGGCTTGGAGAAATCAATACCTCTGAAATGTTAGAAGTCCAATTGGTAAATGCCGTAGCACCTTTTGTATTATGTAACCGCCTTGTTGGGCTTATGCGAAAAGACAATACAGGAAAAAAACACATCATCAATGTTTCCGCCATGGAAGGGAAATTCCATAGATTCAAAAAAGAAGACCGCCATCCCCACACAAATATGGCAAAAGCAGCCCTCAATATGATGACCCATACATCTGCAGAAGACTTTGCGAAAGATGGAATCTTTATGAATGCAGTGGATACTGGTTGGGTTACAGACGAAGACCCTGTGGAACTTGCCAAAAGAAAACAGGACCTTCATGATTTCCAACCACCCCTAGATATTGTGGACGGTGCGGCAAGGGTCGTTGATCCCCTGTTTGATGGTGTTAACACAGGGAAACACTGGATCGGAAAATTTTTAAAAGACTATTTTCCGATTGATTGGTAAAGAAGTAACATTTTCTAATTTAAGGTATTTAACTTTCTGTAATTTTTGCAAACAAAGTAGCTGGAGAAAATCCAAATCCTTCTGGCACAACCCCACCATCTAACTTCACTAATATGGAAATGATCGCATAGTGATGAACCGTATGAGAGACAAGAAACATCAACTCCCGAGCGAGATTACTTTTTACAATGGGAATTGGATTTTTTGGATTATAATTTTGAGAAATTGTCAGAGATTCTAAATAAAAGGTTTCCTCTTGAAACTTAGATGCATAACCCAACATCGATTCCAGTGCGAACAATCGATTGGTTTCGAGTTCTGGATTTCGTTTCCGCTTGTCGTAATCAATATGACCTAATTTTAAACCTTCCCAAAACAATTCGTAATGTTCTAGGATATGCCGAAAATGTCCTCCAATGGAGGCATCCATGTTTTGTTGTTTTTGTGTATACCTATCGTTCGAAATAGATTCCAGAAGATAAATCCCTTGCTCCAAAATCTGGCAGTTCTCAGCAAATAAAGGATTCATACAATGAATATTAGACCCCGTTTTCATGCCATTTCTAGACAAAATTCAAGTATTTGTTCGAGAATCAGCTGTTTTTTCTCTATCTCTCCCCAATTTACTCGCGAAAACAAAACCACATTTTCGATTTAAACACGTTGACTGACCAGTCAGTATCTTCGTTTATGGATAAAAGGGGTCATCATGTTTTTTGCTGTTCTTATATTTCTATCTGCAATTTTCGCAATGACCCTCGGTGTTCCCGATGCGGCCTTCCCACAGGGAGACGAAATCATGCACATTAGATCCATTCGAGAAAGTTTAGATGCGGGAAGTTACACCCTTCCTATTCTATCGGGCCTCCCTAATCCCTACAAACCCCCACTTCTTTTTTGGATGGGAATGTTTTTCGATAAAATTTTTGGTGTGAGTTATTTTTCTGAACGTTTGGTTTCCTTTTTATTTGGTCTGGGAACTTTGACTTTGTTCTACAAACTCTACCAATCAATCAGTCAATCGGTAAAAGAAACAAAACTGGCAACCCTGGCTTTTGCGTTCTCATTTCTTTCTCTCAAGTTCTTTGGGCTTCTCATGATGGAAGGAGCAATGGTTTTTTTTACCTTGCTTTACGTATATCTATTTTACCGATCTAAAAAAGAAAATAACCTAACTTATGTTGCGTGGGGTAGCTTTTTTGTTGGGTTTGGGTACTTACTCAAAGGTCCTATCCTACATATCTATATTCTATTATTTTTATTCAGTTACCTCTATATCAAAATGCTAAGAGTAAGGAAAGGTCATTTTCAAGTCTCTTTTAGACCTCTTAAGGTAGAAAAACCAACTCTTCTTTTGTTTTCTTTGTCGTTCCTGGTTCCTATCCTTTGGATCTCCTATTTATATTTATTTACAAGTTCAGGAAAAGAATTGTTACGATTCTTTTTTATCACCGAAAACATGGGGAAATTTTATGCAGCTAACCAGTCCGGACTTAGAATTTGGGCAGGTTGGCTCCTTTACACAATTCCATTTACAATCCCTTTGATCCACATAACCTGGATTTCTATACGAAAACCGTCGAAGCAAAAAAATCAAATTTGGTCCATTGTGGTTATGGTATTTTTATTATCCGTTACCATCTTCCACTTAATGCCGAACAGAAAGGATCCTTACTATGTAACTCCCTTTATCGCTTTTCTCTTTTTATTACCTGCCTTAAAAAAAGAAACATGGGAAACATTGATACTTTCCAAATACAATCAGTATTCCATTCCTATATTTTACTTTCTCTTTGTCATCATAGCAATTCTTTTGAGGCTTCCTGCTCTCTTTGCTATCTCTCTTTTGGGAATCATCATCACTGTGGGTGCCTTACTGACCTTACAAAACGAAAGGTTCCGATTTTACGGAATCTTTTTACCACAACTCATTCTTGTTCCCATCACGATGTTTTTTCTTATCCGACCCATGGCAGATCCTGATACCGCCAAACAACTCACAGGGATACAATCAAAAGAGATTTGTGTGATTACCGAAAACCCATGGACGGCAATGGACATACAAAACAGAATCAAGGATTCTAAAGTAAGTTTTGCTCTCCCACTCACCTATAGGGACACCTGCCCCAATGCAGATATCATGGTGACATTCGCAGAGACTACGTTATCCGAAGATTGGGTAAAAGATTCTTCTTGGTTCCAATGGAAACAACACTTAAATTTAGATTCAAATCAAATCTTACGATCACTATTGAAAATGGACAAACGTTCCTTCCAATCAGAAGTCAGCGTTTGGAAACGAGGTGAAAACAAATGAAAAAATACGGAATCCTTCTTTTTCTTTTACTACTTGTTTCGCTTTGGGATTTTTCCAAAGACAACTCTTCGAAGTTTGGATTAAAAGCCAAATCAGACCAATCCTCGGAATGCAAACTCCTTTGCGGAAAAGCAAGTCTCTGTTTAAAGGAGGACCAAAAGAAATTACAAGATCCCAAAATGTATCAATTTGCTTGTGAAATTCTTTGCACCAAACAATACCAATTGTTTGCCGGATGTTCCAAGGCAATCGCGTTGTCCTGCGAAAGTGGTGAGTTATGTATAAAAAATCAAACAAAGGGACTTTTTTAGAATAAAAAGTTAAATGACCAGTCATGCAACATAAAACGAGTATTATTCTCCCAACCTACAATGAAGCCGGTAACATCAAAAACTGTGCGGAAACAATCTCGAAAATCTTAGAAAAAGAATCCTTGGACTTTGAAATTGTCATTGTCGATGACAATTCTCCTGATGGAACCTTTGAAGTCGCAAAAGTCCTCGCAGAGTATGACAAAAGAATCAGACCCTTTGTCCGAACAACAGAAAGGGGTTTAAGTTCCGCAGTCACTTTTGGATACGGAAAGGCCGAAGGTGACAATTTAGTTGTAGTGGATGCTGATTTCCAACACGACTATACAAAAATTCCAGAAGTCATTCGCTTACTAAACTACAATGATATTGTAGTTGCAACAAGAAGAAGTCCAGATGGTGGTTATGGAAATTTTCCCATCTTACGGAAGTTAGCAAGTCAGTTTGCCACAAAAATTTCTGCGTGGTTGTTCCCTGTTCCTATATCAGACCCGATGAGTGGTTTTTTTGGAATTCGAAAGTCGGTATATCTAGAAACAAAAGGAAAACTTCATCCAAGAGGGTATAAAATTCTTTTTGAAATTTTAGGTTCCGTTCGAACAGAAAAAATTGCGGAAGTTGGTTACACCTTTGGCCTTCGGACTTGGGGACAATCCAAACTCGACTCGGGAGTAATCTTTTATTTTATCTGGGACCTAATTTCGATTAAATGGAATCAATGGAGATCTTCACATTCCTTCCAATTTAGATCCAAAAGAAGAAATTCCCATATCCATCCATAAATGAAACTTTAGGGTCAAAAGGAAAATCTTAGGAATATTTATAAAAAATCTCTAATCTTTTTTAACCACAGGCCCTAATGTATTTTTTCCTTTTACCGTTCTTTGTTTTGTGAGGGACAATATGGTCACAAAATCAGTAGAAGAAAATTGTTATCGAATTGAGTCGAATCGGTTGGACGTATACTCAGCCGCGGGCCTAGAGAAAGACATGACATATATCTTCCAAAAAGGAGTCTCCTCTCTCTACTTAGATTTTTCTAATGTGGAAGAAGTATCCTCCGCTGTTCTTGGACTTCTTTTATACAAAAAAATGGCTTACCAAAAACAGGGAGTGACACTACTACTTATCAACGTAAACCCACAGATCCAAAAGATCTTAAAAATACTGAATCTTAACGGGTATTTACTTCTTTAATTTTGTTTCAAAAACAGCCCCCGAATGGGATCCCAATTGGAGGAATCCTCCCAGTTCTTTTGCCCCACCAAACTGATACAACATCTTAGATCCCTTAGGAATCACCTCCTTACTATCCTTCTCCCCAAAGTTTAAATACACAATCACAACCTTATCACCAAGGATTCGTTCAAAACACAATACGTCGGGGTGAGTAGAAGATTTGGTTCTTACACTACCCTCTTTCAAAACTACGGATCCTTTTCTTAAATGGAATAAGGCTTTGTAATGGTTCCAGAGGGAATCTTTGTTTGTTTTTTGATGGAGAACAGTATCTTCCTCTTGAAATTTACCAACAGGCAACCAAGGACTTCCCTTTGAAAATCCAGCATTCGGACTCATCTCCCATAACATGGGCAGGCGACAATTGTCTCTGTTGATATATATCCCAAGAAAATTGGATAAAAATAAAGGAACCAAACGATTCATTTTGGCAATGGGGTCTTTTCCAATAAAACTTGAGATCCGCCCTTCCTTCCTTGCAATTTCTTCCCCATAATACACAACGGGAATCCCCCTTGCCAAAAACTGAAATGCGGAAAGTACTTTTGCCTTACGAATATCACCACCTAACCTGTCAATATAACGCCTTTGGTCATGGTTTCCCAAAACATAAGTCGGAGTATAAGGAGCTGGAAATACTCTTTCATTTTTCTCCAAAAGCTCTTTGAAAAATTTAGCATGGTAATCAAAGTGGATCAGTTCAAATTGAAAGACAAGATTCAGTCCGTCTGCTTTTTCTCCTAAAAAGGATTTTAAAACTTTGTCCGATCCACTCACCTCACCAATGAGAAATGGTTTTTGTTTGTATTTGGAGATATGTTTACGGACTTCTTTGGCAAACTGAAAGGACTCGGGTAAATTCAAATTGTATTGTTTCTTTTGAAAGAACGCCTCATCATGGTTATCTGGTGTGGGGAAATAGCGCAAACTAGATGGGTTATCTCGAAAACTCTCATCTTTATAAATCGAATTAAAGATATCGAGCCGAAACCCATCCACTCCCTTACGGAGCCAAAAATCGAGAACACCAAACATTGCTTTTTTGACTTTAGGATTCCGATAGTTCAAATCTGGTTGGAAGGATAAAAAATTACTATAGTAGGATTCATCCGTTGTTTTGTCATAATTCCAACCTGAGGTTCCCACCATAGAAATCCAATTGTTCGGAGTTTTTTTGGTTCCCTTTCTCCATATATAAAAATCTCTTTTGGGATTTTCTTTAGAGGATTTAGATTCCAAAAACCATGGGTGTTTGTCTGAAGTATGGTTCATCACCATATCGAGAACTATCCGCATCTTTCGTTTGTGGATTTCTCTTATGAGTTTGTCACAGTCATCCATGGTTCCAAATCTGGGATCAATGGAGGTATAGTCAGAAATATCGTATCCAAAGTCTTCGCCCGGGCTTTTATAAAAGGGAGAGAACCAAATGGTTTCCACACCCAAATTTTGAATTTGGTCCAAACGCCCAAGAATCCCTTGTAAATCGCCGATCCCGTCCCCGTTAGAATCCTGAAAGGACCAAGGGTAAATTTGATAAATTGAAGTTTGTTTCCACCATTCCATTTTGTTTTCCATGACTTTTCTAAAACTTTCTCGTTATTTCAGTTGCCTCTCACCGAAAAGCCGAATTTCTGTTCTTTATACAAGCAGGTAGCAATGGATAAAGAAAAAATCAAACTTTCCGGTTTCAACAATCTGACAAAAGTTTTGAGTTTTAACCTCTACGATTTTTGCATCACTTTGGATGACGAACAAAAAGGTAGATACGTAAGTTATATCCACGACAAATACAATGCTAGCAAAATTACAGAAATTTCTAAAGAGGTTGTCAAACGAATTGATGCCAATATTCTTTCTGTCTCAGCACAAGACTACGATCCTGTAGGTGCTTCTGCTATGGTTCTTATGAGTGATGTCAAAGGTGGCGGAAATCCCATCCCTTCGGCCCAAGTGAGTATGCACCTAGACAAATCGCACATCACAGTCCACACTTATCCTGATGCCGCCGATCCGGATGGGATTTGTTCCTTTCGTGTCGACATTGATATTTCCACTTGTGGAGAGATCATTCCCTTGGACTCCATCAATTATTTATTTGAAGCCTTTGAATGTGATGTTGTTTATATTGATTATGTAGTCCGAGGATACACTCGTTTAGCGGATGGCAGAAAAATTTACAACGACCACCATTTTAATTCCATTTTGGATTTTGTAAAACCAGAACTAAAAAGAAACTATACTTTTCTTTCAGACATCAATATGCCTCAAGACAATACTTGGCAAACAAAAATGATGATTAAAGAACTAGGTCCCGAAAACTATCTGCTGAACCCAGAAGACATTACTCATCCAGATGTGCCGAACAAAATGAAACTTTTACGTGAGGAAATGAAAGAAGTTTACCACATGATCCATTAACATCAGTTAATGGGTTTGGATTCAATTTCCTTTCGTATTTCGAGCAACTCTTCTTCTCCCAATTTCGGTATTAAATACATAAGATCGCGATTGGGTGGGATTAAAAAAAATTGAGTCCCATGTTCATCTCTTTTTTTTAGAGATGGGTGGACAGGTAAATAAGCACCTAACTTCCGATAGAACCCAATTTCTTCTTCCGTTTTCGGACGAAGGGCCCTGATCCTTAAACTCTTTTGGTAATAAGCTAAATAGGATTGGATTGTTTCCTCTGTTTCACTCGGATCGGTAACTAAAAAATAAAAGGAAGATGGAATTTCGGGAAATTGATCTTGGAAACGACGAAGAGTTTCTAAGGCCAAAGGACATTTTTTTCCACATCCCACAAGCCCAGGATAGATCCAAATCCAAGTTTTTTTTGGTTCTAACTGGAACCTGTCTTTACAAAAAGAACATTCCACAAACCTAGACTTTTTTGCAAAGTAACCAATGTTTAAGCTAAGAACGACTAAAAAGGAAACCCCAAGGAATATAAGTCCTAGGTTTTTGAAGGTTGTTCTATGATTTTTCATCTTCAATGACGGCAGCCAAGGATTCAAAAGATCCCTTCAAACCGTTGAAAATCACATTTCCTTTTTCAATGAGTGCAATCATATTGGAACTAGTTCCCAAGTTGGTTTGGGTTTTCACATTCAAATCCAAAACTGACGCCGAGATTTCTTCCATACTTGTCGACTGTTCTTTACTAGAAAGTTGCATCTCTTGCGCAATTTGATCTAAGGTTTGGAGTGCTTGTTCTTGTTGTTCAAATGCAGAGAGAGTTCCTGTAATTTTTACTGTGAGTTCTCTCATCCCTACTTCTGAGGAAAGAATGGACTTAACAAAACTTTGAACCGTTTGGTTGATTTGATTGGATTGTTTAAAACTGACTTGGATTGCGGATTTGATCTTTCCAGATATTGAAGATATATTCTTAGTCGCTTCTGCTGTAGAGTCAGCAAGTTTCGAGATTTCTGAGGCAACTACCGCAAACCCCCGGCCAGCATCTCCTGCACGTGCGGCCTCGATAGATGCATTTAACGATAGTAAGTTGACCTTTTCAGCGATATCCGAAATAAGTTCCAATATTTCTTCCATCTTTTCAGAATCATCCACTGCTACTTCCATGGATTGATACAAACCAGAAAATTCTGTCTCTGTTTTTTTGACACTATCTGCGGACTCTTGGATTTTGGAGCGCATCACTTCCAAGGAAGTCACAAAACCTTCGTTCAAACTAAATAAATTTCGATTCAATTCCTCTACGGTTCTAACTTCTTTGATTTGCCTGTTGGATCCTTCTAATATCAATTGGCTGGAAGCGGCTGTTTCTTCGGTTGCTGCCGAAATTGCTTCAATCGAAGAGGATTGTGTTTGAAAAGAACTTTCAAATTCGCGAACTTTTTGAGAGATCAGACTGGAATTTTCCACAAAGGTTTTCGTTCCAGAAGATACTTCATTCATTGCAGCTGTAACACCCGTAATCACTGTTTCTAAATTGGTTTGTACTTCGATTTGTTTCTTTAGTTCCAAAAAAGAACGTATGGAAAAATAAATTAGAATTCCAGTTTCAAAAACAACAAACAAAGCATGAGTGAAAACAATCTCAAGACCCGTTCCATAACTGTAAACCATCACTTTGATACCGAATATGATTGTATCGAATTCTTGAATGTAATTTCCAACTAAGTGGTGTATGGCGATAGTAAGTGCAGCTACGAGTAAAACTCTCCAATCTTCATAGACAAATAGAATGGCGAGAGCACTGAATACATGAAAGTGCATTTCGATGCGACCAAACTGTGCCTGAATCAAAAGGGCACTGAACATCATAAGGGCAGCTCCATTCCAAGCTCTTAGAAAAAAAGTACCTCGTCCCAAACGATAAAACACAAATGAAACAAAGGAAAGTAGTACTGCCGATAGAGTGACTACGGTCGTCGCACCGTATCCTAATGAGAGAAAAAAAACAAGGGGAGTGTGGGCCAAAATTGCCCAGAGAAAAAATGTATCTACTTTTTTTTGGCGTTCTAACAGAACCGCTGCCAATCTAATATCCATACAGTAATAGACGAAATTAATCGATGGAAGTCTAATCAATAAATTATTCTATGATATTTTTTAAGTTATTTTGATCACTGCCTCAGTTTGTAGATTTAATTAGCAATGGAGAGACCTTATATAAGTACTTATACAAACGTAGGATTGGTTCTTCAAAATCTAGGCAAAAATTCTCGATTTAAGAAGCTCCAAAGACCCAAGGCCAGCCCCGAGAACCAAACTTTCTCTCTTGATTTGTCAAAAATAGTTTTTGATACTTGTTTACAGAAGGTATATTTTGGAACAATTCCTGGACCCGACAGACTCAGAAACACCCCTTACGGGTGAAACAATGGATCCTTCATTTTTCATTCCATTGCCGAAAAATATTGCAAGTTACTCAATGACATCACAAGCGATTTTGGAAGAACTTCGTGTGCGCCACAGAAGATTGGAAATGCATGGCAGCGCCGAAATCACACCTTCTCTACTTTTAACTGTGGATTCCATTCCTGAATTACTTTCTAAACAAGTCCAACTCACCGAAGTTCATAAATCGGGGGTTGCGGTTGTAGAGGCCTTCAAAGAACTTGCGGGACTTACCGAACATAATAAAGAACCCGTCGTTTATTTTTATCCCTTCCTTTTGCAGGTTGACCAAAAACTGGTGATGCGAATCAGTATGATTGCCCCACAAAACAGAGAAAAGACGGATGTTGTTCCCTTTCGTAGAGCTTGTTTTAAATATAGTGTCGATTTGATTGACCAACTCTTAAAAAACAGAGCCAGTCGAGAATTACTTTTAGAAGAAGAAAATCCAGGATCGGGCCTCGTTCGTTCTGATCAAAAAGGAAATACTTATTTTTTCCCTACAAAATTCAGTTATGAAAGTGAATTAGAATCCATGATCCGTAAAACAATGGATTCTTTCGGATACATTCCTATGAAGGATTTCGTTTTGGATGTAATTACAAGGGGAAAAGAAACAGCAAAACTTGTGGAGATCATTCCTGGTTACCATCTCATTTTACCTAATGGTCCATATAATCCTGAATATGTGCGCCACCTCGCCGTACAACTTGATGCTCTAAGGACTTTTTCCTTTCCTTATCTCAAACGTTATGCATCGGAAAATAAATACACTGGGTTTTTAGAAAAACTGAATGAACTAGAAACATCTCTCCCTAATCGAACAGAAGACCTTCTAAAAACAGGTGTTAGTTTTGTTCCGAACCTCACAACACTCCTCCAAGAATTTCCTTTTGATAAAATCACAAACGATGAGGGGAAACGAGTGGGAAACTCGGTAAGGGAAAGCCTTCTCATTTTAGATAAACTAAGTAAACGTTTAAAAGATCAAAAAAAGGAAGATGCAGAGGAAGCGGTCACTTCGCTAATCAAACTACTTGGGACAAAAATCGAAGACAATACGACAAACACACTCACTCTCACCAAACTTAATTTGAATGCAGAAGTGAAAACACTTGGACTCAAAAATGAACTAGAAACCTCCAAGGTCATTTCGAAAATCGTTAGTTCCCTTTCAGAAATTTATGGTTGTTTGGAAATGAAAGAGGACAACTTTCATATTCTTTTTTGTCTAGATCAGAAAAAACTTTCTAAAGTAGAAGCCAATACTTTCACACTGGCAAAAACTGATTCCAACTACAGAAACGAACTTCCTATCCTCGACCAAATCCGTGTGATTCTAAAAAATAGATCGGATCAAAATATAGACAAAGAGGAAATTCCAGAAAAAGAATTAGAAGAAGAAACAAGTTCGAACCAACCCCTTCCACAGGAACCAAGAATTTCTTTTTCTGCGCTTCAGGAAAAATTTCATGTTCCTGTTGGTGTTTTTACTTTCTTAACATTGGCATCCATTACAACTGTAGTTTCGCTTTTACTGGGATCTTTGGAATACATTGTGAGTGGTTTTTTCTTTAGTTTCCTTGTTGGTCTTACACTTGGATATCTTTATCGCTCTGATGGAAAACAAAAACCAACTGCGGAAAAACAAACTCAATCCACTCCTAAAGAAAACAGGTCACTCGGCATTGCGAAGGTGGCGGAAGGATTTATTTACCCGAAAAAATTCAATAGCATCGCCGAAAAGGTTTATGATTTCAAAAGATTACGAAACCATATCGAAGATTGTGTAGATGATATCAAAGTTCAACTTCCCGCAGTTGATCAAAAAAAGGAATCAAACAAAATTGTAGCTGAGATTGAACATGCGATCTTACAAATTTCTGTTGTGATGAAAATTCCAGACGCACTTCAATTAAAAAACAGACCGAAGGAACTCATCCTATCCAAAGCCGACTTTCGCACCATTTTATTTAGAACCCAACTAGCGGAATATTACAGAAAGGAAGCAAGTATTTATAAATCAGATCGTGACCAAATGGATTACATCCAGTTTATCATTCGAGAATTAGAATTTGGCTATAATAAATATTTAAAATGAAAAATCTGGTTTTATGAAGTCTTTTGTTTACCAAACACTTACCGTTTTTTTTATTACAACCTTATTTCTCCAATGCAATAAGGAAGTGGTCAATGCAGAGGAATGGTTCGAGAACCATAAAGAAGATCGGGTTCTCAATCTGTCCAACAAAGAAGTGGGAGTTTTACCTGCATCCATTGGTAACTTAAGCCATGTAGAAGAGCTCACCCTCCAATACGACTCGCTAAAAGAGATCCCGAAAGAAATCGGAAACCTCAAACAATTGAAAATTTTGAATCTCTTTGGAAACCCGATTAAAACCTTACCTGAAGAAATTGGTAATTTAGAAAACTTGGAAATTTTACTTCTGGGTAGAACGGAACTAAATGAAATTCCTCCGGTGATTGCTCGTTTACAAAAATTAAAAACTCTCGCTTTGGATGAAACAAAAGTTCGGCTAACAGAGGCTGACGTTGAAGTGATAACAAAACTTCCGAATTTAGAGATCCTTGACCTAACCCTCATGAGGGAATACAAAACTCTCCCCAAAAACCTTTCGAAATTGAATTCCTTAAAACATCTCGTTTTGCAAAAAACCTTACTCGAAAAATCGGATGTGGTACGACTACGGGACGAATTACCTAAGGTTCGAGTCAAACTCTAAGAACTAAGGAATATTTTTTTTCCGTTTTCTCTTTGGCCTAGACCCCAAAAATTGGTCTTAATATGGCCAAACCAGAAACGGAAAATCCTTATTCTAAAACGGTTCTCCTTCCAGAGACCTCCTTTCCTATGAAAGCCGACCTGGCAAATCGTGAACCAGGTCAAATTAAGATTTGGAAAGAGAAAAAAGTCTTCCAAACCATGAAGGAAATTCGTAAATCCAAACCTTCGTTTGTATTACACGATGGCCCCCCCTACGCCAATGGAAATTTCCATGTGGGCCATTCTCTCAATAAAATTTTAAAAGATATCATTGTTAAATCCAAATCACTTGCTGGCTTTCACGCCGATATGATTCCTGGATGGGATTGTCATGGACTTCCCATCGAAGTACAGGTGTTAAAGAATCTTGGCAAAGAAGCGAGGAACACAAGTCCGAGCGACCTTAGAAAAAAATGCCGCGAGTATGCAACAGAATTTGTTGGCAAACAAGGGGAAGACCTCAGTCGGTTTTTATGTTTCTGGCAAGAAGATAGAAAGTATCTCACCATGGCTCCGGAATTTGAAGCAAGAATTGTGGAAGTTTTTGGATCTCTTTTTGAAAAAGGATATATCTACAAAGGAAAAAAACCTGTGTATTGGTGTATTGATCTAGCAACAGCGCATGCGGAAGCCGAGATCGAATACCAAAACCATGTTTCTCCTTCCATCTATGTAAAGTTTGCCGTGAAGGGCGAAAAAGATACCTATTGCCTGATTTGGACCACCACTCCTTGGACACTTCCGGCAAACCTTGCGATTTGTTTTAATCAAGACTTGGACTACTCTCTTTTCCAATCGGATACACATGGAAGGCTGATACTTGCGGACGGCTTAAAAGAAGCAGTAGAACAAAAAACGGGAATTACACTCACAAAGATCCATTCTTTAACGAGTGCGGATCTGGGAAAAATGACCTTCTTACATCCGTTTATCGAGAGAGACTCCATTCCTCTTTTTGGAAATCATGTGACAATAGATGCGGGAACGGGTTGTGTCCACACGGCTCCTGGCCACGGAACAGACGACTACCGTGTGGGTACTGCGGCCGGCCTTCCTCCTCTTTCTCCAGTAGACGATTACGGCCGTTATACGGACGAATTTGAAATGATGAAGGGAATCAAAATTTGGGATGCCAATCCTAAGATCGTGGATCTCCTCAGAGAAAAAAATGCACTCGTCCACTACTCCGAATTCACTCACTCCTACCCACATAGTTGGAGGAGTAAAAAACCTCTCATCTTTCGGGCCACTCCACAATGGTTTTTTTCCATCGACCATGCAGGCCTTAGAGAAGAATCACTGAAGGCCATTGACAAAGTCCAATGGATTCCTGACTGGGGGATCACTCGTATCCGTTCTATGGTGGAATCTAGACCTGACTGGTGTTTGTCGAGACAAAGGAATTGGGGAGTACCCATTCCCTCGTTTACTTGTAAGTCTTGTGGGTTCACTCACTTGGACGACAAAACCATCAAACATTTCATCCAAATTGTGAAAAAAGAAGGAATCGAAGTTTGGTATGAAAGAGAAGCCAAAGACCTTCTGCCCGATGGAAGTAAATGTTCGAAATGCGGGTCGGAAGATCTAAAACAAGACAAAGATATTTTGGATGTTTGGTTTGACTCTGGTGTTTCCAGCTTTGCCGTGTTTGGTGATTCTCTGGATCGCGAACCTGCCGATTTGTATTTGGAAGGTTCCGACCAACATAGAGGTTGGTTCCAATCTTCCCTTTGGCCGTCTATGGCGATCCGAAAAAAACCACCGTATAAATCTGTCCTTACCCACGGTTATGTGTTAGATGAAAAAGGACATGCCATGTCCAAATCCCTTGGGAACGTAATCAATCCCACAACGGATATCATCAACCAATACGGGGCCGACATCCTAAGGCTTTGGGTTTCGACTCAAGACTTCCGAGACGATGTTAAAATAGGAAAAGATTCGATCAAAACAGTGGCCGAAGCCTATCGCAAAATTCGGAACACATTCCGTTATCTTTTAGGCAATACCAATGCAGAATCACTGAAATGGAATCTAAAAAAAGAAGATTTAGAAACCGTTGACAGGTATTATCTGCATAAACTGGCAAAACTTAATGAAGATGCCAAAAAACTCTACGAAAACTACCACTTCCACCAAGTGTATCATAGAGTTTTGGTATTCTGCACAGTAGATCTTTCTCAGGACTATTTTGAAATCATCCGGGACAGAATGTACTGTGATGCGAAGGATTCAAAAACAAGAAAATCTTCTGAATATGCACTGGCTTTGATTTTAGAAACCCTCACCAAAATCTTAGCACCTATCCTATCTTTCACAACAGAAGAAGTTTGGAATGAATTTGGTGCGAAAGATTCTGTTTTTTATTCTGACTTTTTCGACTTAAGTGCAAGGATCGATTCCGATTTAGAATCGAAATTGGCACCAGTTTTTCAAACCAAAGAAGTTGTGCAAAAAGCTTTAGAGGAAGCCAGAAAATTAGGAAAACTAGGAAAGTCTTTGGAAGCAGAAGTTCTCGTGTTAGGTGATTCACTAAAAAGCACTGGCCTCACTCCCGAAGACTTAAGTCTCTTCTTTGTGGTATCCGAAGTAACACTAGAAGCTGGTGGCATCAGAGAAGTTTTCTCGGAATGGAAAGGGGAAAAGGATTCCATTCAAATCCGTAAACCCCACCACCACGAATGCCCACGCTGTTGGCGCCATGTTTCACAAACAGAAGGAACACTATGCGCACGCTGCGAAGGAGTGGTTTCCAAACTTTCTCCGAAGTAAGAAGTAAAACCAAAAACTGGCTAGTTCGCGATTTAAATAATGTAAGAAGGTCTATCAAAGTTTGTTTTGAACCAATAGAGATAGGCCTTTTTAGTTGAGACAGCTGCTTCTTACTAAATGATTAGAATGCCATAAACCATTTTCGCCAAACTCTAGTTATGCGAATTTGACATTATAGTGATTTATTTCGAAACCTGCGAAGGAATCTTCCTAAAATGATTTCTGATTCTGGAAGTTTGGTAAGACTGGCCACGACAAAGTAAATGATTACAGCCGGAAGAATGGATACCACAAGACAAATCCTGCTTACATTGGCAAAACCAAGATCCCAACCTTCAGAAAGGTAAGTTACCAAAATGGGTTTTCCTATCCACTCCGACAAAACAAGCCAAAAAAGAAGTCCAAAAAGTGCCGGCACCATTTTCAAAATCCGAAGCCAAACAGTAAGGAAGGGAATTTTTATTTGGTGCGATTTTAAATAAAATAGCAATAGCGAAGAAGTCACCGAAGCACTGAGAGCTGATGCCAAAGCAATGGCGGAATGTTTTAAAAAATACATAAGCCCAATACTTACCACTACACTTAAACCAAAAGAAACCAGTTGGATTCGCAACGGGGTTTTTGTATCAGAAAAAGCATAATAAGAAGAAACCAAAACTTTATTAATGCTGTAAAACGGAATGGCGAATGAATAAAATACCAAAGGATAGAGAGCGGTAATCGTTGCTAAATGGTCCCAACGCCCTCCATAATAAATAGAATCCAAAACCGTTTCCCCGAGGACCGCCAAACCAATGCTTGCTGGCAATGTTAAAAAGAAAGCAAAAGACAAAACATCCGCAATTTCTTTTGGAACATTCTCCTCTCTTCCTTCCCGTAGGTCTTTCAAAAGCGAAGGAAGGATGGTTGTTGCCAGTGCCACCCCAATGATTCCTGTGGGAAGTTGGACTAACCTTTGGGAATAATCCAAACTCACCACGGCCCCAAGTCCTGGGTTTTGGTTTTGGATGTAGTTAGCAAGAAAGATGTCCACAAGGAGACCGATTTGATAGAAACTACCGCCGAGAGCTGCCGGTAACATGAGTTTAAAGATTTTACGAATGGCTGGGTGACGAAAGTTCAAATGGAAGATAGGACCATATCCTTTTTTGTAAACATACCAAGTTTGCACCAGAAGTTGTAACACACCTCCCGTCACAATTCCATACGCCAAAACAAACACTTTATCTCGGATCTCATGATAATAAGGAAAAACAAAAATAAAAACGATCAGATAACTGAAGTTAAGGATAATCGGGGAAAGAGAAGGAACAAAGTAGTTATGGTGTGAGTTTGAAATCGACATAAAAATCGAAGACAAACTTGCCGTCATGATGAGAAAAAAGAGAACAAGCGAAAGCTCTACGACAAGAGCCCCATATTCGGGAGATCCTCCCACAAGAGCCGGTAAAAAACCAGCAGCAAAAAACCAAAACACTGCCACAAAAACCGATAAACAAAGAAATAAAAAACTAAGTACCGTTCCCGACATCACCCGCGCTTCCTCAACACCCATCTTTTCATATTCAGAAAAAATCGGCATAAAGGATTGGCTTAAGGTCCCTTCTGCAAGTAGGTTACGAAACATATTGGGAAGGCGGTAAGCGACACTAAAGGCAGATGCGACCATTCCTGTTCCAAAACTAACAGCCATAAAATGGTCACGAATGAGACCTAAAATTCTGGATAAGAAGGTATAAAAAGAAAGGGCAAGCGAACGCCTCGTGCTTGACTCACTTCCCTTGGCTTGTTTTGTCATAAGACCAGACTTTAATTGGGATTCAATTTTTCAAGAAAACGTACAGAACCATTCGGACTCATTTCAAACTGAGTGGAACAACCTGGACATTCATGTTTGCCAAATTTATGAAGTCTAAGCCTTGTCCCACAAACTTCACATTGGATGATCCGTTCGACCCCTTCCAATTGTTTGGTTTTAGATTGAATGTAACTCGGAATTGTGACCCGTTTTTCTTCTGATTCAGGAGAGGTTTTATAAACCGCAAATCTTCTTTCCAATTCATGGTTCAAAGTCTCTTTGATTTCCAATCGAAGGCTATTGAGTTTTTCTTCCAAAACCGTTTCCATGGGAGAAGAGCTGGTTTTTGCCGTGGTAACCTGTTCTGCTTCTTCTCCATCGGAAATAGATTCTAGTTGGGAAATGGGTTCTTTCGAACCAAGAGAAGAATCCCTGTCCTTGGATTTTCCTGTAAAATAAAAACGGATTCGATTTTCGTTTACGGTAGTTGCGGATGGATCGGTCGCTACAGGTGATGGAATTGTTTCTTTGGAACCAATGCGTTTCGGATCCATTTGTAAAAGAAAAGACTCCGCTTGGCTGTGGCCGCGAAAGATGGGAAGGCGATCAAAAAGTCCCACTAAACTCAAAACATCTTCGACTTCTTGTTTCACTCCATAAATGGCATAAACCGCACCCATCTTTGTAATCTGTTTATGGATTTTAACAAGAATACTGATTCCATTCGAAGTGATAAAATCTAATGCGCCAAATTGGAATAAAAACTTTCGGTATCCTTTGTCTACTTGGGATTCAAAGTAACGATAAAAATCCTCAGCACTGGTTCCGTCCAAACCACCTTTCAGTTGAATTGAAAATACTTTATCTTTGGGTTCCATAGTTTATCCTAAAAAGATCGCATCACGAACGGGAGTTTGGTGTGAATCAGAGGAAAAAGATGAGACAAGTGGCCCTTCTGATAGAATTTCTACTTCACTCGCCGTCCCTGCGGTAGCTGCTACAGCGACTCCATGATTTGGTCCTTCCGTTAAGTCGACAATCGGTTCCATCGGACTCTCTTTTGATTCTAAAGTTTCTACAGTTTTTTTCTCAAAGAGTGGTAACCCAGTAGATTCTTTTGGAGTGATACTTGAATCTCTGGCAACTAACATTGTATAGGCCACAAAGGATCCTGTCAAAATCAAACTCACAACAAAAGCAAAAAGAATATAATTAAAAACCATCCATTCCACGAGTTTCCATTGGTTTTCAAAAAGTAATCCTAAGTTCCCTCGTTCATAAACCAAAATCACAAGGCCCGTTACATCCAGTGTTCCTGGTTTGTAAAGAGGTGAGGTAAGCCTTACCGTATTGGACTTTGCAAGTGGCAAATAGGAAATAACCCATTCAAAACCAGAACGCACTTTTGGATCTCGTTTGGAATTAAGGATAGGATTTTCTCCATTTTCGGGCTCCGACCATTGCCACTTTTTCATTCGAATTCCTTTTTTAAAGAAAGTAGAATGGAGAAGTGTCTCGTCCGGTTTTCGATTTTTCAATTCATCAGGTGTATAAATGGTATCTGTAGAAACAAGAAGTGTGGCATCCACAGAATACAAACTGATCTTTTGGATAAGAAACTCTTCGGGATCGTTTTTCGATTGTTCCACATAACGATGGAACATTTTTTCCAACTCCACATAACCTTCGTTCTGTAGTCTCTGTTCCGAACTTTTGGCAAGTGCCAGTGTCAAATCCCGAGCTCTATGGTCAGAAACAAACTGCTCTTGGGTGAGTGCATTTTGTAAAGATTCATAAAAAGTCCAAACCACGGCGCTTAGGGCCAAGGTCTCACAGAGGAAAAAGAAAAGAATAAAGGATAGAAAAAAACGTGAATATTTCATAGATCCCCCTTATACCTTTCGGCCAAACCAATGGATTTACAGAGGAAAATACAAAGGAAATTAAGGTAGTGAGTCCAGAAATGTTTTGGCAAAACTCAAAACAAACTGAGTCCGTCTCTTCGGGAAATCCTCAGTTTTTCCCAACCGAAGTAACGAAGTCATGTCTTCGGATTTGGCCCCACAAGGATTGATGAGACCGAATGTTTTCAGATCATTCACAGCGTTCAAGGCAAATCCAAAACTAGTAAAGTAAGACTTCGCATAAATTCCTTCTGAGACCAATTTTAATTTTGGTTCCTCGGTCGTATAAAGTCCCGGTGCTTTTGGGTTTTCTTCTAGTGTAAGACCCCAAGTCTCTCGAACAGCCATCACCAAACTTTGGTTTAAGTTCCGTAAAAAATCACCCAAACTTAAGTTTCTTTTTTTCAAATCAATATGCAGGTACCCCACAATTTGGCCCGGTTCATGGGCGGTAAAATCCCCTCCTCTTTGCAGAGTGACCAGTTCCACACCCAAAGAGGATAGAACTGCCGGTGAAACCAAAAGATTTTCCGCTTTCGCACCTATGCCCCCTGTCAAACATGGACTGTGTTCTAAAAAGAGCATGGATTCCCTTCGATTTTTCCTGGAATTTTCCTGGAATTTCACGTATCTTAGGTACGGAACAATCGAAGGAAACAGGTAAGAAGGAAGTCCTTTTCGATGGAGAAACTTTGTCATGCGATCCTTTGGATCCTCGAAAAATCACCCAATGGTAGAGCCCGCCTTGATTTGGCGAAACTCCTCTACTATTCGGATGGTGTTCATTTCCAAAAACACGCGGAGATGATCACAAGAGGAGACTATATCCACTTAGAAGACTCCCCTTACCCCGTCAAACTGAACGAAGCACTTTTATTTCTAAAAGAAAAAGGCCATATCGATGCCATCCCTAAAATTGAAGGAAATGGAATCCAAGGGTTTACTTTACGATTCTTAACACCAATGGACGGACTCATTCTTTCCCGGGAAGACAAACGGGTGATGATGAAGGTGGTCGAGGCTTTCCGGGGCCGGGTTGTAGATGAAAATCGCCACTACCCCAACCTTTATGAAAACTACGTAGTTACCCCCCTTTTTGATTCCATTCCTTTTTCTGTGGAAAGGATCAATACGAAAATCCATGTTCTCGTCCAAAAAAGCCTTTTGAATCTATCAGGCAAAATGTTTAGAGTTTTATTTGAGAGGTCAGAATGATCATCACTGTTTGCAAAGGCAAAATCCATAGAGCCGTCGTCACCGAGGCGGAACTCCACTACGAAGGTAGTCTCACTGTTGACCAAGACCTGATGGATTTGGCCGGGATGAAACCTTATGAACAAGTGAGTGTGGTGAACGTCAATAATGGAGCCCGGTTCGAAACCTACCTGATTGTGGGAGAACGGGGTTCGGGAACCATTTGTCTCAACGGAGCTGCGGCAAGACTCGGAATGAAAGGGGACAAAGTCATCATCATCACCTATGGTCAAGTGGTAGAAAAAGAGCTTCCCACAGATTACAAACCCAAGGTAGTCTTCGTAGACGAGAACAATCGCCCGAAAAAAGCCTAATTTCCCTAATTTTTCTAGGGCATTTCTTCGATACTAACTGTATAAACCAAATTGGTAGTCGGAACATGAACAAAACAATATTCGCCATTTCATTCACCCTACTCACTTGTGCCCTATTTGCGCAAGAATCAGGGAATACCCAAGGGACTCCGGGGACTGTTGCCTCTTCAAAGGACAACCGAGACCTGTATCCACTCTCAATGTACGATGCAAGGATCCGCCTAAAAGGTGTAAGCTTTGTTAGACGACATGCTGATACAGGAAAAGGCGAATTTTTGGATGTCCAAGTAGAGTTGGAATCCAGAGTTCCAGAAAATAATGAGTATGCTATTTACGTTCTTGCTGGATACGAAGGTGACAGAACAAATCCAGATGAAAGAAGGCTCATCCCTTATCCTGCTTGGAGAAAGGCAGATCCAGAAAAAGACGATAGAACTTTATACTTTTCTAATGTAATGCCCACACCAGTCACTGCCAAAGAAATCTGGGGTGAAGAAACTTATGCAAAGAAAAAAGCAGAAGTAGAAAAACGTCACTACGCAGGTTTTGAAGCAGAAATGCCAGAACCTACATTCACTGAAGTTGTGGATTACCTTTGTAAAAACAATGCGAAGGCACTTCCCTTCACACTGTTTGGTGAAACAGGCCCGACCAAAGACAAACAAGTTGTTTATAACTATGTTGCACAAACTGAGGATGAGAAAAAACGCCAAGTGCATGAAACTCTTCCCAAACATACATACACAATTTACAACAACAAGTATCGTGCGGCCATCACAAGCCACCACTACACACAATACCGACCAAACTTTTTAACGTTTAACAAAGTGGCCATACTTGTGTTTGATACAAAGAAACCAACGAACAGCCTTCTTTTTAGAAAGTTCATTGATATTTCTGATTTAAGAATTACGTATTAAAGAGATTATCTCCAAGACCGAAGTTTTGGTCTTGGAATCCGACACCTGACCTGTAGAAATCCTATCGGATTTTAGTGGTCAGCGCCTTCTGGGCGGATGGGGGGGAATTGTTCCGAAGCCCGCACCCTCCACTCGTCCTCCGGATGGTTCAAATGCAACCAACCGTTCGCAAAATCCCAACGACCATCCAAATCCAGAAAATCCCAGAAAATCGCCTGGTTCATGTATTTGTAAGTGTCGAGTAGATCGAGTAGGTCCCGTTGCTTCCTTGGGGAATTTTCCATTCTATTCCAGTTTCGGTAAGATGTCCCCCTGGTCGATGTTTTTTATGGACAAAACGAATCGATTCTGCCGAAAATGATACCAGACCATGGCGATCACAAAGGAAAAAAAGGCTGACTTCAACGACAAATTGGTAGATTTTAAAAACTACCTAGAAGAACTGAAAAAAGAAGCCAATATCTACAAAGTCCAAGCCAAAAAAAGTAAGGATATGGAACCTTATTTTAATCTCTCCCTTGCCATCAACTCCATCAAAACAATTAATACCTGTATTGTGATCAATGAACTCTCTACAGCCATCTTAGAAATCAATAACAACAACTATCTTGAGACAGCAAGAAAGGAAATTTATAATACGATTTCCTACATTGAAAAAACAGTGGGAAACAACGTCGATGGTTCCCTTTCAGAAAACAAAGAACTGCTCGCAAAAATCGAAAGATTCACACCCACACAGAGACTGAACCTCATCAAGGGCCTACTACAAGCGATGAAAAAAACCATCACTGCCTTTGGAACCAATTCCAAATGGAAATGGTCTTGGCCTGACATCAATTTTCGCATTGCCGCTTGCACCAAAAATCTTTTTGATTTTATTGCTTATGAAAGAGAACAGGATTTGGAAAATCCTTATTACTACATCCGCAAAGAACACTTCAATCTTGTCATAGAACTTGCTAACCAAGCAGCACAGGATTATAGGACAAAATTTGAAATGTCTACACAAGATTCCACAGATTTGAAACATTCCGTAGAAATGTTGGAGATGAATCGCAAGATATTCCAAATTACAGGCGAAAATGAAGATTTGGAAAAAACAAAAACTCTCATTGAGTCCTTCCAACAGAAGATCGCCGACCTCGAATCCGACGATAAAAAGAAAAAAAAGAAACAATAATCGACGTTTTTCCCTAGAATCCCCAGTCTAGTTTATAGAAAGGGCAATACTTTTCAAAAGGAGATTTCGAAATATGGCACTAACGGAAATCACTGACGCCAATTTCAAAGCAGAGACTGCTAAAGGCGTTGTTTTAGTGGATTGTTGGGCGGAATGGTGCGGACCTTGTCGAATGGTGGCTCCCGTTCTCGATGAACTATCACAAGAAATGGCTGATATCAAAATTACAAAGCTAAACGTTGATTTCAATCAGAAGACGGCACAAGAATTGGGAATCCAGTCCATCCCGACCCTTCTTCTCTATAAAGACGGAGTTTTAGTAGATAAAGCAATTGGTGCTTTACCAAAACCGCAAATTAAAAAATTTATAGAAAATCACAAGTAGGAAATAAATTATCCCCTAATGGTCAGTTCAGAACCTAATGGTTTTACCGCACTCCCTAGAGGGGGATATTTAGTCGATACCTCGGAAGGGTACATCCAAATTGGATCCCCTCCCGAAACAATTAAAGACACCATGGGGTTAGAAAAAAAACCCCTCTGGTGTTTGTTCTTCCGAATAAATTCTTCCATGTCGAAAAAGGGATCTCCATTGCGGAGTTAGAATTCCCCATTTACTTTAACTTCTTCTTTCGGGGCGGCAAAAAAACATTTATCGTTTGTTCACCGGAACAAAAAGAGCAGCTAACCATTGTTCTCGGGGAATCTCTTATGGGTCCACAAGAACTAAACTTAGCTTCTGAGTTTATTGATGGAACGATGAGTTTTGGTTTTCCCGACATCAAAGCTGAAATGGCTCATTTCCGAAGTTACAAAACTATGGAAGAAGTAGTTGAGTTTGTTCTCTTTGATGAAAACCACAAAGCTCAGTTTGGAAAGATCACCATCGAACAACTTCCCTCCAATGAATTTCTGATTGTGGATGGGGATAAAAAAATCAAAACTCCGGGTGAGGTCGACTTTCATGTGAAGTATGATATCGGAAAAAGGTTAGAAGAACCCTTCCAACCTCCTATCATTGGAATCACTTGCCTTGGACCTTCTCATGGATTTGACCCCACAGACAATACTTCAGGTTTTATCATTTGGCTAAATGGCCAAGGGATTATGGTCGATCCCCCAGTCAACTCCACCGAGTGGTTACGAGAATCTAATGTAAACCCTAAGTTTATTAACTCCATCATCCTTACTCACTGCCATGCAGACCATGATGCGGGAACCTTCCAAAAGATTTTAGAAGAGTCCAAAATCACGATTTATGCCACAGCAACCGTGATGGAATCCTTTCTTAAAAAATATTGCAGTCTAACAAAGATTCCGCGACGAGAAATTACTGATCTTTTTGACTTTATCCCTGTTGTGATTGGAAGACCTACCATCATCAATGGCGGAGAATTCTATTTTCACTATGCTCTCCATTCCATTCCTTCTGTGGGATTTGAATTCTTTTTCCAAGACCAATCCTTCTATTATACTTCCGACCACTTAAATGATCCAGAAGCCTTCGAAGAAATGTATAAAAAAGGTGTGTTTCCGGAATCCAGATACCAGTTTCTCAAAGATTTTCCTTGGGATCGTAACATTATCTACCATGAAGCGGGAGTCCCTCCTCTTCATACAAAGATCAGTTATCTTGCTTCCCTCCCGGAAGAAGTACAAAAGAGGATTACTGTCTATCATATTGCAGCCAAAGATATGCCGGAAGGAAACCACCTAACCCTCGCTAAGTTCGGAATCGAAAATACCTTGTATCCGGAGATCACTCCTCCCAAACACCAAGAAGCTTTCCAACTTTTAGAAATTCTCTCACAAATTGATATTTTCTCTGGATTCCCCATTGAGAAAGCCAAAGAGTTTTTGCAAGTTGTGAAAGAAGAAAGGTTTCGTCGGGGCGAACAAATCATCAAAAAGGGAACTCACGGGGATAGGTTTTTTATCATTGCGTCAGGAAACGTTCGTTTTGAAGGACTTTCTGGGGATCACTCGGCCGTAAAACGGTACGGAACTTATGAATACTTTGGAGAAGCATCGCTCATTTTGGATACAGCTCGCCAAGCAGACGTGTATGCAGAAACCGACGTACTTGCTCTCACCATCGAAAAAACTCGGTTTTTCCAGTTCATTCGCGGATCCAAACTCCACGAAAACTTGATCAAACTGAATAGCATTCGAGAGACCAATACCTGGAAAACACTTACCGAGTCCCAAACCTTCCGGGGTCTCACGAGTTACCAAGTCACCCAACTCGAACTCATCCTCAAACTAGAAACTGTGAAGAAGGAAGCCTCTCTCATTGAAGAAGGCCAAACCTTTCACAATGCATTTATTGTTCGTTCAGGAACCGTTGTGGTCATGCAAAACCACAAAACCATCCGGGAACTAGGTGCTGGGGATTTTGTCGGAGAAATCTATTCTCTCACCAAAAACCTTCCTTCCAATTTTAGTTTCATCGCCTGGCCGGGAACGGAACTCTATGTCCTCTCTGAAGAAGATGCCATTCAGTACATTAAGAAAAATCCCGGCGTATACATGAAGCTGAACACTGTTTATAATTGACCTCATTTCGCCATTTCTGTAACATTTCCATATCAAGGAGTCACAAATCATATGGAGCGTATCCTCCCCTTTACTGAAGAACACCATCAATTCCGCGAGATGGCTCGGAAATTTTTTGAAACAGAAGTAAAACCACACCACGAAGAATGGGAAAAAAACCATATCGTACCCAAAGAAGTTTGGAGAAAGGCAGGTGAAAACGGCCTACTCTGTCCAGATGTTCCCGCTGAGTATGGTGGTTCTGGTGCTGACTTTCTTTACAATATCATCATCATTGAAGAATCCTCCCGCGTAGGAAATAGCGGATTTTTTATCTCCCTCCACAATGACGTGATTGCCCCTTACATCTCCACGTATGCAAATGACGAACAAAAAAAACGTTGGTTGCCTAAATGTGCGTCCGGCGAATCGATCCTTGCTGTGGCAATGACAGAACCGGGAGCAGGTTCTGATTTAAAATCCCTTCGCACGAGTGCAGTCGACATGGGTGATCACTTTGTAGTGAATGGACAAAAAACTTTTATTTCGAACGGACAACTTGCTGATCTTATCATCACTGCCGTCAAACACGACAATGGAACCATTTCCCTTGTGATGATTGAAGAAGGAATGAAAGGTTTTGAAAGAGGCCGTAACCTAGATAAAATTGGTCTCAAAGCCCAAGACACTTCTGAGTTGTATTTTAATGATGTGATTGTCCCAAAAACAAATCTCATCGGCAAACAAGGACAAGGTTTTCGTTACCTCATGCAAAAGTTAGCACAAGAACGTTTAGTACTTTCTGTAGCAGCGGTAGAGGCAACAAGACTCGTTCAAAAAATCACTCTCCAATACATCAAAGAACGGAAAGCTTTCGGCCAAAAAATCGGTTCCTTCCAAAACACCAAATTCAAAATGGCGGAAATGGCAACGGAACTGGAAATGGCTCAAGTTTTCTGCGATAAGGTTGTCATGGAACACATGAAAGGCGAAAACACAACTGCGGAAGCCTCCATGTGCAAATGGTATACAACGGAGATGCAAAAACGTCATACAGACGAGTGTTTACAGTTTTTTGGTGGTTACGGTTATATGATGGAGTATCCAATTGCAAGAGCTTACCTCGATGCAAGGATCCAAACCATTTATGCAGGTACCACAGAGATTATGAAAGAAATCATTGGTCGCAGTTTAGGATTATAATTTAGATCCTTCTCTCAAACCCCATTTTTAAAAAATGGGAAATCAAAAGTTTTTAAGTCGAACCCGGCGCATTTGGCCGGGTTTTTTAATTTAACGATTGTTCTACTTTATGAAAAGATCGGTCTTTGTTTCTATCTAATTCTGAGTGAGAACCAAGACGAAACTGGATTTGGTTCTAAAGAATCGAAACCGGAATCGCTCTGATAAAACCAATGTTGAATTAAAAACAAAGATGTTTGAAACTAGACTTTAGAACTATTTACACCCGCTTCTGCTTCCGCTGTTTCCTTTCGTAAGTCCGAGGTCAGTCGCATCGAACAAAAATGAGGGCCACACATCGAACAAAAATGGGCTTTTTTCATTCCGTCTTGTGGTAAGGATTCATCATGATACGAACGTGCGAGTTCCGGATCGAGGGATAAGGCAAATTGGTCCTCCCAACGAAACTCAAACCGAGCTTTACTGAGTAAATCGTCTCTTTCTTTGGCACCGGGATGACCTTTCGCAAGATCGGCCGCATGGGCTGCAATTTTATACGCAATCACTCCATCCTTTACGTCTTGTTTATTCGGAAGACCCAGATGTTCCTTGGGAGTCACATAACAAAGCATAGCCGTTCCATACCAAGCAATCATCGCAGCCCCAATCGCTGAGGTGATATGATCATATCCAGGAGCAATGTCTGTGACAAGGGGCCCGAGGGTATAAAACGGAGCTTCCATACAAACCTCTTCTTGCAGGCGAACATTTTCCTGGATGAGATGCATGGGAACATGTCCCGGTCCCTCTACCATCACTTGGACATCATCGGCCCAGGCCCGTTTGGTTAACTCCCCCAAGGTTTTTAATTCAGCAAACTGAGCTTCATCATTGGCATCGTTGATACAACCAGGTCTTAACCCATCTCCCAAAGAATATGAAACCCCGTATTTTTGCATGACCTTGGAGATATCATCAAAATGTTCATATAGGAAATTTTCTTTTTTATGGTGGTTACACCATTTCGCAAGGATGGATCCCCCCCTCGAGACAATTCCTGTGATTCGTTTGTTTGTGAGATGGATGTAGTCCCGTAACACTCCTGCATGGATTGTAAAATAATCCACACCTTGTTCTGCCTGTTCTTCTAAGGTTTCTAAAAATACATTAATGTTTAAGTCTTCCACTTTTCCCTTTACCTTTTCTAAGGTTTGGTAAAGAGGAACTGTTCCAATAGGAACAGGAGAATTTCTGATGATCCATTCTCTTGTTTCATGGATATTATTTCCCGTAGACAAATCCATCACCGTATCGGCTCCCCAGTGTAGTGACCATCTGAGTTTTTCCACTTCATCATCAATTGAGGAAAGAATGGCTGAATTCCCAATGTTTGCATTGATTTTCACCAAAAACTTTTTACCAATGATCATTGGTTCTAGTTCCGTATGACGTTTGTTTGATGGAATGATGGCACGACCAATTTTTACTTCATTCAAAACAAACTCAGGTGCCATTCCCTCACGTTTGGCCACATACATCATTTCTTCTGTGAGAATATCCCTCTTGGCATAATAAAGTTGGGAATGGTTTTGATCCCCCCTCGATTCTCTTGTTTGGATCCAAGACTCTCGGAGTTTCGGAATCCCTTTTTTATAATCGTACTGCTCTTCATGAATGCAAAACATACCTTCGGTTCGGTAGGATCGGAACTTAGTATTGTCAGAAAGTGTAATTGTGTTTTCTGGAATGGCGATGGGAGCTTGGGAATTGGTTTCCATAGTAAATTTTCCTTGGCCGGAACAGAAACTAGGAAGTAGTTTAGAAAACAAAAAATAAAAACTCAAAACACTTTAGGATAAAAAATATCCTAAAAAGAACTTTGCACTTTTCTCGTTTCCCTTCGCAAGCATTACCAGGATCAGGTTCAAAAAGGGTAATTCTCAGCCAAGTCCCCACTCTCAAAAATCTGAAAGTTTTGGAACCGAGCACCCCTAACGGTTACCTATCAGTTTCCTTTGTTCTATTTTTTTGACAACCCATTATTCAGGTTTAGGGAGGTGCAAACAAATCAGGATTTGTTTTTTCTAGGTAAATATTTTACTTTCATCTGGCTGTATTTTACCTTCGAAAGAATTTCCTTTTCCCAATCTGCAGGAAATTCATCCCCAATAAAAACCCGAAACAACCGATAAAAAAAGGGAACTTGTTTCCAGTAGACAATATTTTTCGTTTTGTTGTATAACGATTTGAATTTTTTGTTTGATAAAAAACTTTTTTTGATATTCGGATATTTTTCCATCAAAGTCTCAAACATAAACAATGTATGGTCTCCGACGTAATAGTTTTCTATAATTTTATCCATCACCATACAAGCCGACTCCACATCTTTAGAAAGAAAAATCCAATAGAAACTGGAGCTATAATAGTATTCACAATAAATTATATCTTCTGCATTTTTTAATTCCAATAAAACACGGTCATGCCCACTATACATGCCTTGGTCTATCAAAAGGAAACGAGAAATAAAGTTATCACCAGACTTAAGCATGGAATACAAAATATCGAAATGTTGTTTGGCTTCTTTTTGAGCTTTTTCTTCGGAAATTTTTTCCGCCATACAACAAACTAAATGGAAAATTTTTACAAATTCAACAATAGGATGTTCTTCAACAGATAAAATAGAAATCACCAACTCCGTAAATTCAATTTGTGGTAGGTATATTTTTGGTCTTAACTCATCAAACTTATGTTCGCTTAGTTGATTCTGTAATATTGCGAAATTTTCACCAATCTGGTGGTCCAATTCAACGAGCAATGGAACAATAACTTGGAAGAAAAATGGTTCCATCTCTTCGGCTCTTTTCACAGAATCGGTTGTATCAAAATAAATCCAACCGATGATAGGAATTTGGAAATAAATTTCCGAATCCATAAACCCCTGTTCTAAATACTCAATTAGTTCCACTCGACTTTCGTATTTGAGTTGAAAAGGTGTTTCAAACTTTTCAATCATCGACCGAATGACTGAGATTGGTTTTGTATTTAGCAAATCTTGATCAAGTTCAAAAAAATCTTTTACTTCAAAACGATAATTATCTACCAAATAATTCTGAAGGTTTACAAACGATCTTGCGGCAATAGAATTAAAAGCAAAAGAATACTTTTCTTCGACTCGTTCGCCGGCATAGGAGACAATTGCCAACTCAATCTGAATGGGACCTATTTCTGAATTTGTTTCTAATGTTGGGATGTTACTCTCCTCTGGTTCAGACCGAACCAAATAAAACACTGGCATTGCCAGGTCATTATCCAATAAATTTTGGACAACAGTTACCATCCCTTTACCATAAACCTTCAATTCATTTTCTTTGATTGTATCAACATTCAACCGAAAGGCAAAGTAGTTTTGATTCATATCAGGAACACAAAGTTTACGGAGTGAGGTTAGGAGTTTGGCGGCTTGGTCAGTTAACATCAGTTCCCGTTTATGGGAATGTTCTAAAGAATGGATGAAGATAGGAGTGTATATTTTTAACTGATCTAATCTGGAGACACCAGAAAGCCGAACCATTGCCATAATAACTCCTATGGAATCTCATTCGTAATTAAAAAAAAATTGAGAATGAAATTCGTTAATTAGGATATTCTGAAAACCCAATTTGGTAAAAAAGTTATTTTAAGGGCTAATTTATTACAAGATTAAAATAGAATTATTCTATTTTTTCTAGATCGATTGAAACTATTTTTATTTTACTTCTCGGCCTTGTCTTACCATCCGGTTGACATAAACTTGAAGATCTTGTTTTCCCTTGGGACCAATTTCTGTAAACTGAACCCCATAGACCCCAGTCTCTTTGGATTTTTTTCCTACCTGTTTGATCACACCACGAGCAAGAAAATCTTCCAGATCTCCCGGAAGTGCGACAAGAATTTCGACGGTTTCGTGCATATCCCATTCATCAAAGTGGTTAGGGGCAATGATCCCAACGCCTCCCATACTTATGTCACTAGCTTTTAAGACATCCAAAAGGGCCACACCCATGAGGTGGATCGCAACTGGTTCTTTTTCTAGTGGTTGTACTCGGACATATTTCCGTTTTTCTTGGATGGGTGCCATACACCTCATATTCTAAGGAAATTCTAACCTGTAAACTAGGAAATAGATCCCATTCCAATTGTTAAGAAAGCATAGACCAAACTCCGATATTTGGTATAATAGGGGCGACATGAAATTACGTATTGGAATCTTTTCCCTCGCATTTAGTTTGGCGCTTATCCCGAATGGATCTGTCCATGCAAAAGTGACTTGTACTGGAGATGCCTGCGGTATTCTACCCACCTCCATTCAGTCACAACTAAATAGTGCAGACCAAGCTCTCCAATTCCAATACACAGATAAAGTACTCGCTACTATGTCGGAAGCTGCGGTTGTATCGAACATCAACTCTTCTCTTATGGGACCTGGAATTGTAAATCGATTCCAAGTAGGCCTAGGTTTAACACTTGCAGGCCAACAAAAAGAAGATATCAATGTAGCCTACCAAAGTTTAAGTTTTCAAAAACTTCCAAACGTTGGAGCCTCTCTTGCACCTAACTTTGTTGTAGCGATCAATCTCGGATGGTTAATGGGTGGTGGACCTTCTGATACAGAACCTGAACTAAAAACCTTTCTGCATAGGTTTAACTTGTATCTTCATGGATTCAAATTTAACTTTGCACAAGGCGACGTTCAGAAGGCATTAGAAGCACAAAATAAAAACGTAGAATTAGGTGGGGACATCACCTCAGGTGGTTTTACCTTACGATTTCATATTATCGAAAACTATTCAGATGGAATTGGCCTTTTTGAATTTTCTGGAATCTCCATGGGACTTGGCCTTCACTACCAAAGACAAGTCATAGACCTAACTTACAATGATAACAAAACACAAACACTAACTCTTGGCCCTGCCATTGGAACCTGGGGTGGTTCCACAAAGTTCAACTATTCTAGCACCGTTACCAGTGTTCCCTTAGACATTAGAACTGGTTTTCGGATGTTTTACTTCTTTACGATCTTTGCTGGTGCAGGGACTTCCATGAATTTTGGAAGTTCCAATCTAAACTTATCCAGATCCGGCCCAATCAATTTAGCCTTGGATTCCAATGCCGTTTCTGCCTCTCTCTCCCCAGAAATTGCAGCTCAAATCCCCTCCTCTGCTCTTGGCCAAATGAAAACAGGAACCCTCACAATGGACTTAAGCGGAAAGGCACAAGCACCTAACACAACAAACTTCCTCATCGCTGGAATTGAAATCAACGCTCTCATTACAAAACTCACTCTAGAGGCCATCGTAGCGCAAAACGTACAATCCGTGATGGTCGGAGCAAAATTTACTTTCTAACGAACACTTGGCACCATTTTTGCAAATCCATTAGAGAACGGCTTTTTTAGAACCGGCCTGGGGGTTTCCGGGAACCGATTGTTTATGTTCTAAGCAGAATGCCGATTTTAAGGGAGAGTTCTATGGCGCAAACTATGCAAGAAATCAAAAAACCCATCCTACATGTTTCTTGTGTCCCAAGAAAAGATACGACCCTACTCAAAATTTCCCTCTCACAAGATGATTTGGGAATCCTCTACCGGGTCACATCAGTGTTGTACAACCATGGTTGGGATATTTTAGAAGCCGTTGCGGAAACCGCAAGTGACGGACATGTACAAGATTTGTTTGTCATTCGAAGTTGGGACGGGGGAGAAATGACAGAAGAACTTTTGTGCCAAATCCGAACCGACCTCTACTCATTGTTTTACGAGGGAAAGACGGTAGCCATGTACTTACGGGAGAATGCAAAAGAAGAAGTTTTGGTACGTAAAATTGGGGATTCAGAAGCGAGTCTCAAACTCTACAACCCTATCTCTTCCGACTTTACCGTGATGGACCTTCGTATGAAAGACACACCGGGAATTCTATTTCAAATTACCGAGTCTCTCTTCCACTTAGGAATTGATATCATTAGTTTTACCGCCAATAGTTTTGACGGCAAAATTCGAGATAGTTTTCTTTTGCGAACTTCCCTCACAGGAGAGAAATTGGATGAGAAAGTAATGTTTCCTATGCTTCGTGCAAAATTAGAATCTTTTCTTTAAGTTGTTTTTTCTTTTTGTGTAGAGAGTAAAATTCCAAATCCAATAAGAAGGATAAAGGAAACAAAGAAGGCCAAACTAGGCCCCTTTTGAAAATATAACAAAGAGAATACGACAGGCGAAACAGCTCTTCCGAGGGAACCAAAACTTCGGAAGAGACCAAGAGACCTTCCCAAATCCCCTTTCCCACTTTCAAGCGATGCAAAAGAAGAAAGTCCGGGATTCACGAGTGCACTTCCGAAAGCTAAAAAGAATAAGGAGACAAAAAGTCCTGTAAAATCTTTTCCAAAGACCACAAGTAACCCCATTCCAATAACAACTAGGACTGCTCCATAAAGAGAAATTCGTTTTTCCGAAACTTTCCCTGAAAGCCTCCGCACGACACCACCTTGCACTAGTATGATGATGATACCGATGTATAAAAAAGTGAATCCAATTTCTTTTGGAGAAAATTGAAAGGTATCAGATAGGAAAAAATTTACAACAAACTCAAATCCCGAAAAACTAAGAACAAAGAGCAAGTTCAAAAGAGATATACGAACCAAATTTCGAGATTCAATTTTCTTTAAAGATAAAAATGGGTGGATTTCTTTTTCTGGAACCACGTCAGGTTTGGTTTTTGGTAAAAATACAAAAACAAGGACTACGGTGAGTAGAGAAACCAAAATGGCAAAAAGTGCCGATGCGGGAAAAACAACCGCACTACCTTCCTTGTAAAGAAAATCTAAAAATGTCCACTGGGAACTAATTCCCCCAAGAAGGGGTCCCATCACAAAGCCGAGACCAATTCCTGCACCGAGAAACCCCATCCCCGCTGCCCTTGATTTTTCGTCAGTTTGGTCTGCCATGGCGGCTGAAGCCACAGACAGGTTGCCACCCATCATTCCTGTAATCACACGACTGAGAACAAACATCCAAAACTGTGATGAAAATAACCAAAGAATGTACCCGAGGGTGTTGCCAAGAGTGGTAAAAAGTAAAATGGCACGCCTTCCCGAATGATCAGAGAGCCTTCCCCAAACAGGGGCTGCAATAAATTGCAAAAAACTATAAATACTTCCGAGGATTCCGCCAAACAATACAAAGGTATACTTTGTATCGCCACCAAAAGATAGTAGATTTGCGGAGGAATAGAACATTCGGAACAGAACATCATCACCTTTTAGTAAGAAGAATTCTAAAGTTTTGGGAAACAATGGAAACAAAAGGGAAAAACCCATCATGTCCGTAAAAACAATCAGGAAAAGTATGAATTTGATTCGTTTGGGGGACGTACTCATCTAGGCTAATCTCTAGGCACAAATAAAAAAAGCCACAGAAATCTCTGTGGCTTTCCTTAAATTTCACTAGGAAACTCTGACCTTATTTTGATTTTGCTTTATCAATCAAAACTTTCAATTCATCTAACGTTTGTTTCAACTTCTCTTTCACTTGAGGAGGAATTGCCGTGTCAATTTGTTGATAAATGGATTGGTAATTTGCCTGAAGTTTTGCGAGCACTTCATCATAACTTGCGTTAGTTTTCCCAATCGCACCTTGTGCGTCTTCTATTGTTTTACTGAGAAGGTCGCGAATCTTTTGAGATTCTGCGGATTTGTCCAACTCTCCCTTTGATTTTAGATCATTATAAACTTTTTCTAAATCAACAACTGCGGTTTTTAACTTTTCTTCACCGGAACGAAACAGAGCAATTCCAGCATTCACAACATCCATAACCAATTTTTCCATACAACTTTCCTATAAAGGGAACAGACCCTATTTTTGGATTCCAAGTCTAAGGAAGAAAAGGTGGGATTACAATTAAAAAATTCTAATGGTTCGATTTTCTATGAGACATAGTTAAGTCCAAGTTTGGCCTTAACTGTTCTCGATAAGCTTTTTGATTTGGTCTCTGATTTTGGCGGCAGTTTCGTAGTCTTCAGTTTTTAATGCGTTTTCTAAAGTATCTTCTAAAATTTGAAGATTAGATTTTGGCAATGCTTGGATTTTTTTCTCTGACGAAATACTCTCCCCTTGGATTTCATCCTCTTTCATAATGATCCCAGTCTCATCTAACACAGATTTAGCGATAAATATGGGGGCATTGGCCCGTAAAGCAAGGGCTATAGAATCGGAAGGCCTTGCATCGAGAGTGATGATCTCTTCGTCTTTACGAAGTTGGATCTTTGCGTAGAAAGTACTGTCTATAATTTCCTCAATGGTGATTTTGAGAACTGTCGCACCGAGGGAAGTTAACATGTACAACATGAGGTCATGGGTCATGGGTCTAGGGGGTTTTGTTCCATCGATGACGGTTGTGATGGAATGAGTTTCCAGTGGTCCAATAAAGATAGGAACCACACGTTTGTCATCCGAATCCTTAGGACGTAAGAAAACGGCAAAGCCTACATTGGTCAGGCTGATATCAGAGATTTTTACTTGGTAGAATCAAATTTTTAACGCAACACCGATAATCTAATGAATAAGGTGTTAATAAATGAATCATTATACAAGAATTAATTTGAAAGAAAGGGAAGTAATTGCTGAGATGCGATTTAAAGAGGAAAGTATTAGAAGTATAGCTAAGATACTGAATCGAAGTCCTTCAAGCATTTCCAGAGAATTATCTAAAGGTTATTCAAGAAATTCTTTCATTAATTATTCAGTATCAAATGCTCAAATCATTTCACAGAAGAATGAAAGTTCCAGAAATTCTGGTAAAATAAAGTTGCAAAACATCCAAATTTACGAAAATTTATAAAATCTAAATTAGAACTTAAATGGTCACCAGAGCAAATAGAGATGTCTTTAAAAGAAAACGCCACGTATGAATTACAGAATCAGTTTCCCATCAAACTATTTATACTTATATCTATCTTTTACCGAGAGGCGAACTAAAAAAGGAATTGCAAAGCTATCTACGCCGAAAGATGAAACCCTACAAAAAGTCGAAAAATACTGATAATAGAGGTAAAATACCAGACATGATAAGCATTGAAGAACGACCAAAATCAGTTGAAAAAAGATCAATTCCAGGACATTGGGAAGGTGATTTGATAATTGGAAAGAATCACAAAAGTGCAATTGGTACAATGTAGAGAGAACTACTAGAAATGTTATACTGGTATACGGTGGCGT
>NZ_AOGY02000012.1 GCF_000332455.1 Leptospira vanthielii serovar Holland str. Waz Holland = ATCC 700522 | reverse complement strand
ATTACTTCCCTTTCTTTCAAATTAATTCTTGTATAATGATTCATTTATTAACACCTTATTCATTAGATTATCGGTGTTGCGTTAAAAATTTGATTCTACCTTTGTATTTATGAACTGTATTCCGGAAAAGGCATCTGACGACGGTTCTGCGGCTGCAATGTTGATTTTGGTGACAGAGGCAGTTTCTGCTTCCGAAGGAACAACAATCAATGCCTCTTCCACTACAACCTGGGTTTATGTGAACTTAAAAGCAAATGCAGCAATTGTTGGTGCTGGGGATGTTTGGGATTTAAGATTCAAAAGATATAATATAGGAACAAACAGCGGAACGAGTGGGACTGGGAATGGGGGAGCATGTAGTACTGGTTCAACAGATTTTTCTGCAACATACGTGGCGTTCCGAGTGTACGAAAGTGGTGGATATGCAATTGTCTTCGAGTGGTGGTGGGCCAATCTCTGGCTCAACTGAAAGTATCAATCCTGTAATCTCAGCCCCTTTGGATTTGGATCCAATGCCAGCAGGGTACGGCACTTGGTATAGTTATTCAAATACAATTCTAACTGCAAAAGCCACCGTTTACATCATCACCGGAGATACGTGGCGTAATATGTTTTGCAAATGTTAGATTATTATAATGCTGCGGGAACTTCTGGATATCCGAGATTCCGATGGCGGAAGTTGTAATTGGTATGGTTGCGGTTTGATTAATGAGTTTATTTAATTATAAATTTAATCGGCGAATTCCATTATTAACTTTTTGGTTAGTAGTCTCTTTTGGTGCAATTCAAATGTTTGGTGATATTTTTGCTCAATCGATTACTCCCAAAAAAGAAGATGATTCTTCCCAGAGTTCAACTCCCCAGGAGGCCGTAAAACAACCAAAACATGGGGACTCTGGTGCTCAGACAAATGAAGTGAATGGTGATAGGTCAAATATAATCACTGTTACTGGAACTAGAAGACGGAATCTTCTTAAGGACTCTACGATCACTACGGAAGTGATCACAAGAAAAGATATTGATGCCATGGGTGCAAGAGACCTTTCGCAAACATTGGGGAATGTTCCTGGAATTGAAGTGAGGCCTGCACAAACAGGAGAACGAGGACAGACAGTTCGTTTGCAAGGGCTATCTGCACAAAATGTTCTTATCCTTGTGGATGGACAGAGAACTACAGGCCGGTTCAGTGGCTCTATTGATTTAACTCGGTTTAAAGCAGAAGATATTGAGCGCATTGAAATTGTGAAAGGAGCCTCTTCGGCGATTTATGGATCGGATGCCATTGCTGGTGTGATCAACATTATTACTAAAGAAGCACAAGATCCGTTATATGCTGAGTTTCGAACCCTTGGTGGATCTGGAAGTGAAAAGTATTATGGGCCTTATACTGAGTTTCGAAATTATGCAACGGTTGGAGCTAAAAGTGATAAGTTATCTACTCTATTTACTGTTGGTTGGCACAAAGGTGAAGGTTATGATCTAACACCGGATGCAACCCCAGGTCCTAGAAATGGGAGATATGCATCCTTAGCGCCGTCTTATAATCCGTATCCTTCGAATCTTCCTTTTGCAAATTCATATTTATATGCGACTAGACTTCCAAATTATTCTTCGCCATTAGAGTCTACGTCTGGAAGTGCATTTAACGATATGAATCTTTCCAACAAAACAGTATATCATGTTGCAGATGATCTTACTCTTACCGGTCAATTTTATTATAGGCACTTGGATCAAAGTGCAGTAGATGCCTCACCCCCAAGAACTGTCTACGATAGAAGAAACAAAACACATGACTTTATGGGGGCCTTCAATATGGATTGGATCGCAAGTCAGAAAGTGAATGTAAACCTAAATGCCAATTATTCTAGATTTCAGGATTTATACACAACAGATCAAAGAAAAGCCGATGATTTAGACTCTCAACAAAGGACAGACAATGCAGTTACGGAGTTTAGATCAAGAGTGGATTACAAATTCTCATCCAACCATGTAACATCTGTTGGTGCAGAAAACTTGCAGGATAAAATTTCTTCAGCGCGGATTGCTCCAGATTGTCGAAGAACTTTTCCTAATGTTTGTTATGACGATTTTAACCCTGAATTGACAAAAGGACAAACGATTAACGGCAATGCAAGTCGCTTTCGAAATGCATTTTACGTTCAAGATGAGTGGAGAATTTCTGATAAACCAAGGATACAAATTGTACCAGGAGTTCGATACGATCATGATTCCATATATGGTGGTGAATGGCTTCCAAAATTAGCGATTCGTTACGATGTAACAGATCAGTTTCGTTTTAGAGCAGCTAATGGCCTTGGTTATAGGGCTCCTAGTTTCCAAGATTTATATTTCAACTTTTTGAATCCAGGGGTTGGATATCGAGTTGTAGGGAGTTCAAATCTTAAGCCGGAACTTTCAAGGAGTTATAATTTTGGTTGGGAATGGGACATCACAAAAAGAATTTGGTATAGTACAAATTTATTCCACAACAACGTAGACAATTTAATTGGATTCAGAACCAATCCTGCTAGAGACTCATCAGGCCTCATGGTATACCAGACGTCAAATTATCAGAAAGCAACAACACAAGGTATTGAATCTTCAGTTAATGTTCGGCTTACTGATATTGTAACTACTAGTGTTGGTTATACATATACTGACACTAGGGATGAACTTACACGGCTTCCTCTAGAGGGGAGGGGTCCACATCGTTGGAATTTTAGTGTTCGGCTGGATGAAAAATCTAGCGGGGTTTCCTTATCTGTATTTGCAGTGGTTTTTGGGAAACAACCATATTATTGTGTAAAAAATCCATTTTGGTGTAACCCAGATCTTCCACCAAACTTCGATGGTTTAGAATCTATCATCAATACTCAAGCACAAACTAACTTAACCAATGCGCTAGGTACTCTTCCTGCTGGGATCTCTGATTATTGTTCCGAGAATAACTTGTCTTATTGCACAACCAGTCCAACCTACGGCTATCGAATGGTTAACCCTCACACAAATTTAAATTTGCGTTTGTCTCAAAGATTTTTTGGACACTTCCAATGGTTTGTGGGTGTGGATAATGTGTTGGATGCTTGGGATTTACAATACAATCCACAAAGACCGCGTTTTTACTACTTTGGTTTGGATGGCAAATTCGCTTTCAGTGAAGTAAAACTAACTCCAGTGGAACCTCGCGTAAATTAAAAAATTCTTTAAATCTTTTCCCGGCTTCAGTTAGAATTAAGTATGCAAACAATCTATCTTGCGGGCCCGGAAGTTTTTTTACCAAATGCTATGGAAGTTTTATCCAATGCTAAAAATCTTTGTGAAACATTTGGATACCGGGCTTTGAGTCCTTTTGATGGTGAAGTGACGAACCAAATACAGATGGAAAGAGCAAATCAAATATTCAAAGAGAATGTTTCGCTCATTCGTCAGTGTGATATTGTCATTGCAAATTGTAATCCATTCCGAGGAGCCTGTATTGATGATGGAACTGCCTTCGAAGTTGGTTACGCCTACAGTCAGGGCAAATGTGTTTTTGGATATTCAAATGACAAACGGATTCTTCCTGAGATTGTCAAATCAAAAATTCAAACAAAGTCACATGTATCTGGTTATGCGATAGATAATGATGGGTATTTGGTGAACGAAGATTTTGGGAATAGCATAAATTTAATGTTAGAGTTTTCAATTTTAGATTCAGGCGGGGGTTTAGTTCTTGGGAATTTAGAGACTGTGTTGCAACATTTAAAGAGTCGAGGTTAATTGGAAACCTGTGTTTCGTTTTCTGAATGTCGAGAGACCAAGGTTCCACGTATCGTAGTTTCCCATAAGGATGACTTTTTTTTTTGCTCGTGTTACCGCAGTGTATAAGATCCTCCGATTGAGGATGGGGATTTCTTTTGTTTCAAGAGAATCGAAAGAGGTGATGGGAGGTAGATAGAGTAAAATTGTGTTATATTCGGATCCTTGGCTTTTATGGATTGTTAGAAAAAAAGCAGGTTCGTGTTCGGGCAAAGTATCCAAAGCAAAAGAATACAATCGATTTTCGATTGAAAATACGGCTCTTAGTTCGGAATCGATTTTTAAAACAAGGCCAATATCTCCGTTGAATAGTTTTCTGATTTGATCATTTCTTTTGACAATGATGGGCATTCCTTCAAAGTAAAACGATTTTGCCAAATGTCGGTATTCTATGTTTTTAGGATTGGCATTAAAAGATGTGAGTTGTTTTTTTGCTAGTTCAAGAATTCGATTTTGTAAGGCTTCGATTCCATAATATCCATTCCGTAAAATCGTCAAACATCGATATTCCGAAATCATTCCTTCTAATGTTTCTCTGTTATTATTTGCAGTTAGGTCTTCTTTTTTCCAATTGAGTGCAGTGGATAGTACTGCCGTAGGTAAAAAGAATTCTTTCCATAAAAATTGGATGAAATCTTCACCCTTCCAATCTTTGAAGGTAATGGTATCGGTCGGTTTTGTTTTTTCTTTTTGAAGCCAAATAAAATCATTGCCATCTTCGTTGTGTTTGGTGGATTCCAGAATTTTTGGATGGGGAAAGGAAGGGCTCATGTTCGGTGAGTCAAAAGAATCTTTTACTAGTTCGGCAAATTTGCTAAATTCAGAAGAAGCAGAGGATCTATGGTTTGTTTTCAATTCTGAAATGAATTCTCCCCGTTTTTTGAATTCTGTAAGGAGATCTGCTAGAACTTCCCCTTGTCCAACAGATGGTAGCTGGTTTTTGTCACCTAACAATATTAAATGAGTATTGTAGCTAATAGAATCCAAAAATAAATTCATGAGTGTCATATCTACCATTGAAGATTCATCCATGATGATTAGGTCAAAGGGCAGGTATCTTTTATCCCCATAGTAGGGTTTTTTTGCGTCGGGGAAATATTTTAATAAATTGTGAATGGTTTGTCCACGTAAAGAGGAAACTAGGTCTTTTGTATCTGTGAAGTAACTTAAATTCTTTTGAATGGATTCAGTAAGTCTTTGTGCAGCACGACCGGTTGGTGCAACTAGTGCAATGCGACTGGGAGTTGGTAGCCTGTGCAGCTCACCTAACACCTTTAAAATAAAAGAAACGACAGTTGTTTTGCCGGTCCCCGGACCTCCGGCAATAATTCGCAAGGATGAGGTAATGGATTCTACCACTGCTTGTTTTTGCTCCACCGCCAGTGGGTTTCGGAACTGAGTTTCTAATTGGGAGATAATGGATTCGATTTTATGAATCTCTGGTTTGGTATTTTGTTTGTTGTCCTTGTGGTTTGTGAGTAAGGTTTTAACCTTGTTTTCAAAATGAATTTTTTCTTTATATGTTTTTTGGAAATAAAGCCTTCTTTCGTTCTCTACCACATCTACATAAAAAGGAAATTGATTTTCAAAACTTTCTATAGAATATCCATCTTTTACAGACAAATAGAGGTCTCCATTTTGATTTGCTTCAACCAGGTCTGCAATCAACTGTTCGTGTTTTTTTAGGATGTGAGGGAAGTAGGTAATAATTTCTTTCGCCATTTCTATGTAAGATGATTCTGTTCGTTTCATAAATATATCTTCTCCAAACTCAGAGCTGCTTCTTGAATATAAGCCAAAACTTCCTTACGGATCTCTAGGAAAGTTTCTGAAGTCCAGACTTCTTGGGATGATTTAAGATCAGAGTAGATTCCTGAGTCTTTAGTAGTACCCATACCGCGCAGGAAAAGATAATATACTCCTCCAAAACGTTCTAAAGCTGGTTGTTCTCCATAAAGAGACGAGAGGTAATCGTAAAGAATCAAAGCATAAACTGATTTTTGAATCATATATCCCTTTTCGATTACGGAAGAGGTTACAGAGTTTTTATCATAGAGATCATTTGGCAAAAGGTTTGATTTGTAATCGGCGATATAATATTTCCCATTTTTATAAAAAACTAAATCGATAGCTCCTTTTAAATAGTTTTCGAACCCGGGTGATAACCGGGCATTTGTCTTTTCTAACATCTTTTGAACATATAAATGGAATTTTAATTCTGAAGATTTTTCATCCGGTTTTAATTCACTCAAAGAAAAACAATCTCCATCCGCTAGAGTGATTTCTGCTTTCATGGCTCGTTTCAAAAGAGTGGCCACAATCAAATCTAAAGGTTCTTCTGAGTCGAATGGCAGTTTGATCGGGTATTGGCGAATGGATTCGCTATATGCCCAAATCCAAGACGGATGTTTTAGAATTTTATCTATTGAGAGTTCAAAAATAGAGAAATCGCATAATTCTAGTATGCGGTGCAGGAAATTTCCAGTTCTAGAACTAGAAGGAAGGTTCGATTTGATTTTAGAAGATTCTGGCTCAAGGGCCTCTTCAATTTCTTTATAAGTATCTTCATTAATCTTTGTCAAAAGACTTTGTGAAGTTTGTAGGCTAGTATAACTATGTTGTAATAGTATTCTTCCTGTTTTGATCTCTGTGGGTAGAAAACTAGCAGCAGAGTTTAAATTTTTTGGTTGGATTAAATTTTTGGCGTTATTTGTTTTTTCTATGGTTTGTGCGTTGTTTTCATTTCGGAAAAGGAAACAATTTTTTGAATCTAAATGAGTTTTTAGATATTCTTGGATTCGTTCCAGTTCGGTTAATAGAATGTTCCCATATCCAGATTTTTGAGTAGAGTCTTTCCCCCAAGATAATTGAGGTAGATACAGTCTCAAATTCGGTCTTGTTAGGGCTACGTATAACAAACGTTTTTGTTCATTTAAAAAATGTTTGTATTCATTTTGTTTTCCGTTTTTTGAATCCCAGAGACTGAGGATCCACCTTCTTTCTGTTTTGCGATTTTCTTCGATGATGGTCGGGTATTCATAATTAGTAAGGTTTTGAGGTCGTGTTCCAAAATAATACAAAAATACAATGGGCCATTCTAAACCTTTGGACGCATGGATAGTTAGAATTTGAACAGCATCATCCTCTGTTTCCCGGTCAAAAAGTGGTTCTTCTTCTGGAGAAGTTTTCGCTTGTTTGAGTTCTCTTAATTCTACCAATAACTCAGTGAGGTTTGCATTGGATCGAATTTGGAATTCCAGTAACCTCTGAAAGATTTGTCTATAGTTGGTTCGTTTTCTTTCCCACTCTAAATTTTTGAGTTCCTGGTTCCAAAGGATTTTTGTTTCATCCATAACAGATCGGAAAAATGCCGCATAACGATTGTCTCGAATGAGTTTTAACCATACATCAATGAGTGACTTCTCATAGGAATCAATAGAATGTTCATTGTATTTTGATAGATCTTCTGGACGGACACCGAAAAGATCAGAAAAAAGAATTCGTTTGTAAGAGCGAGAACTGTTCGATTGAATTAAACATTCTAATAAGTTTTCAATTTGATCTGCTTCTCTTGATTGGAAAATTCCTCTTTGTTTGTAGATGGAACAGGGAATTCCTGCTTTTGATAAAGTTTTTTCAATCAGTTCCGTTTCCTTCTTACTTCCGCATAACACTGCAATATCTCTGAGTTTTACAGATTGAACCTTTTTTTCATCTTTTTTTAAAAACGACAGTGATTGTTCTTTTTGTTGAAAGGAGAAAATTTCTTTTTTTATGGACTCTGCCCAAATACTTCTCGCTTGACTTACATTTTGAAAGTGGTCTGCATATTGAATGACATGAATCCCATATTCATTTGGATCTGTGTAAGTATATTTGATTTCAGATGCGTTTGGGAAGGAAACAGGATGGTATTGGTAGTTTTCTTTTTGGGAGCCTGGTTCTTCTATGGGGAAAAAATTAGTTTCACCCAACTCTCTTTCTTCGTTATGAAAGAGGAGGTTTAAGCCATTGATAATTTCTTTTGTGGAACGGTAGTTTATCGATAAACTATCTTTGGAGTCGGCAAAGTCACTTGCTGCATCTAGATAAATTCCAATGTCAGCTCCTCTAAATCCGTAGATACTTTGTTTGGGGTCTCCAATACAAAATAACATTCGGGTTTTATCTTTTGGATCCACAAAGAGGGAACGAAAGATTTGGTATTGGTTTTTGTCTGTGTCTTGGAACTCATCCAAAATACAAATTTGGTATCGTTCCTTTAGAGATTGGATTAGTGATGGATTGGGTGAAGTAACCACCGTTTCATGGACTTTGAGAATCATTTGATCGTAAGTCAGTGAATCCCCAGTTTTTAATTGTAATTTTGTATCTTCTACAAGTCGAAGTGTTGTCTCTTGCAAAAACCATTCCCCATCCAAGTCTATTCTATCTTTAGGAAAAGTCTCTTCGAGTAAGGATATGAGGACTGCTATTAATGATTGTACATCGACAGCTTCTTTAGTTAGATTCTTTGTGATTGTTTTTCCTGTTAACAAAAGATATGCGAAGTTTTGGTAAGAAACCTTATCGGCTGTCCTTTGAAAACTCCCGATCCTTTGTAATTCAGTTCTGAGGACTGCCATGTCTCTTGAAAGAATTGCTGCTAAAAACGTATCCATAGACAGCCAACTTTCTATCCATTTCTGAATTGTTCTTTTGTCTCCTTGTTCGTGAATGGAAGTCCCGACAGGTCCCTTGAGTGATTGGATCACTTGGGTTAGAGAAGAAACAATTGTTTCTATATTGGGTGAGGTGATGGCATTTTCCAAAGTCAAAATTTCCGGAAAATGGTAGTTCTTTGTATTGGAAAGAAGTTTGGATACAGCAAAGGTAATGGAAGATTCTTTTTCTAAGGTTTTCGACTCAATTAAATCCTTTGCTAGATCATCAAAGTTTCTTCCTCCCCAATGGTTTCGTTTCAGTAGATAAAAACTTTTTTTGATAATTTCATCTGCGCTTGTTAATCGAACATTAGGATTGTTTTGAGTTTCAATCGGATATTCTTTTAAAACCATATTACAAAACCCGTGGATAGTAGATATGGTAACTTGGTCTAAATCGCGCAAATAACGATAAAAACCAGGTTTGTTTCCATTTTCCGAAAGTTCTAATATTTTTGTTTTGAGTCGCCCCTTTAGTTCTCCCGCAGCTTTTTCAGTAAAGGTAAGGATCAGTGTATTTAGAATTCTGTTTTCAGGAATATTATTTTCTACATCATGTTTCATGATGTCACCTAACATTTCCATGATGAGGTAGGTTTTCCCCGTGCCTGCTGAGGCTTCGATGAACTTCGGTTTGTGGAGTAGGGGATGTTCCATCTATCGAAATCCTTTTTTCAGAAGTGGCAAAAAAATCCCTAAAACCGAAAGGATGGAAAAATTTTCTAATAAAACCTTTGTGTAAGGAGAAAGTTTCATCAACTTATTTTCAAATTGCATAATAGTATCAGATTCTTCCAATAAAAACTCATTCCATAAAAGATCAACACTCTCTAAATTTCCTTCAATTTCCTCCAAAGAATGTTTCGAAAAGAAAAGATTCAGACCTGCATTGGGAATGTATTTTGGATTTTCTTCCATTACTAGTTGAAAAACGGAATCTAAATAGGATTGGCAATCCTCCACCAAAAGATTGGAGAGATCAAGCCAACTTTCATTTTTGAAGTCCTTTGCATTGGCAGGAATGATAATTAAACGATTTCCTGTAATTCTAAACAAACAGGCGCTAATCAAAACATAAGCCATCTTTCCAAGATAATCCTTTAAATACTCGTTTGGTTTTGTTGGCTTTTCGTATAAACTACCAGTGTAAAACCAGTAGTATATCCCATCTTTTTCAATGAGGTTTTCCCATTCCCCAACCAGTGCGTATACGTCTGTTATCTGGTAAGGTTCCATTTTTTTGCAATCTCGAAGTCCCGTATCTCCAATGGATACTGCTTTAAAAAAGGATAACCTATCTTCTGGATGGAAGAGTGATTCTTTCAAGATACGAAATCGTTCAGATACAGTTTCCAATTCTTCCAATAAAACTTCAGAAGATACTATGTGAAAGGCACCATAAGGAAACTCTGCATTTTGTTCTGCTTTGTGTGTTAATTCTTTTAGATATGATTGAATTTGATTCCTGTCCCAAATCCATTGTCTGTCGACAACCAAGGACTCAGTAAAAATAGGAATAAAAATTGATTTAATCGTATAGATTTCTAAATGATTCAGTCGGAAGGGTTCTTCTGTTTCGTTTTCTTCATCCTCCCAAATCCTTCCAAGGTTTTCTAATAAAGGTCCTAACATCGGATTTTTCATTCCATTGGTTAGTTGTTGGACAGTAATTTCATTGGACCTTTTATCAAAAATTTCTATTGGCACCAACTGCTTAGGATCAGTAAAATTTGGATTTGGTAATATAGTATCTGCGTTTCGAAACCGTTCTAAATTACGAACATAATCAAAGGATGGGAATGAGTTTTCGGCAAAAAATCGACTGTACGATGTTAGTGGCAATTCGATTGCTTCTTTAAGTTCCATCGCTGTCATAACTTCAAATAGAGTGGAACATGGTTCGAATTCTTTGTCTTCCAATGTGTTTTTACCAACATAAGAAAATGTAATGCTTTCTTCTGCAGAAAGAATTGACTCCCAAAATAAGGACTCTTGAATTTCTCTTCGATTGAGATCCCAAGGTTTAGAATCAAACCTTCGCAAATTAAACCTAGATCTATCAACCGAACCTGGAAATTTTCCTTCCCCAAGTCCAGCAATGTATACATGTAAAAAAGGAATGGGTCGCATCGGTTGTAAAAGAGAAACCGTTACACCTTCAGTTAAATAGTTTCCCCGATGCATTGGTATGTCAGAAAAAACTTCTTCCGTGATCAAAGAAATCATTTCTAAAAAGTCCTTTGTTTTGTTCCAGTCAGAGTCACACCAAGATCCTACGGATCGAAGCCATTGGTTGAAATAAATTCGTTCTCTTTCCCATTCTCCTTCAAAAGAAAACAAATTTTGAAACAAATTTTCAAGGATAGGATATCGTTCTTCCTTTGGTGCGTTTAAGATTTTATCTTTTAATCCCTGCTGGATTTTTTTGATCCGATTCCAAATTTCTACAAATTGTATGATGGTTTTGTTGGAAGAAATTGGCTTTGTGACAATTTGTAATTCTTTCCATGCTTCTTCTTCCCAAGCTACCATAGATACAACAGCGCGTTTGAGACCGAAGGAAATAGTATAAGGATTGTTTTCTTTTTCTTCTTCGTAAATGGAACCTAAGGAATCAATTAAATCCAAAACTTTGAGTTGTGTTTCCTCATCATTTTCATTTGCACTTACAATCAGTGGATTTTTGAACAAGTTATGAATGTCTTCTTTTTCAAATCGATCGTTTGTTATACAACGAAACAAAGTAGACAGAGCCAAATACAACTGCGATGTATCTTTTGCCACTAAATCTGTGATTGAGTAGGGTATCCTTACTAACTTTGGCAAATTTTCTATATTTTGTGTGGCGTAAATTCCGCCATCAAACACCCATTCCACGGCAGATCGATATTCGTTCATGTTTGGCACTAAGATGGCAAAATCTAATAAATTAAGTTTCCCTTTGTTTATACTTATTTTATGTAATATATCATGCGCAATTGATTCTACTTCACGATAAACTGAAGGAGCGTTCCAAACTCGTACAGTTTGGTCATCTAAATAGTTTTCTGCTTTCGGAGATTCTTCCAATAAAAACGCTTTTAACTTGGAAAGCATCCCACCACTTATAAACTTCGACTTTTGTTTGTTATACTGGTCTTCTGCAAATTCTTTCGCCAAATAGGATTGTGGTTTGGAGAACTTGGATAAATAGTTTTTTGTTTTTTCTGAATTTTTACCAATGGTTTTCCCATTGTGAAACTGGTAGATATGTACTTTTAGTTTAGAATCTTCTGCAAGAGCCGTTTCTTTTAAAAAATCAATGTAGGTTCCGGAAAGATTTGATAAACAGAACAAGTGTAAGTCGCCACTTAAAGGTAATTGTTTCCCTTCCTCCAAATAACGAAATAGGTTTTTAGGTTTTGACTTATCTTTGTAAATCTCCGTATAAATTTGTTTTTCTAAATCCCAATAGGGATCTTTTTTCAGTTCATTCGGGATCGTTTTGGCTTCTAGGCCAAGCCAATCTTTGATCCACTCTTCACGGTTGAGCTCATAGTCTTTAAAATATTTGGTGAGTACATCAGAGAGATAGTATAATTTAGGTATCTCTTCTAAATATTTTTCCATCTCAGGAAAATTTTTCAGTAATGTGTTTTGTTTTTGATAAAGTAGCGCAAAACAATCTCGTTTTAATGTTTCGTATTGATAGAGAGCCGTCTGTTCTTCGTAATTTTGTATATTCAGAGATTGGAATATAATTTTCAAAATGGCTTTTTCTAAAAACGTAAATTCGATGTTTATAGAAAGGTGCGAAGGATCAAACTTTGGTAAGTTGAGTCGTAACCATGGGATTAGATTTTGATTGGGAACCACAACAAGAGGTCGTTTGAGAGGACTTACTCTTTGGTCTTCGGTAATTTGTTTTCCAAGTTCGGTGGTGATCTCACCTAGATGAAGGCCAGCATAATAATGTATCGACAACGGGGTTCCCTTTATTGATGAATCGTACAAAGTCTGACGTTTGAACCAACTAAGTCCATTCTAATCTGATCTTAGATAAGGAAAAATAAGTAAGGTGGGGCGCCATTTCCGGCTATCCGCTGCAATCTTTCGCACTAGCGAAAGGATTTTCGCTACTATCCGGGGCGCTTGTATTTGATTGTTCTTTGGAAAAGAAGGGGAGAGGACACCCTCTCCCGATAGATAAGCTAACTAAGTATAGGTGAAAATTGATTCACTTATTCACTTTCAAAACGAAGAGTTGATACATTCGAAGTGCTATGTTTGAAAGCCGTTGTATACAGAGAGATTGGTTTAGGCACTGCATACATGGGATCAATATTGTCGATGGCAAGCGCTAGGCGGCTTCCGATAGAAAAATCATGTGCCACAGCCTGTAAATCAACATTGAGGTCTGTGTCTTTTCCCTTCACTCCGAAAAGCGTTGCCGTTCCATGAGAAATCAGTTTTCCCGTTCCCCAAATATCCACTTCATACAAATACACCACAACATGAGGAGCATTGTCAGAACTATTGATGCGACCTTTGTAGAAGGTGCGTCCTCTGAGTTTTAAAACGCTAGTTAGTTTGTCAGAGATATAAACCATAGCATTGGTACGATCGATAAAATTGACATTGGTGGTAACGGGTACAGAGACAGCTCCATCTAAAATTTCGGATAGAAGGGGAACACCTGTAGTGGCATTCGTTCCGCCAGAAAGGATGGTATCAGTTCCGTTCGTTGTGTTCGTGGTTGGTGTGATTTTTCCCGGGTTAAGGAGTCCCATAGGTCTTAGGTGGTAAGTGCGTTCCACTTTGTTTGGATTGGGCCAAGCAGAGTAGGTAACTCTCGCATCAGAAAATCTTTTTTGGATAGAGACCTTTGGTTTCGACATAATTCCATTTTGAACACCTTTTAACCAATAATCAAACCAGTCATAAGCATTGGTCCATACGTAGTTGTTGATTCCAAGGACTCCACCAATTTCTGCTGTGGCGTGAATTCCATTATTTAAATCTAATTTTTTAGGAACAGTCAGTTGTTCAAAGTAAGGGAGGATTTGGTTTGGTTGGAAAAGATTGTCTTGGGAGTTATTGGAAATATAAACCGGTTTTCCAGATGCATTGAGAGCACTGACCATGCTGTTAGGGGAACGTTCACTAGCCCAAGTAAGTACTGCGCCAACATCTCTGGTATCCAATAGTTTTTGGAAGTTTTCCGCAATGATAGGATCCATTCTACCGGTAATATAACCCGCAGTGACAAGCAGCAATCCCCAAACGAGTCTTGGGGTTTGGTTTCCATAAAGTGAATCTGGTAAACTTCCCCATCCACTCATCGCTACTGCTGTTTTAATTCTAGGTTCTTTGCTAAGACCCAGAAGAGAAATTCCTGCACCATAAGAAATTCCCGCAATACCAATGTTTGCTGGATTGACGGGAGCATTCGCAAGTAGAAAGTCAATTCCTCTGGAAAGATCTGTCATATCTTTCGGGCCTGCAACATTAATGAGTCCACCTGAGGTTCCAAATCCTCTTGTGTTATAACTGAAAACAACGTAACCTTTTTTTGCAAGTTTCGCCGCTGGCACAATGTATTCGTATTCGTTAAGAGCCCAACTGTTGACAAATATCACAGCAGGGAAGGGGCCTGTTCCTGATTTTGGAATGAAGAGGTTTCCTGTAATTTTCACCCCATCTTCACTGACATAGGAGATGTTATCGTTGAAGGTGAAACTTCCATCGTTTTCTATTGCAAACGCTGATTGGATGTCCCGAGATAGGTTTGTGTTACTTTGTCGTAGTGTTTCCGGTGATGCCGAAGCCTGAGAAGTCGTTCCATTTAACACACCGAGTACGGCTGTGTTATCGTTTGAGTTTTGGTTTCCATTTTGTCCGCAAGCCACGAGAAGGAAGACCCCGAGTGGCAGGAGAAGACGGTATATTTTTTGCTTTTTCATAATTCGCCTCTGAATTGCCTTTAAATTACCATGAATAAGTTTATTTGGCGTCCAAGATGGCGATTCTGGACGAATTTTTAGGTCTAATATCATGATTTTGTACTAATTCTTCGTACGAAAGTCCTCCAAAAGGTTGACGGATGCGTGCATTTCGTCCGATTTTTGGATCATGTTCGAATTCATCGGTTCTTGGCTTCAATTTGGGGCTTGGTATCATTTCGTTTTAGGCATTGGAATCCTTGTCAAAGAGAAAGGTTCCAAAGGTTTCCCCTTTGCCATGATCGCTGCCTTTTCCGGCGGAACCTTGGTTTTATACGCCTATCGTTTGTATGCTGGTCTGGAATTTGAAACTTCTCTTTGGAATCACCTCTATGTTCCTGTGATTTATTTAATCCCTGGGAGTATGCAGTACACAATCGAACAGTTTTTAAGTTTGGAACCTGTTCCTTTGCGAAAACTCTATCGTTTGTATCCGACTTTTGGTGTGGTTTTATTTCTCCTCCTTTTGCAATGGCTGGCACCGGATACTCTTTCTAGGTCCATGAACCAAAGTTTTGCGGGAGCTCCCATCTCTCTTCCGGAACTCACCTCTATTTTGGGGTGTCTCTATTGGATGGGTACCTTTGTTTGGATGATTTATCAATATAGAAATATCCTTTACAACAATCCAAACAAAGAAGCAAAACTAGGAGTGCAAATATTGGGAATGATCCTCAAAGGAAACATCATCTTTGCTGGTTTTATTTTAATTAGCACAATTTTGCGATGGCATTCAGGAATTTATTTTACTGCAGGACTTGCGACTCTCATGGCTGTTGTCGCTTTCATTGGTACGGAAATCAATCATGAATTGTTTAAAGATATTTTGCCGGGCCTTCGCCAATCCTACCGTACTTCTCGTATCCTCAACCTGGATTTGGAAAAGTTACAAAAAGAACTCGACTACTTATTGAAAGTAAAATGTGTTTATCGAGAAGAAGATTTGAGTTTGGCATCTTTTTCCGAAAGATTGGGAATCAAAGACTACCAACTCAGCGAATACACTAACGCATTTTTAGGAATGAACTTCAATCGGCTGATCAACGAATATCGCATATCAGAAGTTTGTCGGTTGATAGAAAAAGAACCAAAAGCAAATTTACTTTCCCTTGCTTACCAAGTTGGGTTTAACTCCAAAGCAAACTTCAATTTAGCTTTTAAGTCTCTAAAAAAAATGTCACCAAGTGAGTATGCAAAGTCTGTAGGAAAGGGGGAGACAGTTTAGCCATCCCCACTGCCTAAGCTCACAAAGGGTAACAGGAATGGACAAACTGCCCTCTCGTTATTTTTTTCCTTTCGGTTTTTTCTTTGATACCGTATAACCTAAAATATGCGCCATTTTCCAAACGGTTTCTAAATATTCCTTGGTTGCAGGAATACTCGATTCCGTTTTGGAATCAGGTAGTACGGAGTGAAGATGAAATTCGTTTGTTCCGAAACGGATGGTTTCTGGTGTCAAATGGATCCAAGTATGCCAACCGTATTCCCTTTGTTCTGGATAGAAGGTGAGAAGGATCCCCGGTTCTTTAATTTCTGGTGCATTCGGAATTTTATCGTCTAACTTTCGTGCGGCTGCCATATCGAGCATTGCCTGAGTTTCCGAATCTTCTTTGGATTTTTTCCAATGTGACTGGATGGCATCATCTCCTTTTTTGCCAAACCATCTCCAAAGGAGTGGTAACCGAAGCCCAAGTGTCTCTTCGTAAACACTGGAATCATAATCTTCATTGTTTGTCATCTCAAGTCGTTTTTCGATCACTTGGGATATGGTTTCAAAAGAGGAATCTCCCTCTAACAAAAACAACTTGGCTGCGAGTAAATCAGTCCAAACATACCAATCGGGACTTGGTTCTTTTAGTAGGGATGTAATTTCAGCTGCGTCCATCGTAAGAACTTTCTTCCAGTGGAGAGATTCGGGTTCCATCACTCGCATAAATTGTAATAAATAAGTTTTCCAAGATGGTGCAGCATAAGGTAATTTGAAAATTTCCAAAAAGTAAGGATACACTCCCCGCCCTTGGAAAAACAAGGCTTTGATGGCTTCCCACCTGTCATACGACCCTGAATATTTGTATTCATCCAAGGAATACCGCAAGGATTCCACAAGCCAAGGCCCGCCATAACGAATTACATCTTCATGTTTGTATTTGGTCTCTCGAATTTTTTCAAATACATGTTGGGTGCTATACTTTTCTGGATGGAGGATTGCCTCGGGTAACAAAGCTTTGTTTTTAGAAAGAGCTGATGCATATTTATCGGAAGAGTCAAATTCGGGAGCATCCTCGCCGGTGAGTGTAATCCAAGCGCGCCTTGCCTCCACCTCGATGTAACTCCAAGAATAATCAACCATGGGGTCTGGATCTGCATAAATATGATACCAAAGATGGTCTTTGAACTTTTGAATTTTTAATTTTCTAATCCATCGAATGATTCCATACACTCGGACTTGATCCCCTTTGTTTCCAAGAATCCGTTCTGCAAAAGCTAAGTAATCGCTGTTATCTGGGTCTAACAACAATAATCCTGCCACATAACAGGCCTTTAAGTCGATGGCAATTCCAGGAAAAGCGGTCTCGTCAATTTTGAAAAAGTATTCATGTAATTCTTGTTTGGCTTTTTCCGGTTCCATTTTGGCCCATGCTAAAGCTGCTTCGGATATATTGATGATTAAGTTTAAATCTAAATAATCACGTTTACTCCCTTTTGCTTGGAAACTTTTTCTCACATAGTCGGCTATGATTTCGGTATGTTCTTTTAAATCTAAATGGGCACAAACTGAAAAAGCATTCCCAACACTAATCCCAAAAAAACCAAAATGGTCTTTGTAGGTAAAAAGTTTGTTTATCAGTTGTACGGAGACTTCATCTAAAGTTAAAATTCTTTCTTGTAAGGCTTCGTTCAAGTGCGTATACACTGTGAACATATTGTTTAAAGTGGGACCCTCTTTTTTAACCTTTTTTTGGATTTCTTTTACATTGTCTAATGTCTCAAAAGTACGCCAAGCTGCATCTGCTAAAATGGAATTGGCTTCTGTATGTTCACTTTTAATCAAAGCTTCCACAACATATTCTAGTCTTGGGTCATCTTGTTTTAGTTTTTGGACTGCTTCTCTCAGTGAGACCATGGCCCTATCATCATCTAACATTCCAACGGTTTTTGTAATCCCACAATAAGCTTTTTTATTTTCAGAATCATACTTCAAACCTTGTCGGAAAGCAGCATTGATGGCAACAGACAGTCTTTTGTCTAACTTTTCAGGATTGTATGGCCAAGTATTGTAAGCGCTGTCGACTCGCTCTCTAAAATAATCTTCAATGAGTCTCTTTAAAGTGGAATCTTTTTTTGCAATTTCTTTGAGAATTGTATCGTGAGCATTCACATCATCAGGAAATTCTTCCATTAGTTGAAAAAGATTTTCTTCTTTTTTTAGTCTCGTTTCTAATTCCTTTTTGGAAATGGTATTGAGATTGGATAGTCCTAAACTTTCGTTATATAATTTAATATTATTTGGTTCGATTTGTTTTGGATCAGCGTTACTAAATGTTAGGGTTCGAATCTTTTCTACTTTTTCCGATGGTATGTTGAATAAAGATTTAGACTTCCCATCCAAATAACTAAGTATATGTTCGCTGATTGTAGATAAAATTTTTCCTTTCGATTTACTCGCAAGTTTGATTGTTTCTCTACATGCATCCTCATTTTTTAAATAGAAGTGATGAAGTATCCAATAAGCGGCTAAGTTGGGATAATTTTTAATCTCTGCTTTCTCCTCTTCCCAGATGGAATAGGAAGGAGCATCGGCAAGTTTTTCAGTAAAAGCATAGGCAGGGTCACCATAACTATGTCCGAGTAACCATGCAGATCTTTCAAACATATCTAATGAATTGTTATAGATAGGTTTTTTTTCGTAAAATTTCGTAGCTTCTTTTTCGAAGGCCTTAATTATACTTTCTTTGATTTGAGATGTTAAAATCGGTTCCTTTTCTTTTTTATTTGGATTTTCCTCTTCGAACTCTTCTTCCTCATCTTCATAAACTTCGTTAGAGTCATTGTTCCAATTGTCGGCTATAAAATGAGAAATGGAAAAGTAGGGAAGGTTTTCTAATTCTCCTATTTCGTGGTTGTAGTGATTTACTTCGACGGAACCGTTTTCATTTGGCAAAAGATTGATCCAACATGTATCACCACCTCCATCGGATGCAAAAGCATAGGAACCATTAAACAAAAACATAAGACCACTGTAGGAACCAACTAACCATCCAAGTATTTCTTCTGGGTCTTTAATTTTTACCAATTTTTCTGTGGAAGAAATGGCATAATCAAATCCACCATCTTCATCTTCTTCCATTTCCTCTTCTTCGGCGGAATGATGATCAATCATGTTCCAAACATCAGAAACTTCGTACATAATAGATTTGTATGCCTTCTTTATGTTCTCCCACTCTAAGATTTCCTTTCCAGGTTTGAATCCATACATGGAATCAAATTCCTTTAAAAAACTTTGATCAAGTTTGGCTTTATTTTTTGCCAATACATTTTGAAACTTATCTTTTTGTGATTGGAATACTAACATTCGATCAATGATAATTTCTTTTAGATTTCCAGAGTATAAATCAGATTTTTGTAGATTTAGTTTTGTTGTTTGTTTCATGTTGTTAGTTCCGTATTAAATGTCAAAAAAGATTCTGAGTAATGGTTGCCGTAAATTTTGAACCAATAATCTCCAGAATTATCTTTCTCAAATCGAAGTAAGTTCAAGTCTGTCGTTAGTTTATCGGACAAAGGGTGAGGTGTTAAAGTTAATGTATCTAAATTGAAATTTAACAAATATTTTTTTGAAGGTTTTTTGTTTCTCTCTTTTAAAAGTAACACTAGATTGGATTCATCTTCAATCGCTAAATCAATGAATTCTAAATAAGAACCAAAATAGGCTTTCATTGTTTCATCATATAAGTCGAGAAGGTTCGTCAATTCACCATCTACGTTTCTTACTTCTAATTTTGAATCAGAATATAGGAATACTTTTTTCGAACTTACTTTAACCTTCATGGGTGCACCACTTGTCGTAAATTCAGAGACAAACTTTCCCTCCAAATCAAGAATATAGGCAATTTCTGAATTGCCCTCTGTGACTAAAATTCTATTTTTGTTTACCTGTCTTAAATTGCCAATGTTTTCAAATTCCAGATTGCAGTTTAACGTTTCCCAGTTGGATCCACTCCATCTTTGGATCTGCTTTCGTCCGCTTGTATTTGCAAAAATAACATAAGTGTATTGACCAATATTTAAAATCTGGTATGGTGCTGGGTTTGCTAATTTGGGAGAAGGTATACTGTAAAATTTATCATCTCTAAAAAATATTAGAGAATTCGAAGATCCAAATAGAACACTGTCGGGATTAGAATCAAATGGATTGTCACTCGCAAGGTAATAACCTATTGGAAATTCATAGCGTGTGATTTGATTCCCATCATTTTTATAAAGAATAGGGCTCTGACTCCAAGAACCAATCCAAATATTTCCGGAGTGATCCCTTTCGAATAATATCCTTTCGAATCCTGTGATGATTGAGTCTTTTTTTATGTCGTAGGTTATATTGGTTTTTATTTCTTGCATTTTAATTTCTAAAAAACTTTGAATGCAAAATGAAAACTATCTTTGATTAGGCAATTTATTTTTTATTTTAGTGTTTTTGAATATGAAAACCATGAATATCACTACAAGCTTAAATATTCGTCTTGAAATTCATATCGTGGATACTATGTATATAAAAACTACCTCGTATCAAAGAATTCTTTGAGACAGATTCTGAAATTTAAAATAGTATTTGGTGGGAAATAAAACGACAACAGTTGTTATGGCGTTCGGTGAATGAAGAGAAGTTTGATATAAACTTGTTCCTCTATACTTTCAGGGATATCCGCAATAAGTTTACTGAAACTGGCCTCTCATTGGGGAAATGAAAAGGTTCAGTAACCATACTTTTTGTAAAGTATGTACCAGGACAAAACTGTAAAGGATGTATGAGTACACTCAACATGGTATGAGGAGGTCAGATAGGTAACAAAAGAGACAACTCACATGGGTAACACCTACATTGTGTATCGGAGGACAATCCGATGCCTTGGAAGGAAACCAAAGTGATAGAAGAAAGAATCAAGTTCATAGCAGCTGTTAAAAGTGGTCAGTGGTGTTTTGCCGATCTTTGCCGAGACTTTAATATATCGAGAAAGACTGGCTATAAATATCTAAAGAATTATGAGTCGGAAGGTATCGACGGACTCAAAGATAAATCTAGAAAAAGAATCACTCAGTCCAATGAAACTCCTGAGAAAATCGTTCACCTAATTGTATCTTTACGTGAAGACCATCCATCTTGGGGTCCCAAAAAACTCCGTCCCATACTCAAGCAAAGTTTCATCGCATGAAACAGATTCCAAGTGAAACTACAATTGGAAACATTCTTCGACAAAAAAAGGCCTAGTCAAACCTAAGAAAAAAAGACCAAGAGTTCCACAGTCTCTATTTCCTTTTCCAATGTAGTCGCTCCCAATATACGTGGCGTGTTGATTTTAAAGGCCATTTTACAGTAGGAAATGGCAATCGCTGCGATCCACTAACAATTACAGATGCATATAGTCGCTACCTTCTAGCATGTGAAATCCTGAATAAAACGAATGCAGAGCAAACAAAAGCGGTATTTGAAAGGGTTTTTAAAGAATATGGACTACCACAGGCAACAAATCAGATAATGGATCACCTTTTGCAAGTAAGGCCATTGGCGGCTTAACTAGTCTTTCTATATGGTGGTTGAAATTAGGGATCCGCCCGGATCGCATTGAACCAGGGAAACCATCTCAGAACGGTCGTCATGAGAGAATGCACAGAACACTCAAAGAAGAAACTGCATTACCTCCAAGATCTAGTTTGGATGCACAACAGACCGCCTTTGATTCATTCCGTGAAGAATTTAATAAGGTAAGACCACATGAAGCTTGGGTTTTCTGACACCTGCAAAAGTTTATAAATCTTCGAAAAGGACATTCCCAAAAAAGATTCTAGAGGTAGCTTATCCCACACATATTGTTACCGATAAAGTCCATGAAAGTGGTTTTGCGCAGTACGGGCCCCATCGAGTGTTCTTTGGGAATCCTTTCATTGGAGAGGTAGTTGGCTTTGAAGAGATATCTGATCGGCATTGTCGTCTTTACTTTGCGGATGCAATTCTTGGAATTTTGGATTTGTATACGAGTAAAGTGTTGAAATACCAGAGGCTATTGTATAGAATTGACTAGTAAAAGTGTAACCCATGTGAGTGATCTAAAGTGTTACCGATGTGCCTTTTCATACAACATACTATCGCCTGTTATGCGACATAATATACATTATCGCACGTTGCAAGTTGCATCATAATAGATAGTATTCCAAATCAAAATAGTGTTTCAAAAGTAAACGTATTCGAAGTATAACCCAAATAACTCTCCGATGGAATTTCGATCCCTAAATTGATATGTTTAAATTCTTTTGAATTTCTTTTCGTAATAATGATGGTACGTTCGTTTGGTTCGCATAATTTCCCCATTGGGAGACTGTTTCTTTTATTTGTCCAACAATGGATTTAATTTGTATCGTTTTTAGGTCCGCTTTTTTCCCGAATTCTATAAAATCTTCCATTCCTATTTTTTCTCGTTTCCCATTAATACTCATTTGGTGGCGATTGGTCCATTGCCCATTTGGATTATAGCTGTAAGTCATATCAAAAGCAGGAGACAAAGTCCATTTGCCTTTTTGATCCATAAGAAAAGCAATGTTTTTAGTATGGTCATCTTGGTTACGAGAAATTACGTTGAATACAGCTCTGCGAAATTGTTGTTCTAGGGCAGTTTTAGTGTTTTCTGAAATGATTTTACGAATGACATCGAGCGTTTGTTCATAACTGTAAGCACCTGCCATATTAAAATCATAATGAGCCAAAGCGCAGAGTGATTGCATGTGTTTTTTTTCACCGCCATTAGTTCGATCAAAACGTTTGGTCATAAAATGTTGTCTTCCATTTTCTTCGACTAGTTTTGATTCCATCATCTGAATTCCAGAGTCTAAAGCCATACGGTAGTAAACATATTCAATACAACCAAATCCTTTTGGATCGTTTAGTTCTTTGTCTTTATTATTACGAATCCCATCTAATTTCAAAATCCAATAAGAAAAATCTTCCGTCGTTTTGACTTGCCCAGAACGAACTTCCGCTGTTTTTTCATTATACGCAATGATACATTTGGCTCTGGCACCGCCTGCGGAAGTACCAATGGTGAGTAAACTTGATAAGGATTCGTTTAATTTTTTTTGATTTGTTAATTCGATTTTTGTTGAAAATTTTTTACGATTACTTAGAATTTCTGAAGCTAACTCTACCATTTCCGCAATTTCAATAGAGACGTTTTTAGTTCTTAATCTGTAGGTTGCCGGTTTAAATTCCAAGGCCCCCATCCCACGTTCGCCAATATAACATAACCTTTCTACTGGATTAAATGATTTGGAATCCCTTCCTATTTTTGAAAGCCAAACATCGATTAAGGCATTCCCAAATTTATCAGGTAGGGAATCGGCAAGCATTCCAGGAAGTCCCTTGAAAGTATCTTTATTGAGATTGCGGAAAGAATAGAGTGTTCGACTCTTTGGCATCAAAAGTGGTGAAGGTTCTACAGGTGCATTCAAAAACTCATTGTCATACTCGAAGGATGCAAATCTACTTTCCTCATTCCAAGAAACATAACCAACGAGGCTACCCCAAAGATATACTTTGGCTAATGTTATGGGATCATTCATTCTGTTTGCCCCAAATCCATTCCTTATGTTCGTTAGGTGAGATTTTTTTTTGTTTTCTTACTCTTTGTCTCGGCTTTTTTGTTTTTGATTTCGCAAGGAGTGCAAGAGAGAGATTTGGGTCTCTAAAGATGAGTTGTAATTCGTTGAGTAGGTCCAATTCTTTTAAAAGAGAAAGTAAATTGAGTAGCGAAATATTTCCCTTTCCAGTTTCTAACCGAGCAATGGAAGAAGGTGAGACACCACTCCTCTCCGATAAGTCCTCTTGAGAAAGGCCCATCTGGACACGCCTTCCTTTTAAGGAGGTGCCTATTTTTTCAAGAATTGTATATAAATTTTCATCTGACCAATCCATCTTAAACAGTAGTATATGATAGATAAACCAACTTTCAAGCCATATTTTGTCATATGAGATGGTTTATTGAAACAAGATTAATATGCCATATTTGACTTTTTAACGCTATATATTGCATAATTCGCATTATATGACTATTTATGGATATATGAAATCCCATATTTCCTCTGTCGCCCCACAACCTTGCTGCCGTGTTTCCTCAAAACAAACTTGACCAAAGACAAATGAACCTTATGACCATTGGCACGGCTTCCGTACCTTACCTTTTATGTTGCAAACTGGAAGTATGGCAAACTAACTTCTGGTTCGCGTATTCGTTGTTTGACGAGAAAGGTTTTGATTTTTCCTTTCCCTTTGATTTCGATTTCGCCTCTTGACTCTAATTCAAAATCAGACTGAATCAACCTGGCAGTAGATTCTGTGATTTGGATTTCATTCGGGAGACCTTGAGACTCCATTCGTGATGCAAGATTCACCGCGTCTCCCCAAATATCATAAATGAATTTTTTGGTTCCTATCACACCAGCAACCACTGGACCTGTGTTGATTCCGATGCGCATACTGAGTTTAGTTCCACTCTTTCCAAGTTTCAACCGAGAGAGCAAAGACTTCATGTCCCAGGCCATATGAGTTGCAAGTAACGAATGATACTGGTCAGGTGCCGGCAATCCAGCCACAGCCATATAGGCATCTCCAATTGTTTTGATTTTTTCTAGCCTATATTTCTCAGCTAACACATCGAAGTAAGAAAATATTTCATTTAAGATTCGAACAACAGCTTCTGGTTTCATACCAGAGGAAATTTGCGTAAACCCGACAATGTCTGCAAATAACACGGAAACTTCTGGATAACTATTGGCAATTAATCCTTGTTTTTCTTTCAATTCCTCTGCAATGGCTTTAGGAAGAACGTTTAACAATAGTTTTTCTGCTCTTTCTTGTTCATTTCGTACTTTTTCGTATGCATTGGCAATTTCAACCCTAGAATCTTCGTTTTCTTTTAATGTAGAACGAACCTTACCTAATACTAAGTTATACCTTTCTGCAATTTGTCCCACTTCCGTAAATGGTTCCACAGGTACATCAAGAGCTAAATCTCCCGTTTTATGTTGATAGTCCATAGATAAAAATAAATCAATTAGCTCTGTTGTGGCTTTGTGTTCAGATATATTTAAACCCATCCGTTCTTCTGTTTCGTCAACTCGGAGATGATAGATACGATTGATCCCTTTAAAAATGATATAGGATACACCAAAGGCAAATAAACCGACAACGGTAGAACCTAAAAGTTGAATGAGGATAAAGTCCCATCTTCCGCCAGTTGCACCCAACCCTTCAATCTCTCCAAAAATTCCAACTGCCAACGTCCCCCAAAGACCTCCGACTAAATGTACAGGGACTGCACCCACAGCATCGTCAATCTTCAATTTTTCTAGTAGTTTTTCTGCCGGGATCGTAAGTCCTCCCGCAATCATACCAATGATGGCAGCTTGTGCAGGTTCAACACAATCGGCACTGGCAGTAATAGCAACAAGTCCCGCCAAAGATCCGTTCAACGGAGAAATTGCTTCTGGATACCCCTTAACAAACCAAGTTAAAAATAGAGCAAACATCATAGAAAAACCCGAAGCAATAATAGTGTTTAAAATGACAATAGGAACTGATCCATTAAATGCCAAAGTACTTCCACCATTAAAACCCATCCAACCAAACCAAAGGATAATACCACCTAACATGGCCAATGGGAGGTTACTACCTGTGACTGATTTGGAAGGTTCTCCTTCTTTGAATCTACCAAGTCTTGGACCTACAACCAAAAGAAGTGCCAAAGAGACCCAACCCCCGACACTATGTACTTGAGTAGACCCAGCAAAGTCATGAAATCCCAATTGTTCTAACCAACCTCGAGGGGATTCAATAAAGGTTCCTCCCCAAACCCAATGGCCAACGATGGGATAAATGATACCAGAGATAAGAGCTGTTGCTAAAAGATAAGATGGAAATTTTAAACGTTCTGCGACGGCACCAGAAACAATGGTAGATGCAGTTCCACAAAACATCAATTGGAACAAAAAGAATGTAGGAGGCCAGGCATTGTCTTTAGGAAAGGCAGGTAAAAATAAGTCTGTTCCCAAAAGTCCATAAAAGGAGGAACCGAACATAATTCCAAATCCAAACAGATAGAATAAAAGTGTAGCCACTCCAAAATCTGCGATGTTTTTAATCGCTACATTGATCGAATTTTTTGCACGAGTCAAACCAGACTCTAATACCAAAAAACCACCTTGCATCATTAACACAAGTCCCGAACAAACGAGTACCCATAAAATATCTAATAGATTTTTTTGAACCGACATCCCTACCCCCAAAATCAAATTCTATCTAGGTGGAGTTACCTAAACAGATTGGATCCTAAGTGATCATTTCAGTTTATTTTAGATCAGCAAGTCGAATTCTATGCATTTTCACCTAACAATCATTTTAAAGAATAAACGACTCGCATCTAAGCCATGTGAATTGTTCATAATATAAGCAACTTGCTTGTTCTTTATTCCCTGCGCCACCGGGCGTAGCGGAAATCCTTTCGCACCAGCGAAAGATTGGAGCGTAGAACGGGATCGTTGATTCAAAAAAGTACTGATCACCAAACAGATCCGAGGCGCCCAGATGCAAAGAAAAAAGTTGGTCACTTACCTTTGGTTTTTCTTTGCATGCGAATCCATTCTTTCCAAAGAATATAACTGAGTCCTAATGAGATCAGAGCAAATGCGAAGGCACCACCTAAGGCAGAGAGAACATTGGCAGTTTCTTCCGCACAAAGATCGGAAGGAGAACCGGCATAAACGGCACTCGCTTGGATTCCATTTTTATCTGAGATGAGTTGTGATTTATTATATACAACGGTTATGATATCACCGTTTTTGGCTCCAAGTAGTCGGAGTTGTGCTTCAGAAGGTTTATTATGTTTTTTGAATGTTCTTTCTTCGTTCTCAAAGTTATGATTGGCAAGCCCCGATTCATTATAAACCAAAACTTCTGTTTTATCATTCAAAACTAAGAAAAAACTTCCAACGGATACTTGGTATAAATTCCAGTGATTCCGTTTGGTTTGGTATTCAACGTTATATACAACAAAACCAGATACTGGATCGGGTATACTACTTTGAGATATAATTCCAGATATAAAGTGGGAGCCTTTGGTATTTCGATTAGATTCATCACAAAAGAAACGACGATATTCCCAATCTTCAGTAGAATTGATCACAAGAAGAGTGGACAAGGTCGCAGTAAATACAACCATTAGAAAAAGAAAAAAATAAGTAGCGAAAGATTGGGAAAACTTAGAAGATTTCATCGATGTTATTTCCGTTTTTATTTTCTTTATGTAGTGTAGAACCAATCTGATTTTGATCAGGTAACTCAATAGTAAAAATTTATGAAATTAACTGTAAAGGTAAAACCAAATAACAAACAACCTGGGTTAGAATTTATATCAGAAACGGAATGTATTGCACGTTTAAAATCGCCACCCATTGACGGGAAAGCAAATGAAGAGCTTATCTCACTACTTTCAAAACACTACCGTGTACCAAAAAACAATATTACGATCCTCTCAGGGCTTTCTTCCAAATCTAAAATCGTATCCGTTCTTCCAAGAACTTGAGAAACATCAACCAAATCATCCAAGAATTCTTTGAATTTTCAGTTCACAGATTCCAACCAAAATAATACATTTGTAAAATTAAGAGTTCTTTCTGCACTCGTGGTATTTTTAAAATGAAGAAACCCAATACCCTTTTAGAAACAAAAAATCTTGGGAAAACCTACCAGGTAGGTGAAGTTCCGCTAGTTGCCCTTCATTCAGTAAACCTAAAATTCAATGAGGGTGAATTAACGGTAATGTTAGGTGCTTCTGGTTCCGGTAAGTCCACTCTTCTCAATATTTTAGGAGGACTAGATACTGCGACCACAGGAGAAGTATTATTCCACGAAAAAACATTGGCTTTAGAAAATGATGAGGGACTCACAAGGTATCGAAGGAACCACGTAGGCTTTGTATTTCAATTTTATAATTTAATTCCAAGTCTTACAGCAGAAGAAAACGTGCGTTTGGTGACTGATCTCTCCGACAAGTCAATGACACCGCTAGAAGCTTTGACGTTGGTAAAACTAGCGGATAGGAAAAACCATTTCCCTGCCCAACTTTCCGGCGGAGAACAACAACGAGTTGCCATTGCAAGGGCCATAGCCAAAAGGCCGGAGTTACTTCTCTGCGATGAACCTACAGGTGCACTTGATTTCAAAACGGGAAGAATTGTTTTAGAAGCCATCACAGGGATCAACAAAGACTTAGGTACGACCACAGTTGTCATTACTCACAATGAATCCATCGCACAAATCGCCGATCGCATTATCCTTGTGAAAGATGGCACCATTGTTTCCGACTCTGTGAATCATCATAAAAAGCCTGTATCCGAGGTTAGTTGGTGATTGGAAGGACTCTCAATCTAAAATTAATCCGAGACTTAAAGTCTATGACGATGCAGGGTTTGACCGTAGGACTTGTGATCGCTGCGGGGATCAGTTATTTTTCTGCATCTTGGGCAGCCTATTTTTCACTAATGGATGCGAAATTAAATTTCTATAGCAAACAAAATCTATGTGAAGGATTTGTTTACTTAAACCGTGCACCTTCGTATCTCGAATCAAAAATAGCAGCCCTCCCAGGTATATCCGATTTTGAAACAAGAATCTCTAAAGAAATTGTTTTAGACTTTCCTGGTGAAGTATATCCTTCTGCCGCCCAATTGATATCTTTACCAGAACATACGAACACTTTGTATTTAAAAAAAGGGTTTTTGCCAAAACAAAACCAGGATGTAATCATCAGTGAAAATTTCGCCAACGCCAATCAATTAGAACCTGGATCTGTTCTATCATCCATAATCGGCGGGAAACGTGTTTATCTTCATGTAACAGGCATTGGACTGTCGCCAGAATTTGTATATGTTTTCCGACCGGGAAATCCAATGCCAGATGATAAACATTACGGTATTATTTGGATGAAACGAGAGGCGATGGAAGCAAACTTCAACTTTGAAGGTGCATTTAACCAGGTTATTTTTCATTTTGCCTCGGAAGGGGAAGATAGATTACGGACAATGCGTGATCTGGATGCATTACTTGATGAGTTTGGAGGTTTAGGTGCAAAAGAAAGAAAACTATTACCTTCTGATTCATTTTTGAGTGATGAATTTAGACAACTCAGAACTACTGCTGTTTTTTTACCTGGAATTTTTTTGGCAATCGCTGCTTTCCTTTTACACATTATATCCAATCGGCTCATTTCGAAGGAACGAGAACAAATTGCAACCTTACGAGCGCTTGGTTATACTTCTAGAGATGTTGTTGTTCATTATTTAAAACTAATTACATTTATCACAGCAATAAGCAGTATCCTTGGAGTGATTGTTGGGTATTTTTTAGGCAATGCAATGACCGGTTTGTACGGGCGATTTTATAAATTTCCTCAATTGATTCCTACCTTCCCACCTTTACTCGCCTTATTTAGTGTAAGTTTTGGGATTTTAATCGGTGGGCTTGGAACCATAATTTCTTTGCGAAGTATTATTCAGTTAGATCCAGCACAAGCGATGCGCCCTGCCCCACCCGGAACTTATACAATTTCTTTTTGGGAAGCTTGGATTACAAATCTTAGAACTATACAGAGAATGGTTTTAAGAAATCTTTTCAAACGCCCCACAAGAACCATGCTCACTATCTTGGGATTGTCTACATCCATTATGATTATGATCATTGGCAACTTTATACAAGATACAGTTGGAACCTTGTTGGATTTACAATTCAATACGATCCAAAAGGAAACTCTCACATTGGTATTCAGAATTCCAGTAGAAGATTCCATATTGTTTGAACTTAAAGAGAGAAAAGGTGTTTTTTTAGCAGAAGGACAACGTTCCATCCCAATTAAAATTACCAAGAACAGAAAATCAAAAGACACCGTATTAACAGGGATATCAGAAGGTTCCGACTTAAGAAGAATTTTAAACCATAATTTGCATCCGATTGATATCCCGGTGTATGGAATCATGATGAATACTGATCTTGCAAATAAAATGGGAATTCAAAAAGGAGAGACCATTGTCATCGAAACACTTGATGGGGAAAAAAGAAAAATTCCTGTCACAGTTTCTGCATTCGCCAATGAAATTTTAGGTCAAGGTGTTTTTATCAATAGAAACAATCTCAATCGAATGTTGGATGAAGGAAGTTTGATCAATATTGCTCTCTTAAAAACTGATCCATTAGCAGATAAAAATTTAATCGAAGAGTTTAAAGACAACCCACTTGTCATTGGACTATTTTCAAAGTCGGCAATCCTTACTGCTTTTAAAGCAGTGATGCAAAGATCTCTGCAATCCACCTCTATTGTTATTTTAATATTTACAATTATCATTTCAATCGGAGTTATATATAATACGGCGATGATTACTTTATCCGAACGTATTTACGAATTAGGAAGTTTGCGCATCTTAGGATTCAGCTTAAAAGAAGTATTCGAAATTATAGCCTGGGAATTGACATGGCAGATATTCATAGCAATCCCCATTGGGTGTTTTTTCGGGAACAAAGTAGCGAATCTAATTTTAAATAGCAACGAAACGGAAGGATTTAAAATTCCTGTTGTCATATATCCTTCTACTTATTACTATTCAATACTTCTAGCACTAACCACTGCTGGGATCAGTTTTATAATCGTATATAGAAAATTAAAAACTATGGACTTATTAAGTGTACTCAAGGTGAGGGAATGATATGACAAAAGAAAATATCTTAGAATTGATGAAAACAAAAAATGCAAAAATTGTATTTGGCATAATTTTGTTTTTAGGTTTTACTTTTTTGATTTTAAAGAAGGATCCAAAACCAGTAGAAGTATCGATCGTCACCCAAGGAGTTTACAGACAAATTCTATCTGTTCAAGGAAAAACAAAAATCAAAGAACTCTATACGGCATATTCTCCTGTAAATGGTGTTATGCGCCGAGTGGAGTTACATGCCGGGGACAAGGTTTTAAAAGGTATGACTCTACTCACAGTCGATTGGGATATAGTTAAAACAGTTAAGGCGAGTGCCAATGGCCAAATTCTCAAAGTATACCGTGAAAGTGCAGGACCCGTGGCCATGGGTGAGCGAATTTTGGACTATGGAGATATTTCGAAAATTGATGTATCCGCATTTATTTTATCAGAAGATATGCCTGACCTGGATCTCAAAGACAAAGTGCTACTGACAGGATTCGGCGAGAACGTTTTGGAAGGATCTGTTTCCATTATCGAACCTTCAGCGATAACAAAAATTTCATCATTAGGTGTAGAAGAACAACGTGTACCTATCTCCATTGAGTTCGATCCACCACCTGGAATCGGGGATGGTTACGAATTAGAATGTAAAATCATTTTATTTGAAAAACCAAGTGCAACCGTAATACCTACATCTGCTTTATTTCGTGAAGATGAAAAATGGGCAGTATTTACCATTGAAAAGAAAAGAGCTAAATTGCGTTTTGTTGAAGTAGAACATCAAAGCGAAGGTGTTAGTATGATTAAAAGTGGTCTTTCCGTTGGAGAGTCCGTTATACTATATCCTGGTGATACAGTTGTGAATGGAACCAAAGTTATACCCGAATAAGTACACTCGATTTTTTAGGTAAGGTGAAATAAAATTTAGATCCCTTACCCACTTCACTTTCGACTCGAATACACCCTCCATGTTTTTCTACAAACTCTTTACATAAGATCAAACCGAGAGCAGTACCTCTTTCGCCGATAGTACCTGGCATACTAGTTTGTTTTGCATCGATACGGAATAACTTATTCTGAATTTCAGCTGTAATGCCAGTTCCAAAGTCTGCTATACAAATTTCAAAATCATCATCTATAGATTTGGCAGAAATTTGGATATCACCCCCGGGATGAGAATACTTTACAGCATTCGATATTAGATTTCTGAGGATGGTCTCTATCATTTTTTCGTCTGCATATACCATAGATTTAGAATCTACAAAATTCTTTACAAGAATTGATTTATTTTGAATCGAAAAAGAAACTGAAGCAATAGATGATTCGATGGAACGATACAACGATATATCTTCTGGAAAAAAAGCGATCTCCCCTGTTTGAGACCGCGCCCAAGTTAAAAGGTTTTCTAGTAGAACATATATTTCTCCAGATGATTGGAAGAGGATACTCAAATCATTTTTTGTACGTTTTAATGGCCTCGTGTCCAAATCCTCTAAAATCATACCCGCAAAAGTATTCATTCCACCAATTGGCCCCTTCAAATCATGGGCAATGATAGAGAAAAATCTATCCTTGGTATAGTTTAACAGTTGCAATTCGGAATAAAACTTATCTTTTTCAACTTCAGCTCTTTTCCTTTTATCAATGTTTCTTGATACACCCAGTATATTGATAGAACCATTCGGGTTCCATTGAAAAACAGTGTTCGCTTCAATCCAAATTGTTGAACCATTTTTACAATATTGTTCGACTTCATCACTAAACGGTTTTCTTTCACCGGTTTCTTTGAATTCTTGGATTCGTATTTGTAATACATCCATTATATATTTGAATGAGGTTGGAGTAAGTGTGTCTTCTAACGAATATTTGATAGCTTCTTCGGATGTGTATCCAGTGATATTTACAACCGATGGACTAACATAGAGGTATTTTTTTTCATCTAAATTTAATACCCATATAACATCTGTAGTATTTTCCGCAAGTAATCTATACTTTTGTTCACTTTCTTCTTGGCTTTTAATGAATATATCAATACACATCATCAGAAAACCAAATGTCATCATTACTGAAGTAACATAAAAAAACAGGTAAGTTATATCTTGAATTGGTCCCTTCCCGAATGCAATTTGTGAAACGGAAACGTCGGCAAAAGTATAATACAAAAAACGAAGGAATAAAAAAATACCACAAGCAAGGTAGAAAACAGCTGTGAACCAACTGGACAATCGAGCCTTTTGATTTGCACCTAAAATTGTTTTGCCTGAAAGCAATAGTTGTAAACCGGCAGCAAAAGAGATCAAAGAGATTCTATACTTAGGTGCAAAATCCGAAAAATGATGGAAAACTAATAGTATAAAAACTAGAACCACAGAAAAGATCCCAGATTTCCACATTTGCTTCCGATTGAACATAGAAAGTATTATATTATTATAATATACCAATGATAGTAAAATCAGGGAGTTCCCAGCACTGATAGACAACCAATCGGGAATAACGCCTCTTAGGGCACCCATGACAACCCAGCCAAAAGCCTGCAACAAGGTAGCAATCGACCAATCCTTTACAAACCGCAGCTTTTGGAAATAACCCCTAGCGGCAAACCAAAGACCGCCTGACATTAACAAACATCCAATTATGTTAATAAAAACGACTGTGCGGGGATCAATATTCATTTTGGTTGGGGGAAATCCGAGATTCCAAATAAATAGTTTTTTCCTATGTAATTTTATCAACTACAAATGAAAAATAATTAACGAAATTTGCTAAAATAAGAAAGAAGTGATCTCAAAACCAGAATTAGGCGGTATTGATATCTACGCTTACGTTGATTCCCAAACGTCTTTAAATATCCCGGCACCGTTACATTGAAACCAAACAGTTAGAGTTTTGGGAATTGGTTTAGAAGATATACCAAAGTTGTTTCAAATTCCTTCCGATTTGATCTCACTGTTACTTCCTTTATTTTCCCTTTGGAAAACGAGGTGGAAGTTAGTGCATTGCCATGAATAAAGTCGATCAAAATGTTTAAAATTTTCTCCGTTTCCGACTCGGGATAGAGTTTCTTGAGTAACTGTTGCAACTTTTGATTAAATGCTACAACAGAAGGGAAACCTTCATAAGAATTTTTGATTAGGTATAAGGACATTCCAGGATATTCAATAAATAGATTCCAATAATTTATTAGGACTTTTTTAATACTGGCATAAGAATTTTTGTCAACGAATGTAGTCTCTTCTTGGAACCGATTAAATATTTGCTCCACCATTGCCTTCGTAAGTCCTTCCTTATTATCAAAATAATGGTAGATTGCCATTGGATCCAATCCCAATTTTGTAGCTAATTTTCGCATACTAAAGGATTCATATCCTTCTTTTTCACAAATTTTTAGAGCAGCCTGAATAATTTTTTGTTTCATTTTAATTTGATTAATTCTACGGTGTAGAATTATAATCTCTACGCCGTAGAATTATTTTTTTTATGATATTCTATAAAGCATTTATTGCAAGCAGTTTAGACGGATTTATAGCAAGATCTGACGGTTCACTCGACTGGCTAACATCGAATGAATATACATTGGAAAACAATGATTTAGGATATTCTTCTTTTATGCAGGGTATCGATTGTATTGTTATGGGTAGAGTTACTTTTGAGACAGTATTGCACTTTGAACCATACCCATTTGCAACTGTTCCGGTTTATGTATTAACTCGCAATCCTGATTACAAATTCGAATCCCACCACCCCGTTTCTATATTCAATGGAAAACTCGGAGATTTAACCTCAATTTTAGAGAACAAACAAATCAAAGCCGCTTATGTGGATGGAGGACAATTGATTCAATCCTTTATCGCAGAAGAGATGTTAGATGAAATCACAATCACAAGAATCCCTGTTTTATTGGGTTCTGGATTGCCCCTGTTTGGACATTTAGATCGAGAGCAGAAACTAAAACACTCCCAAACTCTGATTTACCCAAATGGATTTGTGCAATCGAAGTATCATCTTAAGTAACATGAACTTTCTGAAAGAATATTGCCGAAAATGTAATCTTTAGTTGAAGGAAAGAGGGAAATGTGTTAGAGGTTTTAGGACAAACCCACAAGCCCGCCTCCACCACCCATTCAGGGCGGGGGCTTTCCAGGCGTAATGAGACATAATGCAGATCATACACTCCCCACAGGACCCGAGGCTTTCTGCCTACCAACTCCTCAAAGCAAAGGAGGATCCTTCTGACAAGTTTATTGCCGACCATGAAAAAACAGCCATCCGCCTCCTAAATTCAACGCTCAAAGTAGAATCCGTGTTCTGTACACCGAAATATTGGGAAAAACATAAAGACCTCATCCAATCCAAATTATCTGACACTAACCAGTGTTTTGTTGCTGAAAAGTCAGTATTTGAAGAAACCATTGGATTTTCTGTCCACCAAGGATTTATGGCGGTAGGTTATCAAAAATGGGATTCCTTATCAGAAATTGAATCTCCCATACTATTAGTAAACTCCATCGTTGATAGCGAAAACATTGGATCCATTTTACGTACGGCAGCAGCATTTGGAATCCATACTGTTCTTTTTGATTCGAAATCAGCATCACCCTATCTCCGAAGAAGTGTAAGAGTTTCCATGGGTTCGCTATTTCAAATCCGACTGATTCGCATTCCCAACCTAATAGAAACTTTAATCTCTTTGAAAGCATCAGGAAATATACTTTTATCTCTTAGTCTGCCGAGGGATGGAATGGATTTGCCATCTAAAACGAAGTCTGTTTATGAAGTAGGCAAACAAAACAAATTTGTATTGGTAGTTGGTAATGAAGCGGCAGGGATAGAGTCGGACGTTCTCAACTTGTCGGACCAATTAGTTTATATACCTATGAAAAACCAAATCGATTCTTTAAATGTATCACATGCACTCGCAGTTGCTTTATCGCATTTGCTTGGTTAGATCTATTACTTTTCCCAATCCCAAAAAAAATCTTTATTTGTCATTTCAGGCTCTGTATCTGCCGGGTTGATGGTTCCGTCAACAGACTGCTCTTCCAAATCTTTTTTAGCAGATTCCAAATCAAGTGTTTCTTTCAACCAATACTCTTCTGTGCCGAAATGAGGAAACAATGATGGAAAAGAAGGATCTTCCCATCGTTTTGCAATCCATGCAGCATAGTGTATGTATCTGACAATACGAAGAGGTTCTACCAATTGCAGCCAGTTTTCATCAAACTCAGCAAACATTGTATAACCTTGAAGAAACTGAAATAAATCATTTTTTCGATCTGACTCACCTAACGGAAGCAACATCCAGAAATCTTGAACAATAGGGCCTGTTAAAAAATCGTCAAAGTCTAAAATACTGTAACCGTCTGGTGAAACGAGTAAATTCCCCTTGTGGCAATCACCATGGATTCGCTGGAATGGAATTTGGTATTCTTTCACTAATGACTCAAAAATTTCAAAAGATCTTAAAGCCGTTGCCTTATACCTCTCCGCCAAAGCATTGTTTGGTATCAGTTTTTTTTCTAATATAAAGTTTAATGATTCCAAGCCGTATGAAGGAATATCCAAAATAGGGCGATGGATTGAACTCGATCGTTTACCTACTGCATGAATCCTCCCGAGGAGTGCACCTACTCTTTCTAAATCTCCACCGGCAATTTCTTCTACAATCCGACCGTTCCGAAGTGGCCAAATAGCAAAATAAATTCCAGACCACTCAAATAAAGTTTTTCCTTCAATGGCAATCGGAGTTAGAACTGGGATTTCTTCCAAAGCTAACTCTGACAAAAATGTATGTTCTTCTAAAATTTCATTATAGGTCCACTTGCCTGGACGATAGAACTTAACAACGATCCGTCCTGAGTTTGAGGTTTCTATATCGTATACACGATTTTCAACACTATTTAAAGGATAGAACCGTCCCGTAGGTTCATAACCCAATGATTCTAAAGCATTTAGTATTGTATCAGGTGTTAGCTGGTAGAACGAATGATTGATATCCAATTTGATAATTTAACTTACGATCCGATTTCGACCAGAAGACTTTGCTTCATATAATAGTTTATCGGCAGTCCTAAGTAGTTCCACAGGATTTTCTATGGGAGTGATGTCTCCACCAGTAACCCCTCCACTAAAAGAAACTTGGAATTTTTGTCCAGACTCCGAAAGCAATTCTAGACCGGAGACCATCTCTCGAATTTTATCCAATACCCTTGCAGCGTCGGCAACAGCTGTTTCCGGGAAAACAATCACAAATTCTTCACCGCCAAATCTCGAAATGATATCTGACTTTCGAAGAGATGACTTTAGCTCAAAAGCAATTCGTTTTAGTACTATATCACCGGTCTCATGTCCATAGGTATCATTGACTTTTTTAAAGAAATCAATATCGATCATGGCCAAAGAAATATTATGTTTGTGCCGTTTACATCTTTGAAATTCTTGATCAATCCTCTCTTCCATATAGCGACGGTTATATAATCCTGTCATTACATCACGAATCGAAGTTTCACGTAACTGATCATGTAAAGATTTCATTCGCAAAGCACTAAAAATTCTAGCTAAGAGCTCAATCTCTTTGGCTGGTTTTGTGATATAATCAGTAGCACCAGCTTCAATTGCTAGTTTAAGGTTCTCGGGTTCCGTATGACCTGTAACCATAATGATAGGAAGCCAACCCACGGGAGAGGAAGAGAATATTTCTGAGATGAGTTCAATCCCCGATCCGTCAGGTAATTCCCAATCGAGGAGGACCACATCAATTTGGTCTTTGATTATGATCGCTCTTGCATCAGAAAGAGACACCGCTTCAATAGGAACGTATCCATGATTCGAAATCCATCGATTGAGAAGTTTTCTTTGTAATTCAGAATCTTCAATGATGAGAATTTTTTTACCTTCTTTCTCCATTCATCAAGGATTTCATTTTTTCTTTTTTTTACCTAGTATTTTTTCAACTTCGCCCTCTTCTAAAGGAACTTTTACTACTGTTCCTCCTTCTTTGCGAATCTGGTCCATATCAACTACAGCTCCCGTTAAGAGACGAGATGCCCTTTTCGAACCATCTTTTACACCATAAACGACCCACTTACCCCCTTCAAGGGATAACACTAAGTATGTACAATCAGCGACGGCGAGTACCGAATGTGCTGATATATGGGATACAAATTCATAACTCAGTACAATCCCTGATCCAATCATCACACCAGAAGGAACCCCAACTGCTTTTGTTAATTGATACACACCATAGGTAGTTCCCGTTCCGAAAGAGGCAGCAGTTCCCACGACACCCACAGTTCCCGCAGCAACTTTTGTAGAAGTGTATGTGACTGTTTGTGCCGTTGCGGAAGCTCCTGCAAATGTTGCGCCAGTCACAGTTCCTGATACAGCAAGGCCTCCACCGAGAACTGTTTGTCCAGAAGTAACACCCACAAGGCTCATCGGAGCCAAAATATATTTACCGGAAGATTCAGTGACAACAGCAGCAGTTTTTACGGAATACGCAGATGTTTTTCTAGCAACGGCAGAAGTTACCTTTGCCCCTTTTTCCATAGACTGGACAGATTCATTCAATACTACTTCCGTGCTATTCAATAATGCACCTAGCGCAAGTTCAACGCTCGGAGCAGTAATGTATACAACTCCTTTTCCTGCTAATGCAAAAGTCTCTACTAAACAATAAAGACCTGTACCCGCAGAATTAGTGACAACAGCAGCAGGATAAATGATTCCATTCCAAGTAATATACCCAACAGAAAGTAATGTCATTTTCCCAATAGGTTTGATGATACTATCATAAAACAATGCCTTGGTGGTTCTTGAAAATGCTTTGAGTAGAGCTAAGGGAACCCCCTCCCCGTCCGCAATGGATTCCAAATCCGCTTTGGCCCGACCCAACTCTTGCGAAGTATCTTGTCCAAAAGTAAAGATGGTTTCTTTCCAACTTCCAAATATTTTCTCTGAAACAGAAGAACGGAGATCTTCAATCTCCGAAAATCTTCGTTTCCAACTCCCAGATTTTAAATCATCATAAGTATCATTATAAGTGGACTTAAGTACCTCGTCTAAATCTACATATCCGTAAACAGTTGACTCATAAACCTTTTGAAATTCTTCCTTATACTGATTAAATCTTTTTTTTGCCGATGGGGAATTGTCCACCGCTTCTTTATGGTTCAGTTGCATATCCGCCCATTCATTCCAATCTTTTCGAATGGCTTCTGAGTTTGCGACAACCGCTTTATGAGTATCCATCCCTCGTTCCAAGGAAGATCCAACCATCCCATAGGATTCTGCAACCGAAACATACATAATGAATAACCCTGGTTTGGTGGCATTTTCATTAAGGTATTGAACAGCAGCATCGCCCTTTTCGTTTACTTTTCCGGCAGCAGACCAACTCATTTTGGTTCCATCTTTAACAATGACAACTGACTCCCTTGCCTTTAAAACAGAACGGGAAAATTCATCACCAGCAAATCCGATCCTTTCCCCCATCACAAATACAGTAGACTCATGAAAGGGTGGGATGAATTTGATGCTTGTCCCTTTTACGGGAAGTGCTCCTTGGTAATAAAGCGATGAGTGACCTTCGATTGCTAATTTTTTGGTATTCTTTAACGGATCTTCTGTCTTCTTATCAGAGCCCGAGCAGTTTTGAAAAAAAAGAGAAAGAAATATAGAAACGAAAATTATTTGATACATGTTTGATTTCATTTTTTTTCAGAGGCCTTTGCATTCGCACGTTTAGATTGTTCTGCTATTTCCGCATCCAATACTTTCTTTATTATTTTTGGATCGTCTGTAAGGATCTTTACTTTTCCTGCTTTTTTTGCGGCTTCTAAATTGATGACTGTTCCCGTTGGTGCATCGTCAAACCCTGCATAATTACCTTTTACAACGGCAATCACTACACGGGGGCCATCATAGGTTATGAATATTGGTCCATCCACTGCCGCTAACACTAATTGAGAAGGAAGTACTGTGAGGGCAGTATATCCTAAAATCATACCAGAACTCATCGCATAGAACCCAGCCTCTGCGCTTCCTTTCGACAAATCATATACCATCCCCGTAGCGTATGCACCAGTATCGTAGGTCGTTCCACCAACGGCTCCAATAGTCCCACCAGCAGTTGTCGCAGCAACAGATGTTACCTGATTAAAGGCAGCAAGTGTTGTTCCCCCTGTGTAGGTTGGGATCGTAGATGATGCAGAAAGTATTCCAATGGAGCTAAAAAGACCCGCTTCCAAAGTTGGCGAAATGACCCGATAACCAGACTTAGTTGAATAATAAAAAACAACACCCGTCGAAATCAATGCATTCGCTGAAAAGTTCATTGTTTGCGAAAGGGGAACATAAACTCCATTGACCACCAATATCTCACCCGTGTTTTTACCTGTTTTGACAATGGGAGAGATCATCACTTCTTTGAGTGCAACGGAATAACCGTGGAATATATCAACAAGTGCAAGAAGCGAATTCCCGCGATCTCCCGATTCTTCGTAGTTTTTTGTAAACTCATCGGAAGCTTTCGAAAAGGAATCACTCCATGCAGAAACTATGTTTTTCGAACTTGTGTTTAATGTTGTAACAAATAAATCATTCAGCGAATCAGTTGTTTTACTACGTTCGCCACCGATTTCGTCCAAAGTTGAACGCATAAGTTTTACATCTGACTCCATTTTCGGAACCATATAAATGTAACCTAACACAAACCTCGACCCTGCTTCTTCAAAACTTTCTTTCGAAACCTTCCACTCGGCTTTGCTCAACTGCCAGCCAGCATCATAGATATCTTCTGTTCTTCTCGAAGAATTCGCAATCCCACTTCCAGTCCAGGAAAGAACCGAAGTCATAGTTTCGCCTAATTTACCAGGATAATCAACACTACGTTTTTTTAAATGCACAAGTACCATTGCTTTGGCAACTCGTGCGCTAATTCCGCCATTTTCATAGGCCAAATCCATACTTTTTTTTCCTGAGGGAATGATTGCCCACCCATTCTCCAAAAGGTTCTTTCTCGATCCAAGGGAATTGGCTGTTAGAGGAGCAATTTTTTTGAATGATTGCGGCTTGTTCGAAGTAAATACAGATTCACCAAGGATCTTATCTGTTTTTTTTGAACCAGAACATTGTAGAAATAAGGCGACGGCTAACAGGGAAAAGGATTTTGTTGAAACAAGTTTCATAAGATGAGGGAAGGCTATAGAAACGTTTGAAATATGCAATATAAAAATTGAACCATCTTGCTTAATCCATGTTTAGTGAGGCAAAAACGCCACATTAGATTATTTACGTGACCCTATAGATTCAATAATAATCATTACACCTATGAAGAAACTGAACATATATCTTGCACTCATTGCCTTGGTATTGTGTGTCATCATCATCATCCGAAAAAACGATCTGACCCTAAACAAAATAGCCACTTTGATGGCCATATCAACTCCCACCGAAGTTTTCGACTTTCACAGTGCCGATTTGATTGCAAAACAAAAATTAAAGTCTAAATTTTCTCCGACTCCGGAATTTAAAATTCCTGGGTTAGATGGAATCAGTTATGACGATTATAGACAGATAGAATACAAACCAGATGTAGCAATATGGAAAAATTTGGCCCTTCCCTACCAACTTCACTTCTTTCATCCAGGCCATATCTATAGCAACGGAATTCAGATTTACGAAGTAATTAATGAAAAACCTGTTGAAATTCCTTACGATGCCTCTCGTTTTAATTTTGGCGACTTACCACTCACAGACTCTTTCACAGAACTAACCAAAAAACTTCACTATACTGGCTTCCGCGTTCATTACCCGATCAATCAAAAAGAGGCTCTAGAAGAATTTTTGGTCTTTCAAGGATCCTCTTATTTCAGGGTTATTTCCAAAGATCAGGTCTATGGATTATCAGCAAGAGGACTTGCTATCAACACAGGCCCCAAAGACAAAGAAGAATTTCCTATCTTTGAAAGTTTCTACATCAAACGACCTCAAAAAACCGACACCACCATTACCATTTATGCCATCATGAATAGCGAATCTGTGGTTGGTTCCTATGAATTCATTGTAAAACCTGGCGAGGTCACAACGATTGATGTACAAGCAAAAATCTATCTACGCAAAAAAATCAAACGCCTGGGTTTTGCTCCCGTCACTTCCATGTATTTATATGGAGAATCCGACAATCCCATTTTAGGAAACATCCATCCCGAAGTTCATGACTCCGATGGCCTACTCACTCAAAACAAATCTGGGGATTGGGAGTGGAGGCCACTCATCAATCCCAAAAAGACCCAACTAACAAGAATTTCATTAGATTCGCCATTAGGATATGGACTTATCCAAAGAGATCGTAAGTTCAAAAGTTACCAAGATGAAAAACTCAAATACCACTTAAGGCCAAGTGTTTGGGTAGAACCAAAAGGTGATTGGGGCAAAGGGAATTTGTATTTACTCGAATTCACAACAAATTTAGACTCTGATGACAATATTACTACTTTTTGGGAACCAGCCATTCCACCTAATTTAAATGAAGGTTATGAATTCCGATACACACTCCATTATACAGAAAAGTCTCCCAAACACCATACACTTGGGAAAGCATCTGCGTTTTACAGAGGAGTAGATCCACTCTTTCCAAAGGAAAAAGTATTCACATTATACTTTACTGGTGATTATCTAAAATCGTTGGATCGGAAAACTATACTCAAAGCAATCATCAAAAACAGTACAATCCCTCCCGAACAAATTCGCTATAAAATTGAAAAAATATCAGAGTTAGACCAGTGGCGTTTACAAATCTGGTATCCCTCATCTATAAACGAATCAGATTGGTCTATTTTCCTTGAAAATCAAAATCAAAGAATTACTGAAACATGGATCTACCGAGATGGCCTATCCAAATAACATGGAATACCTAAACGAGTTTAGCGAGAGGATCCGTTCCTATTTAATTTTAAGTGGGATCCATAACGAATATAAAATCGCAGAAATTTTAAATGATTTTTTTAAATCCACACATCTGGATCTAAATTTCCCATCTGATTGGAAACTTTGGCAGAGTTATTTACAAAACAAAAAAATAGAACCAGCTCAGCTGTTACCAATTGCCGATAGGTCTTGGCAATTCGGATCCATGATTCCACAGTCTGCTGAATGGAAACGAGACACAAAAAGAAAAAAACAATCCATTATTGGATCTTTAAAACCACTATTTATCATTGCCTCTATCTTCCTTTGGAGCCTTCTCTATTACTTAATTATTTTTAGGTTGTTATGATCAATATCCAACGCAGTATATTCTTTCTAACTTTTATCACACCCGTCATCTGGGGTTTTAGTTTGTTTATTGAAATCATTTCTTTTCGTGGGATTGAAATCACTGAATACTACCAATTCATAACATTGATTTTTCTTTTGCCAATGTTGTCCTATGGGGCAAACACTGCCCTTTTTGGATTTTTACTATCTTTCAAAAAAAACGGCGATCCACTTCTTAAGGCAAAACAGATTCCAGAAAGTAACTTAGATTTTCCGTTACTCGAATCCCTCCATGTCGCTGTTGTAATGCCAGTGTATGAAGAAAACGAAATTTCAATATTTTCTAGAATCAAAGTTATTTACGAGTCAGTAGAAAAAATTCACAAACTGCCAAAACTAGATTTTTTCATTCTAAGTGACACAAGAACACCAGAAAAATGGATCAAAGAAGAAGCCGCCTACATAGAATTATGTGAATCGACAAAAAACTTCCATACCTTCCACTACCGCCGGCGAAAAAGTAACCTCAACGGAAAGAGTGGGAATATCGCAGATTTTTGCAGAAGGTGGGGGAAAAAATATAAATACATGATCATTCTCGATGCCGATAGCCTTGTCTCTGGAGAACTGATCATCCAACTCATTGCAAATATGGAGAAAAATACGTCGGCTGGCATCATCCAATCCAGCACCAAAATTTTTCGCACCACTACCTTATTCCAGAAATTAACAGAATTTTCTTCGTATCTATTCAGCCCTTTTTTCTTAAAAGGAGCCGGGTTTTGGCAAATCAATTCTTCAGGATATTGGGGACACAATGCCATCTTACGAGTGAAACCCTTTATGGAACATTGTGCACTACCACACCTTCCCGAATACGGAGGCCTTGGCGGTAAAATTTTAAGCCATGACACCGTTGAAGCAGCATTGATGCGAAAAGCAGGGTTTGATGTTTTATGTGCTTATGAGTTAGAGGGAAGTTACGAAGAAAACCCACCTAACATCATCGATGTCCTCAAACGAGACCAACGTTGGTGCCAAGGAAATTTACAACATTTCTGGTTTTTATTCGGTAAAAAAATCCCTTTTATCAACCGAATCCATATTCTCAATGGCATTTTATCCTATCTCAATTCACCTATCTGGATGTGTTACATCATTTTAAGTTTGTGGAACTACTTAGAAGATAACAAATATTTGAATTATTCCATGTTGCCTGAAGAATATGAATTCTTCAAATCGCAGATTTATGATCCACTCTATATAAAACTTCTATATTTATCTTTATTGTTGTTATTTCTTCCCAGAGTACTTAGTTTTGTAAGCCTTCCTATATTACAAATTCTAAAAAAATTCCCTGCCTTTCTTCTGGAAACCGCATTTTCGATCCTAATCGCTCCCATCTACATGATCTACCATAGTATCTTTGTTTTTTCCATACTACTAAACAAACGAATTACTTGGGGTCCACAAAATCGCGATGCCAACTCAGGATACAATATCTCCTACATACTCTCTTCCTTTTTTGGAGTGACCATTCTCGGGTTCGCCTGTGCCTACATAAGTTACACTCACTCCCCAATGTTATTTGTTCTGACAATGCCAATTTGGATCGGTTGGATTTTTTCAATCCCTTTGGTGATCCTAACGGGTAAAGAGCAAAAGCCATTAAACAAAATACTAAGCCCTTCTTTTTGGAAACCAAATACAACCCTAATCGGTCGCTTAGAAGAGGAGTTAACATCACACAAAAATAATTATCTCGAAGGTCGCGAATTATTTTTTGCCTTAGTGCACCCAATATTTCACAATAAGCACAAACAACTCCAAGGAAACAAACTATACCAATCCAAACTTCCTAAATCCATAGAAGAAGATCTTAATATTTTATTAAAACAAGGGCCCGAACATTTAGAAAAAAAATCTCTTCTGAAAATCTTATCAAACAGAGAGTCACTCGATTCCTTCTATTGGAAATTTTGGACTTCCAAAAAGACAGATTGGGCAAAGTATTGGACAACCATTTGGGAAGAAATCAACCCATCTTTTTTTCCATCAATTTCCAATAATAAGAAGAACGATTCAAATCCTCAATAAACCCGCAGTGTCCACCTTTTGACTCAATCACAACTTCTAAATACGAAGAAGGTGGGATCTCTGCAAATTCCTTCCAAGGAATGACTGGATCATCCATGGAAGTTAGAATGGTTGTTGGAATTCGAACAGACTTAAAAAATAAATCGTTCAAAGTATAAGAATCAAAATATTCATCCACCGATGCAAAATGAGAGAACTCTCTCACCATTTTTTCCGTTAAATGCATCACCGATTGGTAATCATCCAAATCATGAAAGGAATATAAATGAGGAAATAAATGTGCTTTTTTCACGAGAGATGTTTTCCATGAATTCAAAAAATACTTCCGCAAAAAAGGGTGTTCATCCATTTTTATAGTGGCTCTTTTCGGATCCAAAGCCGGGCTAAATGCAAAACAATGTTTCAATCCAGGGATTTGGTCTGCCACTTTTGATAGGGAATGGCGAGCTGCCATCCGCAAAACAAAGTTCCCACCCAACGAAAATCCCGCCAAATAGACTGGACCCTTAGAACCAAAAGTTTTTACGAGTTCTCTCACGGCTTCATAAGTCTCAGGAAGTAAACTACCGTTAAAGATTCCTTCGTTAAGATGATGAGTATCTCCATGGTCTCGCAAATTCAGCCTATAAACAGAAAATCCTTTTTTCAAAAAAAATCTTGTGGTTCGAACAATATAACTGGAATGAATGCTTCCTTCCCATCCATGCACCAATACAACGAGTCCTTTCGGTTGAGGTACTTCATGAACACGTGCAAGCAGTGTTGTGCCGTCTTTTGCCTTTACCGACTTCCACTCACCAACAACGGAATGTCCGTATCGTTTGTCTGATTTAGATTTAAACGAAGCCATAAATGACTGAACCATGGCACCAGAAAGAATGGGTAAAGGTTTAAAGAGGCTCATAAGCTATCCCCAACGTTGACTGAATTGGGATAATTTTCAATAAATTATCCTGGACGATTCGAATCAATTACAACATCAATTGACAAAGCAAAAAAAGAACTTAGGATTCAATTATGAAATATCTAATTCCCTTCCTTCTCTTACTTCTTATCACCTGCCAAAGTTATATGCCATGGAAGTCCGAATGGAAAACAAAGGATGGCACCGAAGTTTTTTATGCTGCCGTTTCCGCAAAAGCAAGTGTACAAGCCATTGAATCCGGCAGTTTAGCAATGCGAAGGAGCACTTGCGTCAATGCAACAAATCTCCTCTCCACTTCCCCAAAACTGACCTCCATCCTCCTCGAACAAGAATCCATCCAACTAGATGAAGTAGAGACCAAGGACTTAGGTCGGCTTATTTCTGCTCACAAAATCAAACCAAAACAAGACTCCTGCCAGCCTGAAGATATTGGCTATTTTTTCACAAGCCCCGCTTGGGAAACCTGCCAATGCCTCTATATTATCGAATACCCAGGTGGTAGAAACCAATTCCAACAAGACCTAACCCATGTTAAATGAATCTACAAAGAATCCAAGGACTCTTTTCTCGTTACAAAGGATCTATAAATCCCAAACGTTACTCTACCTTGGATTCGCCTTAAAACGTTCCCAATAGGAAAGTTGTGAACCGGTCAAAACCTCAGGACCTCGGATTTGCGAAAGAGCAAAACTTGTCGAAAAAGAGAGCCGTCTTTCGCTCCAAGCCAAAAACTCTTTCCAATCTGCATCCTTATCTTTTTCCAATATATTCTTTTGTATATTTGTATGTAATTCGTATTTAAGAGAAGGCTTCGGATTCGCACAAGACTCAGACTTGGATGTGATTCCAATTCGGCGTGTCACTGGCACGCCAGAAGAAAAATCCTTTTTAGGACTGGAATCCGAACCAGACTCAACTGCCGGTACCACCGGTTTTAGATAACGTTTCCTTCCATCAAATCCAGTTTGTTTCAAAAGCCCTTTCTTTTTTAATTGTGAAACCAAACGCGATACTGTATCTCGTTTTAATCGTAATACAGCAGCCAAATATTCATTCGAAGCAAAACATCCTCCCTTGGTATGCAAAGAAACTATCTCTGCATACAACTTAGTCTGATTTGGCGTAAGACCCAAATCTTCCATCCACTGGGCGACCCAAACACCCGTTCTTTTTGATTCATTCATAACGACCCCTTGTGCCCAACACAAGCCTTCGGCTTTCAAAAAAAGTTTTCTTTCTTTGAATTCGCAACAACAGAAAGATAAACCTTCGGTGCTGCGACTAAAAACTGGGAAGTTCCTACGAACGTCCTATTTGGAATTCATTTGAATTCCAGGTGATGTATATAAGCGGTAAAACTTGTGGAAGACCGCTTTCGAGTATGGAGACACCTCCGGTATGAGGAGGTCAGATAGGTAACAAAAGAGACAACTCACATGGGTAACACCTACATTGTGTATCGGAGGACAATCCGATGCCTTGGAAGGAAACCAAAGTGATAGAAGAAAGAATCAAGTTCATAGCAGCTGTTAAAAGTGGTCAGTGGTGTTTTGCCGATCTTTGCCGAGACTTTAATATATCGAGAAAGACTGGCTATAAATATCTAAAGAATTATGAGTCGGAAGGTATCGACGGACTCAAAGATAAATCTAGAAAAAGAATCACTCAGTCCAATGAAACTCCTGAGAAAATCGTTCACCTAATTGTATCTTTACGTGAAGACCATCCATCTTGGGGTCCCAAAAAACTCCGTCCCATACTCAAAGCAAAGTTTCATCGCATGAAACAGATTCCAAGTGAAACTACAATTGGAAACATTCTTCGCAAAAAAGGCCTAGTCAACCTAAGAAAAAAAGACCAAGAGTTCCACAGTCTCTATTTCCTTTTTCCAATGTAGTCGCTCCCAATGATGTATGGTGTGTTGATTTTAAAGGCCATTTTACAGTAGGAAATGGCAATCGCTGCGATCCACTAACAATTACAGATGCATATAGTCGCTACCTTCTAGCATGTGAAATCCTGAATAAAACGAATGCAGAGCAAACAAAAGCGGTATTTGAAAGGGTTTTTAAAGAATATGGACTACCACAGGCAACAAATCAGATAATGGATACCTTTTGCAAGTAAGGCCATTGGCGGCTTAACTAGTCTTTCTATATGGTGGTTGAAATAGGGATCCGACCGGAACGCATTGAACCAGGGAAACCATCTCAGAACGGTCGTCATGAGAGAATGCACAGAACACTCAAAGAAGAAACTGCATTACCCCAAGATCTAGTTTGGATGCACAACAGACCGCCTTTGATTCATTCCGTGAAGAATTTAATAAGGTAAGACGCCACGTATTTGGGTTTTCTGACACCTGCAAAAGTTTATAAATCTTCGAAAAGGACATTCCCAAAAAAGATTCTAGAGGTAGCTTATCCCACACATATTGTTACCGATAAAGTCCATGAAAGTGGTTTTTGCGCAGTACGGGCCCCATCGAGTGTTCTTTGGGAATCCTTTCATTGGAGAGGTAGTTGGCTTTGAAGAGATATCTGATCGGCATTGTCGTCTTTACTTTGCGGATGCAATTCTTGGAATTTTGGATTTGTATACGAGTAAAGTGTTGAAATACCAGAGGCTATTGTATAGAATTGACTAGTAAAAGTGTAACCCATGTGAGTGATCTAAAGTGTTACCGATGTGCC
>NZ_AOGY02000013.1:0-57500 GCF_000332455.1 Leptospira vanthielii serovar Holland str. Waz Holland = ATCC 700522 | reverse complement strand
CGATATTTCTATTTATGGCCAAGAAAGTAACCAGACAACTTGGCGATTGGCGAAGATGAATCTTGCGATTCGTGGGATAGATAGTACACAAGTGAAATGGAATAATGAAGGGTCATTTTTAAATGATGCTCATAAAGATTTAAAAGCTGATTTTATCATCGCTAATCCTCCGTTTAACGTAAGTGACTGGTCGGGTGACTTATTACGTACGGATGGTCGATGGAAGTTTGGGACGCCTCCCTCAGGAAATGCCAACTTTGCATGGATCCAACATTTTTTATATCATTTAAGTCCTACGGGAACAGCTGGTTTTGTTTTAGCAAAAGGATCTCTCACTTCTAAGACATCAGGAGAAGGTGAGATTCGCAAATCACTCATTGAAGCAGGGCTTGTGGATTGTGTTGTGAATTTACCTGCTAAGTTATTTCTCAATACACAAATTCCTGCGAGTCTTTGGTTCCTTTCTCGGAGTAAATCTGGTGGCGGGTATCGAAACAGGATGAATGAAATTTTATTCATCGATGCTCGCAATGAAGGAGTTCTCATCAATCGGCGAACGAAGGAACTGCGACCAGAAGACATTCAGAAAATTGCGGGCACCTATCACGAATGGAAAAAACTTAAAACTAAATATGAAGATATCAAGGGATTTTGCAATGTAGCAACTCTCGACCGCGTGCGGGAATTGGATTATGTGCTGACACCTGGTCGGTATGTGGGTTTACCTGATGAAGAAGATGATTTTGATTTTAAGGAACGGTTTACAAGCCTTAAGTCTGAATTTGAGGCACAATTGGTGGAAGAGGCAAGGTTGAATGCTTTGATTCTAGAAAATTTGGCAAAGGTGAAGGTAAATTAAGGATTGCGTTAGTTTAGGAAAGAGGCTTAAAGTAAACTAAGGAAAAAATAAGGTTACTTTCGCTTTCCTTTTACCCAGAAAATCGACAATGTATTATCGAAGGAAAGTATTACTCGCCATATTAGAAAAATTTGGTGGTCGGTTGTCGAAAACGGACCTTCAAAAGTATCTATTTTTGTTTTCTCAAAAACAATCTAATCCTGCGTATGATTTTTATCCCTATCGATTTGGTTGTTATTCGGCACAGGCCACACAAGACCTTGGAACTTTAAAAAAATACGAACTTGTTCAAGAGACTCCCTTGGGATGGGAGCTAAGTAAATCCGATCATTTTTTTACGACGTTAAAGGCTGCTGACCGAAAGGATTTGGTATCCTTTCATCAGGAATTCCGAATGTTAACTGGCAAAGATTTGATTCGGTATGTATATACTCATTATCCGTTTTATGCCATCCACAGCGAAATTGCGAAGGACATTCTATCTATTAATGAATTGGCAAACGTTGATAAAGAGAAACCGAAATCAAACACAAGAGCAATCTTTACCATTGGTTATGAAGGAAAATCGATTGAGAAATATGTAACAGAATTGATTCGAAATTCCGTTCATGTGCTTTGTGATGTCCGAAAAAATCCATTGAGTATGAAGTATGGATTTTCCAAAAAACAATTGAAAGGGGTAGTTGAGTCCGTAGGCATCCAATATATACATTTTCCGGGACTCGGGATTGTCTCTAGTAAAAGACAGGAACTGAATTCTAAGTCTGATTACCAAAAGCTTTTTCTAGAATACCAAAAAACCACCCTCCGTGAAAATCAATCAGATCTAAGATCCTTAAATAAAATCTATGAAGAAAACGCGAGAATTGCGCTCACGTGCTTTGAGGCAGATTCGGAATGTTGTCATAGAAGTCATACAGCAAATGCTTTGTTAGATGCAATAAAAGAACCAACTTCTGTAATTCATTTATAGAATGAAAAAAAAGGTTCTAATTTTAGTAAAAACTTATCCCGCGATCTCGACAAAGTATGGAGAAACCGTTTGCACAGCGGGAATTACGGAAGAGGGTGAATGGATACGAATCTATCCGATTCCTTTTCGGAAGATTGATTTTAACAAAAGATATTCAAAATACGATTGGATTGAACTCGAACTCACTAAAAATTCCAAAGACTTTCGACCTGAATCCTTCCGTCCCTTAGACCCAAATCAAATTGAAACAGTTGGTCACATTGACTCTGACAAAGATACTTGGCACGAAAGAAGAAGTTTTGTTTTAAAAAATGTTTATACCAATATGTCCCAACTTATAGAAGATGCAAAAGATAGAGAAAAATGCACGTCCCTTGCCGTTTTCAAACCAACAAAAATATTAGATTTTACTTATGAAAAAACGGAATCCTTTTGGGATCCGAAAAAAATCAAAGCTCTAGAGTCTGAGCACAGCCAAGGCTCGCTGTTTGAAACCAATGATTTGGATGATATTACTGAATTTGAAGTTGTAGATAAGGTTCCCTATAAGTTTAAATTTAAGTTTCAAGACGAAACAGGTAAAGAATCCAATCTCATGATTGAAGACTGGGAAACTGGAATGCTCTATTGGAATTCTCTCAAAAAACACGAAGGGGATACGAGTAAAGCCTGCCAGGATGTTCAAAAGAAATACTTTGAAGACTTTGCAAAAACAAAGGATTACTATTTCATCTTAGGAACTACATTAAAACACCACTATCTTTCTAAAAATCCCTTTGTGATCATTGGTGATTTTCGACCGAATCCTATCAAACAACCTGGATTATTTGGAACTTAACTATGGACTTTTTACACTTCTTATCCACTGTTCTTCCGATCTGGCTCTTTATTAATTGCAAAAATACATTATAATGATTCATTTTGTCACTTGACTCTTTATTCAGAAAAAGAGATTTTTGACAATATGAAAGAGATCGATGACAAAAAAGAAAACCTGGAACCTGGCGCATTTGCTTTGAAAATTGCCAAGTTACGGGAAAAGATTGGTGTTAGTCAAACCGAGCTAGCAGAAAGGGCAAATATGAGTCCTGCAGCACTCTCTCGTATACTTAGTGGCGAACGAGTGCTGAAACCAGAACATGCACGAGAATTGGCAAAGGTATTGCAGGTTACGACTCTGGAATTGCTCCAGGACACAGAATTCATGGAAGTTTGGCATGGTTGGGTAGAAATTTCTGATCTATTTGCTTTACAGAGGCGATTAGAGACTAGAGAAAACGACCTTCATTCGCTGCAAGTTCAACACGAGGGAATGAGAGCCGAAAATGTTTCTTTGAAAGACCAGCTTGTGCAAATGATCAGTAGATTGGATCAATTAGAAAAAGAGAACGCATTATTAAAAGGTCAACTTCAAAATTCTTTAGCTACACATGAGGAAATTGGAGTGCTTCGAAATCAAGTTGCAACGCTTCTTGGAGAACGAAATAATCAAATTTCACAAACGCAAACTTTGCAAAGCCAGCACCTAACATTAAAAAATCAATATCAAAATTTACAATCTGTTGCCCAACAACTTCACATGCGACTGACTCAAGTCTCGCGTGAATTGCAGGAATCAAAGTCTTCCAATGCTACTTCGGCTCTCCTTTCCGCTATCGCGGGATTTGGACTCGCTAAGGTGTTAGAGGAAAATTAGAAAATCTCTATCTCCAGAGAAAAATTCAAAATGAAATCAAGGAAAGAATCAAAGATAAGAAATTGCAATCTTTGCTTAGAAGAGAAACTACTCTGTGAATCGCATATTATTCCTGAATTTTGGTTCCAATCTTTGTATCACAAACATAAATTCATCCAACCGAAGATGGATCAAAAACTGGGTGTTGAGATTTATCAAAAGGGAATCAAAGAACCCATGTTATGTACTGAATGTGAGGGATTTTTAAATACAACGTATGAACAACCGATCCATCAATTTTGGAAAGAAAATATAAATATCCGCTCTTTAAATGGATCCGAAGATCCTTACTTTGTACGCCAAAATCTAAATTATACTAAATTCAAGCTCTATCATCTATCCATACTTTGGCGAGCTCATCATTCAAAAAATCCCATATTTGAGAAAGTAAACTTGGGTGAGAAACATGAGAAAATCCTAAGAGAAATGATCTTAACTAAAAATCCTGGTAAGGAAACTGACTATCCGATTTTTGGATCTGTTCTTTTTCGAGATAGAACAGGTGAGGTTATGATTGACCTGATGATCAATCCAATTCGAGTCAAAACTCAGGATGGTCATTATGCTTATAAATTTCTATACGGTGGTGTTAGCTGGTGGATAGGGGTTTCTTCCCATATACGACTAGAATCGAATACTGATTCACTCACCGATGATGGAAGGATGATCCTTTATAAATCATATTTAGAAGATGATCCAAGGATCGCCAAACTGATCAAAAATTGGTTTGAAACATTCGAGGAATTGCCAAAATCTTTGTTAGTTGAGAAAGGAGTATAATATGATCTTTGAAACCGCTCTCTTCTTTTACACCCTGACCAAACTCGAAGATCGAATCTATCGAAAATCGGTTTTGCAATCGGAAGAAATGTTCAAATAGATACGTAAAGTGCGCAGTGTATAAAAAATGAAAAACAACCCAGTGACCGTAAAAGAGCTCATTCAAATGCTAAAAACTTTTCCTGAAGATCTTCCGATTTTTGTTTCGGGCTATGAATCGGGTTACGACTGCTTTTATAAGCCAGAAATCATCGAGTTAGTTCACAGGCCTGATAATATGTATTTTGATGGCGAATACCAGATTCCAGAAGGAAACGAATCCCCGAAGATTTCTGCTGTTGTTCTTGCGAGGGTAAATAGAAATGAATGATGCAACGCAAGAGATTCATTCCGAATCCACCTCCCTCTCCTTCTACGCCCTCACCAAACTCGAAGACCGCATCGATCTGAAATCTGGTCTGCAGTTGGAAGAGATGATTCAAAACTGGAAGAGAAATCGAAAGGAAACAATAGAAAAAGGCGAGGAGTCCGCATGAGTGAATGGAAGGAATTTAAGTTAGGGGATATCGCGGACAAAATCGGAGATGGTTTACATGGAACTCCAGCATATAGTGATGATGGAGAATATTATTTTATAAATGGGAATAACTTGTTAAATGGCAAGATTTCAATTAAAAACGAAACCAAGAAAGTTACAGAAGCTGAATATCAAAAACATAAAAAACCATTGTCGAATAGAACTATTCTTTTAGGAATTAATGGAACTATTGGAAATCTAGCATTCTATAATGGAGAAAAATGTGTTCTTGGAAAAAGTGCCTGCTATATAAATATTTCTAGCGATATTGATAATTTTTTCATTTATTATAAAATGTTAAGTAAGGAATTTCAATCAACACTATTAGAAATTGCAACTGGGACAACTATTATTAATGTTCCCTTAAAAGGGCTTCGTGAAATCCCCATCCTCCTTCCCACTATCGCCGAACAAAAAGATATTGCAGGCGTTTTGTCGGCGTTAGATGAGAAAATTGATCTTTTACACCGGCAGAATAAAACCTTGGAAGCGATGGCAGAGGCACTCTTTCGGCAGTGGTTTGTGGAGGAAGCGGAGGAGAGTTGGGAGGAGGGGAAGTTGGGGGATGAATTCATAATTACAATGGGTCAATCTCCTCCAGGCGAAAGCTATAATGAAGACGGAGTAGGTATTCCAATGTACCAAGGAAATGCTGATTTTGAATTCCGTTTTCCCAAGAATAGAGTATTTACAACCGACCCGAAAAGGTTTGCGGAAAAATACGATACACTAATCAGCGTAAGGGCTCCGGTCGGAGCACAAAATATGGCGAATGAAGAATGCTGTATTGGTCGCGGTGTTGCATCCTTAAGATATAAAATTAAATCTGACTTATATAGTTACACATATTATAAAATACGATACCATATGTTAGAAATCGCAGGCTTCAATGATACTGGAACTGTTTTTGGATCCATAGGAAAGGAAGATCTGTGGGGCATAAAGACACAAATTCCATCGACTTTAGAATCAGAAGAGATTGATTTGAGATTAAAGCCTTTGAACGATAGAATTATAGAAAACTGTTTCCAAATCCGTTCTTTGGAAAAGCTCCGCGATACTCTATTGCCGAAGTTGATGAGTGGGGAAGTGAAGGTGGATATAAACCGCGACATTTGAAGAGCATACTTGAATTCACAAAGTCTTAAACCTATTCGAGCTCTAAACTGACCACTGTTAAATATTTTTCTTGTCGGGTTGGACATTTTTGAGTAAGATTGAGGTGATATTCATATGATCCAAATCTATCACAATCTCTTTATAGGAAACGAATCTGATTATGAAAACCAAGTAAGATTTCTACCAGACTGGCATATTGTCCATGCCTGCAAGGAACCGTACCATCGAAACCTGTTAGGTTACTCTAGTAAAGGAGCGCCAAAAAATCATCCAGAGTATCTTATTGCAAAAAGAGGGAATCGGCTCTTTCTGAATTTAGTCGATGCGGCAGATCCTAATTACATTCCAAAAACAATCATTGATGCTGCTCTGCTATTTATAGACCAAGCATTGTCTGCTGAGCAGAAATGTTTGGTTCATTGTAATCAAGGAGAGAGCCGATCTCCTGCTTTGGGTCTATTGTATTTAGCATCTAAGAATTTAATTTCAAACCAAAGTTTGGAAATCGCAGAATTGGAATATCGAAATGTCTATCCTTCTTACAATCCAAGATCTGGAGTTCGGGGGTTTCTGCTGGCAAATTGGCAGAATTATTGCTAGTTTTCGAAAAGATAACAAAAGTTTAAGGCTTGACTTTTGGGCCCAAAAGTTCGATTGTATAGATATGGATGAAATTGAGCTGGATTTAGTTTCAGAATTGGGGGCAAGCTCGGAAGGCTCTCCTCAAATTTTGACTCTATACATACCGAGTGTCGATAGGTATGGCAAAAACTCCTTTGACCAGGAAATGTGGGTAAAGGAAGCAGGTGTTCTTCTTTCTGCAATTGGAGGAGGAGTTACAATCAATCCCCCCTCTAAGGGTGGTTGGAAATCCCCAACAGGAGAAATCATATGGGAAGATACGATCATTCTATATTCTTATGTTGATGGTGAAAGCTTAGCAAAAAATATAAAAAATCTTAAAAAATTTCTACATAGGCTCGGAAGGGAAGCAAACCAAGGTGAAGTAGCCTGTCAATTCGATGGGGTATTTTATAAAATTACGGAATATGATCAAGGGGTGTGAGTATGAAAATCAAAGTAAATGACTCAAAAAAGGCCGTAAAAATTAGACAAACTTCTACAGCGAAAAAACTTTCTCAGGAAGATTTTTCAAAAGGAGTAGGTGCTCAATTTTCTCAAGAACTTAAAGTAGATCATTTAGAACCGATTACGTTTGCTGGTATATTACATTCTGCTGTTAAGGGGATTAAATCTACGGGAGGTCGGCCAGGCCGCCTAGAAGAAACCTTACGTAAAAAAGTTCCGCTTACTGTAAATGAATGGAAAGATTTGGAAGTAGTATCTCATACATTTCAACAATTGGGAGTTTCTATTTCTACCGGTCAAGTCGCGAGCTTACTTATAGGTGATGGTCTTCATAAACTTCTTCCTACGATTGTAGCAGTTAACGAAGAAATGACGAAGTTGCAAGCCGCGGCAAAAGCAGATAGCAAACCACTAGAATTACGCCCCATTGCAGATATTTTAATGAAAAATATTTTTCTTAAAAAAATAAAACAGGCAGTTCCTAACTTCTCTTGGGACATGGGAGAGTCCATTGAAAAGAAATGAAGTAAGACTAGGAAGGCTTCTTTCTATCGCAGAAAAAGAAGATGTAATCGTTAATTTTTTGGACGTTGAGAGACTAATTTCATGGAAAGGTCTATACGTTACGACAGAACTTGGCTCGGCCATTGGAATTTCCTCTGCCTTGACTTTGGAAAACCAAGTCTGGGTGCTCGCTCACGAGCTAGGACATCATTTTCGGGGTATTCAAAGGGCTTTGTTCTCTCCATTTCAATATGATTTGCCTGGATTCAATAACCCCGTTGAGGAAAGAAATGCTGATTTGGAAGGACTCATTCTTCTAGATGAAGAGGAAAACTGGCGAAATACAGAAAAAAGATATCCAACTGATTTAAATCGATTGGCAAAAGAAATGGAATTGCCGTTAGATGCCGCACTTACACGACTCGATTATTTGAATAGTAGGTTTGGGAATCAGGTAGCAGTTTGCGGGTTCTCGGATGAATTGTGGGAATCTATCCAGGCACGAACCAAAGGCGATGGTGGAGCCCAATCAACAGTTCAAAAGCTAGTAAAAAGAAAAAATAGTTCAGGAACCCGAATCACTTTTAGAGAATTCAATCAGCTTCGAAAAAGAGCAGCGGATATGAGAGGTGGCTTTGGAAAAAATGCAAAACAAATTTTAGCGGAGTTATCACCAGAGATCAAATCTGTCGGTGGGGTATTTTCTTTTTTTGGAATCAATGAGACATAAAAATTAATCCACAACCATTTATGTTTTTATTCACAAGGCTTCTGTACGTTCATCTTGAAAAAGTTGAAGTTTTATTTTGAATCGTGAAGAGAAATTTGGAATAAAATAATATGAGTATGCTGGAATCAGACTTCGAATTCAACAATGTAAGAACATCTTACGATGGTTATATACAAATTGCCGAATTTTACAATCAGTTTAAAGATAAGCATCACTTAAAAATTTTTCTCTCCATCGATACTTGGTTTGGTGCCAATATGTGCTCACCTTTAGGAAGTGTGATGAATAAATTGGCTTTAAATGGTCATCGCTTCGAATTTGATTATTTAAAGCCTGACATTCAAAAGATTTTATGCAAAAATAAATTTTTAAGTAAATACGGTTATGAAAAAATAACTGATCAAAATCAAACGACAATTCAATTTTTAGAATTAAAACCTAACCAAGGGGACGAATTTTTAACCTATATCCAGTCAGAGTTACTTCGAAGGCCAGAGTTACCAAAACTTTCCGAACTATTAAAAAAGAAAATGACAGAATCTATATTTGAAATTTTTCAAAATGCTAAGACCCACAGTAAATCGGAAGAAATTATAACTTGTGGTCAATTTTTTCCAAATAAAAATACCATTGAATTTTCGATTACTGATATAGGTATCGGGATCAAAGAAAATGTTTGTAAGTTCTTTCATCGCGATGTTTCCGCAACCAAAGCAATCGAGTGGGCGATTCAGTCAGGGCATTCCACAAAGGACAATATTACAGGGGGGCTAGGTTTCGCAATATTGCGGGAATTTACCGAAAAAAATGGCGGAAAAATCAATATTGTCAGTGATTCTGGTTTTTACGAATTCGAAAATGGAATCGATATTTTCGAAGAAATTTCTTGTCCTTTTCCAGGAACTACCATTAATATGAGATTCCAGACAGACGATCCAACGTCTTACTCCCTTTTGGAAGAGCTAAAAGTGACCGATATATTCTAGGAGAATGAAAATGGTGATTCCAACAATCCCTATAAAAGAATTAGTCCCTAGTCTTTATTGTGTAGATGCTGAGGACGGGCAGAAGCTATTCCTACTCATCTCAAAATCCTTTAGAGATGAGAAAAATGCCGTAACCCTTTCTTTCGAAGGAATCGAACTTATTACGTCTGCTTTTTTAAACACTGCGATCGGACAATTATACCGAGATTTCTCAGAAGAAACAATTAAAACTAGTTTGAAAGTAGAAGGCATGTCCCAAGAAGATTTAGGGCTATTAAAACGTGTTGTCGATACTGCAAAAATTTATTATAAAGACCCAGATCGAATGGAGCGTTCCTTACGCGAAGTTTTAGGGGAATGAATTGCCGGAAATTTATTCAAAGTCCGATATATCCACGTTAGTTGGAAGGAATATTTTTTTTGATGCAAATGTTTTAATTTATATATTTTGGCCGACTGGTTCAAACTCACAGGAGAAAGAATATTCATCGATACTTTCGTCATTGATTCGACAAAAAAATCCCCTGATCGTTGATAATACGATAATTTCTGAAATTTATAATCGAGCCTTTCGCCTTGAATTCGATAAATTTGCAGAACGAGAGCATCTTTATGTAAATCCAAGTGAATTCAAAAATTTTCGAAATTCGGAAGAAGGTCAGCAAATTGAAAAGGATATTTCTACAGTTTTAAAAGATAAAATTTTGAAGAATTTTGATGTAGTTGGGAAGTCTTATTTCAAGCCAGATATAAATAAATTACTTTCAGGAGGGTTGTTAGATTATTCAGATAGAGTTATTGTTGATCTATGTGAATCCAATAATGCAGTATTATTAACCAATGATGGAGATTTTTTTAATTCTAGAATTCCTCTACTAACGGCTAACAAAAAATTACTCAACAATAAACTATGACCTAAATCCATTATTGCATTGAAAAGAAACAGGATTAAATCTTCAGGTATATAATACTTTACAGCAAGGATTTTTCTCCAAATTGAACTGCATTTTTATACATTTGGAGGCTTAATTCAATCAGTTTCTTCAGACCAACCATCATTTGCCGCTTGCCTTTATTTCTAACGACTATCAAATTTGCATAAACACGAATCAGACGATGAATTCTGCAAGGATCACCGAATCACAAATAGAAGAATATGCAATTTCTCTCTTGGAGGCCCAAGGCTATAAATATATCTATGGGCCGGACATAGCACCTGACAGTGATCAGCCTGAAAGAGAGTCTTTCGAAGATATTCTTTTGGTGAGAAGGCTCGAAGAGTCTCTCCTTCGGATCAATCCATCATTACCCAAAGAATCCATCGAGGATGCGATCAAACAAATCCAAAGGTTGAATTCACGGGAACTGATCGTTAACAATCATAACTTTCACAGGTTTCTAACGGAAGGAATCCAAGTCGTTTATCAAAAAGACGGAAACTCTCGTGGTGATTTGGTCTCACTGATTGACTTTGTGACTTGGGAAAACAATGAGTTTATTGTAATCAATCAATTCACCGTTGTAGAGAACAACACAAACAAAAGACCAGATTTGGTACTCTTTATCAATGGCATTCCTTTAGTCGTAATCGAACTTAAAAATCCTACGGAGGAAAATGCAACAGTCCATTCTGCGTTTCATCAATTGCAAACGTATCTACAAACCATTCCTTCGCTTTTTGCATCCAATGGATTTTTAGTAATCTCTGATGGATTGGAAGCAAAGGCCGGAACCATTTCTTCTAGTTACAATCGGTTTTTATCTTGGAAAACATCTGACGGGAAATCGGAAGCATCGCCACTAGTTGGTCAGTTGGAAACTTTGATCCGCGGGATGTTAAATCCAAAAACACTATTGGATTTACTTCGTCATTTTATTGTATTTGAAAATACGAAAAAGGAAGATAAAGAAACTGGAATCACATCCATTCAAATTGTTAAAAAAATTGCCGCCTATCACCAATACTATGCGGTAAACAAAGCCGTTGAGTCTACCCTTCGGGCATCCGGCTATTCAAAAAACCAATCTCCTAAAAAAGACCTTCTCATTCATACTTCAAAATCAGAAGGATTTAAATCTATCTCATCCGTTATTGGCGATAAAAAAGGGGGAGTCGTCTGGCACACGCAAGGATCTGGAAAATCACTTTCGATGGTTTTTTATACGGGTAAAATTGTCCTTTCGATGGACAATCCCACAATTCTTGTGATCACCGACAGAAATGACTTAGACGATCAACTCTTTGATACTTTTTCCGCCGCCAAACAACTACTCAGGCAAGAACCGGTGCAGGCAAAAAATCGAGATCATCTCAAAGAACTCTTAAAGGTTGCGTCTGGTGGTGTGGTATTTGCAACCATTCAAAAATTCCAACCAGAATCAGGGAATGTGTATGAAACCTTATCGGAACGAAACAATATCATTGTCATTGCAGACGAAGCGCATAGAACACAATACGGGTTTAAAGCCAAAACGATTGATACCAAAGACGAGCTTGGCAATTTAGTTGGGAAAAAGATTGTCTATGGTTTTGCGAAATATATGCGAGATGCACTTCCCAATGCAACGTATTTGGGATTTACGGGCACTCCCATCGAGAACACAGATGTCAACACACCAGCTGTATTTGGAAACTATGTGGACGTTTATGATATTGCGCAGGCAGTCGAAGACGGAGCCACTGTAAGAATTTATTATGAAAGTCGGCTTGCAAAAATTTCTTTAAGCGAAGAAGGAAAAAAACTCATACAAGAGTTTGATGACGATTTGGATCCAGATGAACTTTCTGAATCGCAAAAAGCGAAAGCCAAGTGGACGCAGCTTGAAGCCCTGATTGGAAGCGCAAATCGCATTCAAAAAGTGGCAAAAGATATTGTGACCCATTTTGAAAGCCGAAGAGAAGTTTTTGAAGGCAAGGGAATGATTGTTGCAATGTCACGAAGAATTGCCGCAGAACTTTATGAAGCGATCATCCAATTAAAACCTGCATGGCATAGTGAAGATCCAAAAAAAGGCGCAATCAAAGTTGTGATGACCTCGTCATCCTCAGACGGTCCAGAAATTAACAAACACCATACGACGAAGGAAATCCGGAAAAACCTAGCGGATCGAATTAAGGATCCCGATGACGAATTAAAATTAGTGATCGTTCGGGATATGTGGTTAACAGGTTTTGATGTGCCTTCTTTAGATACTTTGTACATCGATAAGCCGATGAAAGGCCATAATTTGATGCAAGCGATTGCGCGTGTGAATCGAGTGTATAAAGAAAAGACTGGTGGTCTTATTGTCGATTATTTAGGAATTGCATCAGACCTCAAAAAAGCATTATCGTTTTATTCCGATGCAGGCGGGAAAGGAGATCCAGCGGAAAACCAAGAAAAGGCCGTGCAACTTATGCTGGAAAAATTGGAAGTTGTTTCGCAAATGTTTCATGGTTTTGGATATGAAGAATATTTTGATGCTGATATGGGAAGGAAATTGTCTCTTATTTTAGAAGCTGAAAATCATATTTTAGGTTTAGAAAATGGCAAAAAGAGATTTATTGATGAGGTTACTGCTCTATCTAAAGTATTTGCCATTGCGATCCCCCACGAACAAGCGCTTGATGCGAAAGATGAAATTTCCTTTTTCCAAGCAGTCAAAACAAGATTAGTAAAATTCTTAAAAACTGATTCCGAGGGCGGAAACTATGATGTGGAAACTGCCATCCGCCAAGTCATAGATAAGGCCTTAGTAACTGACAAAGTAATCGATGTTTTCGATGCAGCTGGAATCAAAAAGCCAGATATTTCGATTCTGTCAGAAGAATTTCTCTTAGAAGTAAAAAACATGGAGCATAAAAATATCGCTCTAGAATTACTTAAAAAACTTCTGAATGATGAAATCAAAGGACGTGCTAAAAAGAATTTAATACAAAGCAAATCTTTGATGGAAATGCTTGAGAATTCCATCAAAAAGTACCATGTTAAAATCTTAACAGCTGCAGAAGTAATTGAAGAGTTGATCGCTCTATCGAAAGAGATCCAACATATGGATTCCGAACCTAAAGAGATGGGTTTATCCGATTATGAATACGCTTTTTACACCGCCATTGCAAATAACGATAGTGCAAAGGAATTGATGGAAAAAGAAAAACTCAGGGAACTTGCAGTTGTCTTATTTCAAAAAGTAAAAGAAAATGCCTCAATCGATTGGACAATTAAAGAAAATGTAAAGGCTAAACTCAAAGTAATTGTCAAAAGGATCCTCCGGCAATATGGCTATCCTCCCGATATGCAGATGTTAGCAACTGAGACCGTGCTGAAGCAGGCGGAGCTTATTGCGAACGAATTGCTTTTGAATAAATAAAGGTACAATTCAATCCCCCTCCGCGTTAGGGCTTACTATGCAAAACCAGTCAAGAGATTTTTCTTCTTTTGGTTGGTCTCAAAAAAATCTGGTGAATAGGGGGTTTGGTGTTTCCACATAGAAAAGATTATTTTTGCCCACTTGTTAGATAGAGAGCGAAGAGCTATGGAATTCTTTTTGCCTTTTGATCTCTGCTTGTCATAAAATTGACGGGCCCAATCGACTCTGGTAATTGAATTGAATGCCAACCAATACAAAGCATGGCGTAAATTTTTATTACATGCATACCGCATGATGACTTTCCTCATAGTTTTCCCGCTTTGTTTTGTGACAGGTGATGTTCCTGCATACGATTGAAATGCCCGATAGTCAGTAAATTCCAATGTATCATTCGATAACTCGGATAATAAGACCCCTCCAATTGTAGTCCCAACAGCTGGAATGGAACTCAGGATATTGCTTCCTTCATAGTTCTTAAAATTTTTATCGATCGTGCTTTTTGTTTTCTTTATTTGGGTATCGAGTAAATTGATTTGGTCAATCAACGATTCAGTGTATTGAATGCATTCATTTTGTATGGGAGAAATATAATCCGGAGATTCTTTACATAGTTTACGCCACGTATCAAACAGAGAAGTTTTTCTTTTATCGCTCCATTGGATGTCATTAGTTTCCTTTAAAAAAATCCTCCAGGGTTAAAGTCTCTAATTTCTCAGGTGATTGGATGATCTTGAGTGCACTTAATACTGGTTTTGTAATATCTCTAAAACACCTTGAAAAATAAGGGAAATATGATTGTAGATTGTTTTTTAAACGATTCACTAACCGTGCACGATCTTTCTTTAGAATATCTAGGTTGCTGTTTAGCTTCATCAACCTGGAAGATTCTTCATTTCAATTTTTTTATTCTGACAGGTGTTGATGTTTTTTAGAACATAGAGTGCGATCATTTTGGCATCATAACGATCATCCTTTTGCCCCGTTAACGAATAGATTTCTTTGAATCTATGTAACTTACGAGGATTCACTTCGTGAAGAGGAATTTGTTTTTACGTAGATATCCAGCAAGAATATGCTCACAGCTTTCTATACCTGCAACGATTCGAAACTGATTCTGAAACCGATCTATAATTGAATCTAACTTTTTGAATCCATCTTTGGTGATTAAAATTTTATCTCCAAGTAACAGATTTCCATCTCCGTTGATGATGGCTAGATCTACAAAATCTCTACTCCAGTCGATTCCGATGTATATGGTTTCCATACAATTTTCTCCTGAAAAAAGTTGCCAAACCCTGTCATCCCATGAATCCTATTATGTAGTCTTCGTCATAAGACTAACTTACTATGAATGGTGATGGCAGGGTCAAGAACTCCAGGAGAATCAAAGCCCTAGCAAGTCCTTGTCGGGACAGATCTGCAGAATTCTTCCTGGAGTCCTGGCCATCATTGTTCTATCCTACGTTCTGTTTTTTAACAGGTTTATTTTAGTAGAATCTTCTCACATATAGGATCTGAAGGGCTTGGTCCGAAGGACGGAAGCGACAGCGCACCCCGAAAGAGCCCGACCCTTACACATTCCATTTCCAAAACACCAACTAAATCGGGAACGCCCATTATATCAAAATTCATTCCTCTACCTTGAGATTGCCCAAACCCATATTCTCATTTCGAACATCCAAAAGAGAAATTTTTGACCTATCCAAATAGACTGCTTTTCTTAATTTAGGAGGATAGACATGAAGGCATATTTTGCAAAAACAAATTGAAACGTTTTCAGATCTGAAATTAGATCGATCCATCCAAAAAGCAGTCGTTGAAACTGGTTATACTAAACCTACACCCATCCAAATCCAAGCCATTCCTTTACTTCTAGACAATCACGATCTGTTAGGTTGTGCTCAAACAGGAACAGGTAAAACCGCTGCTTTTGCTTTGCCTATGATCCAAAATTTAATTTCCACGAGGGCAAAACCAAATCCAAAACAACCACGATCTCTTGTGTTAGTTCCCACTCGTGAGCTTGCCATTCAGGTCCATGAAAGTTTTGTTTTATATGGAAAATATACCCAAATTCGAACGGCAGTAATTTTTGGTGGTGTGGGACAAAATCCCCAAGCCAAGGCCATTGCAAGCGGATTGGATGTGCTCATTGCCACGCCTGGTCGCCTGGTCGATTTGATGAACCAAAATTTGGTAACATTGAAAAATCTCGAAATATTTGTGTTAGATGAAGCAGATAGGATGTTGGATATGGGTTTTATCCATGATATTCGAAAAATCATTTCCTTTCTTCCAAAGCGCAGACAGAATTTGTTTTTTTCTGCAACTATGCCACCTGAAATAGAAAAATTGGCAAACTCAATTTTGGTAGAACCAATTCGTATCGATGTAACACCTGTTTCGTCGACAGTAGAACTAATTTCACAATCTGTGATGTATACAGAACTAGCAGATAAAAAAAATCTTCTCCTTCATTTGTTTAAAGATAAAAATTTTAAAAAAACTATTATCTTTACCAAAACAAAACATGGAGCAAATAAAATTTCGGAACTCTTGAACAAAAGTGGAATCAAAACTGATGTAATTCACGGCAATAAAAGTCAATCAGCTAGACAAAGAGCCTTAGAAGATTTTCGTTCGGGAAAAAACAGAGCCCTTGTCGCAACCGATTTGGCTGCCCGAGGAATAGACATCGATGACATCACCCATGTAATTAATTATGAAATTCCTTATGTTCCCGAAACCTATGTACATCGAATTGGCCGTACAGCACGTGCAGGGAAAAATGGAATTGCCATTGCAATAGCAGAGGCAGACGAAAGATCACTGATCAAAGACATTGAAAAATTAATTGGAATTTCGATCCCAGTGGATCGTGACCATCCTTACCATGCAGCGCGGGTTGAATCGCATACAGGCAAAGCTCCCAAAATCCATGGATCTGGAGGTGGCGGCAATCGAGGTCAAAGACGTCACACGCAATCGGGAGATCTTTCCTCTGGCCGAAACGGAAACTCAAAGCAGAACTCCAAGCAAAACTCACATCGGAGTCAAGGGCAATCGGAAAAAAGAAAGCCAAGTAATTCAGGAAATAGATCTGAGCCTAAAAAATCATCTCCTAGTGCAAAAAAATCACCAAGAGCAAAAAAAACACGATTTAGGTAGTGAGACATTCTATACTGATAATTACGAACGTTAGGTTGATTACTGCTTCGTTGGGGTAAGACAGTCTGAAATGAAAACTTCAACTGAAAGAGAATTTCGAAAAACGTCGATAATGATTTAACAAAAAAATATGAATATTTTTTTGATTCTGAAGAAAGACAATTAAAGTCTTATATATATCGAATGACCTCCTCGGTTGAGGACAGTGATGAAATTTATCAAGACTCTTGTATTCGATCTAGTTAACCGCTGAAAGCATATAAGTGGACACCCACCTGAAGATAAGATCGCACTGTTTGTTCATTTACATGTCGTATACATTTGTTGGGAGAAGCCTTACGTCGAAAGATGTTAGGCTTTTAAAGGCCGTTTTTTCTTTCAATCAGCCATTCGTATAATGCTTGTTCTATTTCTCTTTTTTGGAACGGTTTCGGCAAAAACGAAGACATTCCTGCGCGAATGCACTTGTCTTGATCATCCTGGAAGGCGTCCGCCGTAACTGCAATGATGATTGGTTTGGGAAAAATTCGTTCGTCTTTCAAAATCTCTTCCGAGGCACCGATACCATCCAGATTGGGCATATTGATGTCCATAAAAATTAGATGGAATTCATTTGTTTGAGCCTTGGTTATCGCTTCTCTGCCATCTTTCGCTACATCATGGCGAACGTTTAATTTTTTCAAAAAACTGGAAAGTAGAAACAGGTTGGTAGGATCATCTTCCGCAATCAGCACATTTGTGTTAGATGGTAATCTTGAAAGATCCACCGAATCTTCGGAGCGTATGACTCTGGACATTTGGTTGGGAAGAAGTCTGAGTTCCATTTCAAAACAGGAACCGGTGGGAAAATTCCTTTTTACTTTCAATTCTCCTCCCATCACATCCATTAGTTTTTTAGAGATGGCAAGACCGAGTCCCGTTCCTCCGTACTTACGGGATATGCTTGAATCCAACTGTGTGAATCTTTGAAACAAGGAGCCCATTTTGTCTTCCGGGATTCCTATTCCCGTATCCGTTATCGATACTTTGTATTGAATCCAGTTTCCTACTTTTTCCTTTTTGGAAGAGAGAAGGATTTTGATTTCTCCAGATTCCGTAAATTTGACCGCATTGGAAATTAGATTAAATAACACTTGTTTGATTCTGTTTTCATCGCCATGTGCTAAAAATATAAAATCTGGATCAAAGTTGACTTCAAATCGAACTTGTTTCTGTTCCGCTTGGTGCTTAAAAATCCCTTCCGCAAGTTCGAGTAGAATTTTCCAGGAAAAATCGGATTCCGATAATTCTATTTTCCCCGCTTCCAGTTTGGAATAATCCAAAATATCGTTCAATATGGTCAAAAGAGATTGTCCGCTGTCCTGAATCATCTTCAGATATTGTGCTTGATCCTCCGAAACAGTTGTCATTTTCAAAAGTTCCGTAATTCCCAAAATTCCGTTCATGGGAGTTCTGATTTCGTGACTCATTGTTGCTAAAAATTGAGACTTTGCCTTGTTCGCGGTTTCTGCTAGTTGTTTGGCGGTCTCGTATTCTTCCGTGCGGAGTTTTACCTGCAATTCCAATTCGTATTTTTGGTATTCTTTTAGGTTCAAGAGTTCCGTATGGGTTCTGTTTTTTTCTTCCAAAGTTTCACCGAGTTTTTGAACTAATTTTTCTTCCTCCTGCAATGCCTTTGTTATTTTTTTTGATAATAGAATCGCTTGGATGAAGATAAATAACAAAACCCCCAAATGGGAGAGATAACCTGTATGAATCAATCCGAAATTGAATAATAAATCGTTCAGTAGGGTAACCGCTGTAATGGAGTAGGCAATGAGCATAAGTCCCGCGCCTTCCCTTTTTCTAAAAAAAGCTCTGATGAACAAAGGTACATACAGTATGAGTGCAATCATTGCAAAACCGAAGAGATACAATGCGTAATGTGTGAAAGTGGAAACCGGCAAAAACAAAGTTAGTAAAAAACTAAAGAAAACCAACCTGAGAACTTTTGTGATTATTTTTGGGATGTCTTTCGGAAATAAAAGATCGTAGAGTGTTACCATGGAAACCCCGATCATATAAATCACTCCGAAGAGCAGCCTGATATATGAATCAAAATCCAGATTGGGAAATAGATAATAGAACGTATGCGTTTCAAAATTCAATTGGCGAATTCCCATAATCATACAGAAAATACCGAACATCAGATATTCTTTGGAACGGAATCTTGACAGATAGATAATCAGATGGTACAAGCCGATGATGATGATTGCTGAAGAACTCGCAACGTCCCGTATAACAAGATTGATGTGCTGTCTTTCTATGGATTTCCATTCTCCGAAATAAAGAGGTTCCCAAAATCCGTGATTTTCATGATTGAAGTTGGATACCCAAACGACGATTGTCACTTCATCGGAAAGATTTCCCAGATAGGACGTGCCTGGTTTCAGGTCAGGCTTCATTGTTTCAAAACTGTCTCCCGTTTGTCCCACTTTTATCACAGAACGGGCGTTAACGAAAATTTCGAATGCGGACATGATTTCTGTCCAAAACAATCCGTAGTTCATTTCCCGTTTTGGAAGTTTGAGTTTGAGTCTGTAGGTTCCCTTTCCAAAAATCGGTAGGTTTTTTCCGTTTATTTTGTAGAATTTCCAAAAAGAGGGAACCGGAAAATAACCATGGCATTTTTTTTTCCATACGGACTCATCTGATTCGGGAGGAATCAATTCATCCCAACAAAATTCCCAATCTCCTTTCAAATTTATCACAGTTCGTTTAGGTTCCCATGTGGAAAGATCCATTGATCCGGAATTTATATCGGGGAGGGGAGAGGTTGCGACTTTACAAAAAGAAAAAGATATAAAAACTACAAGCAGAGGTAAAAAAAATTTTTTTTTAAAAAAAGAAAGCGAAATTACCATAAAACTACCCATAGGCGAGAAAGAAATAGAACGTTTGATTCAAACGAGAATATTAGCTTGAACTGAAGCTTCTAATCTCTGATTCCGAGAGCAATCTATTTATTTTATACTCTAAAAAGCAAACGAAACGGACAAACGCCAACCGCAAATTGAAATTAATTTTGTTTGTTTCTTTCAAAAGCGAAGCCAATCTATTGGGCAATGCGATAGATGGAATCGCTTTCTTCTATGCTGAGCAACGGTCCGGTGTATCCTGAAAATGATAGTCAAAGCCGTCGATTTCGAGGATATTTTTGTTCCAACGGGCTTGCCTTTTTTTTGTTTGGTTGGGAAGTGAGGAAGGAAGTTTTTGAAATTCTAATTGAATGACTTTTTCGGAAATCCATTGATACTTTCCTCTATACTTTGGTTTTTCCAGTGTACCGTCACTTTCCCGAAATTCAACCAAAGAGAGTTCAAATGAACCATTTGAATCAAACTTAATTTCCGCTATTGATCCATAAGCACCTGGACTTGGACCATACCAAATAATATTTGTAAAGATTTCTTTTGGGTTTAAACCTGCAATTTCATTGAATCGGTATGTATTACGAAGTAAGGAAAGGTCTTTGTCTTTAAGCATCAAACTTTTGTAAGTTTTTTTATATGTGACGGCATTTTGCAATAACTGAAAAATGTCTTGTTCTTCTGTCAAATTTTCACATTGACTTAAGTGAATGGTGTAAACGCAGGCCAAGTTATAGTTTGCGTATGGGTCATTCGGATTTTTCTTTAAACTTTCTTTGAACCACATTTCGGCCTGAACCCAGTTTTTTTGGTAAAAGGCATCAATGGCTTTTTGGTTAGTCTCCGATAATGGTTCTGAATTTAATGGAATTCCAAATCCAATCAAAAGAAAAAGGCTGAGTAAATAAGTTTTAATGGGAGTCATTTTAATTCGATATACAATGTATGATTTAGATCGAATTTCTTTGATTCGCAAGAAGAAAATTTGAAGGAAAAACAAGTGGGCCAATGCGAAGAAGCTGTGACCCTTGCACTTGCGGATCACAGGTGTTAGGTCAGATTCTATTTTTATACCCGGAAAATAAATTCCAAATCAATCTAGACCAACTTTTCCATCCGCCCAATAGGCACGCACTTTTAGTTTGTTAGTTGGAACTCCAGAATCCTTTAAATAGGTTCTGACTTGTTGGATTGATTTTGCTCGGCCTGTCAAAAATATTTTTGCATCGGGCATTTGCGAAAGGCGCTCAAGAATTTCCTTCGCCAACTTTGAGAGATGCGATCCATCAAGGGATCGTTCGATCATTCTTTGTTCCGTAATCCCCAATGGTTCGAGAGCCTCTTTGCCAGCTTCAGCCGAATTCAATTCAAAGAATATATGAGATTTTTTACCCACTTTGTTTTGCAGAACCTTTGCGATCCCAAATGAAGTTTCATCTCCAAAAAGAATGACCTCTCCCTCAATACTTGAAAAATCCAAAGACTCGCGTGGTCCGAAAACTTCGCAAGGGTCACCTACTTTTAACGCACTGATCCATTTTGAAGCTGGGCCATCACTTCGTTTGTAACAAATAAGTGAGAGTTTGCCTTCGAGTCGATCAACATGAATAGGCGTGAAAGTGCGGTAGGTAAGATTTCCTACATCAACTTGCACTTTTCCTCCAGGAACCCACTTTGAATCTTTTAATTTTGTTCCCGTCATTTCGATCAGAACAAAACCATTAGCGAGCAGTTCGATTTTTGATATTTTGGTTTGTGTTAAAAATATGCTGAAGGCTGATTTTAGACTTCGTTTGAAAATTGAATTTGATTCTGACATGGCAATTCCTCTTTATGAATGTGGCAATCTCTGTTACCGAAGAGATCAATGTTGTAAAGGCTTTGAGATGTCTTTTGGAGTTGGCTTTACGTTTCTAGAAAATTAGCCCCAAAATCAGAAAGCATAACAGTGGTTCAAAGGCCCGAATATGTTGGAAAAACGGCAATCTTTACACTAACAGAGATAAATCGGGTAAACAGGACAATCTTTTAGGCATTAGTTATCATAATGTAGCTACTTGTTTTTTTGCTTACTATTTCTTTTCGGATACGCAGAGCAAACATAAAACAAACCAAGACATCCCATACCAGATGACAACTTCGATTATCGAAGCTGTCAGTAATACTTGTAACAATCTTCATTCGGTCGTTTGTGCGAAGCAATAAAAATTGATAGATAAGAACCTTCTTATAATTCCATCATTCATTTAAGTATGGTTTTGCATCTTCCAAAAATTGGTAAGTCGTAGCTTTAAAAACTTCTTCTTCGGTAGATGTGAATAAATTGATCCAGACTACTGGTAAAGTAAAGATCCATAAGAAAATGGACCTTCTTGGTGAATAAACAAAATCTTTTACTTTTTGACCATCCTTGTATACAGAATAGGTAACATCAAAACCTTCATTTGAACTCCAAGACGGAAGAATGGTTGCCGTTGCTACAGAAATGTATCCAAAAATTAAAGCTGGAGCTGAAATAGGTGCCCACTGGGTTGATACTTTGCAGTAAACTCCCTTTTTGGGAATACTCGTTGGATCTATTATCTCTTCTGTATCACTAAATTGTGATTTCATCTTAGTTTTAAAAAATGATTTTAATGCCGTATAACCACCAAACTCTAAAATTGGGAATGGTTCAATATGGTAGAATAATTTTACTTTTGAGGGATTAGAGGATTTTTGTGGAGCCTCAATCGTCGGATAATCTCTGTAATATGTAATACAGGAAGAAAAAGTTAAAACTAGTAAAAATAATAAATGAAGGAATTTCATTTTCAAACCTCTGTTATAGTATGAGCCAATAATCGCATTTTGCAAAAAGAACACAACTTTTTTTGTTTGCAAAAATAAACAAACTAAGGCCAATCAATGCAGTTTAGAGAGGTAAGAGAATTATATGGAAAAACGCTTTTTGACCTGGGCTGAGATTCTTGACTTTGTGATTTTTATCGGTTCCGCTGTAGTCTTAATTGCTTGGATTTTGGGCTCGCCACTATTTTACCGCGCAGATGGTCCCGTATTGTCAATTTTTTCTGCCATTTCACTTCTAGTGATTGTTGGATTGCGATTGGCTACGAGACATTTTCATCTTTGGCCATTCACTGCAAATCTTGCCTTCCTTATGATCGTTGGTGGTGGAAATATTTCTTCCATATTGATGTTGTTATCGGCTCCTGCCGTTCATATCAATCCCAAGTCTTCCTTGGTTATGACTTCAATGTTTACTTCGATTGGATTTGTGTTTTTTAGTTTTTATGAAATTCTTTTGTATCTTAGGAAAACTCCAAAGAGCTCTTGGATTTTCGATGATATTTTAATTCACCTAGCGCTAGTTCCTGGGGGAATCAGTTTGATTGGTCATATTTTTCAAAATCCTACTTATCTCAGTATGTCCATAGATCCGCGAGTGGGTGTTTCTTCACTTGAGATGGTTTTTATGGCAACCCTTGCCCTTTCAACGATCCTGGGCAATCCGAACCTATTTCTATGGAAATTTCTGAAAGGAGGACTTGCCAACCAATTGACATTTGCCAGTTTATTTATCAATCAATACATTGCACCCGTCGTCTATTTATTATTAGTTGGTGCTAATTGGCAAACCGGATCATTTGGTCCGGAGTTGTTTATTTTTTTCGGAGGTGTCTTTGCCACTTTAGGTTTTCTTTTGTTTCAAGCAAAACTGGAATAAAAGAAACCATCCTTATCTTATGATTCTGTGGGTATGATCAAGCGAAGAATTGATATATATCAATGAGCTTTTAATAGAGGATTTTTTTCTATGGCAAAAATGCTCGTTTTCTTTTAAAGTTACCCATTAAAATGATTTCTATCTTTTCTCTCTATGTTTCTTTTGTCTTGTGAAGTATCGGTTTTACTTTGGATTCTTTGCTGTACTCTTTTTTATTTGTGATTGTTCTAGAGTAGAACCTAGAATCATTCAAGAATTGTCGGAGTTTGAGGTAGTAGAGCCTCCTTCTGATTTTCATCTTTCGTCTCTTTGTCCTAACGGGTGGAAACAAGAGAAAAACTTTTGTGTGATCGATTATCGGTATGTAAATTCGTTAGAGAAAAATGGGGGACTTGGGCAAACGCTTCCGCAACCCAAACTGAATCCCCAAGTGATTGATTTGGGGAGATACTTATTTTTTGATCCAATTCTTTCTGGCGATAAACAACTGTCATGTGCTCATTGCCATCATCCAGCCTATAGTCTATCAGACGGAAGAAACCAAAGTATGGGGAAAAACGGAATTGGATATGGACCAACTAGAAAAGGTGGCGTGTTGCTAAAACGATCCGCCCCCAGTTTGTGGAATGTTGTCTATATGAAAAATCTATTCTGGGAAGGGAGAGCTTCTAATCTGGAAGACCAAGCCGAGGGCCCTCTCTATTCGCCAGAAGAAATGGGAAGCTCAAAAGAAATCGTTGAATCTCGGTTAAACGAAATCCATTTCTATCAAAAAATGTTTCGCCAAGCCTACGGTGCAAAGGGTAATAGAATTACAGCCTTTTTGGTCATTGATGCCATTTCTTCTTTTGAAAGGTCTCTTGTTTCTTTTAGTAGTCGGTTTGATCAATGGTCCACTGGTAAAAAGGAAGCTTTGAGTAGCGAAGAGCTGTTAGGTTACAATGTCTTTCGTTCCTTTGTAGCTCGGTGTGCTGAATGTCACCCACCGCCAATGTTCACAAACAATGTATTTGCTACCATTGGAGTCCTTGATCGGACGGAGAGAGATTATGGAAGGGAAATCATTACAGGACAAGAAATACTCAGAGGGTCTTTTCGTGTTCCTACTTTAAGGAATATTGCTAAGACCGCGCCTTATATGCATTCTGGGAATTTAGAAACCCTGGAAGAAGTTGTGAATTTTTATAATGAAGGCGGGGGAAGGGGAAACGGAGCTCCGAGTGATCTCCGAATCCATTGGCATGTTAGGAAAATGGGGCTGAACAAAAATGAAATCAGCTCCCTTGTTTCTTTTTTAAAGACATTGAATGATGAAACAAACATGCCAAAATTTCCTAAGTCGGTTCCGTCCGGTTTACCAGTTGCACTAGAATTTGAATCATATCACCATCGGAGTTCCATAAAATAATGAGTTTTACAAAGTCTTTCCTATCTATTCAGTTTAGCCGAAATCGAAATAAATTCTCCCACCTATGGGTTGTTATTGGTTTTCTCTTTTTCTTCACTTCAGAGGTTTTTTCACGGACGGTGGAAGTTCATGAAGGAGAATCCATTCAAAAAACAATCGACTCACTCGAGAAGGGGGATACGGTAAAAGTTTTCCCTGGTGTTTATCATGAATTCCTGTTTGTGGACAAAACTCATTTTACTTTATCCGGTGTGATCGTAAACGGCAAATGGCCTATTTTGGATGGAGAAGGTAAACTAAACGATGGAGTGATTGGATCCGGCGCCAATTTCCTTATCGAAAACTTTCATATTAAAAATTACAAAGCCAACGGTGTGATGACCCAAGGTGCGGGAAATATCATCATGCGCAAACTCATCGTGGAAAATACAGGGATCTATGGAATTTATCCAACTATGGGAACCAATGTTTTGGTGGAAGATACGGTTAGTTTGGGAATTGCTGATGCCGCAATTTATATAGGAATGTGCCATAATGTAGACGTTAGGCGTAATGAGGTATATGGTAGTGTCATTGGTATTGAAATAGAAAATTCAACCAATGTATTGATTGAAGGGAATACCGTTTACGATAATTCAGCGGGAATTGTTGCCTTTGCTTTGCCAGGTCTTCCCTTAAAAAAAGTAGAAAACGTAATCATTCGAAAAAATTTTATATTTGATAACAACCATAGAAATTTTGCAGAACCGGGAGCCCTTGTGGCTGGGGTTCCTCCAGGGATTGGAATTGGTGTGATGGCTGGCGACGAAGTAACGATTGAGGGAAATATCATCCGTAGAAATAGTTTTGCGGGAATTGGAATTGGTGATAATAACTTACTTCCTAACTCAAAGTCACCCGATCCAGATGTGGAACCGAATCCCGATCGCAATAAAATTTTAGAAAATGTTTTTATCGATAACGGGGTCCGGAAGTGGAACGATATTGTATCTTGGCTTTTTTATGTGATAAGGATTGTTTTTTCTGGGAACCCTATCCCTGAATCACCTAATGGTGGAAAGGTGGGAATCTTCCCTGATGGATATGATGTTGTTGCCTCAGGGAAAGGGAAAGACAATTGTTTGATTTCTCCTGATGCAGTCACCAAAATTGGAACAAGTAGTTACGGAATCTGCAACCCAAAAGAAAACACAGAAAACATCAAAACGATGATAGGTGATCCAAGGGAAGGGGAAGCCAAATCTGACGCAAGAGAGTTGGGCAAACAAGTGTTTGGTGCCGTATGTTCAGGTTGCCACTCCATGACCATTCGGACCGTTGGTCCTCCCATCCGGGAAATACAAGAAAAATATAAAAAGGATGTATTTGGAGTCGTTTCCTTTGCCTCTATGCCAAAGAAGGTAAGAGAGGGTTTTATTGAGATGCCTTCGCAAAAATACTTAGGGAATGAAAAGTTAACAGCCGTTTCTAATTATATTTTGAATTTGAAAGATGAAGGGGCCAAAGGGGTGGCAAAATAATATGAATGCAGGTAAAAACCTTCCTCAGATGAATCCATTTCGCGGTGGCTTGATTTCTATAATCAGATTACTTACCCCGCCTATTTTGACAATCCTCTTGATTGTTTTTGTCCGATACACTTCCAGTGATGTATCTTGGAAGCGGAATATTTTAGGAGTTTCGTTTCTCTGTTTTTATGTTGCTGTTTCCGTCTTGGGAATGTTACGTGCTGCCTCTGCGGTGGAAGAAATTCTTGGTGAAGAAGATATTGTTGAAGATAAAATTTCTCGTATGAAACGAGCGAGGCATTCGATTCGGATTTTCTTTTCCCTTTGGTTCGTTGGTGGTGTTGCCATTCTTGCTGGCCTCTATGTAGGAATGAGTAAAAATCGTTGGGATATGCCGATTCCACTCCCTTCGCTACAAATCCTAAGTTCGGTTGTTTGGGCCATACTTTCATCCCTCCTATTGCAGTTAATGAGTTTCCACAGGGGACTTCTCCTCTCAAAAGGTGGCTCTACAAAAAGATATATAACTCAGAGTATTACCATTTATACCTTTCTGATTGTCCTTTTTCCAGTTTATTTTGTTTTATACGCAGGCAATGGTAAAATCGTCAATATCCCCTACCTGGTTGCATTCACATTGCCAACAAATATAGTATTAATATATTTAATTATTATGAAATACAAATCTGTTGTTCGTATTCTTGGAGAAAATTCAGTTTTTTTCTTTCATCCTGATACTAAATTTGCTGCCAAAAGAGCATTTGGTGCCTTTTTACTGTTATTTCTTTTGATTAGTTTATTCTTTTTGGATTATTCACGAAGAAAAAAATTACTTTGGATTTATGCTGCAAGAGAAAACCATATTCTTCTTTTCGATGCACTCCGAATCACCGGAGTCGGTGTAAATGAAGTAGACGAACATAAATACACTCCTCTTTTTTGGGCCATACAAGGTGGCTCGTTAGAATTTGTAAAATCCATTGTTAAGGCAGGGGCAGATTTAGAAGCGATCAATGAATTTGGCCAAACCCCACTAATTGTAGCAGTTCTAGTGAAAAACGATGCGGTTGTAAAAGAATTGGTTTCTTTAGGTTGTGATATCAATCGTCCCGATACGATAGAAGGCCAAACTCCTTTGATTCTTGCAGCAAGGGACGGAAGTTTTGAAATCGTAAAATTCCTTTTAGAAAAAAATGCAAATCCTTCACTTAAAAACAAAAAAGGACAAACTCCACTCAGTTTAGCTATGCAAAATGGGCATCAAAAGATTGCAGATTTACTGAAAAAATTATAACTATATTTAAATGTACTAAAATCATTTTATTTTTATTTTCTTACTCTGTACATTCTGTCCCCTGTACAAATGGGAATTTTAAAAGATAAAATGGTTTCAGATATGACGGTGCATGGATATGCAAAAAAGACAATTCGAAGTTATACGATGTGTATGTCCAGGTTGGCAATATACTTCCAAAAGTCACCTTTGGATTTGGAACCCATGGATATCTATGATTTTTTTCTGAATATGAGACAGGCAAATAAATCTGATTCTTCTTTGGTTGTCTTTTATAGCGCATTTTTGTTTTTTTACACTCTTCTTGGTCGCAAAGATATGTTGGAACTGGTCCCTTTTCCGAAAAGGAAACGGACGGTTGTCGCAGTATTGAGTCAGACAGAGGTAACCACCTTCCTTACGAATAGTTCTTCCGTTTGTGAAAAAGCAATTTTTACCTTACTTTATTCTTCAGGGATTCGTATTGGAGAAGTGCTTAACCTTCAGGTTGTCAACATTGATTTTGAAAGAAAGGCAATCTTTATCTCTTCTGGAAAAGGAGGGCATGGGAGGTATGCAATCTTGGCAGACAAAACAGCATTCCTTCTGAAACAGTATATGGAGATTTATAATCCAAAAACATATTTATTCTTTTCGCAGAAAGGAAAGGATGTCCCGATTAGTCCCCGCACCATCCAAGCAGCATTTCAGAAGATTCGAAAATTATCGGGAATTCAAAAATATGCCACAGTACATACACTGAGACATTCTTTTGCCACTCATCTTTTAGAGGATGGGTATAGTTTAGTTTACATACAAAAACTTTTGGGTCATGCAGATATCAAGAGCACATTGATTTATTTACATGTGAGTCCCAATTCTCTTTTGAAAATCACAAGCCCTCTCGAAAAGATCGGAAATATCCGATTGGGAATTTTTGAAAACCAAAACCAGTATGGATTCCAATTCCGATAAGATTGGATCATATTGGGTTGAATAGAAATGAAGTTCGTTTCAAAACTTCGCTTTTTTCATACGACAGAGTGCCACTATCTTCTCTATGTTAGGTTCTCGTATTTTAGCGACTTCGGGTAAATTGTCAAGGTGGCTTAGACCAACATGAATATAACCTTTTTTCTCTTGGTTTAAGACCACCAAACAATCAGAAGTGGGGAGGTGCAGGTCTTTACTTAGTCTTTTTTGTTCTCTATCTGCCGCGGAAAAACCAGCTTCTGTGTTTTCAAACTGGAACTGTTGGATTTCCAAACTGGTTTTACTTACAAGATTTACCTTTTCCATAGTGAGTACGATTTTTTCGGGAGAGAGGATGATCATGGTGAAAACCAAAAGAAACTCAGACATAGATTTTACTCCTTAGCGATTTCGTTTAGTATACCACATAATTCTTCTGGTTTACTAAAAAAAGGAGAATGGCTTGAGTCTATCTGAAAAACCCGATCACAGGGAGAATCTTTTTGCATTTTTCTTTGGAGGAACAGTGTAACAGCTCTATCTTGCAAACATTCTATATATATTTTAGGAATTTTGCCATAACGTTCTGTAGTCAATTTCAATTTTTCAAAGCCACCCAAATTAGGTTCTGGTGTGAGTAAAACATTGGCTAACTCAGTGATCTCAGGAGGACAATCATGATAGAGCGCTTCCTTGTAGATATGTTGGCTCAAACGATGGGTTCTGAATTTTTTTGGTAATAAAAGATCGATCCATGTTTTTTTATACCCAGTATAATTTTTAATCAATCGACTTGCTAGTTTTAAGGAAATTTTGGGAACTGTATTTTGAATCACTAAAGACTTCCGATCAAGGAGTGCATATTCCATCATAGACTTTCCGTTTGGAATTAAATAGGATGCGAGGTAAATTAATTTCTCAATTTTTTCTGGGATTTTTTCAGCAACTCTGGAAATTACAATTCCATTACGACTGTGGGCAAGTAAAATCACTTTGCCTTCGACGGATTGAATCACCTCTATAGTTTTGTTTACATAGTCACTAAGTGTTGCTGAGTGTATTTTCTTTCTGTCAAGTCCATGTCCTGGCATGTCAATGCTTATCGCACTGTGTCCTAGGTCTTGAAGTAATGGAACTACTTTGTGCCAATTCCAAGCTCCGTGGTAGGAACCATGTAGTAAAATAAATGTTTTCATCTCATCTCCTAAAATCAATTGAGAATAGTTTAGATTGAATTCAGAGATTCTAAAACCCGATTCTTGCTATTTCTAAATTTTTTAGGTACCAAAGATCTAGAGATTTGTCTTTACTCTTTTTTCGGGATATCCGCAAATTGAAATTGTCTCGTGATTCTTTACAATGGCCAATAAACGAACCTATATTTCTCCCGATCTCGCACTAGAAATTGTAAAAAATATCAGATTACTTGCCATTTCGGGAAAAAAGAATTTCATAACCTACTTATACGAACCACTGGTTTTTGCTGGTTGGGAACGAGACAAAGCTCATTTAGGCTCATCGACTGCTAAGATGATGGATAAAATCCACCAAGACATCGAAGATCCAGCCTACAAACATACGATTGCACATCAGTGTAAACGTTTGATCTCTCAAGGTTTGGCTGAAAGTTTGTCTGCTTTAGGTGACTCATGCATTTTTTTCTTAGATCGAATGCAAGAAAACATCGAACTTGCTGCTTCTGCAGAAGCAACTGACTTAGTTTATGCGATCGAAAAACCCTTAAAAGAATTTGCAAAAATCACAAACGAATCTAACGAAAAAAAATTCGAAGAGACTATTGCCAGTTTAACCGCAGAAGACCTGCAGACAGCATTCAATCCTATTCGTTTAGATAAAACACGAAAGAAAGTTTATGTCGAAACGGAGCTACATACTTTATACCAACAAGTTTTAACGGCAACCAAATCTAACAATCTTGCAAAGTGTAAAAAATTATTAACTCGATATATTATTACTTATAATGAATTTGAAAGTTATAATAAAGCAGAGGTAGAAACTTTACTTACTGCCCTGGATAAAAGAGAAGCAGGGTTTCGGCAAAACCTATGGGATTCACTTGCAATTGATATCTATTATTCGGTCACTCGCGGAATTATGGAAGGCAATACAAAAAAAGCAATCCAAGGAATTCGAAAGTTTGGTTATATTTTTGAAGGTGACCCCAATATTAAATTCAGTTATGAAATAGATGCACTTGAGCGAAAGTTATATGGTATTATTCAAACAAAAGGTTTGATGCGAGAATTAATGAAAGATTTAAAAAGAGGTATGTAGTGGCCAATATAGTCTTTAAAGAAAAGAAACATGAGGACAAATTTATAATACAAGTATCGGGCGAAATTGATGCCAAAACGGCCCCAGAATTGAAAGTAAAATTAGAGTTATCCATTGAAAATGGTGCAACTAAAATTATACTAGATTTCAATGAGCTGACTTATATTTCTTCAGCAGGTATCGGAGTTTTAAATTCGATACAGAAATACTTAAAGGAGAAATCGGGAGAAATTGTATTAACAAGTTTGTCCAAGGAAGTTAAAGATACGATGGATTTAATGTATTTTACAAAAAAGGTGAAGGTGTTTACAAATTTGGACGGAGCATTAGTCGGGTTTTAGGATTATCATTTTGGAACCAAACACAGAAAAGGTTGTTAAAATTCCAAATAATCTAGATAGTTTGTCTTTAGTCAGACAAGAAGTAAAAACTTTCTTAATCGATGATTTCCCCTTGGATGCAGTAGGGAAAGTAATATTTTGTATCGATGAAATAGTAACTAACATTATCGAACATGGATTTCCAAATAAAACTAATTCTTTGATTCAAGTAAGGATGATTAAAACATCAAAGGATTTGAAATTCATTATCACCGATAGCGGAATCCCTTTTGATCCAACCAAAAAAAAATCAGATACTTGGAAGCACTTATATGAATCTGGATCGGATGGTGGATTTGGTCTGCGGTCAGTGAAAAAGATTATGACTGTTGAATACAAACGATTGGTAGCTGAATCGTTGAATGAGTTAACATTGAGTTATACAAGGATTAACCGTTGAATAAAAAAAGAATACTAAGAGCCATCCTTCCAGGAATCAGAACAAAACTAAGTTTTTTTACGGCAATCCTTATTGTCTCAATTTTGGGGATTACTTCTACTTTGCACTATAACCAACAAAAAAAAGCTCTAGAAGATAAACTTGAATCTGAGCTAAAAACTCCCTTAGAATATATCAATTCAGTGGTTCTGGATTTGGAAAATTTGACACGTAGTCTTGTTATGATCGAAGAATTTAAATTACGGGTTAAAGAAAAAAAGAAAGAATTAAAGCAATACAAGCGAACTATTGTTAGCAAGGAAACTGGTTTACTTGGTTCTTTGAAAGATTTCGGAAAATCTCTTGGCTTAAATTTGAAAAGGAACAATGTTTATCGATCTGTAGATACTTATTTTACTAGGTATCTTTCAGAAAAAGAAATCGATGATTTTGAAAGTAAAGTAAGAGCCGAACTTAGAAAAGAAAATGGCGCGCCGATTGAATCCACAACATATAAATATATCAAAGGATTCGCCGAGAAAACTGCATTAGCAAGAATTACAGTTGAACGTGCAAAAATTCGGATCATTGAAATTGAGGAAGAGCTGCAATCGATTGAATCCGAGCTTTTGGATTCAAGTTTGGTTCCGAAAAGAAAAAATACACTTTCTGTAGAAAAATCAAATCTAATCAACGAACGAAAATATAACGAAAAAACAATACCTGCGAATGAACGGAAATCCTTAAATTACGAAACCTTACTAACAAAAGCTTTGCAGAATTTTTTTCGGGGATCCCATAAAGATCACATTACGTCAATAGGTTTGATGCCTGATAAAATACGGATTTTATCTTTTGATCGGACTGGTAAAGAATCTTTGGATACAGGTTTGTTATTTCCAGAATCTTCAAATACTGGCAAAAAACTTTTAAAACTAAGCGAATATTTAGAAACTAAAAAATCTATATTTGCAGAAAAGAATGTAATGAATTTGGTGAGAGAAAAATATCTTCCGACCGCTTATGAAGTGGGAGGCCGACAGTATGAAGTAGTATTTCGCCCTGTTTTTCGAAATCCCAAAACTGCGGAGCGTGCAAAGTTAATAACAGAAATTCTGTCAGACAATGAGAGTGGTTTTTTAGATTACTTTAAAGAGGATCTTAAAATTTCTGAACAGCTCCGAGAGCTCATTTTGAAATTAAGGACCAGAGTCACGGAATTACGTAAGTTAGGAAAAGTAATGCCAGGTGCAGATCCAACGTATCGGTCGCTTGCTGAATCCTATAAAGAGTTAATAAAAAAACGTGAGCTGAAATTCCAAGAATTAATTCCAAACAAATCAGCCTTTGAGATTCAGGCAAAAAAATGGAATGAAAATTATTCCACACTCGTTGAAAAGAAAAAACAAATAACCAATGAAATTACAGATTGGGGAAATAAGCTAAAAACGCCTCCTAAAGAAAGTGAAACAGTTTTTACACTAGAAGAGATACAAGAGAAAATCAGAAACCTTGAATCATTACTTGAAGAAACGAATGATCATATCCAGAGAGTATTGCTTAGTAAAGATGATTGGACAATATTTAAAGAAGCAAAATTGAATGATGCGATATTAGAAATCCGTAATGCAGCATTAGAAGACTTTGCGTTTGTGCCTTTTCAAACTGGACCGTCTGGGTTGATCAGATATTATAAAGACGATAAAGAAAGAGAAGTTCAAATTGCCAAATACAAACAATTTCGAGAATGGATTTTGTCTGGTCATTCCGAGACAGTATTACCTAAACCGAAAGGAAAATTTTCATTTTCTGATTCAGGAATTCTTGTTCGGAGTAGAACAGAATCAGAAGAAATGATGTGGTCTCTTGATGAGACCCCCGTTCTTCTTTCTATGGAAAACGGTTCAGGATTAGTATATGAATTATTAGAAAAAGACTTACTCGGTTTTAACGTCATAATCATTGATCGTACAGAAGGTTATCGGCAAATCAAAAAAAATAGAGAAGAACAAATACGTTATGCAAGTATAATCGCGGTTCTCGGTATTTTATCTGCGTATATTCTTGCCTGGTTCTTTGTCCGAAAAATCAAAATCATTAGCAAAAAGACAGAAGAAATTGAAAGAGGGAATTTAAATATTACATTCCCGAACGCTGGTTATGATGAAATTGGAATCTTAAGTGAATCTTTAAATGATATGGTGCACGGACTTAAAGAACGTGAAGAAATGAAAGGTGAGCTTGTTGCTGCCGAAGAGATACAAAAACGTTTGTTACCTGGTACACTACCAACTAGTCTTGAAGATAAAATTGAGCTTGCTGCATTTTATAAAGCAATGACAGGTGTGGGTGGAGACTATTATGATTTTATAGAATTGAAAGAAGGTAAACTTGCATTCTGTATTGGAGATGTATCCAATCATGGTGTTGGACCGGCAATTGTGATGGCATTATTTCGGACACAGATTCGGGCAATTCTCCGAAAAGGAGAAAGAAATCTCAAAAAGATTCTTCTGGAAGTGAACGGAAGTTTGTATGAGGATACGCCAGATCATATTTTTGTTACTTTCTTTTTGGGGGTTTTTGATCCAGAAAAATCATCAGTAGAATATATTTCCGCAGGACACGTGAAACCAATGTTCTATGATTCTTCTACCAATAAAATTCACGAATTACCTGCCGGTGGTTTACCTTTGGGGATGGATGAAAACCAATTTTTTGAATCTACGATTGAGAGAAGAGTGATCACGTTGGACTCTGGTGATTTCTTTTTTCAATATACAGATGGATTTGATGAGGCGAGGAGCCCCAGTGGTGAATTTTTTGGTAAATCCAGGATCGCCAAATTATTGTTAATGAATGGAAATGAACATCCGAATCTTTTATTAAAAAAAATGGTTTCGGATTTGGAAACACATACTGCCCAGAACTTATCACAACCTGGAATGTCAAATCTCAATGATGATATTGCTATGATTGCAATTAGGAAAAAATAAATTAGTATAATCAATTTTCGCCTTCGGACCATCCACTGTATCCTGGATCAAAACGGGATACGTTAACTTCGCGTGATTTCAAAAGATTAACTGCGTTGACTGACAACAAACAGAGAGGTCCTCGGCAATACACAATCACTTCTTTGTTTTTTGGAAATTTGTGAGTTGTGAGTTCGTTGTAGGGGATGTTTACCGCTTCAGGGATATGCCCTTTTTTATATTCTTCTTTTGAGCGAACATCAACGAGTATGGTTGTGCCTTTTTTCAATTTCTTTTGGAGTTCGGGAACGGTAAGATGATTTTTTTTAATTGGTGCAACACCAGTAAAAAGACCTTGACGTTGTGCTGTGCTAAACACGGCAAATTTTTCCAGTGCCAAAAATAATTCTTTTATTGGACCTGATTCCAATCGATAGAGGATTCGTTTTCCTTCGCGGCGTGTGGTCACCATGTTCGTTTTCTTTAGAGCTTGGAGGTGCTGCGATGTGTTGGCTACAGGGATTCCTGACTGTTCCGAGAGAGTTTCTACCGACTTTTCACCCTCAGACAAAAGTTGCAGTAAGATAAGCCGAGATTCGTTACCCAACATATTGGCAACTTCCCCCATACGTGGGATGGTTTCTAAACTGCTCATCATTTATCTAATTCAAACCATTTTTCCTTTTATGGCAAGAGATTTTGTAAGGTTCCTTAAAAAAACTGTATACATTCTATCAATCAATAAAACAATTGAATGATAGAATGATTGTTGGAGGGGAAATATGGATTTTCTTTTAGAAAGTTGTTGGAAGGTCTTTGGAATCGGGATTGGAGCCACTATGGCAATGGATGTCTGGCGATTTCTTTTGCAAAAGACGATGGGCGTAAGTTCCCTTGATCTTGGACTTTTGGGGCGTTTAGTGGGGCATACATTTCGGGGAAAACTTTTCCATGATGGGATTGCTAAAAGCCAAACCATCGCAGGAGAAACTATGATAGGTTGGGTTGTTCATTATGCCATCGGGATTTTCTTTTCGTTTTTATTGCCCATCATTTGGGGTGAAGGTTGGTTAAGAAATCCCAGTCTGTTACCAGCAATCCTTGTTGGTGTTGGGACGATTCTTGCACCTTGGTTTTTGATGCAACCTGCTATGGGGATAGGGATTGCCGCTTCCAAGGCCCCGAAACCAAACCAAGTGCGATTACGAAACTTTGCCATTCACACAGTTTATGGATTTGGGCTTTATGGATCAGCGATCCTTGCTAATGCCTTGTTTCCTTGGGATTTGAAGTAGAGGAAGTTATGTTGAAATACATTTTAATCATAGCGGTGATTGTTCTTTTGGGATTTTTTTCTGTGGGTATACCCATAGCGACATTGCCGGGCCTTATTAAAGGGGTTTTGGGTTTAAGTGATGTTTGGCTTGGAGTAATACTTGGGATTCAATCTCTTGTAACGCTAATGAGCCGACACCATTCCGGGACGATTTCTGATCTAAAAGGACCAAAGGTCGCTGTGATACGGGGGACTTTTTTCGCAATACTTTCAGGTTTTGTTACAATAGGAGTAGTCTTTTTGAATCATAATCTTTGTCTTGTTAGTTTATTAATAGGACGTATTATATTAGGATATTCTGAAAGCTTATTGATTACTGGTGCGCTTTCTTGGGGAGTTGGATTGGTTGGACCAACTAACGCAGGTCGAGTGATGGCCTGGAGTGGAATGGCAATGTATGGAGCCATTGCTATTTCTGCGCCACTTGGTTATTTAGCGGTAAAAGATTTTGGATTTCAAGGTGGGATGTTTTTTGCGATTCTTTTGCCTTTCATTGCAGGAATCATTTCATACTTTGTTCCATCCACTCCCGTGACCGGAACAATGCGGATACCTTTTTATCAAGTGATCCCTCGTGTTTGGAAACAAGGAACGGGTCTTTTGTTTGCCGCAGTTTGTTTTGCTGGCATTGCGGGATTTAGCACACTCCTATTCAAAGAGAAGGGTTGGGAGAACGCACATTGGGTCATTACAATCTTTGGAACTGCCTATGTTCTTGCTCGTGTATTTTTTGCCCAATCGGTAGACAAATATGGTGGAAGAAAGATTGCCCTTTTATTTTCGGCTGTGGCAATTTTGGGACAGTATCTTCTCTGGCAGGCGGATTCCTCGTCAGTTGCCTTTGTGGGAGCAGCTCTCACTGGTTTTGGATACTCTCTTGTTTTTCCTGCCTTTGGTGTGGAAGCAGTTAAGAATATAGAGCCACAATTTAGAGGTGTTGCCCTTGGTGCCTATGTTGCTTTTTTTGATTTAGCCTTAGGAGTTACGGGTCCACTTGCCGGACTTGTTGCCAATCATTTTGGTTATGCGGCAGTATATGCTTTTGGAATGATTACTTGCGGAATCTCTTTTTTTATAGCTCTGAATTTAAAGGAGAGAAAGAAAATTTCTGAGTCATAGGCCATATTTTTTTTCCGCAGAGTGAAAACTAAGGATTTCTTTCTTTTGGCTCTGTGGAGAATTTTTTTCGATAGTCGGAAGGTGTTAGATTGGTTAAGTCCTTGAAGGCTCTGATAAAAGCGTTTTTGGAATTGAAACCAACGTCAAAACCAATCCGCAGGACAGGAAGGTTCGATTCAGTAAGAGCTTTTTTTGCAAATTTGATTCTTTTGTTTCGGATAACTTCAATTAGACCTTGCCCATAATATCGATTACAAACTTGTGAAGTTGTATGAGGAGAGAGTCCGAGAATTTCTGAAATCTTCGAAAGGTTAAGGTCTCCATCTAAAATCAATTCTTTGTTATTCAATAAATTTTCTAAATTTTTCCCTAACTCATTTAATCTTTCCTCAGCTAAATAAGACTTTTGGTATTTGGTGATGATTTGATTTTTTTCAAAACTTTGGTTAGTGTCATTTTGTTTTTGATCTAGATAGATTCTGTGCCATGCAAAACCAAGAACCCAAATGGAAAAACCTAGGTTAGAAATACTTTCGGAAGTTCTGCCTGGGAAGAAAATACAAAATAGAATACAAAAAAAAAGCCAGAAAATCAGAATCAAAACATAACGGGAAAAAAGTTTTCCTTCCCAATAAAAGTCCTCTGAAAATTCTTCGAGGACCAATCGAAATCGGTAATAAGTTCGAAAAAAGACAACTAGAGAAAAGGCCAGTGTCATCATTTGGAATTGGTTTGACTCACTGAAAATTTCGTTTTGGGGAATGTTTGTGAGTGAGCGAATTTTATCTTCTCCACTCGAGAGAAAAAAAGGAATATGAAATACAAAAAACAGAATTGGTACTAACAAAAACAATCCGAACCAAAATTGTTTTTCTTTTGGAATGCCAAAATACCTTGTTACTGCAAAAGAAAAGAATGGAGCAATGCTAAATCCAAATAGATAACCCGTTTTGATTAGATGCGGAAATTCAAAAAGATTTCCTGAAAAGTAAACGAGGTTAGATACCATAATCAAGGAAAGAAAGAAGAAAAAATATCCTAAATCACGACTGAATTGCCTTCCCGTATTTTCTTGGCGATAGAAATACAAACCAAGGAAAACGGACTGCATAAAACCTGCACCGAGTAAGATAGATCCAATCATTTGAAGCCTAATACTTAAAGTAAGAGAGTGTTGATGGATAGATAGAATTTTTTTGGAAAAGAAGGGTCCCATCCCATGGGGTGAGACGACAAAAGACTAATATGTATTATCCTATATGATTAGAAAACAATGAGTAGCAAAGTGACAATTTCCTCGATTCTAATATTTATTTTTTTGATTCAAAAACCGATCTTTGGGAACTCTACATTTTCGAAAGAGGAATTCTCAGTTAATTTTTTTCGGGCACCTTCTATTGGTGGAGAGTATCGTTATGAAAGAGTATCGATCCATGGAGGGTATTATGTTACCAATTTTGAACCAGGGATCACAACCAAGTTTTATAAGGTAGGTGTTGGTTATTGGTTTTTTCCAACACAGTTGGTTTCCTCTGCAGAACAACCGTCATCCTTTTATACATATTTATCGTATGGTAAAGGAATCAATTTAGAATACAAAAATAAAGATACCATTATGTATGAAGTAGGGTATCGGTTTATGATTTGGCGAGGTTTTAGTTTTCGTTTTGGGCTCATTGCCCTTAGCGCCAAAGGTGAAAGTACAGAACTCAATCCAACACCTGGGATTAGTTATTCGGAATTTTTTTAAGAGGTAAAATATGAAAAATGAATCAATCGAATGGAATCGTTATGCGGGTATGATCTTTATCTTTATACCATTTCTCATCCAAATTCCCTATACAATGTTGATTATGAATTTTCAATATCCGGATATTTTACGAAAGCCGGTGGGTGAGATTTTATTGGAGTTTCAAAAAGGAGGAGCAGCACTCGTATGGACTTGGTGGTTTTTTGGAATCTCAGGCCTGCCTCTAGTATTTAGTTATCTTAGTTTGTATCAGATCACTAAACTAAAAAGCCCGCTAACATCGCTTACAGCAGTTACGTTTGGAATCGTATCCCTATTTTTCCAACTTATGGGGCTTTTGAGATGGGTTTTCGTGGTTCCTATGCTTGCTTTTCTTTATACGGATCCGAATACATCTAGTGTGATGAAAGAAGCGATTTTGGTAAATTTCCAAACGATTCACCACCTATTCGGAGTTTTGCTTGGAGAACATTTAGGCCAATTATTTACCATTTTTTGGATGGTGATCATTTCTTTCATCATTTGGAAAGATGGTGTTTTCCCGAAATGGATTTCTGTTTTCGGATTCGTTTCTTCTTTCGTTTACCTTTTAGCGCAATGGGAATTATTTGCGATCGTGATTCCTGGGTTGAGTGAGGTTCCTCTCGCCGGTCTTGCGGGGAGTTTGTGTTGGTTATTTTGGATGGTTTCCCTTGGAATCCAAATGATTAGGAAAAAACCATAACAACAAAAGAAAAAATATGAGTTGTTAATCTTTATTAGGTGGTCTTTCTCCTGGCCCTCAAGGACAGGAGTGGCCCACTGGCAGATTGTATTTATTCGATAAATAACACTCTACAGTTTCTCGATCACTAGTGGATAGGACTTGATCAAAATAAATAATATCTCCGAGAAAACCGTCAAAATAATCGCCATCGGTCGGATAGGTGCCAATACCCCAAAAATGCCTACCTATACTTAAGTCTCCCACAAGACAACTGAATGTTCCACCAGTGACGGCATTGGAACCAACGACAGCTCCTCCTTTATAGATACTTCCCAAAGATCCATCAAAATCCAATGACATCAAAACGGGAATATTTGCAGTATTGTAATTTGCTGTTGAAACCAATCTTGGTCCATTTAGCTGAATATCAAAAAGGCTTAGAATATTACCTGCATTGTCTGGTAAATAAAGAAGTTTCGTTCCATTATGAAAAATTCCATCGTTACCTACAAGATTTGCTTCGCTAAACACCGCAAAAATTGTATTGGAAGTCGAATTTAGGTCAGGAGTGCAAACTCTCGATAAATAGGTCGCAGGACCTTCCAAAAAACGGATGCCAGGAGATCCGTTGATACCTGTTAGGTTATAGTTCGGTTGTGAAGCGGCACTTACTTGACTGACATGATACCCATTCCCACTCCTGTCGTCCCAAATACCGATACAATTGGTTCCTCCGCTACAGGCGCCCGGTCCAAAGGAGGCTGCCTCGGGCATTAGAAAAAATTTCAATCGACTACCGGCAATTGATGGATTCCAACTGCTGACTTGCGTAGGATAATGGCCGGAGAGAGTTCGGATCTCAGAATTGGAAAGTACACGATTATAAATTCGAATATCATCTAATTTCCCTGAAAAATTTCCTGTTCCATCAAGGAGTCTTCCCACTTCCAAGGTGGGACCTGTTGCAGTAGTCCAACTTTTGTTTCCGGAAACTCTTAAGGTCCCATTCTCAAAAACAGAGACAGTTGTTGAATTATAAACCCCGCAGAGATGAACCCATTGGTTCATAAGACCCTCATGAAATAAACTAACATCGTCTGCTACACCATACATCCCAGTGAGAGTGGAGGTGTTGACAAGTCCATTTCCCGAAGAGGTACCCATGGTTCCGAACCCTACAATGTACTGATCAAGGGAACTTGTTGTGTTGAACCAAGCACAAATTGTCCTTGGGTTACTTCCCGTGGGTAAACCATTGGGATTTACTTTTTGCATATAGGAAGCACCATTAAATAAATAAGCCCCATTCGGGTGTCCATTGCGATCTGTTGTCGTTGTTGTGGCGCCTGTGATGATCAAATCATTTTGAAAGTTGCCATAATCTTTTGTGTTACCATTGAACGGGAAGTAAGAGATAAGTCCTGATGGAATTTGTATTGCAAGTTTTTGGATGGAATCATTGTCGAGTGCTCCATTGAAAAAACGAATATCAGAAATTTTTCCTTTGAAATAATTTCCGTTACCAGCATCACCCACTTTGAACGTGTTAGCTGGCAAAATAGGATTCGTAGTAAAAACAATCGAATCTGGTTTGCCGTTGATATAAATTTGCCAGTTGGGATTCGATCGTCGGAGGACAACATGCGACCATTGGTTTAGAGGTAACCGCATTGTTGTATAACCGCTTGGTCCAACAGCCCCAAGGGAGACATACAATCTTCGTGAAGTCCCCACACTTTCAAAGGCGAGTCCGTAGCCATTGGAACCACCTTGTCCATTATAGAATATAAATTGAGTAGCAGCTGAATCTGTTCCTGCTGGATACACCCAGGCTGAGATGGTTAAGTTATCGGAGATTTGAGGTGCAATATTTGCCGTGGATTGGATCAAATCCCCACTTCCATCGAATTCATAGGCTCCATTGGTTAGGCCATTTTCATCCATTGTAGGAGTTGGTCCTCCCGCAATGATACCATGGTTTGTCCCAATGGAGTCATTTGTATTTCCATCAAACGTAAAACGCAATAATTCTGATGGTTCTAAATAACGAAGGGAGTGGTTTCCTGAATCGGCAATATAAATATTCAGTCCATCGGAGATTAAATAACCAGGAAAGTTCAAAAGACCATTCCCACCGGTATTGTCTGCATACCCAGAGACACTTCCTACTAGGGTTGTGACTCTGCCCGTTGAAAGATTGAGATGTCTAATGCGGTGGCCAGACCATTCAGAAATAAATAAATTGGTTCCATCTGTAGTGAGTCCATGTGGGTCATTAAACTGTGCTGCGATTCCAATCCCATCTGTGGATGCTTGTACTCCGTCACCAGCAATTGTATCTACCGCATTGGTCCCACCGAGAGACAGTCTGCGAATTTTATGTCCGCCACCCAAACCAAGATCCGTAATATAAAGGTATCCTCCGAGGCCAACTGCTGCAATTGGAGACACAAAGCGAGCGTTAGTTCCTGTGGCATCATTGGCGAAACTGCATAAGGTTGGTCCACCCGCAATGGTACTCACTGCCGTCGTAGTAGGGTTAACAACACGAATGGTACAATTGTCACGATCTACCACGTAGAGGTTGCCATTGAACATGGTAATCCAAGATGGATTATTAAAAGAAGCGAGGATTCCTGAAGTATTGTCCGCAGAAGCTAAATTTCCCGATCCGGCGAACGTGGATACTACGGATGTTGTTAGGTTGACCCTTCTAATTCTTCGACCTGTGGACTCTAAAACAAATAAATTGTTTCCATTGGTTGTGAGACCAGTAATGCCGTTAAACTCCGCAGCAGTTCCTATACCGTCTTTACAATTAGTCGTAATGGTACCTGGACAGACGGTCCCACCACCAGAATTTCCACCCGCAAGGATGGTTGTTGTTCCATTCGATTTGTCGATTTTGCGAATGACTGCGTTCGCTCTATCCGCTAGATATATGAAACTACCATCGGCAACAATCATACCTGGACCATTAAACCGAGCAGTGGTAGGAGTTGCACTGACCACAGCTCCTCCAGTCATAGCACCGCCACCTCCGGAATTGATTGGGAAAGATCCGGCCTTTGTTTTTAAAAAAGTTTGCCTTCCTATGAGATTTGTCCCTAGATCCGAATTTGGTGTTGGGTGAATGTTTCCTCCCACTAGGTATCCTGTAACACAAGTTAGGAACAAGGTAACATTGGCAGTTGCCATGGTTCCTATTGTTAACGTTGGATCATCAAACGAACAAACGGTACCCACTGGTTGTGAGGTGATTGTCACAGCATAGTTGGAGCCAGTGGAAATGAGCGTAGTAAATTTTGTGAGGCCGTTTGTAGCAATGTTGAGAGTTTCTGCATTGTTTTGGACAGAGATCATACCTATGAGGCCTGAGACATTGACTCCCACTTCATAGAAATTGTTGCCCCATCCACAGGTAACGTTTATGTTGTTTACGTTACTACTTTGGACAACACCTTGGCCGTTAGTTAGCGTACAAGTAAGGCCTGCACCATTGGTCACTAGGCTGACATTATAACTTTGGCCTGAACTTAGTTTTTTGGGGAAGATGAAATTCCCATCACTAGTGACAGTGACCGAATCTTGGTTGTTTGTTAGGGTGACCGAAGCCCCTGTACTGAGTCCAGATACGGCTCCACCTACACTATGTCCTGTAAATTGAGAACTTGAGAAAAAACGGAGGAAAGCGAGAAATTCCAGCGGGTCACGTTCTAAGGAAGGGAATCTGCAAGAAGAGAGGAGGATCAGAAATACCAAAGGTAATGTAAATCTCTTCATATTGGATAACCGTGACCTAACATACTTTAAAGAGTCTGCGTTTTTAAGCAAGAAATATCGGTTCGTAAATCCCCCGATCCGAAATTATTACCAATCGTTTGAATGCTTCTATTTTACTTTTTATAGCGTTCTGTTACTGTTCGATGCAAAGTAAATAATATGGGTTTGCACATACTAAAGAAGCACCAGAAAGTGATACGCTACCAGTTTGTTGGTATTGGGTTGTGGTAACCGAGCCGGAATTTACGCTATAGTTTGTGCAAGTTAATCCGGCAAACGTATTCCATGTTCCCGATATCCCACTGATACCAGTTAAAGTTGCACTTGTCCAACCATTAGTTAATGTTCCAAAGATGAATAAACCATTTACATTAGTAGTCATAATAGGAGTCACTCCATCGGATCTTACATAATTTGTGTTTGGTTTTAATACCCAGTCAATTTGTCCATCACCAATATTTGCCGTTATAGAAGCTCTTCTGCAAGGGGTACTGCCAATACAACCTGTTTCATCTACAAGTAAGGCTTTGTAACTAGATCCACCTGCTGGTTTGCCTGAGTCGTTATTACAAATGGTATCAGCACCGGCTATACTTCCTATACTCAGTATGGAATAGGTTACGGCCGTAACATAAGTTTTTAAAGTTGTTATTGCCGGTGTAAAAAAAACCTCCTCTGAAAGAGGACTTTCTTTGTGGTTTATGGAATTTTCTGCAGAAATAGCATAATAATAAGTGATTCCATTGATAATACCGGCGTGAGTAAGTTTTGTCCCTTGAGTGATTATTTTATTCGCAGTTATTACATTGATATTCGGAGTCACTGACCAATATACATTATAATGACTGCTGCAATGAACGGGATTCCAGTTGAGTACAATTTGTCCATTACTTGGGAGTCCTGAAAAGTTTTGTGGTTTGGATGGAGATGAAGATGTGAGACTACAATCAGTTTGCACCAAAATATTGTTCAAACCGCATTGTGAATCAGAGTCATTTATATTGCAAACTTCGGTAGGTTTGCAATATTGACCAAGAATCAAAACTAAAATTGTTACTTTTAAGATTTTTATGATCATTGTTGTTTAGTAAATTTATTTACTAAACTTATGTATGTCAATGACAGAAACTGAGATTCGAAAATTTAAGGGTCGAATTCGCTCTAATTAATAAGCCTTTGGTATTTGTAAAAACATGGTAACTACAGCAGAAATTCATTCTGAACCCCATTCGTATTCTCTCAAACATCCTGATTAAATAAGTTCAGAAATATATATTCGAACGACCAATTGGCCTTGGTCGATTATACTGTTTGTTAAGATGAAAAAACAAAAAAATTGCATTCTGTGCTTATTAATCCTAATGATCATTTTTTCTGTTTTTTTCTGTAAACCTTCCGATTTGCAGAACGTAAACGATGTAAACAGTCGCGAATTTAATGAAACGCAAATGCTAAACTGTTTACTCATCGGTCCGTTTTGTACTCGCGGGGTGGTAGGGGCGCCAATCCAACCATTAGTGCAATTAGATTTTACCAATGGTTCCTTAGTGAATTCGGGACCGGTGGTTTTTAACTTATCTTCCCAGGAATGGGTGCCAAATCTAACAACAGGCAAAGACGGAGATGCCAACGGGGGCATAAATTTCGATACGAATAACCGGTATTATTCTTCAAATTTAGGTCAAGATGCCAGTTTGCCAATGGGAGCAAATCCAAGAACCATGTGCGCTTGGATCAAACCTTCGCAGCTTCCTGCCAATGGCTCTCATCAATTGGTTTTTCGTTATGGCTCTACTACAACTGCGAATGCTTCGGTGTTAGCACTTTCAACGGCGACTGGAAATAAAGTTTCATTTTTAGGATTTGGTTATGATGCCCTTGCCGATTACACAGTACCACTGAACACCTGGACGCATTTATGTGCTTCGTATAACGGTGGAAATACGGCAAGTCTCTATGTAAATGGAAACTTGATCGGCAGTCCGACTTTTTCAGGTTCGGGGCCACTCAATACGATCTCTGGAGCGTTTGTGATTGGGACTTGGACTGGTAGTGGGGGTTTGCCATACTACTGGTGGGGAGATTCCGATGCCATGCGGATTTATGATATTGCCTTAAGTGCGAAACAAATCGGTCAGATTTATCAAACAGGAATTGCCTACGTAGAATAGTCATCGAATAGCAAACCAAGAGTGGTAGGGAATTTTGTTTTCAGTTTGTTTTGACGATTCCGAACGAACCAAATTTTTTTCAATTCTTCAGTTCGGAAATATATATCCGAACGACTGCTAGGCACAAATACCCTATACTCTTGTGCCAAGATGAAAAAACATATATGCGAACGTTTTCATATCCTTGGACAGTTTAGTAAATTATCCTACGCAATCCTCTTCTCTATTTTTATTATTTTAGATTGTAAACCTTCTGATTTTAATAATGCAGGGGATTTTTATAGTCGAGAGTTTAATGAAACACAAATACTTGCCTGTCTTGTAAAAGGTAAGGATTGTTTTCCCTGTACAGGGAATACTTCGTTATCCTATCCGCAAAACACCTACCTTTTAGGACAAAATTTCCCGGTTTCTATCAAATCAGATTTATGCAGCCAGATCACAGCATGTAATGTTTCACCAACACTCCCGATAGGACTAACGATAAACAATGAAACCTGTGAAATCAGTGGCTCTCCTGCGATAATAACCAATTATACTGATTACAAGGTCACGGCGACAACGAGTGCTGGAGAAACCACCACAACTCTTCGCATTGGTGTTGAAATAGGATCCTTAGTCCATTTGAAATTTACGAATGGATCTTTTACGAATTCAGGTATCCAGCCATTAACGCTAACGGCTGGCCCGACTCTTTCCAAAATTACTGGATATGAAGGAGATGTGGATGGGGCAATCCATCTCAATAATACAGATATCGGTTCCCAAATTGGGGGAGATAGCATGTTGCCAAGTGGGACATTGCCAAGAACCATTTGTATTTGGCTTAAGCCAGATGCCCTCCTCGGATCTGGCGTGCAGGAATTGATATTTACTTATGGTACGCTTTTTAGTAATGCCTGCGGGTTTGGTCTGCAAAATACAGCTGGAGTTACTGGTTTATATTTTATTTTCGCTGGCTATAATTCCAAACAGACCTATGCACCAGCTGCTGGTGTTTGGACACATATTTGTATCGTTTACGATGGAACAAATGCCTCTTTTTTTGCGAATGGCGCCTATCTAGGTACACCTGCGAATGCGGGTTCTGGGTCTTCAGCTATTGTTTTACAAAAAATTACTTTTGGAAGTTGGGGTGGTGGGTATTGGTATCATGGTGGAATTGATGGATTCCGTGTCTTTGGCTCGGCTATTAGTGCCACAGCTGTAAATCAAATCTACCAAGGTCTGCCCGTATTCGGTCCTTAACAGTTGTTATTGATTATTTGACCCACCAGAGTTCCGATATTGAACGGGACTCAACCCCGTTGCTTTTTTAAATTCCACATTGAAGGCAGTTTTGGATCCAAATCCTGTCGCATAGGCAATGGAAAGGATAGACATCTCTGGTTTTTCTATCAGAAATTTTTTAGCTTCTGTGATCCGAAAGGAATTGAGATAACTGCGAAAACTAATCCCTAGTTTGGAATTCAGTAGTTCTGAAGTTTGTTGTACAGTCAGGCCTACTGCCCGGGAAGCAATTTCTAAATCTAATTTTTCATCTAAATAAGGTTTGGTTGCCCGCATCCATGATTCTAATTTTGCAAGAGATTCTTCTGTATTGACTGAGTTTAGTTTTGACTTCACATAACGAGTAGTTGGTGCATTGTTTAAGGTGACAATTCGATGAAGGATTTCATTTCGTTCCCCCTCAAGTGTTTCATATTTTTGTAAGAGATTAAACAATAAGAAAAATAGATCGATGGGAAAAATAAACACAGCAGAATAGAGAAGAGGAGTGGAATAAGGTAGGATCCCCAAAAGATAAAACATTGTATTATAGCTAATAATAAAGTAAGTTCCCCAACTGATCAGAAAAAAAAGAATTCGTTTTTCTCCTTTGAAATAATTTCGTAATGCTGTTCCAAGAATGAGCGGAATGGAGATCAGATAAATATAAGTGGCGATCCTGGAAAAAATTTTAGTTGTAGGAGAGATGAGAATCGCTGGAACACAAAAGAGGGCCACAATTCCCATGATCAATAAAATTTTATCAATCCTCGGATTGTTGACTTTTGTATTTAAAAACATTCGCACAAATTGGAACGAAAAAGGAATTCCAAGAGTGGAAAATGTTAGTATGGCTTTGTTCTGCCACCAGGGAGATTCTGGCCAAAGTACATCATAAGCATTCCCATATTGGCCATTGTACCAGAGAACTGTGCAGACCACATAACCTGCATAAAAGAAAAATTCGCTTAAACCAAAAGCAAAAAAATAAAATAAAGCAAATACAAACATGACCGCGCAGACTCCTAAAATCAGCCAAGTGACTGCGGTTTCTAGAATCATACGTTTGTTAAGCGATTTTTCATCTAAGGAATGAATGGGAAAAGAGATTATGGACTTTGATTGGATTCGAATATAAAAATATTCGCCTCTTTTCTGCTTGGGAATTTGGAAGCTGGGGTAGAGTGCTTCTGGAAATGTCCATTTTGATTTGGGGATTGTGTCTCCCGTTTTATATGTTTGGTATTCTTTGGGATTCTCTGGATAAAATAATATGGCTTCATCAAGGGCTTTCCATTCCAAAGAAAGAATTCTACTTTGCGAAAATTCCTCTTTGGATGTTTTTCCTCGAAGCCAAATGACATCATTTGTAAAATTAAAAGAGAGTTGGTGTTCGGAAATTGTATTCCAGGTTTGTAATTTTTGAATTTGTTCAAAAGACATTTCTGTACTTTTGTCTAAAAAATAATCGAAATGATTCGTTACGTTCTTGTTGCCTGATCCGTCGGGTGTACAGGAAGTTCCTGAAAATAAAAGGAACAAAACCAGCATCCACGAAATCTTTTTCATCGAACGCAATAGTCGCATCGAATTTTAGAATCTGACAAGCCTTTTTACAAAAACAATTTGAAATAGAAGTCAAAACGACAGATCTTCTTGTTTAGGTCTTGTGCACTTGTGGATTGAAAGTGTTAGCCAACCAGTTTGAAATAGGGAAGAGTCCTTTTTGATTTATACTTTCCATCTTCAAGGATTTTTGTGCAAAGTTAGTTTTCTTTTGGAAACTCTAAAGTAAAAAGACTACCCTTTCCTTCTTCCGACTGAACTCGAATATTTCCTTGGTGGAGGCGGGTGAGTTCGAAGCAGAGTTTCAGTCCAATTCCAAATCCTTTTTCCCCAAAACTCCCGGGTGAAGTCATTTGTTTGTAAAACAAATCTTTTTGCCGTTCAAAAGGAATTCCTTGCCCATTGTCTTCTATCGTAATCTCTGTAGAGTTTGTATTGTCACAATATCCTACTCGGATCCAACCATTGGGGTTACTGAATTTTATTGCATTGGCAATCACATTCCGTAGGATTTCGATGAGGATGGTTTTGTCTGCATAAATAGTCGCGGTATCTGCAATGGATAAATCTAACCGTAAGGACTTTTTTTGTAGTTCCAAAGAAAAAGAATCAGCTAATGGTTGTAATACTTCCAATAATCGGAATTGAGATAAATTTAGATGGATTTTTCCTTTGTTGAATCTGTTTAGGTTGAGTAAATGTTCCACAGTGGACATTGCATTTTCTAAGATCACGAACAATTGTTTGAATATATGCGTTTTTTCCTCTTCTGTTGAGTCTTTGTCCGTTACAATGGTTAACGCCGAGTAAACGGTGCTAAGTGGAGACCTGAGATCATGAGCAACAAGAGAGATAAATTTATCCTTCCATTCGTTGGCTTCTTCTGCAATTTGTTTTGCTTCTTTGTATTCTTGTGTGCGAAGGATTACCGTTTTTTCTAAAGATTCATTTAGTTTTGTAAGTTCTTTTCCTAATACTTCTGTTTTAATCACAGACTTTGTAAAATAAGAAGCTAAGAGGAGAGACTGGAATAAAACAGTAGATAAGTAAGAATACTCTAGAATTAAAAAATACTTTAGGATCCCATATAAATACAAAGTATCATTGATAGCACAGAGGAATAAAAAAACTTGAATCAAAAGAAGTGGTTGGGCCATTTCTTTTTTTTGAAAGGCTGCTTGAGCAACACAAACAATAGAATATAATAAACCTAAAATGCTAAAAAACAACCCCAAAAAAGTGGATTGTGATCCTAAATCCGAAGGTGTTACTAAAGCAAAAAGAAATAAACCAGAACATGTGAAAATAAAGAAGTTTGTGATCCATTTGGAAAAATTTTCAGGAAATCGTTGGTATAAAAAGGAAAGATAAAAAGGCATTGTTAAGTAAAAAATTAGAGAAAGAATAAACGCAAAACGGTAAGGAACCTCTGGAAATAAATAGTATAAGGAATCTCCATTTAATGAAATAGAATGAAGGGCAATCATCAAACAATACAATCCAAAATAGAGGATGATGGATCTGTTTCTTCTAAATAAAAAAACTACAAAATGATAGAAGGCCATAAACAGGAGTGCACCCGTGAGTAAGGAATCTTTTATGATTTCGTTTAATATTTGTTTGTTGATGTTGTTAAAGAGACCTATTGTTGGTGGATACCAAAACGCACCATCGTCATGATGGAAATTAGAAATATGAACTAAAATGTTCGTTTCCTGATTGGGATGAGGTAAGACAACAATCCCTGAGCTGCGGGTGGGAACCATCATTTCCTTGTTTTTACCTACTTTACCCAATTCCAATTGCAAATGGCCGTCCACATAGATGGACATTGCGGCACCTCCCGTTTGGAAAAAACGGAGGGCAAATACGTTTTCTTTGGCTGTTATAGGAAACCTAATTTTTAGCTGGTAGGTTGCATATCCAGTTCCTTCGTATTTATTTTTCCACCTCTCTCCAATGACTTGGAAAGCATTAGGGGATGGAGGTACCTTTGATAAATTTTTGTCATTTGACCTCTCTTCTAAAAGAGGTGGTTTTGGTTGGATCAATTCTTTCCATTGGAAAGCCCACTCTCCGGAAAGAGGGAGATTTTGTTCAAAGCCCCAGGAAGTTACATCCAACTGGCCATGGACTGCAACAGGAGTTTCGGAAAAAGAAGTAATAGGTGCACAACTACAAAGGCAAGCCAACCATATAGATAGTTTCCAATTCATTTCAAACAAAACCTAAATTCGCATTCCCTTCGTCACTGCCATGATGGAATCACCAAAGAAACTGTCACAGGTTTATTTTGAATCTATCAACGGAACTTTGCGATCAGGTTGGCAATACCGTCAGTAAAAGTCCTATAATCCAATTCCATTACAGTCATTCTATACTAGGTAGATCGGCTCGGAGTATCCACTCAAAGGTTTGTGATGATTTTTGTTGGTAATGTTTTTTTATTGTAAGTTTACTGTTATTTTCTTTTGATCTTTCATTACATTTGCCACTTTCTTTTTGGCATCAATTGCATTGATAGAGTCATACTCTATCGGTAATACCATTTTTCCCTTCCGGTTGATGACACCAAACTTTCCACCGACAATCTTCGTATGTTCGCCATCTAACTTAGATTCGCATCCATTACATACGATAGAATAACCATTTTCGAAAGGAAAACCAAAATCGTATTTGGCAGGGATTTGTTTTTTACAATAGGAATCAAAAAATCCAATTTTTTTATTTTCAACAAATCGAGCGAGGTTTTCTGAATAATAATCGGGTCCGTTGTCATAGACAAAAGTTTCCAGTAAAATATTGTTTTTTGTATCAATACAAATCCATTTGTTTTCTGAAACAACAAAACTTACCTGTTCCTTTGTGAAATCCATTGTTTGTTGGTATTGGGCTTTGATAATTACTTTGCCTGATTTATTTTTAAAACCATAGAGACCATTTTCTTCAAAAGAAATGGGTAGGTTTGTTTTTGCGAATAAGGGAATAACAAAAAGTAAAAAAGTGAAAATTGGTTTCATGGATCCTTGTCCCCAAAAATTAGAAAGTATATTAGAGAAGCCAAGCTAAAAACAAGAAAAGTTTGGATTGATTCTAAATTTCTGAGGAAAAAAAACTTGGGAAGTATAGAGTTATTATTTTAACTAGGATTCATAAAATTGGAATCCTAATCAATGTTCAGTGTTCTTTTCTGTGACGCAGTGTTGGATGTTCTTCTTGTTAGTTTTTGATTGGTTTGTTAAATTTTGTAGTTGGGATTTTTGAGGAATTTCCATCTTATAAACAATTAGGATGTGATAGAATGGAACAATTGGTTCACCGCGAAGACTTAATGAAATTTTGGATGTCTCTAGTTGATCGGATTCCTTGGCAAAAGAAGCCAACGAAGGCTTATGGGCTTAGTGAAGATGGACTCAATCATTGGTTTCCTGATGGAATATTAAATACTTCTTATTTAGCTTTGGACCATCATGTAGAATCAGGCAAAGGTGAAGAGATTGCCATCATTTACGATTCTCCCGTTACAAAATCTAAAACCAAACTATCCTACCGAAAACTTTTAGAATCAGTAGAAAAAATGGCTTTCGTTTTGGACTCTTTTGGGGTGAAGAAGGGCGACACAGTGGTGATATATATGCCCATGATCCCTGAAGCACTCATTTCTATGTTAGCATGTGCAAGGGTTGGGGCGATACATTCAGTTGTTTTTGGTGGATTTGCTCCTCATGAACTTGCTGTTAGGTTAGATGACTGTAGACCAAAAATTGTCATCACATCCTCTTATGGTGTCGAAGTATCTAAAATTATACCTTATAAACCATTGTTAGATGAGGCGATGCATTTATCCTCTCATAAACCAGAATTTGTAATACTTAAATCCAGACCTAATTTAGAAGTAATTATGCATACGGGAAGGGATTTTGATTGGGATGAGTTGATGGAAACCGCAGGTCAAAAGAAGTCGGTTCCTGTCTCTGCCGCAGACCCTTTGTATATTCTTTATACATCTGGAACTACAGGAAAACCAAAGGGAGTAGTGCGTGATAACGGTGGTCATGCGGTTGCGATGCACTATTCAATGGAAGCTATTTATGATATGAAACCTGGGGATGTTTTTTTTGCTGCGTCTGATGTAGGTTGGGTTGTGGGGCATTCCTATATTGTATATGCTCCCTTAATTTACGGTTGCACCACAGTGTTATACGAGGGAAAACCGGTAAGGACACCCGATGCGGGAGCTTTTTATCGAATCATTGAAGAATATAATGTGAAAACATTGTTTTGTGCACCTACAGCTTTTCGTGCCATTCGAAAAGAAGATCCAGATGGCAAGGAATTATCGAAATATAATATATTTTCACTTCGTTATTTGTTTTTAGCAGGGGAAAGAACAGATCCCGTTACTTATGATTGGGCTTGTGAACTACTAAAAGTTCCTGTGGTGGATCATTGGTGGCAAACCGAAACTGGTTGGGCAATTGCTGCCAACATGATGGGTGCGTATCCTATTCCAACTAAAGCTGGTTCGGCGACAAAGCCAGTAAAAGGATTTGATGTTCGGATTCTTGATGAAGAAGGACATGAGTTAAAACAAGGAGAAAAGGGGAATATTGTAATTAAACTTCCTTTACCACCTGGTTGTTTGCCAACACTTTGGAATGACCATTCCAATTTTGAATCCTCCTACCTTTCGCACTACCCTGGTTATTATCTAACTGGTGATGGTGGTTTTTTTGATGAAGATGGTTATCTTTTTATTTTGGGCCGTATTGATGACGTAATCAATGTTGCGGGTCATAGACTTTCGACGGGAGAGATGGAAGAAATTGTCGCTGAAAATCCTTCCATTGCTGAGTCCGCAGTGATTGGTATTGCAGATGAAATAAAAGGACAAGTTCCGATAGCCATAGTTGTTTGTAAGGACGGAATCACCGTTGACCAAAAATCTATCGAATCAGATTTGACTCATCGAATCCGAGAAAAGATTGGAGCCATTGCTTCCTTAAAGATTGTGGTATTTGTAAAAAGACTACCAAAAACTCGCTCAGGTAAAATCCTTCGTAAAACAATGAGAAAGATGATTGATGGGGAAACTTATTCGATTCCATCAACTATTGACGATCCTTCTATTTTGGAGGAAGTTATGGACGTTGTTCGATTAAAAATTACAAAATAAATACTTTGATAGATAATAAGAAACAAACTCTCGGTTTAGTTGAATTTGGCCCCAACTTCGGTGGTTTTTTTGGATTTTGAGAGTATTAAAAATATTTTTGGTATCTCCGATTTCCGTGGGAAACAGGAAACAATAATAAAACATATCTTAGTTGGAGGGAACGCTCTTGTCCTTATGCCGACGGGTATGGGGAAATCTTTATGTTACCAGATTCCTGCCGTCACTATGCCAGGGGTTTGTATTGTCATTTCTCCACTCATCGCACTGATGAAGGATCAAGTTACCGCATTACAAAGAAAAGGTGTTTCTGCTGAGTTTATCAACTCTAGTTTGGGAAAATCAGAACGATTGGAGCGTTATTCCAAACTAAGATCGGGTGATTATAAAATTGTATATGTTTCACCAGAAAGGTTTCAAAAAAAAGAATTTTTGGATGCATTGAGCACACAAAAAATTTCTCTTCTTGCCATTGATGAAGCTCATTGCATTAGCCAATGGGGTCATGACTTCCGGCCAGATTACACAAAAATATCTTGGTTTCGAGAGGTGTTAGGGTATCCAACTACAATTGCCCTGACTGCCACAGCCTCAAATCGAGTGCAGGAAGATATCGTTTCACAATTGGGAATCCCAAAGGAAAAATTACGAATCTTTGATGATGGTCTTTTTCGGCCCAACTTAAAGTTATCTGTTGTGGATTGTTTTGATACAGAATCAAAATACAAAGCAATTTTTGAAGATTTGGAAAATTCGAATGGACCAAGCATTATCTATTTTAGTTTGATTCAGGATTTGGAGAAGTTCAGTCATTGGATGGATACAAAACGGAGAAAACATTTAGTTTATCATGGCAAACTATCTCCAGAACAAAGAAATAAAGTACAAACCATGTTTCTTAAATCAGAGGATAGAATTCTTCTCGCAACGAATGCATTTGGAATGGGTATCGATAAACCTAATATTCGCAATATTTATCATGCTCAAATCCCAGGAAGTATCGAATCCTATTATCAAGAAATTGGTCGTGCGGGAAGGGATGGAGATCCATCGTTTTGTAAACTTTATTATTGCCAAGAAGATCTCTCTGTTCAAATGGAATTCATTGAATGGCAAAATCCAGATGGATTGTATTTGAAAAAACTTTTTGGATTTCTTTTGTTAAAAGAAAACGAATTGTCTGGATTGGATTACGGAACTTTACAATCCTTTATGACTTATAAAAACAAAGGGGATCATCGAATTCAAACCGCACTCAATTTATTGGCAAGTAAGGGGCTGATCTCAGGAGAACTCGAAAGGGGGACATTACAAATAGAATCCCCTTGGTCAGATTCATTTTTTTCTGAATCTGAATTATTAGAAAAAAAGAAAGACTCTCAAAAAAGATTGTACCAAACAATGATGTATACAAAGGTAACTGATTGTCGAAGAAAATTCATTCATGGATATTTTGATTCTGCATTTGATGGGTGTGGGAATTGTGATTTGTGTTTAACAAATCACAATATATAATTTTTTTATTCTTATTCTATTCTTATTAACCCCTCTAAATGTCGATGGTTCAGTATATTGTTTTTTTCTTCTATTACTTCACTACTCAATAGCATACAAGTATAGTTCTCACCAAACTCTCGAATTTTTGTCGATACCGATGTTGATCCAAGTGGCAATGGCGCATTGCCATTATAGAAAAAATATCGATAATAAGTAAGATCATGCTCATCCAGCGGATCAATTCCTATGATATCCATATTAAGAAAATCCAAGTTGTCATGTTTGTATTTTGATTGGAATTCCATTTTTCCATCTTCATTAGTAAGTGCTTTAATGCAGTGATCTTCACAATCACCAATTGTAGTTGGAAACAAATTAGCATTACTGCAGCTTCTATTGTGAGAGAATGTAACTTCTTTAAATGAAGAGCCAAACTCATTTCTTGCTAAAAGGATTATTTTTAGTTTCAGATCAGAATTAATAAGAAAAGAAAATTGAATTACGCCATTGATTGCATTAGATGGAGTTTTAGTTGAGTAATGTAGAGCATTGGAAACATTACCGTCATTATCAATTTTCATGTTACGTCTCCCAACGTATGATGTAATCGTTGTTTGGCTATGAACAGGTAGCTGAAAAGTAATATTATCAATAAAAACTTTCCCCAATTTTTTAAAGGGGTCATCTTCATTCGGTGCATTAATAACCTGGGCCTGGATATCATTTAAAATTGGAGGATTTAATGGTCCGCCTGGCCCCGCAGGTGGCCCCACAATCGGCGGAATGGGTGGTAACACTTGATCATCATCGGAGCCTGTGGATGTTTGAGTTCCGGCTGCAATGCCCAATAGTCCTAAGGTATTTGATCTGTCTGGTTTTTTATCGTCTTTTATACAATTGATAAATAATAACGAAAGGAAAAAAAAGAAATAGATTAAAGGAAAATGACCTTCCATGGATTTATTTTTTTGAACGCTGAACCAACCAAAACCTGCTATCATTTTTTTAAACACCAAAGAATCTCCTAAACCAAATGGATGAATCCCATTGTGAATCTTTAATATTCTAATTCGTTTTGGATTTGGTGTCGTCCTGGGACGGGAATCAGGACGAAAAGGGGATATTTTTTTCTGAACGGTATAGTCATCGATTTGCTAGACAAACCAATAAAGGAAATTTGCTACAAATATAAGTCGGGAATAACGTGTTTTATTGACTAAGTATGGATGCTTTTTGTCTGAATTCGGAAGTTGTGATTTTTAGTTCTTTTTTAAAGGCATCATAAAAACTGGAAAGTGATTTATAACCTACTTCAAAACCTATGTCGCTTACATTCTTTTCTGGGTATTTGATCAAAAGGTCTTTTGCTTCTTTGATCCGGTAACTATGTAAAAAAGAATTAAAGTTAGTTTGTTTTTTTCCATTCAAAAATTCGGAAAGTTGTCTTGGGTGTAACTCTAGTTCTTCGGCAAGAACTTCGAGGGAAAGATCTTCGTTAAGATAAATTTTCTCTACTTCCATAAGATGGGATAGACGATTTTGTAGCCGATCTAGGTCCACTTGTAATAAACGTGATTTTGTGTTGTTTTGGTTTTCGCTTCCTTTCTGGTAGGTGCTTGCGAAAAGGGAGCGCCTTTCCAAAGCCAACCTCAATCTATCTTCTGACACAGGTTTTGCGAGAAAGTCGATGACGCCGTATTCAAAGGCACGAATGGCATTGTCTGTATTGGCTGAAACAACAATAGTGTTTACCGTTGTTGTTGGAAATTGGTCTAAAATCTCGAATCCGTCAGATCCAAAAATATTTAGATCTAAGAAGAAAACATCTATTGATGATTGTTTTAAGTGTATGTTTGCTTCATCCATAGATGAAACATGTTTAATTTCATCTATGGAAACACCTGAAATGGTATTTAATAACTTCGTTAAGTATTTGGCGTGTACAGGTTCGTCTTCTAAAATCAATATTTTCATTTTAATTTTTTTGAATCAGAATCAAAACTCTGTATCCTTTTTTTGATTTTCCATGAGTTAATGACCACTTCCCTGAATACGACTCCTCCAAACGGAGCTTTACATACTCAAGGCCAGTTCCTGATCCACTCTTTGGTGGGTTCGATTCCTTTTCTTTGTGGTGGTTATAAACGATAGATTCTAAAGTTTAACGCAACACTTCCTTTATTTTTTCCGCGGGAGTTTTCCAGCCAAGCGTTTTTCTTGGACGCTCATTTAAAAGCTTTTGGACTCTTTTCAGTTCTTTTCTTGATATATCATTAAAGTCAGTTTTTTTAGGAAAGAAATCTCTTATTAGCATATTCGTATTTTCACAAGTCCCCCTTTCCCAAGGACTTCCCGGATGACAAAAATATACTTTCATTTGAGTATCTTTTGTAAATAGCTTATGGTTACTCATTTCTTTACCTTGATCATAAGT
>NZ_AOGY02000014.1 GCF_000332455.1 Leptospira vanthielii serovar Holland str. Waz Holland = ATCC 700522 | reverse complement strand
CGTTCTTCAATGCTTATCATGTCTGGTATTTTACCTCTATTATCAGTTATTTTTCGACTTTTTGTAGGGTTTCATCTTTCGGCGTAGATAGCTTTGCAATTCCTTTTTTAGTTCGCCTCTCGGTAAAAGATAGATATAAGTATAAATAGTTTGATGGGAAACTGATTCTGTAATTCCGCTTGGCAGATTTTCTTTTAAAGACATCTCTATTTGCTCTGGTGACCATTTAAGTTCTAATTTAGATTTTATAAATTTTCGTAAATTTGGATGTTTTTGCAACTTTATTTTACCAGAATTTCTGGAACTTTCATTCTTCTGTGAAATGATTTGAGCATTTGATACTGAATAATTAATGAAAGAATTTCTTGAATAACCTTTAGATAATTCTCTGGAAATGCTTGAAGGACTTCGATTCAGTATCTTAGCTATACTTCTAATACTTTCCTCTTTAAATCGCATCTCAGCAATTACTTCCCTTTCTTTCAAATTAATTCTTGTATAATGATTCATTTATTAACACCTTATTCATTAGATTATCGGTGTTGCGTTAAAAATTTGATTCTACCTATAACAGAAAATATAATATTAGGGATTTACCATATAATATCAAAATAATAAGATTTCTTGTGCCATTTTACAAAATGACTAATTTAAATGCTCAAGAAGAAATAATCGGTGTTTATGAAAATCTCGTTTAAAGGGCATTCCCTATCCAAGCTATTCTGATCAATCCCTATAATCGAACTATCCATTACAAAAAAATCAAATTCCATGGATTCCCGCCTGGAGAGACATTTCCAATAAATGTTAGTGCACCGGTGGTTTGGTTGATACTAAATTGTATCAAATTTGAATTATTTATATCTGCAACATAAGCAAATCTACCAGTAGGATCGATAATCATAAATCTTAAATTACTTGATATATAACCTGTCACATTAGATGAGTAAGTAATATTTCCGGTTTTTGGTTCAACCGCATAACAAGAAATAATGCCTTCATTAATATGTATTAAATAATAGAAGAGACCACTGGGATGAATGGCCGTACTATTAATACTCATAGCGTGGTTAACAGATCTCATATTACTCATATTACCTGTTTCTCCATCAAAACTTAAAACGGTTACGGCAGGAATAGATCCAACATATATATAGGCGCCATTCGGATGGGTAGATACATGACCGGAACCATCACTGGAAAATGTTGGACTGACTCCTGCTTGAGTTAAACTTCCATCTGCATAGTTGATCCGATACGAACTAATTTCTGTTACCAATGTTCCCATATAGAAAATAAAATTCCCATTTCGAGAAATTTGAATTTGTGAGCTTCCGATGTTAGTTGGATAGGAGACAAGAAAGGTAAGTGTACCGTCGGCATTGATGGCGTAAGCCCGAATGGCCGAAGTTCCTTCAGAAGCTAAATACAAATACTTACCGTCCGGAGTAATGACTAAGTTTCGTGGGCTTAACCCAGCGGGTGCAGTGGCAGGAGTATTGAGAGACAAAGCACCCGTAGTCTGATTGATTAGAAATTGGGAAATACTACTACCGTCAAAATCACCTGTGAATAAAAACTTACCGGCGGGATCTACGCCAATTCCCGTTGGAGTAAAAGTACCAACTTGAACACTAGAATTGAAGGTCAATAATCCAGTAGATTGATCCATAGTCAAATGACCGACAGAATGATTTATATCCAAACTCGTATAAACATAACCCGTATATACAGTGATATCAGAGCTTGCACCGGCCTTCCCATCGGCTGCGGTAGCAGTGATCCAAACCTTTCCATTGCCAATACTCTGGACCAAACCATTGGCATCGACTGTAGCCACAGAATTGTTGCTACTAGACCACTGGAAAGTAGAATCTGTTTTGGAACCGTACGAATAGTACTGTGCTTTGAGTTGCAAACTGTCCCCTTTATAGATGCCAGCCCAACTTTGGCTTAGTTCGACCATAGAATTGGAATTGGCAAGTAGGGCCCAGAGATAAAACAAAGATTGGGAGGAAGGGTCCTTTCCGGGACAAAGTAAATCTCGAACGATAGGATTGAGTAGACAAGCATTAAAGGAAAACAAACATCCAATCAAATACAAGGATCTCAGAAATTGTGAGAAACCTGTTCTTCTAATTTGATTTAGTAATAATGTTTCCATAGAAACCAACAAACATAAGTAAAGCGAATTGGGTAAAATGTCATTCCAAAAAAATAGAACCGTTCGTAAAAAACTCTTTGTTTTGAACCCTTTTAGCGCCAGGGATTGCAGTGAAAATCGAAGCGAAGCGGAGATTGTAACGGAAAGCCCGGTCGTTTCTGAAAACGACTGGGTTACTAGATGAAATTCGAGGCGCCCAAAGTTTTTACAAAAATGGCAAATCTGTGGGTTCGATCAACTTCCACAAACCAAACATCCGTCTTCCATGGAACAGGATTCTCCGACAAATTCAGATTCCGGCTTTGCTTGGTTAACTTGCTCCGACAAAGCAGCTCCGTTATCCTTCATAATTTTGTCCTGGGATTTTTCCACGGTGAATTGAATGGCTTGAGTCGCAGCTTTGGTTCGCAGATAATACATACCTGTTTTTAAACCTTGTTTCCATGCATAAAAATGCATAGAGGATAATTTGGAAACTGTAGGACTTTCGACAAATAAGTTTAAAGACTGAGATTGGCAGATAAATGCACCACGGTCCCGTGCCATATCAATGAGCGATCTTTGTTTCATTTCCCAAACTGTTTTGTATATTTCTTTGATAGAATCAGGTATGGAAACGATGGATTGGATGCTACCACCCGCTGCGATGATTTGATTTTTCATTTCAGAATTCCAGAGTCCGAGTTCAATCAAATCATTTAACAAATGTTTATTGACAATGATAAATTCTCCACTCAGAACTCGTCTTGAATAAATATTGGAAGTATAAGGTTCAAAACATTCGTTGTTTCCGAGAATCTGTGAGGTGGAAGCTGTGGGCATGGGAGCCACAAGGAGAGAATTTCTTGCACCATATTGGATCACTTCTTTACGAAGTGTTTCGAAGTCCCAACGTCCTGTAGGTTTTACGTTCCAAAAATCAAATTGGAAAATTCCCTTCGATAGAGGAGATCCGACAAAACTAGGATAAGGGCCATCAACTTTTGCAATGTCTTTACTGGCGGTCATTGCGGCAAAATAGATGGTTTCAAAAATTTCGATGTTGAGTTGTTTTGCGGCATCACTTTCGTAAGGCATTCGTAATAGAATAAAAACATCAGCAAGCCCTTGCACACCAATGCCAATGGGACGGTGTTTTAAATTTGAATTTTGTGCTTCAGGAACTGGATAATAATTTTCATCAATGATTCGGTTTAGATTGAGAGTCATCTGGTAAACAATCTCATACAATGTTTCAAATAAAAATTTTCCATTGGAAACAAACTTTGGCAAGGCGACTGAGGCCAAATTACAAACGGCCACTTCGTCGGGACTAGTAAATTCTAAAATTTCAGTACAAAGGTTACTACTTTTGATGGTTCCTAAATTTTTCTGATTACTTTTGTTATTGGCCGCATCTTTGTACAACAAATACGGAGTTCCCGTTTCTATCTGCGATTCTACAATGGCAAACCAAAGGTCTTGGGCTTTGACTTTGTTACGAGCGAGACCTTCTCTTTCATACTTTTCATACAGTTTGACAAAATCATCGCCATACACATCAGAGAGACCAGGAGCTTCATGGGGACAAAATAAACTCCAATCACCACCATCTTCCACTCGTTTCATAAATAAGTCGGAGATCCAAAGTGCGTAGAATAAATCACGAGCTCGCATTTCTTCTTTGCCATGATTTTTCTTTAGATCTAAAAAAGGGAATATATCGGCATGCCATGGTTCTAAATAAATGGCAAAGGCACCTTTCCGTTTCCCACCACCTTGATCCACGTAACGTGCGGTATCATTGAACACTCGTAACATGGGAATGATTCCATTACTGGTTCCATTGGTTCCACCAATATAAGAACCTGTGGCCCGAATATTATGAATGGAAAGTCCGATTCCACCAGCACTTTGCGAAATTTTTGCCGTTTGTTTTAATGTGTCGTAAATTCCATCAATGCTGTCGTCTTTCATGGTTAAGAGAAAACAACTACTCATTTGTGGTTTCGGAGTGCCTGCATTAAAGAGTGTGGGAGTTGCATGAGTAAACCAACGTTCGCTCATTAAATTGTATGTTTTGATGACTTCATCAATGCGATCTTTGTGGATTCCTATCGCCACACGCATGTACATGTGTTGCGGGCGTTCTACGATTTTCCCATCCAACTTCAATAAATAAGATTTTTCTAAAGTCCTAAATCCAAAATAATCAAACCCAAAATCTCTGTCGTAAATAATCGAACTATCCAATAATTCAGAATGTTTTTTTACGATCTCCCAAACATCCTCCGCAATGAGAGGCATCCATTTCCCTGTTTTTGAGTCGTTATAAGAATACAAACGTTCCATCGTTTCTGAAAAAGATTTTGTAGTATTTTTATGGAGATTACTCACAGCAATACGACTTGCAAGGAGTGCATAGTCTGGATGTTTGGTGGTAAGTGATGCGGCAATTTCTGAAGCCAAATTATCTAATTCAGAAGTGCTCACCCCGTCATAAATGCCTTCGATTACTTTTTTTGCCACATCGATAGGACTTACCAAACGACTGAGGCCATAGGATAATTTTTCAATCCGAGCTGTGACTTTATCAAACTTAACCGATTCTTGTTTTCCGTTTCTTTTGAGTACAAACATATAATTACCTTTTTAGAATTTAAAAATCTTCATTGAGAGAAAAAGTAAAACTTTGTTCCGAATTGAGAACACCAGCCTTCTGGTAGTCACCCACCCGTTTCTCAAAGAAGTTTGTTTTTCCTTGTAAAGAAATCATTTCCATAAAATCAAATGGATTGGAGGAATAATAGAGTTTCTCAAAACCAAGTTCTATAAGCCAACGGTCAGCGACAAATTCAATGTATTGTTGCATCAGTTTTGCATTCATACCGATAAGATCCACTGACAAAGATTCGGTGATAAATTCTTTCTCGATATTTACAGCATCAGTGAAAATTTCATACACACGTTCGGCACTAGGTTTGTTTTGGATCATTTTAAAGAGGATACAAGCAAATTCACAATGTAAGGCTTCGTCACGACTGATGAGTTCATTGGAAAAACTAAGACCAGGAAGAAGGCCCCTTTTTTTCATCCAAAATATGGCACAAAAACTTCCGCTAAAAAAAATCCCTTCCACAGCCGCAAAGGCAAGTAGACGTTCTGCAAAATTTCCTTCACCGATCCAACGTAATGCCCATTCGGATTTTTTTTGTACGGCAGGAATTGTTTCTATGGAATGAAATAATCTGTTTTTTTCCTTTGGATCTTTGATGTAGGTATCAATCAAAAGAGAATAAGTTTCTGAGTGTATGTTTTCCATCATAATTTGGAATCCATAAAAGCACCTAACTTCAGGAAGCTGCACTTCTCTCATGAAATTGACTGCCAAGTTTTCATTCACAATCCCATCACTGGCAGCAAAAAACGCTAAAATATTACTTAAAAAAAATCGTTCTTTGTCTGTGAGTGAATTCCAATCATCCAAATCACTACTTAAATCAATTTCTTCCGCTGTCCAAAAGGATGCCTGTTGTTTCTTATACATTTCCCAGATGTTAGGATACTTTATGGGAAGGATCACAAAACGATCCTTGTTTTCTTTGAGTAATACTTCTGATTGATAATCCATGACTAAATCTCCGTTAGTCGGGACACAACATCTTAACTTTTGAAAAGGTGTGGGTATCCCGGTAGCAATAGTCCGGGGCCCTGAAAAAATTTTCGGTACGGATGATCGTTTACGGGCGATTCATCTGTGGGAAGATCCGACTTTTCTTACCTAGATTGGATAAGAATTTACGGTTGCGCCGTCAGTTGAGGAGTTACACCTCATTCCTCCCGGAATAGAATCTAAACAAATCCAAAGAGACATATTTTGTCAATGGAATAAAACGAAAGAAAAATCAAAAAATGCCCAGAGGACTGAAACTCTAACCTAACAATGACAAACGATATATTTTAAATAATGAGTATTCATTTTGATTCCAATTTCTAAAGATTTCCTTTATGTATCAATTTTACACACTAACTTTGGTTTTTATATTTTTCATTCTCGCTATTTTGCATTTTCTTTGGTCCCTCAATATTCTTTGGGGATTTGAATCCGCACTCCCACGAAAAAAAGATGGGAGTTTTCTATTTTATCCTAAAAGGATCGAGAGTTTTTTAGTTGGACTGGCTCTCAGTTTTCTTTCTGGTTTCTACTTTTCGTTCACAGGTTTTGTACCTTTGTTATTTGATTCCAAAGTTTATCAAATTGGATGTTGGTTTACCATCGTGATTTTTGGGATTCGTGCCATAGGAGATTTTAACTATGTTGGTTTCACTAAACGGATTAAAAACAAGGAATTTGCTTATTGGGATACAATCCTTTATTCTCCTCTCTGCCTTTTCATCTCTCTGTTGGCATATTTAGTAGAAAGAGGAATATAACCGGCGCATTAGACAAAGGTTTTTGCAAAACAAAGTTAGTTAGCTCAAATTTTGATAGATAGTGGAGAGGAGTTCTGAAAGTATGATAGGCTTTTTTACATAACCATTCATTCCATTTTCCAAATATTCCTTCAGTTGAGAATCCATACTATTTGCTGTGATTGCAATAATTGGAATATCACGATACGAATCATTGCGCTTTCGAATGAGTTTTGTCGCTTCCAGTCCATCTAACACAGGCATCTGAATGTCCATCAGGATTATATCAAATCGATCTTCCAGATGAATTAATGATTTATCTAATAACTGAATCACTTCAAGGCCGTTGGAGGCAACGCTTACCTTAATTTTTTCTTTTTGAAATATCTTTAAAATAAATTTTTGGTTCAATAAATTGTCTTCTGCAATTAAGATATGAAAATTTTTATTATTACCAATTAACTTTGAATTCATGTTACCTAAAGGAACTTCCCTTTGGTCTGTTTCCTGAAATGGAAGGGTAAATTGAAACGTAGAACCTTCATTTAGGATACTTTGAACTTTTATTTCACCACCCATTAAGCCGATAAGTTGTTTTGAAATATAGAGACCGAGGCCAGAACCTTCGAATTTTTTTGTGCGCGAGTCTTCCAGCTGAACAAATCGATTAAATAATTTAGAAATGTTTTCTTCTGAAATTCCAATGCCAGTGTCCTTAACTGTAAAAACAATATAGTTTCGATCGTCACTTAAATTCACATCAAAATACACCGATCCAACATTTGTAAATTTTAGTGCATTTGCGATTAGATTAATCAATATTTGGCGAAGGCGGTTTTCATCTACTAAAACATATAGGTTTGTATCCAAACCTGTTATATTCACATGAAGCTCTAAATTCTTTTTCTTTAAATCAGCCAAAAAGAGCTGAGTTACATCTTTACATAATTTATTTAAATTAGTTGGCTTTGGAACAATTTCTAATTTTTTATTTTCTAATTTAGAAACATCCAATATGTCATTGATGATTGTCAAAAGAGATAACACGGATTTTTCCGCATTTTCAATGTAATCCTTTTGTTCAGCATCAATATTGGTTTGTTCTAACAAGGTTAACATACCAAGAACTCCATTCATAGGTGTGCGGATTTCGTGACTCATATTAGCCAAAAATTCCGACTTAACTCGATTGGCTTTTTCAAGTTCAAAAGTTCTTTTTTCTACTATATCCTGAATACTCTTCTCTTTACCCATTATGATAAGAAGTAATATACCGAGTAGTCCTGTTAAAAGCGAAGAAATGATTAACAAAAAACGGGATGCATTCGTTAGATTCATTTGGAAATATTCTTTAGTCGCAGTTGTTTTTATATTTAATATATGCGAGCCAATCGTCATTTGACGTTCATAATAAAAATCAGAAAAAATCTTTTCCTCCGCATGGGAACATTCCTTTGAAAATATACCTATGTTAGATGAAGTATTCACTTCCTCAATTTTTATACATAAATGATTTTGATCATTTCCGATAAGTGCTTTTTCAATAATCGCCGCAATTCGAATCACAGCTGTGGCAAATCCAAATTCTCCGTTCCATCTCGTGACAGGATATAAAACCAAAAAACCCAAATTGTTATCCAAACTTTGTACAAGGCTAATTTTACCGGTCATATCGATTCCTTGTCTTTCTGTTGCACGGAAAAGTGCTTCCATCCTCGTTGAATCTGAAAGTAAATTGAATCCGATTGCTTGTTTATTTTCAATATATGGGTAAATATATTTAATATAAACATACTCTTCATATTTAGGTGAAGGTTGTAATTTTTTATCCTTCTGCACAGAGATACCAATCGAACCGGGGTAATCTGTTCGTAACTTGGCTTCCGCTACGGAACGTAATGAATGGCGAATCAAAGGATTCCAAGATAATGCAGTTACACAATCCGAATCTTCCATAATCCCTTTTGAAAACGCATCAAAGTATCTACGATTTAATTTTTCAGTTAACGATATAAACGAACCAAGTCCTTTTACAACTCTTAAGTTTTCCAGTATTCGATTCTCGATTCCAGTGGAGGTAATTTGCCCATCTGATTTGATTCTATATTGAATAAATTCTTTTTCCCAATTTCTAGTTAAGAAAAAAATAGATAACGTAAAAACAAAAGTACTCATTGTTGCAGAAGCAAAAATTATTAATCTTAAAAGTTTTTCCTCACCCCGATACCATTTCCAGATTAATATAAGCAGTGGAGTAAAAATGATAATTCCGATAGAATCACCCATCCACCAAGTAATCCATGTTTGAAAAAGAAATTCGAAGTAGATAATGTTAAAATAAAACAAAGACAAACTTCCGATGACAGAAGAGAAAATTGCAGTAATTGGACCTGCTAAAATAAAAAAGATTAAGATCTCGTTTGCTTGGAAAATATTCAAATTAGGGCTTGAATACTTTTTTAAAAGATAGGATCCCAATATCGCAGAGGTCGAATTCCCAAGAGAGATTGTGATATTTTGTGGATTGGAAAATAAAAACTGAATCCATGTTTCTGAAGTGGGGAGATAGGTTGTGTTGGTAAAGTAAGCACCAAAAAACAGTGCCGGCCAAACACGATTGCCAAAGATTAAAACAAATCCCAAAGCAATGCCCGCTGGGGGCCAGACGGGAGTACTATATCCATCGATGGAGGAAAGGTTAAGACTCAGTTTGCCTACAATGAGATAAAGAAAGAATACAAAAATCTGGAGGGCAAATTCTCGCACGAAATTTTTGATCAATGCATTCCAGGCAGACATACAATCTTAAAGACGAGAAAAAACATTAGAAAAAGTTATAAAACCAAATCTACTTCGATAAGAAACGGATTTATTTTTCAATATAAAGTTGGATCGCCTCGGCGATTCCGACCCCCAAACTGCCGTCCATAGGGATTTTCAGTTGGTTTCCACATACTTTTTAAAGTTATCCAATATGGCTTGCCACCCTCCCCTTTGCATCTCCACCGGATTTTCTTTCTCCGCATCAAAACTTACAGTCACCTGTGTTTTGTTACCCGAAGGTTCTAAGTCAACAGAGGCTTTCCTGCCATCTTCCATTGTATAGGTAAATGACTTTTGATCTATAATGCTGTCATAGATTGCTTCAAACTCAAAACCAAAACTTCCATCCTTGGCTTCCATTCTTGCACTGTATTTACCTCCGACTCGCAAATCATTTTTGGCCCAGGGACATTGCCAATCGTCAGAGGCAAAGTTCCAATGGATGATGTGTATAGGATTGGTATAGTAGTCCCATACTTTTTTAGTGTCAGCGCTGATCGTGGATTGAATAATGATTTGATTGGAGTCCATGTCGGGAAAATTTAACTACTTCCCATTTCAGTTGCAATTCATTTTCTGTATCACCTAGATGCTAATTTAAGTTCTCTGCAATCCCTTTTACGATATCCAAACATTGGTTCCAACTCTCAATAGAATGGTCCCGTCTGTCCTCTGCGGTAAATCCAGTTTGGGTTAAGTGGATGGTTACAAGTCCGTCTGCAAATGTTAGCTTGTTTTCAATGATGGAATAGTTTTCCGGTCTGTCAGGCAAAGCAAAAAAAGCACTAAAATAGGAATACGTAAATGTATGGGGTGGTTGGAAGGAAAGTATCGTTCCTTTTTCATTGTATGGTGTTCCTTCCCAAACTCCTTGAAAAACCAGGGAAGATCCCTCCTTCCATTCAGAAATGGCATCGGATCCGTATAAATACTCTTTGATATATTTGGGTGTTGTAAGAATTTCCCAAACACGTTCTGGATTAGATCGAATGGTTTTTGTAAGATTTAAACTTAGATTATGATTCATTTGATTTGTCGTATTCATTGGTAACCTCTGGATTTAAGTTACCAGAGATTCAAAGTTTTGGATTGTAAAAACACGACAAAACTATAAATAAGTGGTATGGCGAAAGAAAAAGGAATACCAACAAGAGGAGTTTTACGCCAAACCAAAGCCAATTTGACGACAGAACACAACCGTTTTTTTGCCAATACAAAACTAGATTATTTTATTGAACACTATTGGACTGTTAGTTGGGATTTGACAGGTAAAGAACCTTATCTTGCAGAAACTCTTCCTTATCCAAGCGTACACATTGTCTTTGAAAAAGGAAATTCCAAAATTTTTGGAGTCACCAAGGGTAGGTTTTCTACTCTTTTGGAAGGTAAAGGTTCTGTGTTTGGAATCAAATTCCGGCCTGGGGGTTTTTATCCCTTCTTTCAAAAAAATATATCTATCCTCACAGACAAAACGATTCCTATTTCCGAATTTACAAAAGAAAATATTCTTTCGCTCGAAAAAACAATCTTTCAGAAAGAAGATGAAGAGAGTAGAATCAATATCATTGAAACTTGGTTAGAAAAAATCCTTCCAGAACGTGATCCTAAAATTCCTTTAATCAATACCATGATCGATAAAATGAAAGAAGATAGAACTATCCAATCAGTGGATCAAATTTCAAAACTATTTTCTATCAACCTTCGTAGTTTACAAAGACTGTTTCGAGAGTATGTAGGAGTCAGTCCCAAATGGGTGATCCAACGATTTCGAATTCAAGAAGTAGCAGAACGAATGGAGAAGGAAAAAACAATTCCTTATGCAGAGATGGCCCTCGAACTGGGATATTATGACCAGGCACATTTTATAAAGGATTTTAAAAATACAATTGGACTAAGCCCCGAGGAATATTTAAAAACGATATTTGAATCAAAATAAAAACCATCAGAAGGAAAGAACTAAACGTTTTAAAATACGTGGCTAAAATTCACAAAAAGTTGTTCGTCTTCTCTAGATTTTGCATAATCGATCATGATGATGGTTGCTTGGTTCCAGGCAATACGTAAACCAATACCTCGAGAATACGCATAACCTTTCCAACCTAATTTATGTTCGTCGTCCCATACACGACCGTAATCGAAAAAAGGAACTAAGTTGAAGGCAAAAAACTCAGACCCAAATTTAGCTTCTGCAAATTTCCAACGAACTTCTGTGTTCCCCCAACCCATAGCACGACCCACAAATCGATCCTGTTTGAAACCTCGAATGGTTCGAAGGCCTCCTAGTCCCCCAACAAGACCTTCTGTTCCCCACATATTTCTATATTCATAAAATGGTGCTTCCCCATCTGTCACACCCAAGCCAAATCGATTGGCGATGACTAACTTATCGAATACCTTTGGGAACGGACTCCAAAATAGTTTTGTTTGAGCAAAGTATTTTTGATAATCGTAATCTGACCCAATGGACTTTGTATGTTTTTCATAAGTTGCTTCCGCAAAAATTCCTGAGTTTGGATCGGGTTCAAAATCTCTTGTGTCGTAGACGAGACCAACACGAAGAGCATTCACATAACCACCATTATACCCTATTATCTTTTTACTTTCATAATCTTCTGTAAGTCTTGTTTTAGCATTTGGAACATCTGCCGTGTGTTCACCACCGAGGATAGGATCTACACCGCGGGCCAACTTACCATCATAGGTTCTGACAATATTATTAGAAAATTTCAAACCCGCCACAAGCCTGACTGTTCCACCGACAAAGGAACGTTCTGTACTTGTGGTTGCCATTGGAGTTTCTATCACATAACGGTTGTACATTTTATCAGTGACAACATAACCTGGAGTTTGTGGAAATCCTGAATAGGATTTTCCTCCAAAACTTATGGGATCGGAACTAGTTCCTGGCCGGTAATACGCCAGGTTATTTTCCTGATCCATATAACTTGCGTTTACAATATGCCTTCCATCTTGTTGGTTTCTATCCAAATAAGATAAAGGTTTCATACTTTCTTCACCAATACCAAAGTAGAGTGTAGTAGGAGTGATGGTCAAAAATAAGTCAGCTCGTAGTCTCCATTGTGTGTCTGCAATGAAAGGCATGTCCAAACTTACTTGGTGGTATTGGGCATTTTTGTTTGTATTGAAGTATTGAGCAAACACACGCATGCGATACGGTGTATAATAAAAAAGCGGGTCTGTTTTTTTTCCGTTCTCGTAGATATAAGCACGAGCCCCATACCCAATACCTTCGTTGGGATCAGAGTTGATCAGCGGCAAACCTGTCGGATACCAACTTTCTTTTTTATCCTCTATGTCCTTTTTGCAAAGTTGTTTGCTCTCATCCATAGGAAAGGGAAGATTTTTCGGCGGAGGATCTTTTTCACAACCAGCACTGGGAACGTATTCCTGTGCAGAGAGAGAAGTCGGAACGGCAATGATCAACCAAACGACAAAGGAAAAAAGAACAAGGTTAAGATTTCGGTTCATAGGCGTGTGAGCGTACACAACCCATGGACAATACGTACGTAAAAGAATCGGTCAACCAGGAAATGAGTTTCCACTCACTTTTTCTAACGATAGAGTCTTACGACATAGTTTGGTTTCCAGAGCGAGGAATTTAGCAAATGGATCGTTAATTCGTCATCCCTTTCGCCATCGAATCCAACTGAACAATGATCCCTCCCGTGGATTTACTACTTTCTGAAATTTGTTTGGAAATTTCGACTATGTTGGTTGCATATTCCGAAATGTTTGCGGTGATTTTTGTTGACTCTTCCGTTGCGATCTTTTGGAAATTCGTAGAGTTTTCGATGGTTTTACTGGTTTCGTAAATCCTGGTGTTTAGGTTGTCGATGGTCTCAATCGCTTTGTCAATTTCCACAATTTTGGAACCAACACCTGTGATTTCATTTTTGATGATTCCAATTGCGGTGTCCAATTTTCCCATAAGATCAGAGGACTTGTTGATAAGTTCACTACTCTCACCAATGAGAGAAAGATTCTCTTGAATGATCTTTGAAATTTCTTTTGAGTTCCTTGTGGTTGCATCTGCTAACTTTGAAATCTCTTCAGCAACCACAGCAAATCCCCGGCCATGTTCCCCTGCTCTTGCCGCTTCAATGGCAGCATTTAAAGATAACAAGTTTACTTTGTCAGCTATGTCATTGATGACAGAGACAAAATCTGAAATTTCTGTACTTTTTTCTTGGAGGATATTGAACTTATTGATTGAGAGATGGATGTGTTCTGATGTATCATTTGAATAACCCATAACCACATCTAAATTTTTATAAATTCTTCCTGTACCTGTTTGGACAGTTTCGTTGATTGTTTTTAGATCATTTACAGATTGAATCGATACTTCTGATTCGTTATACAAGGATTTGGCGATTTTATTATTTGAGTCTGCTTTTGAAGATAACTCTCTTAAGGAAGTAGATATTTCCGAAAGAGAGGATGCTTGGTGTTCAGAAATTTGTTTTAATTCATCCGAAATGGTATCTTGATTTTTGATCTGCTGTTTCATGACATCAATTGTATGAAGAATGGTTTTAGCCACATTCAATATATTGTCTAAAGCCTTCTTTGCTTCTTTTTGTTTTTCTACAGCTAAGTTAAGAAGAGTTCTTGTAGCAGTTGCCCCAACTGTCGCACCAATCCCTACCCAAACAAAAATCAAAAACCTTACGATGATATTACTTTTCGGACCACCAGGTATGAGTTCTGGTCGTAACAAAAACAAAACAATTTCAGAAACTATAATCAGAATAAAATTGTATATGGATGCATTTCGATTGAAGCACAACACACTTAGGACAAACGAAATATAAAACGTTGCCGAAAGTTCTGTGGCTCCGTAAATTACGTATTGAAACACAAGTAAACATAAAGTTACGCCGGTGATGGAAATATAACTAGACGACCAATGGGTTTTTAATTTTGTAGAAAGTAAAAAACCAACAATCAGTATCGAAGTAGCTAAAAGAAATTCGATTAGAATACTTTGATAAGTGAGGTAATCCGAACCTTTTCCAGCCACTTTGATCGAAAGTGTTGCCACGTTCGCAAGAGCAAGAATCGAAAGAAACGACAAGAACATACGTTTGTTGTTTCGTAACATAACTTCCGTGAATAGATCATCGGAAATTGTCATCACCTTATTGGGGGCAAAAAATTTAGCGAACAAACAGAACCTTCTTTATGACGTAGTTTGATTTAAGTACCATACTTTAGGAATGGGGCCACTTGGCAAGAAACGTCCCCAGACCCACCGAAAGCATGAATAAAATTTGAACTTAGTTCACATAAATGAGACGAACCAGATGGCCAAGAATTACAAATTTTTTCTTCGATATCTACAGAATCCGATTAGAACCCTTCGAAAGAATCGAGGTGCCCCATCCGTCCCCCTCAAACGAGGGTCGGTTTATTAATTGTGAATCATTTTAGAGATCTAAATTTACATTTAAAAAAAAAAGCAAATTGATGTAATAATTCATCTTTCACAAGACATTGATAAGGTTGGTTTACCCAATAGAAAAACATATAATTTAAAATACTGGTTTTTCACTACAAGGTCACTAATTCTCTGTTAGTATTTACAATAAATCTTTCAACTCGATTGACATATAACTGTAGAACAAATATGTTTGGTAAAAATTAATCAGGAGGATCATGTGAAAAAGAGCATTTTTTTTGCAATCTCACTCACAATCATACTATTTACGCAAAACTGTACAGGTGGCTCACTCCACGCATTGTACTTTCCAAGTGTAAACACAAACCCTACTAGGGAATACGCAACCATTGGTTCATATTATAAAGGTGGTTTGTTATTCCACAAATCAAATGTACCTGGCCCTATCGGAATCAATGCAGATGCATCGTCTGAAGGTCGCGGTTGTAACCACGCCATTTTGTATTTGATTTCTTTTGGAGATTCTTCTATTGAATCCGCTAAAAAATCTGCAAACATTACGAAAGTTGCCTTTGTAGATTATGAGCAGCTTGGTATCCTTGCTGGTTTTGTATACCATAGAGTATGTACAATTGTTAAAGGATCATAATCGGAGTAACCCAATGAAAATGAAATTAGTATTTATTTCTCTTCTATCTGTATTTTTATTCGCAAATTGTGCTGTTGGCCCGACACACGGGTTTGTTTATTCCTCTACAAAATTTGCTGGAACTTTTAATCCAGAAAACAATGTGAAGGCGACTAAAGAAGCAAAAGGATGCCAATTCACTTTGTTATATCTTATTAACGTGGGTGATGCGGGTGCAGGTTCTGTTGCTAACAAAAACGGAATCAGCAAAATTGCAACCATCGACCATTCGTCACTTTCCATTTTGACCGGTTTATTCCGTAACTACTGTACACTTGTATCTGGAGAATAATCATGAAATACATTTTACTTTCAATTATTAGTTTGGCATTTTTTACAAACTGTTTGACTGCTCCAATTCCTGGTGTTCTTGTCACATCGACCGACCAGCACGTTACTGCAGATGTTACAGGAAATGCTTTAACATCTGCTAAGGTAGAGAAGTCTGGAAAGTCCTGCAGTTTTTCGTTTTTCCCTGCTAACTATCTCTTTTATGGAGCTGGACATTCAATTGCAGATGCAGCAAAAAACGGTGGCATCAAAAAAATTGCATTGGTTGATAGAGATTCCTTGTATATTCTTTTCGGACTCTTTTACAAAGAATGTGTGGTAGTTTGGGGAGAGTAATCTCCTTCTGATTACAAAAACTAACTTTGGCTTCGGCTAGTAAGTTAAAGACCTAACAGAGAACCTCATTCCTGTTAGGTCTTTTTTATTTCTAATTATTTTTTATTTTGGCATTTTCAATTTACAATCCCTTCCTAACCTTCTTTCTTTAACCCAAACTGATACCAATCCACTTTGCGAGTGAAATGCATCACGGCTGCAAGAACGGAAAAGAGGGCCAAAGATCCCAGAAGTAACGCTTGTTCTTCGGATGCCAAAATTACATAAAGAAAAGAATACAGACCCAAATAATACAAAGCAGTGATGAGTCCTTTTCTTTTGTTCTTCAAGACACTGATCGCATAGTATCCAATAAGTCCTGTTACTGCCGAACTCGACAAAATGTATGCCGGCAAAAATCCAAAGTGTTCTGAAAACGATAGGTTCAGAATATAAAACAATACCATGGCCGATCCGATTAAGATGTATTGGATCGGGTGTAACAAAACTCCACCAAACACTTCCATCAAAAAAAACAAAGCAAAACTAGTCACAATAAAGAGGAGTCCATACTTTACAGACCTTTCCATCTTCAAATAATGATCCACAGGAATCACCAAACTCACTCCATACCCAGAATTCAAAATGGAATTTAAAATCGAATCATCCATAGAATGAATTACTTGGGGATAGGATCTCGCAAAGTAAGATGACTCCCAAACGGCAGAAAATCCATTCTCATGAATCGAACGATCTTTTGGTAAAAGGTTTCCGTTAAAGGAAGGATCTTTCCAATCAGAACTCATCATCAGTTTAGATTTTTTTCCAACGGGAATCACTGAAAATGTTTCGGATCCTTTGACATCCATTTGGATTTCAAAGGAAATCGAGTTGCCGGCTTCTGTGATAAAAACGGGGGCATTCAGCCCTGATGGTAAATAGGAAGACCTAGTTCCTGGTAAAAACTTTTTATCCTTCCCGGACCAAGAAAGTTTCATTTCTCCTCCAAGTCCCTTCAGATCAGAAACAGAAACAATTAACCTCGCATCATCCCAGTAGATATAAGTTGTATCAATAGGAAAATCAGAGGATTGTATTGGTGAAAATTTTCCAGTCATCTTCACCTTACTTGTGTATAATGGAATTTCATAAATACTTCTTTTTCGGAGTTCTGTTTTCATATCCACGACAGAATCCAAATCCTCAGGTAAAAAATAGGCATAATCGGTAATATAGTCCCATTTGTCCTTTTCCTTTGTGGAACCCGATTTTGGAATTCTTACATTATAAGGAACCATCAAAATAGGACCAACTAACTTTTGTTCTGTCCCCCATTTTTCGCCCACTTCGATTACGACTTCGTTTCTTGCGGCACTTCTTTCCTCGATTAAAGAACCAATCATCACCAAAGGGATGATAAATAATAAAACCATTCCACCAAGGATAGCGAGGCGAAGGTTGACAGATGTTTGTAGTTTACTCATAAAAATCTCCTATCTAAAGGATAGATCTTTATCGTGAGTTTTTTATGTTCTGAATGTGAGGATTCTGTGAGGGTTTAAATTTTTGGAAATTGGATAGATACGGTGACTCCGCGGGGTTCCCTGTTCTTTATCTCCAACTTACCACCATGAAGGTCAACAATTTGGTTTACAATGCTAAGTCCCAAACCAGAACTTTTGCGGTTGTTCGTTGGTCTTGGTAAAGAATAGAATTTTTCTGTGACCCTGGTCAGTGCATAATCAGGAATCTTATGACCTTCGTCCATCACAGATAATTTTATAGAATTGTCTGGTTCTTTATGAATTTCTATGTTTATGGTATTGTTTTCGCTCGCGAAATCGATCGAGTTTCTGATCAGATTTTTTATGGCTAAATACAAATAATTTCGGTTTCCTTTTACTTCCCAAGTTGTATCTGCACAACGAATCACCACAAAAATGGATTTCCATTGTAATTCGGATTGGAAATTCGAAAGCACTTCCTCGACTAACACATAAATCAAAACTTTATCATCTAAAGAGATCGATTTTTTTCCCTCCAATGAAGATAACTCTAACAGTTGTTCAATGATGTTCTGAATTCGTTTTGCTTCTTCCTGTATATTTTTGGTGAGTCGTTCCGATTCGTTGGGATGGGTTTGTAAAAGTTCAACTGATGCTAAAATCGAAGAGAGTGGACTTTTGATTTCATGAGTCAAAGTTTGCACATAAGATTCTATATACTTTTTCCCTTCAATTTCTTCGACAAGTAAATCCACTTCCTTACCTAGTTCGTTCAACTCACGAATTCCAATTTTGGGAAACACAACCTTTTCTTTTTTTCGAAGAGAACTCACATACTGTGAAAGTCTTAAAATGGGTCGAAAGATCAAATAAGCAAGCACACTAAACAAAATGGCAATCGCAGAAGCAACAAGGAGAGAAATTCTCCAAAACTTTCTTTTTGCCTCATCAATAAAGGGAATCACACCCGTTTTCGGTTTAATGACAGTGAGAACACCAATGATTTGATTTTTGTATTGGATGGGAGAGGCAACAAACAAAGCACCTTCCCCTTCAGTATCAAGAAGTTTACTTGATCTTGCTCCATACTTTCCCTGAAGAGTCAAATACACATCGTTAAACTTAGAATAGTCGAGTCCTTCTCTGTAGCCTTCGGAATCAAATATCACAATTCCTTTTTCATTGGTGATATAAACTTGAATGTCTGTATTGGTTTTCAAAAGAGAATAGATCTTTGCTTTAAAAGAACGTTTGTTTGTATTTTCAAAAACAGGTGAAAATAGGGAATGAAGGGTCTCTTGGAACTTTAAGTAGGTACGAGGATCTTGTTCTAATTTTTCTTCCACTATCGCAGACAAAATATGAGCTGTATCGTTTAACGACTCCTCTACAGTTTCCATATAACGAGGCCGTATAGAATCTTCGGTTTTATCGATTAAATAATAAAAGCCAATACTTAAGATAAAAAAAAACTAATGATGATTCGAATCCAAAGGTTCATATTTTTTCCTTCAATCCATAACCTTGTCCCCTTCTTGTTTCAATCGGGTCGAAGTCATTTTCAATTTCTTTGAACCTGGCACGGATGTTTTTGATAACTGTATCCACAGCGCGGTCGAAACTATCTTCTGGTTCCGTCCACACATTGTCCATAATTTCTTCTCTAGTAAATATACGACCGGGCCATTTAAAAAACAATTCCATCGTTTTGTATTCGTAAGGGGAAAGGTTCAAAGTTTTTCCATTCAAATAAACCAATTTTTTATCCAATGAAATTCTAAATTTGTGATCTTCCATTGGTTGGGGTTGTGTTGTTCTTCTTAAAATGGCTCGTATCCTTGCCAAAAGTTCTCTGGGGCTAAATGGTTTTACAATATAATCGTCTGCCCCAATCTCCAATCCCAAAACTTTATCAATTTCGGTATTTCGTGCTGTTAAAAAAATAACAGGTGTTTGATATGACTTTCGAATTTCTTTCAAAACTTCAAATCCATTTTGGTCAGGTAGTCCAATATCAAGAATAATGAGAGCGATATCATGGGAAACTTTTTGAATCCCTTCTTTTCCAGTGAAAGCCAAAGATACAGAAAATCCTTCCGACTCCAAAGTGATTTGGATGGTTTCCTGAATCCCTGGTTCATCTTCTATCAGAAGTATTTTGGTCATAAATGAAAAATTATTTTCCTTCTGCCCAGGACTCTTCTCTAGGATCGGCAACTCCGATCAGTTTCCCATTTTTAATATCATTTAACACTGAACAGACGGAGCCAAAATCATTATCCAGATGCCCTTTTTTATAAACTTTGTAACCCTTCGTTTCTAAAGAATCGGAGACCGCTGTATACAAAGTCTCTTCTAATTCTATTCCACCAGGCCTGTAAGTATGTGGAGAAAAACTATCTGGCCAGTTCACCGAACGAAACCTAGGTGCCTCCACTGCTTTTTGTGGATCCATTCCAAACACTATGACATTTAGAAAAAATTGAATCATCGCTTGGCTTTGAACATCGCCACCAGGTGTTCCAAAACTCATCCACAACTTTCCTTGTTTTAAGACCATTCCTGGATTCGGTGTGATCCTTGGTCGTTTTCCTGGAGCAAGTGCAGAAGGATGATTTGGGTCCAAACGAAACTGTGTCATACGGATTCCTAAAGTAAGTCCTGTACCTGGAACCATAGGGGATTGAGGAAAATCACTCGGTGTGAGAGAGACTGCATTCCCGCTTTCATCCACAATACTCAAATAAGTGGTGTCTTTTCCATATTTAATTTCACTGATAGTTTCGTCCTTAGTTTCGTTAGGTTCTGTGTTAGCAGAGTTTGGTTTCTTTGCATCAAACATCCAAGGATTTCCGGAAGGAGGTGTAACCCCAAAGGCATCTTTTTGAATCAGTTTTCTTCTGAGAGTCGCATATTTTTTGGAAAGCAAACCATCAATAGGAACCTCTACAAATTTTGGATCTCCAAAATACTTTTCTCTATCCGCAATGACAAGCTCAATCGCTTGTGAAACTGTATGGATATATTCCGGTGAGTTATGACCCATCGATTTAAGATCAATACCATCTAACAGTTGCAAAACCATGGGAACGACCGGTCCTTGTGTCCAAGTTTGGTTTGATAAAATTTGATAATCTCTAAACTCACCGGAAACTGGTTTTTCCCAACCACCAACATAGTTTGCCAAATCTTCTTTCGTAATCAGACCATTTTTATCCGTATGTAGTTTTACAATGGCGTCAGAAATAGGTCCTTTATAAAAATAGTCTCTTACAGACTCTAACGCTTGTTTTCTGGTTTTTCCCCTTTTTAAGGTTTGAACTTCTTCATTGGCCATAGACTTCCATGTCTTCGCAAGATCCAACCGTTTGGTAAGTTCTCCTTCTCTAATTCCATACCACCATTTTTTTTCAAGGTATACTTCTGAGTTGTATGGCATAATCAATGTAAAACCTAAACGTTTATATAAAGGTAAATCTAAGTTTTTTACTAGGATTCGATTTGCCGGAAATCCTTCTTCTGCTACGCTAATGGCCGGTTGCACTAGTTCCGAAAAAGATTTTGTTCCATGATCTTGTAACAATCGTATAATGACATCGGGAGAAGCTGGTAACAACTGAGTCAAAATAGAATTTTTTGGCATCACATCATAACCTTTCTCTTTAAACCAATCGATGTTTGCTTTTTGGGGTGCGGTCCCTGCTCCTATGTAACTTTTGACTTGTCCTGATTTTTTATCATAAACTAATGTTGGTGCAACGGAAGGAAAACTAGCAGCTTCTCCATTGGTTACATTTAACACAAGGAGGGCTGCAACTGCCGCATCAACAGCATTCCCACCACTTTCTAAAACTTTGATCGCAGCCTTAGTCGCCAATGGATTCCCAGTGGACACCATAAACTTTTTTCCAACGGCAGCATCACGTAAACTTCCTTGCGGATCCTCATAGGAAGGAACAAGTGGCCGACGACTTCCCAAACATTGGAATAAAAAAATCGAAACTGCCAGAGAGAAAAAAATCTTTAGTAAATTTGCCATGAAATCCTCAAATTACAATTTGATAAAAACAATGGCAAATTTTGATTCTATGTCGAACCAATTTTTACAATTTAAATCGTTCTGTGATCCCTCTCAAAATCTCTGCTGTCGACGCTAAATTTTGCGCAGAGGAGGACATTTCTTCCGAACCAGAAGCAGTACTTAACGTATGTTCGTTGATTTGGATGATAACTTCCGAAATTTCTCTTACTGCTCTCTTCTGTTCATTGGTAGAAAGTTTGATTGTCTCTGCATCAAAACCCATTTGTTCAGCACCTTCATCTACTTCTCGTTTGATGGACTCTTGGGCAGAAGTGACTGAGTATAATTTGTTCATCGCTGCATTTACTGTTTCCACATTTTGGATGATGTTGTGTAACATTTCGGCGGAAGAACGAATGGCATTGGCACCGGAATCCAATTCCCGATTGTTTTTAGTAATCATACTTCCAATCGATTTAATAGAGGAGGCAGTTTTTTCTGAAAGTTTGGAAATCTCATCAGCAACAACAGCAAACCCTCTTCCTGCTTCACCAGCTCTAGCTGCTTCTATCGCAGCATTCAAAGCCAAAAGCTGTGTTTGGTCTGAGATTTCATTGATGATTTGAATGATGGCAGTCATCTCTCCCGAGGAATGGAGGATATTCTCAATCATTTGGCTCATACCTTGGATGGACTCTTCTCCCTTTTTTGCTTGGTTAGAAATAGATTCCGCTAACTTCAATGTGCTTTCAATTTCAGATCCAATTTTGCGGATACTTTCCGATAGTTCTCTAATTTTAGAATGGAAATTGGTAAAGTTTCCAAATTGCCTATCTGTAGATGCAGCAATATGATCCATTCCTGCGGACATTTCTTCAATCGTGGCAGACATCTCTTCAGAAGAAGCCGCAGTGGACTGCGCTCCTGTAGCAAAAGTATTAGATGAGGAAGTTAATTCTTCCGATGAAGCTGCAAGTTCAATGGTAATCCTTTGGATCTCTTCAAAGGACTTTCTTAAACTAGCAATAAATACATTGAGTCCTTGTCCCATACGTCCAATCTCATCATCATAAACAACTTTGATGGTCGAAGTTAAATTCCCATCTGACATCTCTGTAAAAATATGACTCACTTCTTCCAGCGGATTCAATCGTTTGCTAAGTAAAATAAAAAACAACCAGATGGAAATGCAGGCTATGACTACGGAAGAAATTCCAATCATCACAAGTAATTCAAACAATGCTTCTTTGATTTCTTCTTTTGGTTGGATGGCGAGGATCACCATTCCCCAATCTTTTAAATGATGACTCACAGCAAGGTGTTCTCTTTCTAAATATTCAAACTCAAGTACATCTCCTGTTTTCAAAGACAACATACGTGCACCTGATTCATCTTTAGATAAATCGTATTTTAAAATTTGAGCTTTTTCTTTTAAGGCAATGAGGAGTCCCGCTTTTGTAGAAACAACAACATAACCGTCGCGACCAATTTTGATTTTATTGATCACCTTATCGGTTAAGTTCATGAGTGAAAGTGCAATGCCCGCATTTCCGATTAATTTTCCGTTGTCATACACCGGATAGGTAATAGTAACCACTGGATTGTTTGTGAGAGGATTTAGAATGGGTTTTCCGACAAAGTATCTTTTTTCTTTACCAGCCTTCAGTTCTTCTGGATCCATATCTTCTGGTTTCATTTTCCAACCGATGGCTTGGCCCGTAGCATCCGCTACGACTCGGGGATCATTATCGTAAGTATGTGTGTAGATATTTTCGTAAACTCCATACCGATCATTCATCTCTTTAAAGTAGGCCTGCGCAATGGGTTTCCCAGTTTTTAATGATGTGATCGTTCTTTGGTCATTGGCTACAGTTTTAATGACATTGACATGGTTTACAAAAAAATCATCGACCTCTTGACCAACAACTTCTACAATTCCTTGCATTTGTCCAATATAAGCTTCTTTTATTTTTTTTTGCCCAAAGTAGTAAGCGACTGCACCTACAGAACAGCTGATGATGAAAAGAATCGAAGCACCACTCAGTAACAAAATGAATTTAATAGAATTACGCTGCATAAATATTTCCCAATTTTTTTCTATTGAACGTGGTTCTGAATATCAGAATATTCTTAAAGAACCCACCACGAGGTCCATTGGTTCAGAATTTGAAATCGCTGTTTTTTTGCAACATACCTAGAATCATTCTAACTAAAAAATCTTTTTTTATGAAATAGGGATTACTACTCATGTCCAAACAATATGAATAATGAAATCTATACAAAATGGGAAGAGCAGTCATCTCTAATCACTACCAGAATCTCAGGATCTGTGACAGAAACAGAAGTATCCAAATGGAAACAAAGTTTGGAAAAAGCATTCGCTGAGATTCCTGCTGGCACTAAATTTAAAATCTTTGTAAACCTTCACGGCCTAAACCCTGCTTCCGTTTCTGCACATAAATCTTACCGGGACATAATCCCTCTACTATTAAGCCAATACAATTGGAGAATCGGATACTTGGATTTATTCGAAGAAGCAAAAGATTTAAAATTAAGTTCGGAAAACGAAATTGAATGTTTGGCTGCTGTCCATTGCCATCACGATAGTTATAAAATCAATAAATACGAAAGTCGATTTGGAAAAGAATCAGAACATTTTTTTGATGATCCCGAAAAGTCCGAATCATGGATACGAAGTTATTCCGTTTCGAAGTAGTAAAATTCTTCTATACGAGGGGTGACTTTTTATATAATAGTTATATAGAAAACTAAAGATGTTAAAAACTCCAACTAAATGTTGGAGTCCTTTACTAAACTTGCCTCTCTTTCCTTTTCTGTATTATTTTTTAAAATACTTCCCAATCTTTTTCACAGGAAAATACAAAATACCTGCAAGGATAAATAAAGGAATCATCCAAATTAGATAGTATGTTAATTCTAAAAATACATTTAGTATTCCAATGAAAGCATTTTTATAGGTTGGGACTTGGATTTTATCCGGTGGGATGGGTGTTGAAAAATTTACGTTTAAGGTGGCACATTTTACCTTATCTTTGATTTTCCAAATTTCATGTTCCGAATTGTCCAAATTATTTTCGCTATCGGTTACAGCTTCTTCGATCGTTTGCCAATTTTTTGAATTGGCAGAAGTTTGGTTGTTTGCATTGGAACGTCGAGCTAAACGAATTTTTTCACGGTTTGATTTGATCTTTTGCCATACCATTCCTTCGGTATGATCTACAGTGGAAATATCCTCACTCTGTAAAACTCCATAAGTATCCAATTCTATTAAGGCTTCATATAATTTTTCGGAATGGATATGAACGCGAAGGCTCATATAAGGAGAGTCTGCATTCACAGCAGAACTACTTTCGATATAACCATATTTGGTAATAAAACCAAGAATATCCTTACGTGTTTTAATCAAATTTTGCGTTTGGTAACTTAATTGGACTTGGTATTCAAGTAATCGTTCGGAACTAGTGGGGATGGGAACAAATACTTGTCCTAATTGGTTTTCGACTGACGGTTGTTCAACGCTCTCTTCGGCTCTCGGAGCACTGGGAGCCACTTTTTTCTCACTCGCAACATCCAAGGAACGCATCTCGGCTTCGACTGGCGCCGTACTTTCCCCGTTAGATTCTTTGCCACAGTTCAGGGTGATTACAAAGAGAATGAAAATGATCCATTTTAAAGTATTTCTCACAAAAGATCCTTAGTTACCTATTTCTATTGTTACTTAACAGCTCTCCTTAGACAGATTCTCAAAGGAAACGAGGTTTAAATCTGCGACGAGAAAAACTGTCTTATAGTTTTTTACTTAAAAAAGATTTCGAAGGAATCAGAAATGGAACTTCTAACTCAACAGTTCCCATTCCCCCACTAATCACTTCCACGGGTTTCTCTTTATAAAATATCTGATCTACAGTAAACGTTAAGGGATCCGGATCTGTGGTTGTGATCACTTCCATCACATCCCCTTTTTGGATTTTATTTTTGACTTCAATGACAATTCGTTTTGTATCGGATTTATACTCTTTTACAAACCCCGCATACTTTTGACTCATCTGTAAACTGGTTCCAAATTCATTGTTTTGGAAATCTCTTTCCTCCTCAGCAACTCTATCTTCCATCCCACGAGTTAAAAAACCAGAAAAGTATTTTCTAGAAGAAACTTTATCGAGTTCTAGTAACCACTTCCTGTCAAAACTTTCTCCTCGTGCAATGTTATCTAAGGTGTGTCTGTAACTGCGAGCCACCATTCCCACATAATAATCGTTTTTAGTGCGACCTTCCACTTTTAAAGAATCCACCCCCGCATCACATAACTCTTGTAAGAATTCAATAGCTCGTAGGTCTTTGGAGTTCATTAAAAATGTTCCCTCCTCGTCTGTAATCAGTTCCATAGGTTCATCATTTTGTTTCGGATTGGTCACAAATACTTTATACAAATCCCGACAGGCGTTATTACAAGAACCTTGGTTGGCATCCCGTTTTTTAAAATAATTACTCATAAAACAACGACCACTATGGGCGATACAAATGGATCCATGAACAAACACTTCAATTTCCATATCAGGAACTTCATTTTTGATTTCTGTTATTTCAGAAATGGAAACTTCACGAGACAAAATGACACGAGTGGCACCAAATTTTTTCCAAAATTTCACTGCCGCATAATTCATTGTATTGGCTTGGACAGAAATATGAATGTCAATTTCAGGATGAGTTTCTTTGGTAATGAGTATCAAACCAGGATCTGCCATAATCAATGCATCTGGCTTTAAAGCCGCCATCATATCTAAATACTTTGGATAAGATGGTAACTTAGAATTTCTGGGAATGTTATTCACTGTGAAATAGATTTTTTTACCGAGTTTCCGGGCAAGAGATACACCCGCTTCCAATGCCTCCATGGTAAAATCGTTTTCTCTGGCTCGCAAAGAAAACCTAGGGACACCACAATAGGCTGCATCCGCACCAAATAGATAAGCAATTTCTAATTTTTCTAAACTTCCCGCAGGAAGTAACAGTTCTGGAATTTTTCTCATCTGGGACATACTCTTTACCCATCCCAAAAGAATCCCTTTTTCTAAAAAGGAAAATATATATAATGGATTTTTAGATTGTTTCTAAAATAAAAAAAGGAAACGACAAAGAATTCTATAGATGCAACTCTTTAGAAATCATGATGTTTTACTTTATACTTTTAATCTTACATATTTTCTCTGCGATGATTTGGGTGGGAGGAATGATTTTTTATGTAATCGTTGTTATGCCTGTCATACGAAATCCAGAATTAAAAGATCAGAAATTAAGGTTACTCCAGTTAACGGCCCTCCAGTTTAGAAATATATCTTACTTTATTTTTTTAGTTTTTCTTCTCTCAGGGATAGGACTTTTGTATAACAAAGGTTATTTTGAATCAAATGGAGCACTTTTTTCAACTAACATAGGTTTTATGTTTTTATCGAAAATAGGATTATTTACCATTTTATTTTTATCTTCTTTATATCACGACTTTGTGACTGGACCCAAAACATTTATCTACTTAACAACCGATCCTGTTCAATATGAACGCTACAGAAAAACTTCTGCTTTTTTTGGTAGGTTCAATTTGTTGGTATCCGTTTCGATTGCGATTTTGGGAATCCTTGTGTCCCGGGGCTTCTCCCTTTTCTGAATTTTTATCCCCTTGACTTCGAAAGGGCTCCACTTCCTCTGGAGTAAATGATTTCGAGTCGCATTTTCATATTTTTATTCATTCTAATTCTAATCTTGGATCCAAGGCTTTCCCCCACTCTGGAGGCCTTTCACGGGATCCTCCAGCCGGCTTTTGGGGCAAGACAAGCAGGAATGGGAGGTGCCTTCCAAGCAGTGGGAGGTTCGGTGATGGATTTGGAATCGAATCCATCCCATCTGGCACGAGTTAAACGCACCAAATGGGAATTAGGTTCTGCAATCCATTTGCCCACTATCGAATATAACGATGAGTACGTTGATTCAGATCCTAGTCGTTCCTATCGCAACTCCACAATGGAACATCCGAAAGCAGTTTTACCCTATATTGGGATCATCAAACCTATATCGGAAAATATCAGTATTGGTTTTGCTTTGTATGCACAAGGTGGTGGGGGCGGACAGTTTAAAAATATCAAACGACATACTCCTGATGGTAGAACACTTAATGAAACCTTTGGGACAAACATCCCCATTATTGGAGAAAGCACAAAAGCAGTAGAAGATTTAAATTTTAAATTTATGACCATGAAATCTACGTTTGGTGCCGGTTTCAAAAAAGGAAACTTTGCCGTAGGTGCGGGTTTTGACTTAGTTTACGGGTTTATGGAATTAAAAAGAACCTACCAAGATGAAACAAGAAGCCTTACCATCCCTGGTGGAATTCGTTATCAAAGTGATTCGGCCTATACTATGGGAGGAAAAGTCGGAGTTTCCTATGATCTAACAGAGAATATACGAATTGCTTATTCCTACACTACCAGAAATTTTTTACCTATGGATGGAACCATGAAGGTAGATGGTTACGCACCTGAAAGATCCTTCGGAACAAGAGTGTCTCGGTATATGATTTGGCCAGACAAACATATCGCAGGAATTTCCTACCGCACTGATAAGTTTATCATCGACTTCGATATCAAATACATTCCTTGGTCTGAAAGTTTCAATTCTAGTAAATTTCGCCTAGAGGATGTTTGGGTAAGGACACCCATTGGAGTGGAGACAAATGCCTTTCAATTCAATTTGAATTGGAAAAACCAAACCATATTTGCCATAGGAGCTGAGTATAAGTGGAATGATCGTTTTATGAGTCGTATGGGATATAGTTATGGAAATAATGTAATTCCTGCTAGTGGAGTGAGCCCCATGTTGGGAGCAAGTATAGAACATCATCTTTCGATGGGAGGAAGTATCTCCTGGAATGATTCCACAATACACATTGCTTGCGAATATGGATTTCCTAAAAAAACTTATGGGGGAAAAACTTCAGACTGGACGTTATCCCATGCCATCTATTCTAGTAAAGAAGTTCATCCATTCCAATTTTCTTATAACAAACAGATGAGTGTATTTAGTATTTATCTTGGAATGGAACAAAATATTTAAAAGGGAAAAAAAATGAATTCAAAATCTATTGGAAAAATTGCTATCGGACTCTGGTTTGTAACTGTCATCACACTTGGGTATTTTTTTTATTTCGGAAGTACAAGCCGTTCTCTTGACAATCGAACTGCCATTCACCTAACACCTGCGGAACGACAATTGGTGTTAACTGAAATGAGGGCCCTACTCACAGCAGTCAACGGCATGCTTGGCGGCCTTGCAGACAAGGACTACGAAAGTGCAGCAAAAGCTGCAGATGCAGTCGGTATGGGCCTTGTTGCCAGTTTAGAACACCAGGAAAAAACAATCCTTTTAAAACTACCGGTGGAATTCAAAAAACTAGGATTTGGTACTCATGAAAAGTTTGATGAAATTGCTGCAAAAATTCGCAAAAAACAAGATATCCATAACTTACTAAAAGAAATGGATGAACTCACACGTAATTGTGTTGTTTGCCATGCTAGTTACAAAATAGAACTCGACTTGGAAAAAAAATAATCTAATAACAAACTGGATTATTTATGCCAAAGATTTCAAGATACTTTATTAAGTCTGGAATGTTGTATTTGTTGTTTGGAATTTTAGTTTATGCTTTCTCTGAATTTCCAGGATCTCGATGGGATATTCATCTAATGCCTGTTTACTGGCACATGATAGCCCTTGGTTGGATCACTCAAATCATTATGGGAGTTTCTCTTTGGATGTATCCTAAGGGAAAAAATCCAGCTCCGAAAAATGGATCCAATCTTTCTTGGATGGCTTATTTTTGTTTAAATTTAGGGCTTATCTTTCGCATTGGTTCAGAACCTTTTTTGTATTTAAATAGAGACCTTTCCCTTGTACCTTTTGCTTTTTCTATCTTTTTGCAATTTGCAGGAATCCTTTGTTTTGTATTGGAAATTTGGCCAAGATTAGAACCGCAAAGTAGAAAATAAAATCTATGTTACCCATTCAATCCGTTTGGCTCATTCGAATTTCCTTAATTTACTTAATCCTCGGATCCTTGTTAGGGTCTCTTCTTATGTTTCACAAAGCCTTTGGATGGAATCCTGAAATTTGGAAATTCCTACCACTGCATTATTCGATTCTAATTTGGGGATTTTTCATTCAACTAATTATGGGAACGGCTTATTGGATGTTTCCCAAGTTTCTTTCAGAACATCCCCGGGGATCCAGTAAGCAGGCATGGTTGATGTTTTCTAGTTACAATCTTGGTTTGATTCTATATTTAATTACAAAATTTTTTATCCCAATCGATTCCTTCGCTCTACTCGGAAAATGCCTAATTTTTTTCGGTTTACTAACATTTATGAGACTCGCTTGGGTGAGAATCATTTCCTACACTTAAAACCAAATCCCTTCAGAAAAAAATTCTCTATTGATTTAGATCAATTCCTTCCTGAAACAAGGGTGGTAATTTGTATCATGAAGTTTTCCAAGTCTATTTTCCATGGTTTTATTTTATTCCTAATAACGATTACGTTCTCGTGCCATGAACATACGGGTTCAAAACTTCCAGAACTGAACAATGGCAAAGTTTGGGTGGCAGATAAATCTACAAGGTTGGGATTTCAGAAGATGGACGAACAATTTCATCATGCTAATTCTCTTGAATCACTAGAGGACTACCATAAACAAGCTGATCAAATTTTATCCATTATCAATGAAATCCAATCCTCTTGTACAATGTCAGGCCAAGGACATGAAGAGTTACATAATTATATAAATTTATTATTAGAGGAAGTGCGTATAATGAAAGGAAACGATATCGATTTGGCCAAAAAAGCAAAATCAGAACTCATCGAAAAAATATCCAAACATTCATTATACTTTGAATGAACAAAGTAAATTCAAAAAGAAAATGATTATATACTAAACTTAATGAAAGGTTTGTAATCTAAATCTTCTTTCAAGATATGATTGGTAAGCCACGCCCGTAAAAAATCAATTAAGTCCTTAAAGAAAGTATCCAATAATTCATCATTGGAAAGTAAATTCCCCTGACCCAAACGATTTTTTAAATCCAATATTTTATCTGTGAACTTATTGTGTTGGTTGATATGTGCTTCTAGATTCGGATATTGGTTGAGTTCCATCACACGTTCTTCAATCAAAAAATGACTGAGAGTATAATCCTCTAGTTCAGAAACTGCATCGAGTAACACCTTCGATTTTCCTGAAAGGTGGTGTTTGTTTTCTTCGTAAACCGTTTCGATATTGTTAATCAACCGAAAGAGTTTTTTATGTTGAGAATCAATCTCGGAAATATTCGTTTCATACTTCGAATCCCAATGCGCTATCATAAGAGCCTCGTTCTTTCAGGATTTTGCAGCGCCCAAAGAGGACAAGTGATTAATCCCGACAACAAGGAAAGTGAAGGTTTCCCTAAGTCATGATTAGAATTAGAATCATTATAATTTAATTTATAGAACGAATCGTTCTGGGGATTCAAAGCAGTCTGAACCGCTTTCTCGATAACCAAACCCCAAAAAGTTACTGACAACCGATCTAGGTATTGATAAAAATCAATGTTTATGATTCCTGCCATCTTGATTTAGATCAATACATATTCAGACGATCTGGCATTAAATGGTAAGTGAACCAATGAGTGGGCGGTATCCAATGAACAAAAAAATTTTTCAATTAACCATGATTACAATTGTCACCTGTCTTTCGCTAGCTGGTGTTTCTTGCGGAAAATCGGATGATTCCGATGCCGGCAAAGGAATTTCTGCAGTTGCCGATGACAAATCACAACAAGATGTACTAAAAATTGCAGTAGGTTCAAAAGACCATACTACCCTGGTTGCAGCTGTCCAAGCTGCGGGCCTCGTGGATTCCCTTGCTAACCAAGGACCGTTCACTGTGTTCGCACCAACAAACGATGCATTTGCAAAGTTACCTGCAGGAACTGTAGATGATCTTCTAAAGCCAAGCCAAAAAGATGCATTGAAGAACATATTAGAATACCATGTTGTAGTGGGTAACTTAACCGAATCCATTTTGAAGTCTGAGTTCACAGGTAAAGATGACGAACTCGGAATGGCAAATGGAGGTCACACTAAAGTTTCCTTAAAAAATGGAAAGGTTTTGATCAATGGTGCCACCATTGTCGCATCCATTCCTGCAACTAACGGGATCATCCACGTAGTAGACACAGTGTTACTACCTCCTGCAAAGAAATGATAAATACTAAAATACTAAGGAGTATTTAAGATGAACCTTTCAATATTAACCGGAGTGCACTACCGAATCAAATTCGGACTTATAGTAGGACTCTTAATCAGTATGACAATCATATCCTGTGGAGGAGACAAAACAGAAGAAGCACCAGCATCTAATGCGGGTTCCAAAGGGATAGGACCAGTAAAATCTGTCACCTTGGGAGCTTTAGACCAGTCAATGGCAGATCGTGGAAAAAAACAATTTGAAGCCAAGTGTTCCGCTTGTCACAAATTCGAAGAAAAGGTTGTAGGACCTGCTCTTCAAGATGTTACACTCCGCAGAACTCCCGAATGGATTATGAATATGATCCTAAATCCAGTGGAGATGACTCAAAAAGATCCCATCGGACAAGAGTTACTCGGTGAACACTTAACTCAAATGACTTTTCAAAATATTAAGGAAGAAGAAGCACGAGAGATCCTCGAGTACTTCCGCAAGATGGATTTAAAATAGGTAACTATATGTTAAAAAAATCAAATTTAATACTCGTTACACTTGGAATCACCCTTATGGCATTCGTTCCGAATTGCAAAAAGGGTGCAGCTACGGCAACACTTGCTTCCGATGCTGCTTCTAGAGTGTATGTGGCTCCAGGTGAAAAGGACGAAGTATACGCCTTTTTATCTGGTGGGTTTAGTGGTCAGATGTCCGTTTACGGAATTCCATCTGCACGGTTGTTCAAGATCATTCCAGTGTTTTCTGTGTTTCCAGAAAACGGATATGGGTTTGATGAAGAAACCAAAGACATGTTAAAAACAACTCATGGTTATGTGCCGTGGGATGATAGCCACCACGTAGAAGCATCTATGACTGATGGAAAACAAGATGGTCGTTGGATGTTTTTAAATGCAAACAACACACCAAGGCTTGCAAGGATTGATCTAAAGTCTTTTGAGACCAAAGAGATTTTAGAAATCCCAAACACTGCCGGTAACCACGCATCTCCGTTTGCAACAGAAAATACAGAGTATTTGATGGCAGCAACTAGATTCTCGGTTCCTGTTCCGCAAGCAAGCGTTGCTATCGACAGTTTCTCCAAAGGTGGGTTCAAAGGAACTGTCACTATGGTGAAAGTGGATAAAAACACAGGAAGACTTTCCATTGAATTGCAAGTTCTTGTTCCTGGGTTTAACTATGACTTATCCCATTGTGGTAAAAAGAAATCCCATGACTGGTGTTTCTTCAGTAGTTACAACTCGGAACAAGCTCACAAAATGTTAGAAGTTGGTGCTTCCAAAAAAGATAAAGACTTTATCTTAGCATTCAACTGGGTGCGTGCTAAAGAATGTAAAGACCAAGGAAAAGCTTATAACTTTGGTGGTGAATACGTAAACAACTTCCACGATGAAAACAAACCAGCCGTCTCAACTAAGTTAAGCGGTGTGAAGATGTTAAATCCGAAGGATTGTCCAGGTATGATGTATTACATGCCAACACCAAAAAGTCCACATGGAACTGACGTTGACTCTACAGGAGAATACATTGTTGGTGGTGGAAAATTAGCATCCGTAATTCCAGTTCACTCCTTTAGTAAAATGATGGAAGTGAAAGACAAAAAAGAACACCACTCGACCGAAATCGAAGGAATTCCAGTTCTTAAATACGAATCTACACTTGCTGGCGAAGTACAAAAACCATGCCTTGGTCCATTACATACTGAGTTCGACGGAAAAGGTTATGCTTATACATCTTGTTTCGTAAGTTCGGAAGTTGTAAAATGGAAACTCGGAACATGGGAAGTGGTTCAACATCTACCTGCTTATTATAGTGTAGGTCACTTATCAATCGTTGGTGGTAGTTCCACTGAACCTTATGGTAAGTATCTGATTGCTATGAACAAAATTACTAAGGACAGATATCTACCAGTTGGTATGGAGTTACCGCAAAGTGCGCAGCTCTATGATATCTCTTCTGGTAAAGCCGAATTGTTGTCAGATTTCCCTACAGTGGGAGAACCACACTATTCACAGATGATTCCGGCGAAACTGCTTATGGATAAAACTGTAAAACTCTTTCCTTTGGAAGAAAACAAACATCCTTACGCGACCAAAAATGAGAATGACGCAAAAATTGTAAGACTCGGAAGTACTGTCCATATCTACATGACTGCGATTCGTTCCCACTTCAAACCGGACATCATTGAAGCAAGGACTGGGGAAACTTTATACTTCCACGTAACCAACTTGGAACAAGATTACGATATTCCTCACGGATTTGCAATCGGTGGCGCACCTAACATGACAAACCTCCTAATCATGCCAGGTGAAACTAGAACCTTTAAGTGGGTCGCTCCAAAACCAGGAGTGTATCCTTTCTACTGCACAGATTTCTGTTCTGCTCTACACCAAGAGATGCAACAGTACATCCGAGTTAGTCCATAACTTATATGAAAACTTTACTTTTCCAAACGTTAAGTAAAAGAAACCGACTCCTAATCTTAGGGGTCGGTTTGGTTCTGGTATTAGTTTATTTCATTCCCATTTGGTCCATATCCATTTCAGCACCGCAGTACCCAGAGGGACTCGGAATGCAAATTTGGATTAGTAAAATTACAGGCGCCACACCCTATGATTTAAAAAACATCAATCTTCTGAATCATTACATAGGTATGCAAGAGATAGTTTCGGAATCCATTCCAGAACTTCTTTTTATGCCGTATGTTCTTGCTTATTTGATCTTTGGTGCATTTATCACAGAACTCTATCCCAAAGTGGGGATGGCAATTCTTGGGATCATCAACTTGATCCTTGTAGGGCTTGTGGGACTTTCTGATTTTTGGAGATGGGAATATAACTATGGACACAACTTAAATCCAGAAGCTCCTATCATTGTCGAAGGTATGGCTTACCAACCGCCACTACTTGGCTGTAAAGAAATGTTAAACATTACTGCCTGTAGTTATCCTTCGTATGGTGGTATGATTTTAGGACTTAGTCTCGTCATATTGATCTATATTCTCTGGGATGAAAATCGCAGGAAAAAATCAAATGTGGTTTAAAAATTTAAAACTAATTTGTATCTTCCTCACAGTTGGTCTTATCAACTGTGGGGAAGTCCATCCCGAACGATTGACAGTTGGGGAAATGAAATGCAGTCATTGTTCTATGAATATTGTAGATATGCGATTTCACACACAACTCATCACTTATAAAGGAAAAAGATACCACTTCGATGCCATTGAATGTATGGAGCAATTTCAAAAAGACAAAGACTTAAAAACACAAAAAATATGGGTCACTAACTACTTAGATACAAAAGAGTTTCTCTCGAAAGACGAGGCCATCATCATCCATTCAGACAAAATCCGTTCACCGATGGGAGCAGGACTTGCTGCTTTTAAAACTCATGAAGACTCTATCCCATTTCAAAAGTAAAAGAGTTGATCCAAGAACCAAATTGAATCATAAACATCATCAAATTCACCACCATATCCTTCTTAGATGGAAAAGGTTCGTTTTTATCCTTATCTTTATACTTTTTTTCATTTTTCCAAATTATCCCTTGTTAGCAAAAACCATTTCAGTTTGTACAAACTGTACGGTAAAATCAGTTAAATCTGCCATCTCTCTTGCGCAAAATGGAGACAAAATCCAAATCCAATCAGGAATCTACAAAGAAGGATTTTTACCCATTACAAAATCCATTACCATCGTAGGCGAAGCGGGAGTTGTGATCGACGGACTCAAAGAAAAACATGTATTTGGAATATATTCCGATGGAGTTCGTCTCGAAAATTTAAAAATCATTGGAAGTGGAATCTCTGATTTAACCGAATTTGCAGGAGTTTATGCTGATAAAGTCAAAAACTGCCATTTTGAAAACTTAAACTTAGAAGATAATGTATATGGTTTTTATCTCGCAGAAACAACCAACTGCACTCTTAAAAATAATGTTTCCATAGGAAACGCAGAAAATGAAGTCCTCGGTGGAAATGGAATCCATCTTTGGTCTGCAAGTCACAACAAAATCATTGGAAACAAACTAAAAAAACACCGGGACGGAATTTATTTAGAATTTTCAGAAAACCTAGACATTCAAAGTAATGAAGCCAAAGAAAACATTCGTTACGGAATGCATTTTATGTCTTCCAGCCACAACCAATTCAATCGAAATGTTTTTAAAAATAATTCTGCCGGTGTTGCCGTGATGTATAGTAAAGACATCATCATGGAAGAAAACGAGTTTTTAGATAACTGGGGAGAAAGTTCGAATGGAATTCTTTTAAAAGATATTGCAGATAGTACTTTATCTAAAAATCGATTCGAAGGAAATACAATTGCTGTGTTTGCGGATGGGATTACCAATATAAAGTTTCAAAGTAATGATTTTATCAATAATGGTTGGGGAATTAAAATCCTAGGAAATACTGATTATAACAAAATTATAAATAATAATTTTATAAAGAATGTTTTTGATATCAGCACCAATACAAAATCTACTACCAATGAATTTCTAAATAACTACTGGGATCATTATGAAGGTTATGATTTGAACAAGGATCATATTGGAGATGTTCCCCACAAAACCATTCACTTTTTTGGTTACTGGATTGCCGTGTATCCTTTCCTGATGGTACTTTATGAATCCCCAGTGGTATTATTTTTACAAGGAATTGAAAAAGCATTCCCCATTGTAACACCAATCGAGTTTGAAGACCAACATCCAAGGATGAAGGAAAGAATATGATAGAAGTAAAAAATCTTACCATCAATTACGGTGGTAACTCTGTTGCCGTGAGAGATGTAACCTTTCAAACAGAATCGGGAAATATTGTATCCATCATTGGTCCCAATGGATCAGGAAAAAGTTCTCTCATCAAAGGAATTCTTGGACTCGTTCAACCCAGTTCTGGACAAATTCTGTTTCCAAGTAAAAATGAGGAACCACATACGATCGGTTATATGCCACAAACCCCTCGTTTTCCAACAAACATCAAAGTGAAAGAACTGATTTCCTTTTTTAAAAAACTAGAACCTGTTGAAGAAGAAAGATTTCAAAACCTCCTTTCTATTTTAGAGTTGGACCACCACATGGATAAAAAAATTGGATCTCTCTCTGGGGGAACCAAACAAAAAATCAGCATCCTACAATGTTTTTCTTCCAAAAAGGATTTGTATGTCATTGATGAACCTACAGCCAGTTTGGATCCCTACATCTCTCATTTACTAAAGTCTCTTTTGGTAGAAAAGAAAAAAGAAGGCTCCCTTGTGATCTTTTCTACACATATACTTGCCGAGTTACAAGAGTTAGCCGATCGATTTTTACTTTTATCAGAAGGATCCATTTTAATCGACGATTCTCCAGATAATTTCCTCCGAAAAAACAACAAAACTGATCTGGATCAGGCTTTGATGAACTTCTGGAATGAGGAATACAAAACAAAACCATGAAAGAAATTTTACTTTTTGAAATTAAAGAAAATATTCGAAGCCGTTGGGTGTTTATCTACTCGGGCCTTCTCGTTCTCGTGATGATGATCTTAAGTTTTTTTGGGGATCAAAACGGAATCCGTTTGCTCGTTAGCACAATGAATTTAACTCTTATCGTGATTCCACTCTTTTCGATTACCTTTTCTGGAATGTCGTTTTTAGAATCTATGCCCTTTGCCGAAGTATTACTTTCCAAATCAGTCAGTCGTAATGCTTTGTTTTTTGGAAAGTATTTTGGAATCACCATATCACTCTCCCTTGGTTTACTCTTTGGTCTGGGAATTCCGGGACTCATCCTTTTTATGAACGATCCCAAGTTTCTATTTTTATTTTTTGAACTATTGATTTTTGGAATCTTTTTAACTGCTATTTTTGTTGCGATTGCATTTTTGATTTCATCTTTTATCCGTAGAGGAGAAATTGTATTAACAGTTTCTCTTTTAGTTTGGTTGTACTTTTTTATCTTTTTTGATGCATTAGTTTTTATCTTCAGTTTGTACTTGGGTGATTATCCGATTGAAATCCCGTCTCTTATCGTTATCTTGCTAAATCCCATTGATTTAATTAGAATCCTTCTGATTCTACAAACAAGCTCTTCTGCATTACTTGGTTTTTCAGGAGCATTGTTATTAAAACAATTAGGCCTCTTGGGTGTATTAGGGATTACTATTTTGTTTTTATCCTTGTGGGTAAATATTCCTCTTTGGATTTCTTTTAAACGATTCCAAAAACGAAATTTCTAATTTTTATTCCAAATACATACAAATAATGAATTCACTTGATTTAGATCATGGAAAGATCAACATGGATTTAGTAGAATGAAATTCAACTACCATGAAACGTTGGTTACAAATAGCTTCGGTTTTGATCCTCCTTCCCTTTATAGGTAAAATCCTATTTCTGGAAACAGGACTGCTTGCCCAATCTATGTATAGACTCTCTATGGTATGCCATTGTAATCATGGCTCTAAAAACGAAATCCATAAAGAAGAGGACTCTCCTCCTTCACATAGGATTACCTGCCACCTAACTAAAGGTAGTGGTCCTCACCAATGTTCCTGCGCGAAAAAAAAATCTGCGACCAAAATTCTTCAATCTCAATCGATGAATCCTAATTTTACGACAGAAACAAAACTAAATAACCTAATTGCCTATGATGTAATCATTCTACCTTTCCAGATACACTTCCACCTCTTGACAGGATTTTCCCACCCACCTGACAAACCACCAAGACATACCCTTACCTAAGACGCACTAAAATTCGCTCCTCTCATTAGGAGCCGTAACTAAATCAATTAGGCAAACTGAATCCAAAGTTTAGTCCTTGGACTTTTATACAAAGGTAATTTTATGTTTAAGAATCTATTTCATATTTCTCTCGTGTGTTTGTTCATCTTCAATTGTAGTATGGCTAAAAAAACAGATTCGAATAATACTTCGAATCTACTGGCCCTCATTGTTGCAGCAAACATCAATCCTGGTTGTTCCATTTCTTCTACTACAGCAATCACAAGTAATCTCACACAAGTAGAAAGTAAACCTCGAACCAAATATTCGATTTATGGATGTGATGAAGGAGGATTTCGGAATTTGGATTTAACACAATCAGAGGTAACCAAAGGTGCAACGGGAACCACTGGAACTTCTGTCTTGTTTACAAACAATGATGTGATGCTTGCAACGAACAAAGGAGGAACTAATATTGAAGTATCTTTTACATTGAACTCATCGACTAGCAGTTTAGATGTGATCGCCTATGGGACAGGAAACCCCCTTAGCGGCCCAACTTATCGTTTGATTGCAGGCGCACAAACACAGTATAAAAATGCGGCGGGTGTTTTTGGCAATACCGGTAAAGGTGGATCTGTGGTTGCACCCATACCAGCAGCAGGGAGCAGTTATACATTTTGTCTAGATTTCCAATCCACACCAGGTGGATCCAGATTCTTAAATGGTTTTAACAAACCATGTTCGGAACTTACCGAAACAGAAAGGGGTTCTATGTCCTACTATCCGATCATGCAAATGATGAACGTTCCCGTGTATACAGGTGGCAATCGATTAGGCTTTGTATTGAATGGAGTGACCATCACTTCTTTCACAGTCGGTTCCATAGTATCTAACACAGAAATGTAAATTCTCTCTCCAAACACTTGTCATACTGGTGAATTTAGTAGCCAGTATGATTTTTTGGGAAAGGACCCATGAAAGAAATGAAACTTAAAATTCTAACTATTATACTTCTTATGACCACTCCTCTTCTCTCTAAAGAGGTAAAACTTGAGAATGCTTATATCAAATACACTTCCTCACGAACTTCTGTCGTTTATTTGACTTTAAACAATACATCCAATAAAGAAAAAACCCTCATTGAAACTAAATCAGACATAGCGGATCGAGTAGAGTTATTCACAATGAAACCAACGGAATCGGGAACAAAAATGATTCCTGTTTCCGAAATTCCTATCCCCAAAAATAGTTCTGTACATCTCACTCCGAAGGGTTATCATATCATGCTTTTCGGAATCAAATCCCCGCTCAAATTAAAAGAATCCATACCTTTTCGTTTTCTATTTTCCGATGGATCGGAGATTCAGATTTATATTCCTGTGGAATCTAATTCACCTAACAAAGAAATTAACTTGAAACCTTCATCTCATGCAGAAAAAACTAGCGAATCCTCTTCTTTGATCGGAACAGATGAAACGGATATGTCAACTTATGATTCAAATGAATCATCTAACGAAGACCATTCGAATCATGATCATTCAGGTCACGAGGGGCATGAACAACACAACCGAGCTGATGCTTTAGCACCTGCTGGAATCATGAATCCACATATCCATGAAAAAGGGAAGTGGATGATTGATTATCGTTATATGGGAATGAAGATGTGGGGTTTACAGTCAGGGACTAGTGGTTTATCCGATCTTGGCACTATGTATTTTCCTTTCACAGACCCCACGGTGCAAATGCCAACAGGAAGTTTAATTACAAGTTCACCTCTAGGAACAACAATCCCAGTTCTTTCACCTAACAAATATAATTACATGTCTGTTCCAACAGATATGGTTATGGAAATGAATATGGTAAGTGCAATGACATCCATTTCGGACAAGTGGATGATTATGTTTATGGTTCCGGCAGTAAAAAATAAAATGACCATGGCATCGAGTAATTTTGACCGTGCTCCTATGAGTTCTGCAGGAATTGGGGATGTAAGTTTTAGTACAGCCTATAGGTTAATAAAAACAGAACATCAGAATTTTTTCACAGGGATGGGTCTTTCTCTTCCTACGGGTTCTATTGATGAAAGAGACAATATGCCTATGATGGGAAAACAAAAAGTTCCTTATAATATGCAACCGGGGACAGGCACCTATAGTTTGTTACCACAATTGTCGTATAACGGAAATTATAAGAGAATTTCCTGGGGAGCCCAATCGCAAGCCACTTTACGAATTGGAAAAAATGACAACAACTACAGGTTTGGAAATCGCTACGAAATCTCTGGATGGTTGTCCTTTCTTGTGCATGAAACCATGTCACTTTCTGTTCGCATAGCAAAACAAAGATGGTTCAACTTACAGGGAATGGATGCGACCTTAGATCCCAAAATGGATCCACAAAATGATCCTTACCGTCAAGGTGGAATGCGCAGTGACCTACTCATAGGTGTTAACTTTCTTGTCACAGGCGGAATTTTTCAGGGGGCACGGTTTGGATTTGAATATGGTAAACCCTTCCATCAAAATCTAAACGGACCACAACTGGGAACAAGAGAACTCATCAATGTATTTGCATCGTTTACATTTTAATATTTAAAAATATTATTTTTTTTGGGGCGCACATCTCCGGCTCTCCGCTACAATCTTTCCCTTCGGGAAAGGATTTCCGCTGTGATCCGGGGCGCAGGGAGATTGAATTCTCTATTGACGAATCAAAGCAATCCAAAAAATATTTGGATAGTTATCTATCTAAATTTCAGGATTCACTTTTCATCACATCCCATGACCAATACCCACCTAACCATTCGTAAAGCAAAATCATCTGATAAGGATTTCATTATTCCGCTAATCTATTCTTCAGGACCCAAAGCATGGACTTTTGTATTCCAAGAAGGGGAAAAAACTGCCTTTGATTTTTTGAATGCATCGTATGTTCGCCGGGGAAACACAGTTTCGTATACTAATCATTTTGTAGCAGAGATAGAGGGTCGGGTCGTCGGGTCTATTCTTTCTTACTCGCAACCCAGTTTTTTAGGTCTCACGTTAGGTACAGCTCTTCGCATCTTATCTGTCTACGGCCTTCGAGCTCCGAAAGTGATGGCACGTGGTCTCAAAACAGAAACCATCATCCAACCACCAAAATCAGGATGTTTGTATTTAGGTCATATTGCCGTATTAGAAACAGAACGAAACAAAGGGATCGCCAAAGAACTGATCAGTTATATGATCTCCAAAGAGACAAAATATAAAACTGCTTCTTTAGATGTATCAGCAGAAAACGAAGCTGCCATCGCCCTATATCAAAAGTTAGGTTTTCAAATCAAAAAAACAAGACATCCTTTGGGTTGGGAGGGGATCATTCCTTCCCACCACTATATGGAAAAAGAAATATAGTCGATTCAAATGAATGAGATGATTCTTTCAAATGCGAAACCACAAATAGAAACCTTGGGTTACTATTTGTTTCCCAATTTGATTCCTCTTGATACAATAAAATTGTTAAAAGAAATTCTTGTTCGTTCTAATGAACAATGGTTACAAGAATTTCAAAATCCTAAAAATGTCAATAGTGCTTATCTTACTTCCATAAAATATACAAAAGATAAAAATGATAGAAAAACTCTATTTGAATTTATAGGATCTGATTTGTTACTAAATATTTGTGATTTGATATTCAAAGATACTTTCTATTTTCTCAACACACAAATTTTTTTTAATCCTATGGATCCAAATAAACTCCCTTATTGGCATCGGGACATCCAATACCTGGGCATTTCAGAAGAGGAACAAAAAAAACGCATTTATAAAGACCATGTTTGGCATTTTCGTATTCCCTTAGAAAATGATCCTGGGATTTGGTTTGTTCCCGGTTCGCACATTCGTTGGGATACAGAGAAAGAAAGGGAAGTTCGTTTGGAACTTGAGGGAAAGAAAAACCATGAAGACATAGAAAGCCAAATCCTTGTCCCACACAATCCCGGTGATCTTTTGGTGTTTTCTGCTCATCTGATTCACAAAGGGAATTATGGTTCGAACCGTTTTTCCTTTGACATCCTATACACAAACTTTCCAGAACAAAAACAAACCCAAGAAAAATGGAATCATTTTCCGGAAAAAAACTTCCTGTTGTCTGATCCGAAAAAGAATACCCTCTTTCAATTAGTTTAAAATTTTGAATGAAAGTAAGTTTTTTTCCCGCGCCAGCGACCGCAGTGGAAATCCTTTCCCAAAGGGAAAGATTGGAACGTAGGGCGCGGTCGTGTCATAAAAAAATTTGTCTCAACTAACAATTTCGAGGCGCCCTAATTTAAGTCATTGATTTCCATTGGTAACAATAAAAACCATTCTGTATGAAAGATTTTTTCTTGCGAAACAACGCTTATCATATTTGGGCCACAAAACTATTATATGAATCACTGGGAAACATTTCTGAAGAAAATTACAAAAAAGACGTGGGTTTATTTTTTAAATCTATCCATGGAACGCTGAATCATTTGTTACTAGTGGAGAAAGTTTGGTATTCTAGGCTTGTCGGCGAAGTGTATGTGCCGGCTTCTCTCGCAGAAGAAATTGAACCAGACCGCCAAACATTAGAAATACGAATGGTCCAAACCTTGGAGAAGTGGGACACCTGGTTACAAGGCCTAGACAATTCTATTTGGCCTACTCTCTTTCGTTACAAAACAATGCGAGGGTTTGAAGCAGAACTAATTTTCAGCGATGTGGTTCAACATAACTTCAACCACCGCACCCACCATAGAGGGCAGATCACAGCCGCCATAACACAATTAGGTGGCAAATCTCCCGAAATCGATTTTGTATATTACCTTCAAACAATAGGAAAATAACATGTGGAACCCATCTAAAAAAACTAGAACCATCGCAAGTAAAATTTTAATCGTTTTGTTTTCTATTACCATGGTTTTTCATGGGGTTGCTCTACTCCAGCTCATTCCTTACCAATACCTTTGGGGCGGAAGGCTTAGCAGTGTAGAAGAAATGTATGTGATGGAAACAGTCTCACTTGTAGTAAATGCATTTTTTCTTTGGGCTTGTATTCGGTATATACGATACATAAACCAAGGTTTGGTGCCCATCTGGATCCGACTTGTGTTTGGTTTCATTGGAATTATTTTTTTACTCAATACAATTGGGAATCTAGTTGCCATCACCAATTTAGAAACTTTACTGGCTACACCGGTAACGGCATTTTTATCGGTAATTTGTTTCTCATTGGTACCAAAATATGAAAATTAGACAAGCTAACTATAAAGACGTTTCCAAACTCTCCGAAATTTTTGATGCATATAGACAATTTTACGGACAGACTTCTGATGTAGCAGGTGCTATGCGTTTTCTTCAAGACAGGATGGAACATGGTCAATCTGTTATTTTTTTGGCAGAAGACTCAAAATCAGAAGAAATTGCTGGATTCACACAACTTTATCCAGTGTTTTCTTCTATATCCATGCAGAGATCTTACCTCTTAAACGATCTTTTTGTAAAAAAGGAATTCCGCAAACAAGGAATCGCCAAACAATTAATAACCGAAGCGAAGTCTTTTACCAAAACCAATTCGGGAAAAGGTTTGGAACTTTCCACTTCTACACACAACAAAGAAGCCCGTGCTTTGTATGCAAAAGAAGCTTTCGTAGAAGAAATAGAATTTTTGACTTATTTTTGGAAGTCTGTTTAGATATTTTTTAGAGGAGTTTGTAACTGTGTATATTCCCGAGCATTTTAAAATGGAAACTGAGTTCATTTACCAATGTATTGAAGAGAATTCTTTTTCTATATTGGTTTCTGAGGATAATGGAGAGATGATTGCCACTCATTTGCCCTTACTTCTTTCCGATGATAAACAATCGTTAATTGGTCACTTTGCAAAACCAAATCCACAAAAAAATAGTTTCGGGAAAGAAGTACTTTGTATCTTTTCTGGACCTCATTGTTATATTTCGCCGGCTTGGTATGAAACTGATCGGTCCGTTCCCACTTGGAATTTTATAGCAGTGCACGCTAAAGGGATTCTAAACATTGTGGAGGACCCAGAAAAAATACATAAAAGTTTACAGGCTCTCGTCAAAAAATTTGAATCTAAAGATTCAAAATACAAAATGGACCAGGTAGATACTCAATACATCGAAGGATTAAAAAAAGGAATTGTTCCTTTTGAAATCAGAATCACTCATATTGAAGGAAAACAAAAACTAAGCCAAAACCATTCCGAGGAACGCAGAAATTTAGTCATCAAGGAATTGGAATTGTTACCTGGCGAAAATGAAAGAGCCATTGCCAAATTAATGAAAGACAAGTTGAGTTAGGAAATAAGAATTAAACTCTTAACACTTTAGTATCGGATAGTTGAAAAAAATCTATGAATCTATATTGGGATCTATTCAAAACTTTTTTGATTTTGGGATGTACTTCCTTTGGAGGCCCTATCGCCCATTTGGGTTACTTCCAACATGAATTTGTAGAAAAGAGAAAATGGATTACATATTCCGCCTATGCAGACTTAGTTGCTCTTTCTCAGTTTTTACCGGGCCCTGCCAGTAGCCAAGTGGGAATTGCCATTGGACAAATTCGCGGAGGAATTACAGGTGGGATCCTTGCTTGGTTTGCTTTCACACTTCCCTCCGCAGTCCTTATGATTCTTTTTGGGTTAGGTGTTGGTTTGTATCCCGAATTTTGGAACCAAGGTGTTTTACATGGATTCAAAATTGCTGCCGTGGTGGTGGTTTCTCATGCGGTTTGGTCTATGGGTGTAAAACTTTGTCCCGATAAAGAAAGGATCAGTTTGGCACTGCTCGCATTGGTTTTATCTGTTGCCATTGGTGGAACATTTGGCCAGATACTTCCTATTTTGTTAGGTGGTATTTTCGGATTTTTCTTTTTAAAAAACGAAGCTGGTCTCCCTCATTCCCCTTCTGGATTTAAAATTTCTCATCTCTACTCTTACACATTGCTTACCATTTTTTTCCTAATCTTATTTTTTCTTCCCTTTCTCTCCAACTTTCTACAAAATCAGTCCTTACGAATCTTTGATAGTTTCTTTCGTGTAGGTTCTTTAGTGTTTGGTGGAGGACATGTTGTACTGCCGCTACTCAAAGAAGAGGTAGTCACAACAGGTTTGGTATCGAACCAAATGTTTATGGTGGGTTACGGTGCAGCACAAGCCATCCCTGGGCCACTGTTTACTTTTACTGCTTATCTTGGAACGGTATCTCAAATAACACCGAATGGGATCTGGGGTGGGATCTTTTGTTTGGTTGCCGCTTTTTTACCAGCATATTTACTCATCATCGGAGTCCTTCCTATTTGGGAAAGATTTCGAAAGGAAACTTGGTTAAAACAATCCATGGCAGGAATCAATGCTGTTGTTGTTGGTTTACTTTTTGCTGCATTGTATTCTCCTGTTTGGACAGAAGCCATCTTCAATCGATATGATTTTGTTGTATTTGCGCTTGGGTTTGTTTTACTTATGTATTGGAAACTTCCTTCCTGGGTCATTGTAGGGCTTTGCGCTTTGTTTGGTTTTGGTTTGAATTTCTAAATTAGGAAAAATCTCCCGTGAAACTAGAATTAAATGTCAGAGTGACTCCTGAGATTGCTACAAACCCAGACCATCTCTTACAATTTGTTTCCAAACAAAATAAAATTCCAAAAACATCCATTAAACATATTGAATGCACATCACGTTCGATTGATGCGAGACAAAGGAATGTTCTCTTCCAATTGCGATTGGATGTGTATATAAACGAAGATTTTATTCCTTTGGAATATACAATTCCTAGTTTTCCCAATGTAAGTTTAGAAGAACCTGTGCTTATCATCGGTGCTGGTCCTGCAGGATTATTTGCCGCCTTACGTGTATTAGAATTAGGGAAAAAGCCGATCATCCTGGAACGAGGAAAAAATGTCAAAGATCGTATTGAAGACCTTCGAGGGATCAATGTCCATCATATCGTAAACGAAGATTCGAATTATTGTTTTGGAGAAGGCGGAGCCGGTACATATTCTGATGGAAAACTTTATACTAGATCCAAAAAAAGAGGAAATATCCGTAAGGTTTTAGAATATCTTGTAACCTTTGGGGCCACCAAACAGATACTAGTGGATGCACATCCTCATATTGGGACAAACAAACTCCCACGGATCATTCAAAATATAAGAGAATGTATTCTTTCGTCTGGTGGAGAAATCCACTTTCAAACACGGATCACCGACTTAATTCTATCAGGAAATTCCATCACGGGAGTGAAATCTCTCACAGGGGATAAGTGGATGGCAAAAAATATCATCATTGCCACAGGCCACTCTGGTAGAGAGATGTTTGAACTTCTCTACGAAAAAGGAATCGAAATCCAAACAAAACCTCTGGCCATTGGTGTTCGAGTGGAACACCCACAAAGTTTGATCGATTCCATTCAATACCATTGTGATGTCAAAAATCCATTATTACCTGCCTCAGAATACTCTCTTGTGAAACAAATTAATGGTCGTGGTGTGTATAGCTTTTGTATGTGTCCTGGTGGAGTGATTGCACCTTGCGCCACCAAACCAGGAGAAGTTGTCACTAATGGTTGGTCGAGTGCGGAACGTTCTCGTCCTACAGCAAATTCCGGCATTGTCGTAGAACTTCGATTTGACGACTTCAAACTATTTGAATCTTTTGGAGTCTTTTCTGCTCTAAAATACCAATCGGCAATCGAACAGAAAGCTTTCCAAATGAATGGGGGAACACAAAAAGCCCCAGCTCAACGAATGGTTGATTTCACAAAGGATAGAATCTCCACTGATCTACCAAAAACTTCGTATACACCAGGTCTTGTCTCCGTATCACTTTCTGATTTACTTCCACCACTCATCTCTGACTCTCTGAAAAAAGGATTTCAAGAATTTGAGTCCTCAATGAAAGGATACTTCACTAACGAAGCCATCATCCATGCACCAGAAACACGCACTTCTTCTCCCATCCAAATTCCGAGAGATCCAGACACATTGGAACATATACGTATTAAAGGATTATTTCCTTGCGGTGAAGGTGCAGGTTATGCGGGAGGGATTGTCTCTGCAGCCATTGATGGAATGAAATGTGCGGAAGCTGCACTCACTGGTAGTTTTACAAAGTAAAAATGAAACGTATTCCGCACCACTTGCCATCCTTTCTTTTGTGGATGTTTGTATTTTATTTTTTATCAGAAAGATCTATCTTTCGTTATCAACATATCGGTGCGGGAGTGGATCTTGGTCTCTTTGAAAATCTTTTTTATAATTTAGTCCATAAGGCAGAAGCAGTCACTTCTATTGGGATTGATGGCAATTTACACCATTACTTTGCCGACCATATCAATTGGTATATCTATCCCTTATCTCTGTTGTATGGAATCTTCCCATTTGTGGAAACCTTACTCTTCTTCCAATCTTTTGTTTTGAGTCTTCCCATTCTAATTCTACCTCTGTATAAAAAAGATACATTCCATCAATGGACCTATCCTTTGTTATATGGTCTATTTTTACCGATTTACTGGATTCAAATTTTTGATTTCCATCCTGAAGTCATTTGGATTCCTTTATTTTTTTTGTTCGATTATTTCTGGAAACAAAAATCTCCCTTTTGGATCCTTTTCTTTATTTTAAGTTTATTTGCCAAAGAGGAATGTGCTTTGGTTTGGATTGTTTTTTCCTTGGTTAAATCGAAATCACAAAAGAAAGAAAGTCTTTGGATCGGAGTTGTATCTTTTGTTTACTTTCTCTTCTGTATTTTTCTACTCAGTGAGTTAAGAAGTCCGACACTGAGTAGTCAAGTTCCTGCCCACTGGGAACGTTATCAAAATCCAATCACTGCTTTACAAAACTTACATTTGTTTCCCTATCTTTTTTTATTTCTAAACTTGCCGTTTTTATTTATTCAATTTAAGAATAAACTAATACTATGTTTAGCTCCCTATCTCTTGTATTCTCTTTTATCATCCTATGAAGTGAACAAAACTCCATTCACGCACCATATTTTTATTGCTGTTCCCATCATCATAATGAGCTTCCTCGAAGTTATGGATCGGCTTTCTTATAAATCAAAACTTTTATTTGGTGGAACTACCTTACTCGTATCAACAGCTCTATTTTTTTGTTTTGGTCCTTTTTCCAAATCTTTTTCCTATAAAAAAGAATATATGAACCCCGGTGTTTCTACAAAAGATGTGGCCACCCTTCGTAATTTGTTTCCTAATAAATCGGTCGTTTCGAATGTACCGCAGTATCTTTCCAACCGGAGTGAAGTTCAATTTTATTTACCAAATAGGGATTATTCAGCCGATTATTTTGTTTTCTATCAATTTCAAAATCAGTCTCCGCCCGTAGCACTTCCAAAGGAATATAAATGGGAAATGGTGATAGAAAACCATATCCAAATCTATAAACATAAGGAAAATTGATTGATCCATTCAAAAAAACCCTTACACTGAACAACTGAATAATGAGATCTTTTGCCTATTACGTACCTTTTCTTTTGTTATTTCATTGCGCTGTCGATTTGCGCCAGGTGCCACCCCCTTCGCCTAATGGAAATACAAACCGAACACAAACAAACCTTCCTTTAGTGATTGGTAAATTTGAAATCATTTCTGCCGACCGTGGAGTGTATACAGACGCATGGCGAATGGCTCTGAAAGGTCACCTAACATCTTCAGGTTTATTTTCAAATGTTGTAACGGAACTTGATCCCAAAACAACATCCGATTTTTACACCATTGATATAGAAATGAAAACTCATTATAATGACAAATACAATTGGTGGTACACTTGGCCAGTTTTGTGGCCATTCACAGGAATTTGGCCCATCCAATACAGAGAGGCAGAATATAAAGTCGAATTTAAATATAGTTTTTTTAAAAACAAATCCCTTCTGAAAGAAGAGACCATTACAAAAAAAGGGGAAACTCATGAATTCCTGTATGGACTCTATAAAGTCAGAAACTTCCATCGAATGATTGAAGAAACAAACTTAGAAGCTGTTAGATCATGTATCCAAAATTTATCCGAATCATTATAATCTTAAACTTGATTAGTTTCGGCGGTTGCGTGAGCATTCCTTTCCAACCGGCAAATCATACAGAAGATTGTTTAGCCTATTATTTTCAAACCAAACGACAGGCCACTGAAGTATTTGATGACAACTCATTGACATTGGGACTTGTTATCACTCTTTCCTTAATTCATTCGGCATTGTCCCCGATTTTTCTTTTACCGATTCTCACCACACCTTATATTCATTACAAAAATAAGGTCAGATCGGATGAAATTCTAAGCCAATGGAAAAAAGATAGGTGTGGGATTAGAGAAACCAATTCCGAGCAAACTGAAACTCGGCCGACAGATCTTTAATTATTTAGAAACTTCATTGTATCTCCTAAGAGAAGACCTATCTGAAGTCTCAGTTGGATTAAATCATAACGGTTTTGAATTTCATTTCGCATTACATCACGAAGTCGCCTATCAACCGTTTGCAATTCGATAATGGAAGCAGAACCAGTTTTATAGGCTTTTTCCATAATTTGATAATTCTCTTCAGCAATTCGTTTACTTTCACGCGAAATATCATACAACTCTACTAAGTTGTTATGTTGTTGGACCAATTCAAAAAGATACAATCCAGTATTCTCGCGTAAAAACTGCGATTGAGATTTTGCTAATTTGATTTCAATTTTGGATTTATCAAATTCGTTTTTGGACAACCAACGATTGAACAAAGGAAATCTAAAACCAAAATTACCGCCAACATTAAAGTCTGTATCTGAAGACCTCGCATACCGGCTGAAATCATTTCGGCTATAATCATAAACTTCCATGGAATTGGCCCATGTACCACTCAAACCCGAAAATGATTCCCGATTAGACTGGTTGTAAACATTCACAAAAAAATCAGGGACCCAAAGTTCGTTAAACCTAACCAACTTCTGAACTTCTAATATCTTAACTTGGTTGATAGTTAGGATAATATCAAAATTTAGATCCGTTAGGTTCTTTTCATATTCGGATAAAGTAGATTCTAAAGGAAGGATTTTGTAATCACGTTCCGGAATTTCTTTTAAAGAAACATCTTTTAATAAAAACTTTCTCCTAAATATGGACTGGCTTTTCTGTTGATCTAATCTCGATTTGATGGCATTGTATTTGTAAAAGAAATAATCTACTTTGGAGTTTTGAGTCACCAAATAAGATTCAATGCCTTGTTTGTAAAGTTTTTGAACAGTTTGAAATTGTTTGTCCGCATCCGATTCATTTGAAAAATCGTAATCATAGAATGCTAAGAGTTTCAAAGTTTCAGCATATTGAAAGGCTTGGTCAAATAACTCTTTTTGATACAGGGCTCGGTATTCCAATAACAGTCGTTCGTATTCCAATTCCAATATCAAATTGGTCAGGACTGTATTTCCCTGGTCTTGAAAATTCCAATTAAGATTTAAAGATGTACTCCAACCCTTTCTATTATAACCATCTCCTCGTAGTGATTCGAAGAAAGGGGAATGTTCTAAATTGACGGAAGGTAAATAACGTAAATTTTTTGAATCAATATCAACTTTTTTCCTTTCAATCTCCATCTCTTTCAATTTCAATTCATAAGACTTTTCTCCAACTAACTTAGGTAAGTCATAAAAATCTACCGAATCTGACCGTAAATTGGGAACCAGAAAAATCGATATAAAAACAGTAAATATATATAAATAAAAACGAATCACTAAATCAATTATCGGATCGCTTCCTGTTTGGAATGAAGTAATTGGTAAATTCCACCTTTTGAAAGTAATTCCCGGTGAGTACCCTTTCCTTCCAATTTTCCTCGTTCTAATACAAAAATTTGGTCATAATTACGGATTGTATCTAATCTGTGGGCCACTGTGATGATGGTCGCGTCTGCAAACACAGAATTTATATGAGACAGAATCCGAACCTCCGTTTCCTTATCTAAAGAAGCAGTTGGTTCATCCAACAATAAAAGATTCGGTCTTTGTAAAAACAATCGAGCAAGCGACACTCTTTGTTTTTGCCCACCCGAAAAGATAAAACCTCTCTCAGAGATTTCCGTATCATAACCAAGCGGAAGTTTTACGATTTCGTCATGGATACATGCAAGTTTAGCCGCCTCCACTACTTCGCTGAGTGTTGCTTCTGGTTTTGTGATCGAAATATTTTCTCTGACAGTTCCCGCAATCAGAGGATTTTCTTGGAAAAGCACACCAATTTTTGTTCTTAAACTAGGAAGCCAAATTTCATCCAAAGAAACATCATCAATGATAATTTCCCCTTCTTGTGGTTTGTATAGACCAAGTATCAGTTTTAAAATTGTGGATTTCCCACTTCCACTCCGACCAACAAAAGCAACTTTTTTACCGGATTGAATTTTAATTTTTAGATTTCGAATTCCTGATTCTGGTTTTAATGTATCATAAAAAAAAGTTAGATTTTTAAACTCTATATTCCCTTTTACTTCTGGCAAATCCACTTTGAATAGATTGTCTCTATCGGTCATTTCACTATCCAGAGATTCAAAACTACGCAATCGGTTCCAAGACATATTGGCTTTTTGAAATTTCAAAAAATCATCATACAAAGAAACTATTGGATTTCGTATATAAGCCACAAGACCAATGATTGCATACAAGGTCCCAAGGGTCATCTGGTCTTTCAGAATCAAAATACTGCCAACTAACATTACAATCACAACTGTTATCTGTTTAAAAAACTCAGTATTAGTGAAAAGTAAGTTAGAATAAAAAAGCTTTTTTCCTTCCGAATTCAATTGAGTCGTTAGTCTTTTTTCAAAATCCCAACGGTGGGAATAGGTAGCACCCAGATTTTTGATTGTTTCAAATCCATGGATAGTTTCGATAAAGTAACTTAAAGTTTCTGATTTCTTCAGTGATTCTTTTTTTGTCTCTTCAATGATCTTCGGAGTAAGCGCACGAAGGATTAACATCTCTGGCAAAATTAAAAAGCCAATAATTACTAACAACAACGGAGAAAGAAAAAGAAAGATAATAAATACCAACGAACTAAAAATTAAGTCAAATATTTTCATTGCCCCTTGGTCAGAGAAAAACAAAATCACTGATTCAATCTCCTCCCAACGATTCAGGATTTCTCCTTTTCGATTCCTCTCAAAGAAAGAAATGGGTAATGAAATCAATTTTACTAAAAACCGAATGGCTATCGTTTGATTTACCCGATTGCTTGTAAAAAAGATAACGTTCGATCTGAAGTATCCAAGGAAGGATTGAGAAAAACTAAGTAAAACAACAACCAAAACAACTGGAAGAAAAAACTCTTTGTTCTCTTGTAACAAAACAGCATCGATCAAATATAAATTCACCAAAGGTATAAAAACTTCTAAACCTTTAATCACAAAACTAGCAACAATACCTGCTTTTAAATATTTGATTGCTGGTAAAAAATATTCGGCCAGCCCAGAAAAAAATCTATTTTTCCATTCCCATTTTTGATCCGGCTTTACTTTAGGAATGAAATAGATGACTACATTCGAAGACTTTTGTTCCCACTCTTCTCGAGAAATACTCATCTCGCCATACTCTGGATCTATGATTAGAATTTTTTTAGACCCAATGGACTTCACGATTACATACTTTGAATTTTCGAAAAAGTTTATAGCAGGGCTGTTATTTAATTCTGTCTCATGTTCTTTCCAATTTACAAAATAACAATCTCCTTTTCCTTCTCCGAAACTACTTTTCCAGTGGTTAGGTCGAATGTCAGGATCAAAATCTGGAAATGCGGAGTCTGCATCATAATCTGCAAAAGAAAATCCCCAATAACGAAATATCATCTTGCGACATGCATCACCAGATTGTGATTTACCATCTTGAAACAAAAAAGGAAATCTTAATTGGTTACGCAGCGGAGGAGAAAATTTTAACTTAGGTAAAAAATGAAACTTATCTTCTTCATATACAGAAGTTGTTTCGAATTTATCATCTTCAATACCATCCCCTAAGTTTAGTTTCCTCTCGCTCATAATCGAACGAATGGTAATTAATAAACTTTCTGATTTTTTGAAAAAACTTTCAGCATCTTTCGAAGAAAGTTCATAAACAAAACTTTCTTCTATAGCAGTTACTGTTGCATTCCTTGCCTTTTTCTCCAATACCCCCATTTCACCTAACACCGAACCAGCTTCGACAAAGGAAAAATAATCTTTCTGCCAAGTAGATTTAGTGACTTTGAATCTTCCCGATCGAATAAAAAACAAGGAGGAACTTTTGTTTCCTTCTTTCATTAGTATTTGACCGGAAGATATCTTCCTTTTTACTAAAACTTTGGATAACTCTTGAATTTCTGGATTCGAAAGTTTTCTAAAATAAGGATGAATTCTTAATTCATCACGAAGTTGTACATTCTCTTTATATTCATTCCATAACTGCTTTTTGCTCTTATCCGACTCGATGAATTTTAAAAAATGGACTTGTGATAAGACACGAACTTTTGAATTTTCTTCTACTTGAAATAGTTGTTTTTTTAAAGAATCCGAAGAAAATTCTGCAACCCCATAAAAAGAACCTTCCGTTAAAGTTCTAATCAATAGTTCTTTTTCATAAATTTTTAATTTAACCTGAATCCGACCTGATTCTACAATTAGGATTGGTGTTGGCTCTAATTCACTGCCTCCTATCCTATCATTTGCAACAAGAGATCTAAATTCAAATAAACGAATTAACTTTTTTAACTCGTTAGTTGGCAGAGTAGATAAAAATTCGTCCTCACCAACAACTGAAGGAATTTCTTTTAAGTTTTTCAAAGTTAATTCCTAGGATCCGCAGAACGAAATAAAATTTGATAAATACTCTTTCTATCGATGACGATATCAGCAAGTACCTTCAAACCTGGAAACAATCGAAATTCTTTTCCATCTTGATTTAAATCTTGTGTACCTAAAATAAGAATCACGGAAAAAGAATCTTTTTCTTTTGTATTGGGGATGATTTGTGAAACGGTTCCCTCCACTACACCAAAATCATTTTGGTGGAATGCTTTTACTTTGATCACTGATGATAAACCAATGCGAACGGCACCGATATCTTTACTACTAACCTCCACTATTGCTTCTAATGGTTGACCTTCTTCCATTAAGGATGCAACTGTCTGGCCTCGAATGATATTTTGTCCCACGTTATTGACCGAAAGTTCTCCAATGATACCGGAAAAAGGCATTCGTATGACTGCATTAGCAACTCTTTCTCGTTTTAACTTCGTATCACCTCTAAGACTCGAAATCACATTTTCTTCTCTTTGGATTTCGTCCTTTAAGTTCCCGAATTCTTCGTTAAACTCCAATAAACTTTGATCATAAATGAATTTTGCACCAACACCATTTTGATAATCCATAAATGCTTTTTTTAAACTTACGAATTTATTTAATACTCCCCCCGACAAAGAGGATCCAGAATTGTTCTCTAAATTGTAAGCTAAGTTTTTTAGAATCTTCTCCGCTTCTCTTTTATTTCGAATCAAACGTTGTAATTTTTTCTCTTCATAATCTAAATTATTTGTATCTTTTGATAATTCAATTTGTTGCTCTGAGAATTCTAATTCCATAATGGGCTCTCCTTTTTTAAGAAAGTCCCCAGATTTTACATATAAATTTGTTAATGTTCCTGTTTCCAAAGCTTCCACCATGTGGTAATTTCCTTTAGGTCGAATGGAACCTGATGCTTGTACAACAACATCCACTCGTCCGAAAACTAAGAACAAAATAAAACAGACAAAAAATGCAGTGATGAGATAAATTCCTTTTCTCTCCCAATTGGGTGCAGGATGTTTTAATAACTCATCGTAATAGGATGCCGAATGTCTTGATTCCCAGTTAGAATCAGTTTCTTTTATGTTTTTGAATTTTTTAAACATCTTTATCCCCTTCGCTTAATGTTGGGAACAAATGATAATAGAAACCTTTTGTCGTAATCAACTCAGCATGAGTTCCCATCTCCACAATCCGACCTTCATCTAATACTATGATTTTATCAGCACTGACTGTACTGTGAAGTCTGTGAGAGATTTGAATGACAGTTCTATCCTGAAATACCGTTTCCCACTGAGATTGGATATGTGATTCTGTTTCAGAATCTAAAGCAGATGTTGGTTCATCTAAAAACAATATACTTGGATTAGTAACTAAAGCTCTTGCGATTGCTAACCTTTGTCTTTGTCCGCCGGAAAGTCCAATTCCCGATTCCCCAATTTTTGTTTCGTATTTCATTGGAAATCTTTCTACAAAATGATCAACAGAAGCTAACTTTGCGCCAGCTAACAAAGATTCTTTGTTTAGGGATGGATTTTTTTTAGATAAATTTTCGGCAATGGTTCCAGAAAATAAGATTGGATGTTGCTCAACAGCTCCAAACTGAATTCTTACTTCTTCAGGATCTAATGTAGAAAGATCAAATGAGTCCACAAATACTTTCCCTTTGCTCGGTGTAAGTGTTCCCATCATAACCCTCATTAAAGTCGACTTTCCACATCCACTCCTTCCTACTATAGCAATCTTTTGGCCTGCTTCTATTTCCAAATTGATATCGGAAAGTATATCGGGACTTGTTTCTGAATAACGAAAACTAATATGGTCCAAGGTAATTTTTCCTGAAAGTTTTGGCAATTCACCAAACGGTCGTTGGCTGACAATCTCTCCAGGAAGTGAATAAATTTCTGTCAATCGTGCTCGAGACTCTCGTAGTTCACTTAAATCTTCATATACGTGACAAAGCCTGACAATCGGTTCCATTAAAAGCGAATAGAGCACCAAAAAAGCCAAAAAACTTCCCAATGTCAATGTTTCGTTTAAAACATCACTTACACCGAATGTAATCACTGCGATGAGACCAATTTGTTCAAAGAACTTACTTACCAGTTGTAAAACATGGACTCGTTTCCCGACTCTTAAGTTGGTGAGGATGGTTCTTGCTATTTCATTCAAACCTTTAGAAAGGTAACGACTTTCCATCGCTGATGATTTGATGAGTGGCATACCTGCAAATAATGACAAAAAAAAGGAAGTAGTTTTCTTCTTCGATTCAAAGCTATGTTTTTGTAATTTTTTGATTTTGGAACTAGAACGAACAACAAACAAAGAATAAACGACTAAAAAGAAAAGACCAACAAAGGATAGGCTACTATCCAAACGAAATAAGATAAAAAGATAAATCGGCAGAGTCACTAAATCTAAAATCAAAAATAAACCAGATCTTTGTGTGATTTCCAATATCCTTTGGTTTTCTTTTAACCTTTGGGTAAAGTCACCCGTTTCAAATTTACGGAATTCCGGCAAAGTTAAGTTGAGTATATGTTGGAAAAATCTTACAAAATAATTATATTCCAGACTTTGCATAAGCCCAATGGAAATTAGATTTCGAAATAAAGAAAATAACGTTTGGAAAAAGACTGCAAGAGCCACTCCAATCACCAAAGTGAATAGAAAATTTCTATCTGAAAAAACTAATACCTGATCCACTACTTGGCGTATTAAATAAGGTAAAGACAATGTTAAAAGGGCAGAAAATATTGTGGCAACCAAGATCCAACGAATTTCACTTCGTTTTGGACTAAACAAAGTTCGAAGTTCTTTAAAAAAACTAATCAAACTAACATCGGCAGACATTGTGGCCGGCGCTGGTGAAAACTGTAATATCACTCCATCCCAAATGTGTAAAAATTGAGAAATAGAAAGTTCATAAACACCTTTGATTGGATGTGAGATAAGGACGGCATCTAACTCCGAATCATATAGATACAATAAACAAGGAACACTTTCATCATCAGTAATAAAAACAGGGTTTTCCAATTCAATGAGTTGGTCTGGCGAAAGGTGTTGTTGTTTGGTCAAAAAACCTAATTTCTCGAGTTCAATGGCTAATTCGAAAATACCAGGTACAATATTTCTACTTAACTCATTTTTAATTCTAATCTTCCAATTTGCAGGGAGAGGTTTATCAAATACTCTTAAAGCTAATTCGGAACAAATCAAACCGACTAAGGTATGTTCATCAGTAGTTACTTGTTCTATGTAAACTTTCTTAGTTGTCTTTCTAAATTCGAAACGTTTAGAAACAAAGGGTCGTATTATATTTTCTTCTTTTTCTTTTGCTTTGTAAGTCGAATAACGAAGTAAACGCGACTGGACAATTTCTTCTAGTTTGTTTCCTTTTTCTACACCGATGACCTTACGAAAGACAGCACCAGGTATTTTATATAAATCGGAATCTTCTGAGGTTATTGCACTCGCTAATCGTTTTTGTTGTTTGAATATAGCAATTTCACCCAGGATATCTCCCGACCGCATAATGGAGATAATCTTTCTAGGATTTTCTGTTCGAATTTGGATTTTCCCCGATCGAACAATATAAGCAGCATCTCCTTCTTCTCCTTCGGCAAATATAAAATCTCCTTGTGGGATTTTTAGCAACTGTATGGATTTGAGAATGAGTTTGATCTCTTCTGGTGATAATTCATCAAAGAAACTAAGTTTACGTACATAATGAAACTTTTCCTGTTCTTCTTCTCTATGTTTTGCTTTTTCTGCAATTTCTGGATGCGACTCAACTAACTTTAAAAAACGAGAGGTGGGAAGTAAAATTACAATAGAAGGCTCAAGTGCATAATAATCATGTTTAGATGGAGTTTTTGTGAGAGTGATTCTTTCCCCGATGGATTCACCAACCTCAACGAAGGCATACCTACCCAAACTCAAGTCTTGTTTATTTTGTTTCATTCCAAATCGGCCAGTTAATACAAAATGAACATATTCCGGCATTTGATTGGCTTTGATTAAATTTTGTCCTAACCGAACAAAACGTACTTCAATAAATGGTAGTAGGCTTTCCCTTTCCGATTCTTCCAATTCCGCAAGTAAATAATTACTTCGAAACACAGTGCGGATTTTTTCAAGATTTCGCCTAACTTCAGATTGCATTTATTTTTCCGGTAATATCTGGATTCGACGCACTAAAAAGGCCATTTGCGAAAGAAATTCGAATCCATATATACTCTTACCATCGACGAAAATCGACTCAGCCCTAAGCAGATAAAGGCCCTCTGCCCAAAACTGGGTTTTAAATTGGAAAAAACTTGGTGATTAAGAGTTTGTTTCGGGATCTAGAAAGAGAGGGAATTCTGCGTAGGTTTCCCCAGAGTTTTTTAGCTTCCGAGAAGTCATCCATCCACCAAAAAGGAAAAGACCTTTTGGCAGAGTGCGGAAATTGACAACCCGGAAGTTTTTTAAAGTAGACTGTTAGGCTTTCGGATTTTCTAAAACGATTGCAATCCCTTGTCCACCACCTATACAAAGTGAGGCGACTCCATATTTAACTCCTCGTCTTTGCATTTCTAACGCAAGAGTTAAAGTCACCCGGTTACCAGAAGCTCCGAGTGGGTGTCCAATCGCAACAGCACCACCATTTACGTTGGTAATTTTAGGATCGAGTCCCAATTCTTTTTGAACAGCTAAATACTGTGCAGCAAACGCCTCGTTGATTTCAAAAAGACCGATGTCCTTCAAACTTAGTCCTGCTTTTTGTAAGGCAGCCGGGATAGCAACAGCTGGACCGATTCCCATCTTCGCAGGATCACAACCAGCATGTCCCCATGATTTCACAATGGCCAAAGGTTCCTTTCCTAACTTTTTTGCTTGGGATGCAGAAGCCACAATCAATGCAGAAGCACCATCATTAATTCCAGATGCATTTCCCGCAGTGACAGTTCCGTCTTTTTTGAATGCAGGTTTTAAGTTAGCTAGTTTTGTCGCACCAGCTTTTCCTTTGATGAATTCATCTTTATCAAATACGATAGGATTTTTTCCACTGATCGTAATGGCATGAATTTCATCTTTTAAGATTCCTTTGTTCGTTGCATCTTCGGCTCTTTCTTGTGAAGTAGCTGCCCAAAGGTCTTGTTCTTCTCTTGAGATTTTGTATTGGTCACTTAAGTTTTCAGCAGTCATTCCCATGGGAAGTTCTACATAAATGTCAGTTAAACCTGTTGCCAAAGAATCTTCAAATTCAGAATTTCCGTAACGAACACCAAATCTTGCGTTTCTTACCACATAAGGCGCGTTACTCATCGATTCTACACCACCAGCAAGAACTGTATGTGCTTCACCCAACATAATTTTTTTTGCCGCTTGGATGACAGCTTCCATTCCAGAACCACAAAGTCTGTTGAGTGTGAGTGCAGGGCTCGCAACCGGGACCCCCGATTTTAAACCAATATGTCGTGCTAAATAGATTCCGTCTTTACCCGTTGGGATTACATTCCCAAAAATACTTTCTTCAATGAGAGATGGATCCACACCGGTTTTCTGAAGTGCTGCTTTGGAGACTTCTACTCCAAGATCTACGGCACTCATATCTTTGAGAGTTCCGCCAAAACTACCGAATGCAGATCTAAGTCCGCCCAATATATAAACTTGTTCCATAGATACCAGAAATAGGCAAATTTAGTCACCTGTCAGCTAAGAATTGAAATTTCACTTGAAAGGGAATCGAAGATGGATAGACTTCCTTGAATGAATCGAGAACCCATGTTCGGCCTGGAAACCGGCTTTTTATCCAAACAAACTGCAGGTCTCATTCGAGGGATTCTCGCAAAACGGTATTCTATCGGTAACTCCTCTGTTCCTTTATACTCCTCTCCATCACATCTGTATCCGGGTTTGGAACTCATCTCAGACAAAGGGCCAAATCCCATCCAAAAACGATTGGTGGTTGGTAGCGTTCGTATGGGGTATGGCCACCACCGTATGGCACTCTCCGTATATTCTCATTCCTTAAAAAAACAAATCCCCACTTATTTACATGACCTTCTCGCCATCCAGTCTCCAGAGGCAACCGCCATCTCTGACATCGATTCTGGTTATAGTTTTTTTTCAAGACTCAGCGCTGAGATTGGTGGGCCAGTAGAATGGCTCTGGGGACAACTTATGTCACAAGGAAACCTGACCTCTTTAGAACTTTCTTGCCAATTGGCGGAACTTTATAAGGGACTGATGAAGGGAATTCCAACCGATTCACCCATCGTCACCACATATCCGTTAAATGGTCAAATTGCGGTGGCATCGGGGTTTCAAAAAACAATCCATCTTATTTGTGATAACTATCCGCAGTATTATTTACTTGTCCCAGGTGCCTTAAACTTAGTCCAAACTCCTTCCGCCTATACAAAGTTTATCCAGATGGGTGTTCCGAAAGAAAACCTCGCTGTCGCCGGCCATTGGGTTTCCGAAGATGTTGTCTCCAATGCAGTGACTGATAGTGAAAATCGGGTTCGTAGAATTGACGCCAAAAAATCTAGACGGTTTCTTATCCCTATCGGAGGAGCCGGTGCACAAAAAGGTTATGTACTTGATTTAATACGATTGAGTAAACACCATCTGCTAAATAAAAAAGCAGTGTTTTGGATCAACACAGGGGACCATACCAAAGTTTTAAAATCCATTGAAGAGTTTCTGATCGTCAAAAAAATTCCCTATCTGTCCATCAACACTTGGGAAGATTTAATTCATTTCATCGAACGCCACCCTTTACGTTCCGAAGACAATGAAAACAATCCACCAGTGGTTTTGTTTCATTTCCCATCGCACACGGAAGCATTTTCTGCAACCGATAGACTGATTCGTATTACAGATGTTCTAGTCACAAAACCATCGGAACTTGCTTTTTATCCTGTTCCGAAACTTTTTATTCGTAGAGTGGGAGATCATGAAGCCGCATCGGTCCTTCGTTCATTGGAACTCGGAGAAGGAACTGTGGAATGTAGAGAAGTAATCCACGCAAAAGAACTCATTCATATATTCACAGAATCAGAAGATTTGTTACTGCGTATGAATGAATCCGTAATTAGAAATACAATTGAAGGAATCTATAATGGTAGTAAGGCGGCCGTGGAAATGTCGACCGCAAACTAACGAGGCGGTGGATTTTTAAGTAGAAAACTTTTTTTCTAATTCTTGTCTGGTTGATTCCCAGATAGCGGGAATTTTTTTTCCCTCTTCCACCGAGGCTTCAATTTCGCCAGTTTTTGCAAAACCTTCTGCTTTGATCACCACTTCCGAAAGCGCTGCCAGACCAAAATTGGCAGCCACACCTTTGATTTGGTGTAATTCTGCCTGCAGGTCCTTTGGCTCTTTGGAGACCAAAAGACGGCCTAAATTTTCGATCCGAGTTGCCATATTTTCCAAAAGAGAGGTGATCATCTCTTTTAACCAGGCCTGGTCCTCTGGATCGTTCATATCCACTAAAGATTCTATACGAGACCAATCTATAAGCAAGTTACACCACCCAGTCAAAAGTAAACAGCCTAGAGAAAGCGTGTAAATTACATTTTAAAAAATCATTTGCAGGTCCTCGGAATCGGTTTTTTTTGTAAAACACTATGAAAATTCACCCCACTGCCATCATCGATCCGAAGGCGGAACTCCATGAGTCCGTAGAAGTAGGACCGTTTTGTATCATTGAGAAAGATGTCAAAATCGGCGAAGGAACCGTCATTGAATCCCATGTAAAGATCCTTTCAGGAACTCGGATTGGTAAGTTCAACAAACTATCTTCGGGCGGAAGTTACGGCGGATTGGGTCAAGATTTAGCCTTCAAACCGGAAACTAAGACCTATTTAGAGATTGGTGACCACAATCATATGCGCGAAAACGTCATCTTCCACCGAGCAACCGTAGAAGGAAAAGCTACAACGATCGGAAGCCATAACTATCTGATGGGAAATGTTCATATTGCCCACGATGTGATTGTTGGAGATCATAACATTATGGTTCAAAATACAATGCTTGCGGGTCACGTTGTCATTGGTGACAAAGTTTTTATTTCGGGTTCCGTTGGAGTCCACCAATTTGTACGTGTTTCTGATTATGCGATGTTAGCTGGTCTTACCAAAGTGGTCAAAGATGTCCCTCCGTATGCTACAGTAGATGGACATCCCGGTGCAGTTGTTAGTTTGAACGTTGTAGGTATGAAACGTGCAGGAATTTCTGCGGATGTTCGTTTGGCAATCAAACGGGTTTATAAAATCATCTACCACAGTGGACTCAATACAAAACAAGCGCTTACTGAATTAAAAAAGGATACAAACCCTGCACCCGAAGTTCAAAAAATCATCGAATTCTTTGAATCTAGTAAACGTGGTGTAGTGGATCATCGTTTTGTTTCAGGTGGATCGGACGCAGAATGAGAATTCTCGTTACCGGGGGAGCCGGTTATATTGGAAGTCATATTGTATTAGAGCTTATGGAACTTGGCCATGAGATTCTCATTGTAGATGATATGGAAAAAGGAAACGAAGCCAATTTGTTTCCTGGAAATGAATTTATCAAAGGGGAAATCCAAAACCCAGAGATATTAAAAAAGGCATTTGCTAAAAAAATAGATGCCGTTTTCCATTTTGCTGCTTGGAAGGCCGCTGGGGAATCCATGACAGATCCACTTAAGTATACAATGAATAACTTAAATGGAACCTTTACTTTATTAAATGCACTCATTCAATATGGCTGTAATTACATTGTTTTTTCTTCCTCGGCAGCAGTTTATGGAGCACCCAAATATCTCCCAATCGATGAAAACCATCCTTTACAACCAGAGAACTATTACGGATATACAAAACTTTGTATTGAAGAAAACCTCGAATGGTTTGATAAATTAAAAGGTTTAAAATCAGCAAGATTACGTTACTTCAATGCCGCAGGTTATGATCCCAAAGGAAGAATCAAAGGAATTGAAAAAACTCCAGCTAATTTACTGCCGATCATCATGGAAGTTGCCTCGGGTATTCGCGACGGATACGAAATCTTTGGAACCGATTACGAAACAGAAGATGGAACTTGTATCCGCGACTACATCCATGTTTCGGATTTAGCAAAGGCTCATGTCTTAGCTTTGAATTACATTATGTCGAAAAACGAGAGTTTGACGGTGAATTTAGGGTCTGAGTCGGGATATTCTGTTAAAGAAATGGCGGACCTAGCTGAAAAGGTGGTAGGAAAAACCATTGCTCACAAAACAGGCCCTAGACGAGCAGGAGATCCTGCGAAGTTACTTGCCTCTTCCGCAAAAGCAAGGGAACTTTTAAATTGGAAACCAATTTATAGTGATGCAGAAACCTTACTGTCTAGTATGTGGAATTTGTATAAAACCCTATAAAGAAGGGTTTTGAATCTTTTCACATTCCGGGTTTATGGAACGAACAAAATCCAAAGCCCGGTCTCCGAGAACTTCAGCTCCTAAAAAACTTCCAGCCAATTGAATCTCGCCTGAACCAAATCCCTTGACCCATTCTTTAGTGAGTTGGTTCGAAATCGGTGCATAAGACCAGTGCCACTTTTCTTCCTGGTATCCTTTGTTATTTCTTGTCGACAAACGGCTATAAGGTTGGCAAAACCCGTATTTGTTTGCATTTTGTTTTAACCAATCGTAAAGAATTTTCCCCTTTCCATTCTCTTCAAAATACGCATTGTCGAGGGCATTGATATCAAAATCGGTTCCCCAATGGTGACGAGAAGTTCCTGGGGCACTGGAAAATTCCAAAATCAAATTGGTGATTTCTTCGGGTGATTTCCCTTTGATGGGTACTCTCATAACTTTTTTACCCGTGTATTTGGATTCCCAAATTCCTTTTTGGTGGCTAAAGTTGCGAAAGGAAGAAACTAAAAAGATATGTTGTTTGTAAGTGGATGGTTTTGAATCTTCAAAATCATTTACCATTTGGAGGAGAGCCTTTTTTACATCGGGTCTAAGAAAATGATCTTTTCCAGTTTCCTCCAGTATAACAGGTGCTAATGGACCAGGAGAATTGAATTTTCCGGTTAAATAAGATGTTTTATCCAGGCCTAAATACAAATCTGTTTGAGATGTTTTCAGCGGTTTTTCACCGCAAACTAAAAATAAAGAAACAAATAACAGAGTTATGTATGGACTGCGTAACATAGATAGGTTCATTAAAAATTTAAGGATTAATTCGCAAATAAAAATTTGCCTTCGCTGAATCTTGTACTCAATTCAGCAACTTCCGTGGGATCATCCAAAGGAAAGGAGGAAGCATCTTCTTTGGCTTCATCAAGTAAGTTCCTATCCGAAACCAAATCGGCAATTTTGAATTCAGGAAGTCCACTTTGTTTGACCCCAAGAAGTTCCCCTGGGCCTCGAATCGCCAAATCTTTTTCAGCCAAATAATATCCATCGTTGGATGCAACAAGAGCCTCCAAACGGTCTCGCCCTTCATCACTAATAAAATCACCCGTCATTAAGATGCAAAAACTTTCGATATCACTTCTTCCGACTCGACCACGTAACTGGTGTAATTGGGAAATTCCAAACCGATCCGCATGTTCCACAACTAAAATGGTAGCATTGGGAACATCCACACCCACTTCCACCACAGTGGTTGTGACAAGGATTTGAATTTCTCCTGATTTGAATTTTTCCATCACAGATTCTTTTTCTAGACTTTTCATTTTACCATGTAACAATCCAATTTTTAATTCAGGAAAAACATTGGTTCTTAGGTTTTCATAAGCGACTGTACAAGATTCCAAATCGACTTTTTCCGATTCTTCTACTAACGGATATACAATATAACACTGCCTACCTGATCCCACATACTTACGAATGGAATTATAAACACCAGCCCTTCGGTCTTCTTTATACCATCTTGTATCGATGGGTTTACGGCCTTTCGGTTTTGTTTTGATATTAACAAGAGTTAAATCTCCGTACAAAGTAAGGCAAAGTGTACGTGGGATCGGTGTGGCCGTCATTGCAAGAATATCAGGGTTTTTTCCTTTCGAACGAATAGTTTCTCTTTGGTCCACACCAAACTTATGTTGTTCATCAATCACAACAAGCCCCAAGTCGGAAAAAACCACATCTTCTTGTAATAGGGAATGTGTTCCAATGATGATGTTGGATTCTCCCATTTTGATCCTTGTCAGTTTCTCTAATCGAGTTTTTTTATTCTCTCCGCCTAAGAGTAGTTCGATCCCAAGAAAGGGCATATTTCCCATAAATTTATAGATAGTTTGGTAGTGTTGGCGTGCTAGAATTTCCGTCGGTGCTAAAAACACCACTTGGATGTGGTTATCAATATAATGGAGTGCGATGAGAAGGGCTGTGATGGTTTTTCCCGAACCCACATCCCCTTGGAGTAAAAAGGCTGCGGGCGAATCAGAATTTGTTTGCGAGAGAATGGTAGAGACAGCTACTTTTTGGTCTTCTGTTAATTCGAAGGGAAGGTTCTTTTCCAAGTTCTCATGGGAAGCGGATTTGGGAAGTGGCCAAAGCATACGTTTTACTTTTTGTCTTTCCCTTTGTTTGTATAATAAAAGTCTTTGGAAATAAAAAAACTCTTCATAAGCAAATCGTTTCCGTGCAATTTGTACGGCTTCCATGGTTTCCGGAAAATGGATTTCATGAAAGGCTTCGTCACGACCAAGTAACGTCCGTTTTTTGACTAAATTCTTGGGAAGGTTTTCTGCAATTTTTCCACCTTCCAAAACTTGGTGGATGAGTTTTCGTAACCCTTTGGAATCAAGCCCCTCTTCTTTGAGTGCTTCAGTGGATGGATACAATGGAATGATACGACCCGCATGGATGGAATCTTCTGGATCCTCTTTGTCGGATAAAAATTCATACTCTGGGTGGAGGATCTGGTAACCTTTATAATATTCTAATTTGCCAGAGACCACAACCTTCTTATCAATTGTAAAAATCTTATGAAAAAAGTTCACTCCACGGAAAAAAACCAAATTGATCCGTTCGTTGTTTAAGGTCCGAAACCCAACAAGTAACCGACTTTTTTTTCCATGTACGATATAACTATCCGCAATGGTTCCAAGAAGGGTCACAACATCCCCTTGTTTTAAGATAATGTCTTTTGTAAAATTACGATCTAAGTAACGCCTGGGAAAATAAGTAAGTAGTTCGAAGTAAGTTGAGACCCCATGTTCTAAAAGGACAGACTTTCTTTTCGGTCCAATCCCTTTCAGTGTAGATAAACTTTGTGATAGGTCTAGTCCCTGTTTCATAGTTCATCCGTGGGCGCGGGTGGTCCAAATCCATTATCTTTCACATTCGGCACTTCTGAAGAATCTGTTGGTTTTCTTTCAGAATCCAAAATCAAATAACAGTATTTACAGCCATAAATCTGAGCCTGTTTTTTCCCTTCACTATTGGTATAAGTAGAAATCGCAGCATATAAAAATTCATCCTTACGTAAGACTGTCCCACAAACAGGACATAGGCGAATCTGTGGTAAATTCGGATCCTTTTGTTTTCCATAGACCTTTCTTGGATCCCCGACGCGTAAAGATCCTTCTTTTGCGAGGCGTTCTTTTTCTTTTTTATCTAAACTTTGGTTGTCAACAGCAGAGAGGGCATATAAAAAAAAGGCGGCTGTAAAGAGGACACCGCATATCGTAAGAAAGGTGACCATTCAATTGCCCCGGATATAGTCTTCGGAACTCACTGTGGAGATGGGATTTTGTGATATTAATTTCGGATATTTTTCTGTACAATCCACTTCAATGAGTGTATGCCAGTCCTCTCCACGGAGTTGACAAAGGTTGGACTGGACTACGTTTTTTCCTTCCATAAAAATTTCCGCAAAATAACCTCCTTCTTGGAATCCATGTAAAGAATCCACAGCACCAAAGTTAGATGGGTTGATAAAGACAGTATTTTTTGTTTTTTTGATCCCTTGGTCTTCATGTACATGCCCCGAGACAACGAGTGATGGTGATTCATCATCTAAATACCTTCGAATCCCTTGACTTCCACATTTTCCAACACCGGGAATGGTATCAAAGTACCCATAAGCCGGATTATGGATCCAACAGATATCTGGAAGTTCTTCGCGAAAAAAACCTTCTGGTTCGCTATAATTTTTCCCGTTTTTTGTGTATTCATGAAAAACTACGGTGAGTTTTTCTGGAATCCCTGAGGTCCAAATGGGAGCACCGCCGTATCCAGAAACCTTAAGATTCCCAAATTCAAAACTTTTCCTATGTACTTCGCGTTGGTAGAGTTCTGTATATTGTAAATCCAAATCATAATTTCCCGGCAAACAATACACAGGCGACTTTGCATATTTAAGAATTAGTTTTTCGATGATTTCATATTTTTCTTTCATCGTTTTGGCTGCGAGTTTGTACAAATCTCTATACTTTTGAGATTTTTCTACAATGGCTGTGGAATACTTTTCTGGAAAACGAATTGCATGTGTTGTAAAATCAAAAGGCGTGGAATCATCCTTTCTTTCCGTTAACAAATAGTATAACTCTTCCTGGACTCCACAAAAATCAATAATACGATCAAAAGAAAAAAATGCCTTATAGATAATATCTCCGGAAAACAAATACAAATCTGCTTCTGTGGTTTGCAGAATTCGTTTTAAGCCATGAAGTCCATCATGGATATCCGTAAGATAAATGATTTTCATTTATTCATTTTCCCAAAGTAACATCTGTATATCACGATCTTCTTCAATATAATCTATCTTTAAATATTCAGGTCCAAAAAAATCCACAAGGGGTTTTAGGATCGTGGAAGATCTTACAAAAATATAAAGTTCGTTATTATCTCCAATGATGTATTGGATTTCAATTTTTCCAGCAATGGAAGGAACTAAATTTAAAAAGTAATTTAGATCAAATAGAATTTCCCACTGCAAACCAGTGAGAGATAGAAGGTGAGGTGCCGCATAAAGAATGGATTCAAAAACTTTTTTTTTGTGAAAGGGGTCTACTTTTCCAAACCACCTAACAAAGTCAAAACGTCTTGGTTTTGTATCCCAAACTCGGTAACCTACAATTTTTAAACGAGCTTTGTTGTCTTTGACGGATACGGGTTTCAGACGAACTCGATACCTTATGGATTCCACTTTCAAAAATCGAGCGATCCAGAGCCAACCCATCCGGTAAACTCCTGTCATAATGACTTCACCCTTGGCAGAAGTGACTTCCAAACTCTCTAAGTCGGGATCTTCTGCAATGATTTCAGTCGATATGACCTTTCGTAAGCTACCTAGTAGTAAGGTGACTTTATAATTACTCTTTGGGACCACTTTTGGTGGCAAAAAGAGATTCAGTGGATTGAAACGGAGAAGATCCGTTAAAAGCATATTTTAATTTTATTTTCTATTGCCTTTTTGGAAAGCAGATTTAGAATACAGAACTCATGAAGATTGGTATCATTGGCGCTGGAAGTTTTGGCACTGCACTAGGTAGTATATTAGCGGACAAGGGATATGACGTTATCCTTTGGACCAGGAGCGAGGATCAAGCAAGATCCATAAATGAAAAACATATAAATACCAAACATATGCCGGATTTGGTGCTCCCGGAGAAACTAAAAGCGGATACCAACCTCATCCATGTTGTCAAAGATAAGGACATGATTGTTTCGGCACCTCCAAGCCATGCGCTTTCGGGAATTTTGAAAGAAATCAAAGACCATATCCCACCCAAAGTTCCTATTGTTTCCGCCTCAAAAGGAATCGAAAACGAAAGCCTAAGACTTATCTCCGAAATTTTTGAGTCAGAACTTCCTGGACAATTCCATTCACAACTTTCTTATCTTTCCGGTCCCAGTTTTGCCAAAGAAATGGTCAAACGGGTTCCGACGATTGTGTCTATCGCTTCGAAAAATGAAGCTACAGCCAAACGGGTGCAAGAGATTTTTAGTTTTACCTACTTTCGTACGTATTGGACTCCCGATGTGGTCGGTGTAGAAGTCGGCGGAGCCTTGAAGAATGTCATCGCAATTGCCGCAGGTGTTGCAGACGGACTCGGGTTTGGTCAAAATACGAGGGCTGCTCTCATCACACGCGGGTTAAACGAGATCACAAGAATGGGAATCAAGATGGGTGCAGATCCTATGACTTTCCTTGGGCCTTCGGGAATGGGAGATTTGGTACTCACATGTTGCGGAGAAGGATCAAGAAACAGGACAGTTGGTTTTCGTCTGGGTCAGGGAGAAAAACTAAAAGAAATTTTAGCTTCCATGAATGAAGTTGCAGAAGGTGTCAAAACCACTCTCTCTGCAAAAAATCTTTCTGACAAACTGGGTGTGGAAATGGCCATCACCCAGGAAGTGTATCGGATGTTATACGAAGACAAAGATCCGAAAGAAGTTGTCAAGGCTCTCATGAGCCGAGATTTAAAACGTGAAGGTGTTTAGAACAGACGAACCAAAAGTATGATATATGTTACAACTTGTACCATATAAAACGTAAATCGAACATTCACTGCTAAAACACTTGTGGAAGTTAAATGAGTGAGGGATTGTAAAACCCTTGCTCCCAAAATCACAAAGCCTGCTTGGTTTACAAAACTATCAATCATCCCAAAACTCGAAGTTAAATAAACCACTGCCAAAAAGATGGGAAGATTTTCCAAACTATTGAAATGTGCGCGGTTCAGTCGCCAGTTGAAGTCGGATCCATGTTGGATCCCTGCAGGGAACTCATTTGATTTCTTTTTGCCGAGTAATACCAAAATGCTTCGGTACGTTGTTAAAGATACACCAAGTCCCAATGTCCATAGTGCAAATCCAATGAGTGTAAAATAAATCGTTTCCACAAATCCTCCTTTTGTACCAGAACCAAACTATATTGAATCAGATACAGGTGGAGATTCTAAATGACTCTAGTTCATTTGTAAAGTAATAAAATGGATTTCCTGATTTCCTTAGAAAACTTCGATTTATAAGCCAATTGTTTTGATTTGTTTCCAAACCGTAAGCCACGAGGAAGAAAAAAAATGATCGGGAGCGTCTGGTATTTCCATACAATCTAAACCATTCTGTTTGGCGAAGTTTTCTGTATAATCTTTGGGAAACCACCGATCCTCTTTGGGAAGAAAGATTGTATATTTGGTTTGCTTTTGGATGAGGGAACCATCCACAACAAATCCCGGTAGGAATAAATTCTTTAAAAAAAGAGATAAGTCTAACACTTGGATTCGACTGTTTTTGATCGATACAGTTAAATGTTGGATCTTTCCATCTTCTAACCACTGGGGAGTCGAAAGTGTCTCTAATATCTGTTTGTTGGGCGTAACCATTTCAGAAACACCGGGCAACAAAAGTAACCGACTAAACTCCTCAATCGAATTTGATTCATACAAAAACCGTAAGCTAAGAACACTATCTAAAATGGGGGAAAGTAAAAACAGATGGCGAAAGGGAATTTGGTTTGCATACATCATAAGAGCTGCTCCTCCCCCACTATGACCAATTCCATACAAGTCTTTGTTTAGATAACCTCTTTCCTTTAAATAGCCATCTAACAATTGTATGGCAGAATTCGGATCATAGATTCCTTCAGAGTTTCCATGAGAAGGAGGATTGAACCGAATTAGGCGTAGGCCCAAAGTTTCCAACTCGCTATCACGGATCCGAAATGATCTGGCATTCCCACCGGTACTTGGCCAAAGAACCAATACTCCTCGCATCTGGGCTTGCGAGGCACCTGATTCAATGATTTCTAAAAAATCGGATGAGTTGGTTTGTTTCAAAGGATTAAAATCCAAATGAAATTGTTAAACTTTACAGATTTATTATCCGTTTATCGTTTGATTTACAAAGTAGCGATGATGGGTTTTCCGTTTTGTACGATTACAGTATGTTCACACTGTGCCACATAACTAAGTTCCCCACGGCGGTTACTAGCCACAAGAGTCCAACCATCTTCTTCTTCATAAGCGGTTTGGCTTCCGGTAGAAATAAAAGACTCAATCGCAAGGACCAGGCCATTACCCAATTTCCTTTGGTCTCGTTTTTCTTCATAAACCAAAACTTGCGGTTCTTCATGAAGTTTTTTTCCCGTTCCATGCCCCGCTAAATTTTTGATCACAGTAAATCCATTTTCTACAGCAGCAGAATGAATTTCTCTTCCAAGATGACGTAAATAATTGCCAGTGAACGCTTGTTCTGTGGCACGCATCGTTCCTTCAATTGCCGTTGCACAAAGTTTTTGGAGTGTATCGCTTGACTCACCGACCACAAAAGAAATTCCTGTATCGGCATAGTAGCCGTCTAATTTTGCAGATACGTCTATATTCACTAAATCACCATTTTTTAAAATGGTTTCTTTTTTGGGGATTCCATGGGCGATCTCAAAATTGGTACTGATACAAGTATAACCAGGGAATTTATAATCAAATTTGGGAGCAGAAAATGCCCCAGCTTTTTCGAACTCTTGTTTGGCGACAGTATCCAATTCCCAAGTAGAAACTCCAGGTTTCGCTAGGAGTTTTAATAACTCACGCACCTTAGCTACGAATTTTCCTGCTTTTAAAATCCCTTGTAAGTCTTTTTCATTTTGAATCGACATCTAAACAATCTCCCCACCACAACTGGATCCCGCACCTGCAGTACACCCGTAACAATGATTTGCTACTACGATATCGCGGCTTAGGAAAGATTGCAAATCGAAATCTTTTAAGTGTTTCACTTCTCTCGATTTTAAATCCAACATTTGGTTAAAATCACAATCATATACTGTCCCATCATAAGCTACAGAAATTTGATCTACACACATAAGACCATTCACTGTTGTTGGATTGTAAGCATTGACAAGAGTATCCATATACATTTCAAATTTACCAGCTCTCACTAAAGATCCCAAAAATCGATTGATGGGAAGGTTGTTGATACAAAACAGTTGGTTGAATATAATTCCAAACTTTTTAGAAAGAGATTCTTTATACTCTCTTTCTAACTGCGATTGACCTGAGCTTAAAAAAAGTCCATTGGGGTTGTACACCAAATGAATGGGGAGGGTTCTCCCATAACCAAGATCATTTAACTTCTTTAAGGCGGTGATTGATTTTTGAAAGACACCTTTTCCTCTTTGGTTGTCTGTAGTGTTTTCCAAAACAGAAGGAAGTGACGAAACAATTTCTACTTGGTTGCCTGCTAAAAATTCGTACAACCATTCATATCCCGGTTCTTCCAAAATGGTAAGGTTACAACGATCGATGACACGTTTACCTAACTTTCGTGACCTTTCTACGAGATATCGAAAGTGTGGGTTTCCTTCGGGAGCACCTCCAGTAATGTCTACTGTTTCCACTTGCGGGATTTTAGAAATCAAGTCCAAACAAAGATCCACAGTGGCCTGATCCATCATCTCAGTTCTAATCGGAGATGCATCCACATGACAATGCCGACAGGCTTGGTTACACCACCTACCCACATTGATTTGGAAAACCTTCAGAGATCTTGCAGAAATTGATTTTCCTACAGTTTCAAAAAAAGGCTTCCCACTATATGCGTGTAAGGTGGATATTTGTTCGGTTACTTCCATAAACTAAAAAGAAAGTTCATCAATTTTATTTTGCATTTGAACACTATGAACCAAACTGATTCCAGCGGCCATCGCTGCTGCTACATGAACTGCTTCATTCATTTGCGCTTCGTCTGCACCTTTTTGTAATGAAGTAGTGGTATAAGCATCAATGCAATAAGGACACTTTAAGGCATGTGCCACAGCCAGGGCAATGAGTGCCTTTTCTCTTTCTGTGAGAGCACCCTCTGCCATCACCGCATTGTAATATCCGAAAAATTTGTCTGCTAAAGCAGGATTAGTACGACCAATTTCGCCAAATTTACCAAGATCTTTTGCGTTATAATAATGATTGTTTTCTGACATAGTAACTCCTTATTGTTAGACTTTTAAAAGTAACCAGGGAGTCAATTGTGGCAATTTGTTATACCCAATGCAGGACGTAGAATTTTACTCAAATTGCCCAACAGATCGAACAAATAAATCTAGATATTAAGTAATGAACTTGGGTCTACGTTTTTCGATGAGGGAGTGAAATCCTTCCTGTCCATCAGGAGATAAAATCACCTTTGTAAAAAGATCTGCATCGATTTGAAAAAGAGATTCCATTCGGTTACGATAGGGTTCTCGTAAGGCAGTTTTCATTCCCCTGCTTGAGTTGTTCGTGAGTTTTGCAAGTGATTCAGCAAATTTCATTGATTCACCAAACAATGTTTCGGCGCTATACAATTCATCTACAAGTCCAATTTCTTTTGCTTCGGGACCTTTGATTTGTTTTCCCGTATAAAGAAGGTCACGAGCAACTTTGACACCTACCAAATCTTGTAAAACAATGGTTGGAATGGATGGGAAGTTAAGACCAACAATGGCTTCGGAAAATCCAATCCTTGCCCCTTTGTCCACCATATACCGATAGTCAGAAAAAAGTGCAAATACAGCTCCTGCGGCCATACAATGTCCGTTAACTACAGCAATGGTAGGAACCGGAAAATGAAAATAGGTTTGTGCAGTTATTAACAACTGTTCCACGGACTTACGAACATCGGATTCTGATTTTCCATACATCAGTGTGGGTTCGATCCCGTTGGAAAAAAACTGCGTTTGTGCGGATGTAAAAAGTAAAACACGCAAATTTGGATTTTCTGCATGTTTTTTTAAGATTTGTTCGAATAATACGAAAGCTTCAAAATCAAATGTGTTCTTTTCATTGGACTGCATCTTGATTTCCAAGATGCGGTCTCCATGAAAAATCTCTGCAAATGGAGTCATATTAACTGTTTTTGTAGAGTTCCAAAATTCTGTCTTTGTATTTTTCCGTAATTACGTGTCGTTTCATCTTCATTAGGTTTGTTAGCTCATCACCAACTTCGAATGGTTTTGTAATGAGTGTTACGTACTGCACTTGTTCAAAGTTTTTGAATCCAGTTTTAACACTGTTAAAATTACGAACTTCCTTTTTGTAAAAATCTACAATCCTTGGATTGGTGATTAGTTTATCAGGATTTTTTTCAGAGATTCCATTTTCTTCTGCCCAAGGAATGAGAGCATCAAAATCAGGAACGATGATAGCACCGAGGACTTTTTGGTCTTGGCCCACAATCATCGACTGTTTGATGTAAGTTGATTCATCGATTTTATTTTCGATTGGAACTGGTTCTACGTTTTCTCCACCAAGAAGAACGATAGTATCCTTGGCACGACCCGTGAGAGTCAGGGTTTTTTTAAAGTTAATCATACCGATGTCACCGGTATTCAACCAATTGTCCACAATTGTCTTTTTGGTAGTTTCTGGATTTTTGTAGTATCCTTTCATTACCTGAGGCCCTTTGATGTGAACCACACCCTTAACACCTAACTTACCAAAGATGATATTTCTTTTGTCGTCGATATGACAAAGGACATTTCCAACATCATCACGAATTTGCACTTGGCTTAAAGGAACAATATCACCGACTGATCCCATCACTGGTCTGTCAAAAGTCCGAGCCGAAATCACAGGACCTGTTTCTGTCATTCCGTAACCTTCAAGAACTGTAATCCCAATATCCATAAAGAAAGCATCCACATGTTTTTGCAGAGCTCCACCACCAGATAAAGTGGCACGTAAATGTCCACCCGTAGCTTGGCGAATTTTGGAGAGAACAATTCGATCCAAAGTAAAGGAGTTAAAAAGAGCTCCGAGGCCCGCAATCACATAAAGTGGAGTTTTGAAGGCACTCTCCTCAGGCAATCCAAACTGTGCTGCCAAAATGGCAAGGATAGTCACAGTGAATGGACCAGTTAACAAAAGTTTAATGACAGATAAAACAGACAATCCTAATGATTGAAAAATATTTCTTCCTTCATAGTCAACTTCCCAACCTTTTAAAAATCGAATGGCAGCATGGTAGTGTTTCGAAAAAAAGTAAGCTACTTTGAACAAAAATCTTCTCACAGGAGGAGTTTGTTTTGGGTCGTTAATGCGAGTGTAAATCCCATTGTAAATACTTTCCCAAACACGGGGAGCCGAAGCCATAAAGGTAGGTCTTGCTTTTTGGATGTCGTTACGAAGTTCTGTTACTTTTGTATAATAAGTGGAACCACCGTTAATAATCGCAAAGTACTCAACAACACGTTCAAAGATATGCCAAACGGGGAGAATGGACAACATACGATCGTCAGGTGATACTTTAGCAACACGAGGAACTACATAGTGCATTTGGTGGATCATGTTGGAATGCATAAGCATAACACCCTTTGGCATTCCCGTGGTTCCAGAAGTATAAATGAGAGTGTACAAATCGTCCGGTTTGATTCCGGCCATTCGTTTTTCAGCTTCTCTTTTTCCTTTGGCACGCATATCTCTCCCTTTTTCAAGGAGATCATAAAAATGAAGAATTCCAGCACCTGATTTGAGTTTGGTGTCTTTGTCCATAATGATGACGGTTTTTACCGACTTCACTTGGGATTTGTTGTTTTTGTATTTTTCGTAAACTTTGTCGTTCTCAACAAAAACAATCTTGGCTTCCGAATGGTTCAAAATATAAACAATTTCTGAATCTGTGATATCAGAACCCCGAGGAACGTTGGCGGCACCTGCAGTTAACACCGCACAATCGGCGATGATCCATTCCATACGGTTGTCAGCGAGAACTCCAATGTGTTCTCTTGCCTTAACTCCTAAATCAACGAGGGCTTCGGCAAGTGCGAGCCCGTCTTCATAAAGTTCCTTGTAAGTGAGGGCTTGGTAATCCTTTTGGGCATTCTTATACCAGAATGCGGGTCTTGGACCAAATTTTTCTGCGGATTCCTTATAAACTTCTGCTAGGTTATTTGCCATATCTCTCCATCTAAAAGCGGTCTTTATGATAGACCCTACTTTCAGATGGTCAAGAGAAATTTAGGCATTTAGTCCCAGTGGAACCCTTCGCGTTGGTGTCCTTTTTTCAGATGGCGTTCGCGAATTTCGCGGAGTTTGGTCATTTGAGAGAGATTGAGTAGGTTACCTGCCGCAAGTCCCATTTGTGGGAGCAGGCTTTCGTCTTGTGTGTTGGCTAAAAACTGGTTGGTCTTCACAAAGGAGCTTTTAAACTCCAAATTCATATCGGGATAGAAATCCATACAAGCCTCCGTGCTTTCCGGTTTCCGGGGTATTTGTTTTTAAGGTTTCCCACCATCCGTGGTAGGTAGCCTTTCCCCAATATATGTATCGCCGGAAAATGAATATCCTGAAGCAAAAAATTTTGCTTGTACTATTTTTTTTTATCTGGTTATTGGTATTCGTTCATGACGATTCGATTGGAAAATTCTACTGGCAGACGAAACGGGCGTTTCGTAGCTTACGAGTATGGGGAAGACCTATTTGGCACCCTGTATTTGAACAAATTTTCGGGTCGAGAAAGAGGTCGTCTGACCGACAAATGGAGATTAAATGACTTAGGAAGTCTCATCCGTGTTCTAGACACAGAGATTTCTCGCAGGGAAGAAGAAAATTACGAACGACCCCTTTTCCACTAACCCAACTTATGTTTTCCTAAACCTTAGGAACAAACGTTACCAAAACAAAATACAATCCCTTTCTCAAAAACTAAGGAAAGTTTCTATTTTCCGCTTTGTTACCTTTACCCTTTTTACTAGTGCTCTCATACTTTGTTATCTAACCAAACAATCCTGGAAAGAATATGCGTATTCCTTTCTCATTCTCATTCCTTTTGTCTATTTAGTGCAGTTGTATGCGAAGCGGAAAATACAGATCCAATATGCAAAAAAAACCTACAGTTTTATCCAAGAAGAAATCTACAGACTCCGTGGTGAGTTTAAAAAGTTAAAAACAAGAGAACTTTGGGAATATCCAGAAGTTGTACGGAACCACCCTCTATCGATTGATTTAGACCTTTGCACCAAACAGGGATTTCTTGGAATTTATGATACCACCATTACCGAAATTGGATTTCAAACCTATCTCAAACGTTTTTTGCAAGAACCAATTGAAGATATAAACTTAAGTTTTGACCCTAGTGAAATTAAAAAAATTTTAAACCAACCTTTCCGTGCTTACCATTTGCTCCGAAAATTTTTGGTTCCTGAATCAGAAACCAATGAAAAGTTTCCTCTACCGCGGGTGAGTGCAGAAAATTCTTTTTGGAAAAAAAGAGGGTTTTTAAAGTATTTTTTCCCAATTTGGGGGATATTCTCGCCTATTTATTTGGTTCTGGGATTGTTATTTGATTTGCCCCTGATCCCTTTACTTCTACTAACCAATGGACTATTATTTTTGAGTTACAGAAATGACTCATTAAAACAATGGAAAGAAATTAAAACTTTGTCTTCTGCGGCAGGAAGATTTGAAAAAACTTTTGTTTATTTGGCAAAAGATCGAAAGACCACCAAACGAATGATAGGTCAAATTTCTTCTTTGGGAGATTCTTCCGAATTACTCATCTCTCCCCTCCCTCACCTCGTTCTCAATATTTTATGTTTGTGGGACCTATGGAAAATTAAGTCCTTAGAAAAATGGAAACTAAAGTTTGAAAATCTTTGGAATGATCTGCAAGTTCTTATCATAAAAACAGATGCAGAGCTTCCTTTTGTGAATTTTGGGTTTTTGTTTCCAGAAGCTAACTTTGCCACTTCTTCTCCCGGAGGAACCTTAAGTGCGATGAGTTTGGTTCATCCTTTACTTCCCAAAGAAAGCCGTGTGTTCAATCCACTCACCAAAATGTTACCTGGTGATTTAATGATTGTCACAGGATCTAATATGAGTGGAAAGACTACTTATCTAAGATCCATCGCCATGTCATTGTTACTTGCGGGAACGGGAGCTCCTGTACTTGGTTCCGAATTTGAACTTCCTGAATTCCAAATCCATACACTGATTCGCTCACAAGATTCCATGGAAGATGGGGTTTCCTTTTTTTATAGTGAAGTGAGGCGTTTGTCTTCCATCATCCAAACGGCAGACAATCACAAGAAAGTTCCTATTTTATTTTTGGACGAAATTCTAAAGGGAACGAATTCCAAAGAACGTTACATTGCCACTAGAGAGATTCTTTCTGTCTTACGGGAAAAACAAACGATAGTATTTTTAACAACTCACGATTTAAAACTCGCAGAAATTCCTTGGGCCAAACGATTCCACTTCACAGAACTAGAAGTAGATGGACAAATGGATTTTGATTATCAAATTCGAGATGGGGTGTCCGGTTCCACAAACGCTCTCAAAATTTTGAAAAAGGAAGGAATTCCGATTCGTAACGAAGAGGAATGAAATTTCTTTTCTAAGTCTTACTTACCATCGTTGTCATACTTTGTCATCAGTGATTCATACGTTGGTTTTATTTTTCCTTTTCTTCCTCTTCCTCACCAAACAGTGATTTAATTCCCTTCCAACCTTTTTTTACACCACCAGAAACATTATCCACAGCTTTATCAACATAGTCAGACATAGCTGATCCTGCAATCCCACCAACAGCGGCACCCGCAGGACTTGCAAGAAAGATGGTACCTGCATAGACGGAACCAAGCCAAATGGGATCAATGAATGGGGTCGAAACTCCATAGGTTCCACGATAGATGATGGGAAGTTTTAAAGCTCTGCCAGCAACACCTGGGAATCCAACGGTGAATTTCATATCGATGTTTTTATTGAATCCAATCTTTCCACCACCAGCCCCTGCAATTCCATCTGCTTTTAATGTGAAATTCATTATTTCAATGGTTTCCTTTGCGTAATGAAAATCGAACTTTAGTTCGTTATATGGTGTAGCTCGGCTAAAATCTATCTTTTTCAAGTTGATTACGCTACCAATTGAACTGATAGGTTTTAAAATGTTTGTATAACTTAGTAATTCTCCATGATTTGCATTGATGTTACCAGTGACGGATAGGTTGGAAATGAGAGCATCTTCTGTATCCGCAGGTGATGACAAAACAAATTCGGAATCCAAACTTCCAGTGATAGGTGAAATTTTAAAAAGATCAGTAAGTATAGGTGCTACACTTAAATTTTTGACATTCCCTTTGATTTCAAGACCAGCATTATTTCCCCAAAGATAATGCCCGGTTCCGACCGCCATTCCTTCATAAGCCTTTAATTCATATTTTGTAATATTTAATTTTCTTTTTGCATAATGAAGATTTAGTTTTAGAGAATCAGCATGAAAATCCTCAGCATTTAGATTTCTTAAATTAAAAGTCAAATACACATTCATTCGATTCACATAACCAGTGCTTGGTATATCTCTTGTAAGAATTGATTTTTCGAAATCAGGATCCACCCAGATTTTGATGACTTTGATGATACTAGGAACATCTAAATAATCTGAAGTTCCTTCAAAAGATATTGTTGGAGACAAAGGCGGTTTTAAAAAGTTAACATATCCCGATCCGTTTAACTTAGACTTTCCTTTCCAATCAACAACAACGTTGGCGAAAGATAATTTAGCCTCACGAATATCATAATTCATAATCGTTGAGACATACCCATCTGCAAAAGTTTTACCATCTTTTAATGCCAAATCACGAATATGCATTCGATCTACGATAGCAAATATTTTTGCTTCATCTCGCTTATAAAAAGAAATGTTACCTGTCGTTTTTGCAAATCGCAAATCTCCATTAGTAAAAATGATCACTATATCGTGAAGATCTGTTCCTTTTAAATTTTGAAATGAAAATTCGCCTTCTATACGTGCAGATTCATAACTCATTTCATCTGTAACAAATAATACATTTGTACTAAATGAAATGGGATCACCATTTAGTTTACCATAAACATAAACATCCAAATTACGCAAATCAGGATCTAACTGAAAAGTGGTTTCCCAAAGATACAACTTGATATTGCGAGAGTACAGTTTATCTTCAAAAAGAATGGTAATGTTTTTAATTTCAATTTGGTTTACAAAGTTTGCAAAAGTCTTTGAGAAGTAATACTTTGTTTCAGATTGAACAACTTCTTCAATGGACTCTTTTGTTTCTTGGGCAGAGGATTCAGCTTTGGAAAGGATTCTTTCAAAAATTGGAAAGGATTCGTCCTTTTCACGAGCAATTTCCACAGTGCCCGTATTGAGATAGATCTTTTTTATTTCTAAAGGTTGTCCAACAAAAACTCCATAATAAACTTCAATCCTAAGTTTGTGGACTTGAATTAACTCATCATTGTTTTTTGATACAGTTACCTCAGCCAATTCAATTCCTGGAAATGGAAAAAATACAGGTTCTGAAGATTGATAGTTCACCTCTAGTCCCGTTAGTTGGTTTGTCGTGTCGAGAATTAGTTTTTTATAATAGTCTGGATCTGCTAATAGTGGATACAGAATAAAAAACATAGTCATAGAAACGACAAAAATCAGAGTCAGTAGGATTTTACCGACGACTCCTTTGATTTTGTCTCGAATGCTTAACTTCATTAGAATTTTATTTTAAAGGGAAATGACATTTTACTCTACGTGCAGGCGTAGGAAAACTTTCCGCAGGTTCTTCCGTTTTACAAATATCTTGAACAATAGGACATCTCGTATGGAACCTACACCCGCGAGGTTTATTCATCAAACTAGGAATTTCGCCGATTAATGGTTGAGAAACTCTGGTTCGATCTTTTAAATCAAAACTAGCTGAGAATAATGCCTTCGTATAAGGATGTAATGGTGCTTTTGTGATCTCATCACGACTACATTCTTCGACAATTTGTCCTAAATACATGACAGCGATTCGATCCGATACGTGTTTTACAATGTTCAAGTCATGAGATATAAACAAATAAGATAGGCCATATTTCTCACGTAATAACAAAATATTATTAATTACTTGTGCTTGAGTGGAAATATCTAATGCCGAAACCGCTTCATCACAAACCACAAGACTTGGTTCTAAAATCAAGGCCCTGGCAATGGCAATCCTTTGTCTTTGTCCACCGCTAAATTCATGGGGATAACGATGCAATATATCGGCCGGTAAGTTGACTTCAGCGAGTGCCTGAATTGCTTTTTCTTTTTTTTCCGACAAAGACAGATTAGGAAAATGGATCTGTAGGCCTTCTGTGATGATTTCCTCAATCGTAAAACGCGGGTTTAGCGAAGAATAAGGATCCTGGAAAACCACTTGGATTTTTCGTTTGAGTGCTTTTAGTTTTTCTTTAGGAATATTTTTGATTTCCTGATTTTCAAACTGGATGGAACCAGAATCAAACGGCAATAAGGATAAAATGGCTCTGCCGATTGTGGATTTACCACAACCGGACTCACCGACAAGTCCTAAAATTTTTCCTTGGGGAATGGAAAAACTAACTCCCTCAACGGCGACAAGTCGTTTGGAAGAAAAAGAAAGTGATTGCGATTGTTTATACGAAACAACTAAGTCTTTTACATTAAGCACTTTTTTTTCCTCCATATAAAAAACATTCTACCGATTGGTTCTCCGAAATAGATATATCCTTCGGAATTGACTGGTGACAGATAGGAAGTTTTTCGTTACAACGTGTGTGGAATCGACATCCTGTTGGATACGATTTTGGAGAAGGTACAATCCCTTCAATAGTTACCAACTTTTTACCAATGTTTTCATGTGTGGGATAAGCAGCAATTAAGGCTTGTGTGTAAGGATGTTTGGGACTGTCTATGACTTCACCAACACCTCCCTGTTCAATGATCTTTCCCGCATACATAACGGCAATTCGATCGGCAATATGGCTCACAAGACCAATATCATGGGAAATAAAAAGAACCGACATTCCATTTTCTTTGCGTAGTTCTTTTAAGAGTTCAATCAACTGTAATTGGATGGTGACATCAATGGCACTCGTCGGTTCGTCTGCGATCAAAATTTGAGGATCGCACATCAGTGCCATAGCAATACAAACTCTTTGTAACATCCCACCAGAAAATTGATTCGGGTACTGTCCAAGCCTAAGCCTTGCATCGGTAATTCCTACTCTTTCTAATAAATAGATAGCCTTCTCTTCTGCTTGTTTTTTCGAACCAAGACCATGTAACAAAAAACCTTCTATGAGTTGGTCTCCAATTTTATGAAGAGGGTTCAAAGCTGAAAACGGCTCTTGAAATACATAAGAAATTTTTCTTCCTCGAACTGTCATTAGGTGCTCTGTGGGCATTTCTAATAAGTTCTTATCTTCAAATAAAATAGATCCGGTGGGATATAATGTTGTATTGGATGGTAATAACTTAGTGAGCGCCAAACTAGTGATAGACTTCCCGCAACCGGACTCCCCAACAAGAGCCAAAGTCTCACCTTTCGACAAATAAAAATCAACATTGTCTACAATGGGCAAAATTCCATCATCTGTTTTGATTTGAATTGAAAGATCTTTGACTTCGATGGCTTTTTCAATTTCTTTCATTTGTAAGCCACCTTATCTTTTGGATCAAATGCATCACGAAGTCCTTCACCCACAAATGCAGAAAATAAAATGGTTAGAAACAAAGCAACCGACGGAAAGGTAATCAACCACCAAGCAGTGAGCCTTTCTCGTCCTTGCCCAATCAACTCTCCCCAGGAAGGATTCGGTGCAGGGATTCCATAACCCAAAAAATCAAGGGCAGAAAGAACAGAGATTGCAGAAATTAAAATAAAAGGTAAAAAAGTAACAAGTGGTGTAATGGAATTGGGAAGTAGATGACGCATTATAATCGAAAACGAAGAGGCTCCCAAAGTTTTTGCTGCATCAACAAACTGCTGTTTGCGGAGTTTTAAAAACTCACCACGCATATAATAACTAAGACCAATCCAACTCAAAGATCCATAAGTAACAATAAGTACCATAAATCCCCGTCCAAAAAAAGAACCCATAATCAAAATCAGATACAAAAAAGGAATCGCAGATAAAATTTCTATAATCCTTTGTAAAAACAAATCCAATCGCCCCATAAAATACCCTTGAATCCCACCAATAAAGGAAGCGAGTAGAATCTCAACAATGATAAGGATCAAACTAAATGTCATCGCCAACCGATATCCATATATGATGCGAGTAAAGACATCCCGACCACGGTCATCCGTTCCCATCCAATGTCGTAGTGTTGGTGTAGAAGGAGGATTTGTTCCCTCCTCTAAACTTTCTAAGTTGTCTTCATTGACTCCAAACGGAACAGGAGGAAAGAGCATATAATTGGATGAATCAACAAACCTGGATTCTTTATTCAGTTTTTTATAATTGGGTTCTGTTAGATTAAGCCCACCAAACTTTGTTTCTGGATAAAAACTAAAAATAGGAAAAGAAATACTCCCTTCATATAAAATAAACAATGGTTTGTTATTGATAAGAAGTGGTGAAAACAAAGATAAAACATAAGTATAAAAAAGAATTAACATTGAATAATATGCACGTTTATTCTTTTTAAACTTTTCCCACTTACGAATGTTTGCCGGGTTTGAAATAAAATTCATTCGAAGTCAATCCTCGGATCAATCAGTATATAACAGAAATCGGAGACTATTTTTCCGATAAGCCCTAAAAAACTTTGAGCCAGGAGTAAACCCATCATAAGATCTGTGTCCCTTTCTCTTACCGCTTCAAAACTTAAGAGGCCCATCCCATCGATATTAAAGACCAACTCAATAAATAAAGAACCTGAAAAAATCAAAGTTAAGTTACTTCCGAAACCAGTGGCAATAGGAATGAGTGAATTTCGAAATGCATGCCGAAAGATAGAATCCGAAAAACTAAGTCCTTTCGACACAGCAGTCCGAACGTATTCTTTGGCGATTTGGTCCAACAAACTATTTTTCATAAGTAAAGTGAGGACGGCAAAACTTCCCACCACATAACAGATCACAGGTAGGAACATGTGTGCGAGGCGATCGTTTACCTTTCCCCAAAAACTCAAATCTTCATAAAAGTCAGATACCTCGTGTCCCAAAGGAAAAAAGGAAAACACTTTCCCCGATGCAAACAAATATAAGAGTAACATCGCAAAGGCGAAAACAGGCAATGAATAGGTGAAAAAAATAATAAAACTAGAAATGAAATCAAATCGACTTCCTTCTTTTAATGCCTTCTGAATTCCAAGAGGGATACAAATCAAATAAGTTAAAAAGAAACCAGAGAGTCCAAAAAAAAGGGATACAGGAAGTTTTTCTACAATGAGCTCAGATACCTTACGAGAGTGTAACCTCGACTCCCCTAAATCAAACTGAACAATTTGTTTTAGCCAAAGTAAATAAGCAATCGGTGCAGGTTTGTCTAAATGGAGCCTTTGTTTGATGAGTTCAATTTCTTCCTGCGAAATTTGTTTGGTAGAGGCACCAGCTAAATTTCCAGTACCCTTTAATTTTGCAATCTCACTATTGAGTGGTCCACCTGGGGCAAAATGGGAAATCAAAAAAACAAGGAAGGTGATTCCAAGTAAGGTCGGGAAGATGAGTAAAAAACGTTTTAGAAAATATTTCCACATATCTTAGAACTCCCACCACTCTTTCGGTTTTTTGTAACCTTTCAATTCTAAATATCCTTTGGCCGACTTTTTTTGAATTGGATCGATTGCATCCACTCCGCCTTCCCAATAGATTGTAGAAGTTGTCTTACTTCCATCGAACTCTTGTTCATTGAAAATAGGAGATACGTTCCATTCTCCACCTGGGTATTTGATTTTCCAGTGGAGTGGGTATTCTATTTTTGTATCAGGGCTTTTCCAAAAGGATCCTACAGTTTCCATTTGGATTTGACCCGGTTCCTTCCAATAGGTAGTTTTTCCTTCTGGATTTCGATGGGTTCCAAAAATTTCCGGTGTCAGTCCGTGCGACTCTCGAAACCGAAAAAATACATAATCACCACCTAAATTGTCCGACAGACAAATCCAATCCCAACCGGTTTCCCCTGTAGCAAGTGAAGGAATTGATTTGGAATTTTTTTCACTCCATTCATGGTCCATCCAAGAATTTCCCGAAACAATAGTCTCCCTCTTCCCATTTACAAAAAGAATTCCCTTTGTTTTGAGTCTCGGATAACTATAGTAATACGAAAATATATTTGGATTTCGATTGGATTTAATAGAAACCCCATCTTTGCCATGAACCAGAATTTTCCCATTTCCTTCTAACTCAAAATCCAAACTCAAATCTTTTGATTTTGACTGAGCCTGGATATGAAATTTATCTTTGGAGATAATCTCTAATCGATAAGTCCCACTAAAAATGACTTTATCAGAATATCCAGATAAACCACCTATCGTTCGCTTGATGGTCTGAGAATTTTTGTATTTCTTAGAAGAAAAATCGGAAATAGCAAAATGAACCGGGAATACCTCTGGATTCCAATCACTATCATCAGAAAACTTCAGTCGAAAAAAAGACAATTCATATCCGTATAAATTTCCGGTGTCAGATTCTATGTGCCCAACAAAGTAACACCATTCCAATCCAAAATCAGAATGAAAACTATGGTCTTTGGGAAAACTAAAATGAAAAAAAAGGAGGGATAGGATTAAAATTTTAATTCTATTCATCAGGTAAAGACTCCCACTTCTTTTCAAGTGGAAGGATATGAAGATAGGATTCTTCAATTCGTTTCATCTTTTCAATGACATCTTTCATTTTTTTCTTTTCGTTCAACTTTCGATACAATTGTGCTAAGTTATACAAATTAGATAAATTCGAATCATTGATGGAATGAGCTTTTTTCCACTCTACTTCCGCTTTTTCAAACATCTCCATTTGGTAATAACAATATCCAAGAACTGAATGTGATTTAAAATGATTTGTTTTGAATTTATTATAAGACTCTAACAAACTGATGGCCTTTTCAAAATTCTGACTATAGGCAAGTGCCTTCCCATAAGAGAGTTGGGTATCGAGTTCACGAGGTAAAATTTGATGTGCTTGTTCATAAAAAACTACAGCCTCATTGAATTCTTTTTTTCGGTAAGCTTCATCTCCTTTCGCTTTAATTAAATTGAATTCGGGAAGCCTGGGAGACAACTGAAGACCAAGTAATGTGATATCATCCATTGGGTCTGTACCCATCGTAAACTCTTTGTGAATGCTTAGGATGGTTTCCACAGTTTCTTGGATGGATTTTTCAAAAGTGGTTTCGATGATTTGGATGAGTCTATCTTCTCCAAACGCAATCCCCTTATCATTTTCTGCTTCAGTCAGTCCGTCTGTGTATAAAAATAATTTATCACCCGGCTCCAATTGGATTTGCAGATCTCTAAACGTATCGCCGGCATCGGGAAACATACCCAGGAAGGTTCCGTCTCCTTCACAAATTTCAGCTCGTTTTGTTTTTGCTCGGTAAAGAATGGGCCTTGGGTGGCCGGCAACGGAATACAAAACTTTATAATCATCATGAATCAAAACATAAACACAAGTTGTGTATCCTTGTTGTTTGACTAAGTCTAACAACTCTCGATTAATTAGTTTGAACGTTTCCGATGGTTTTGGTTTTTTAAAATTGGAAAAAAGTAACTTTGATAATGCCGTAATAAAAGCTGCAGGGACTCCGTGACCAGAAACATCACAAACAGCAACCCCCAACTTATCCATGTTATATGGAAAGTAATCATAATAATCCCCACTCACTTCTTGCATGGGGGCAAATGCTGTCCAAAATTGAATTCCATTCCAATCGGGAATGATTTCTGGAATGAGACCCTTCTGGATGTTTTTTGCCAACCGTAAGTCCTTTTCCATTGAGAGTTGTTTTTTTTCTAATTCTTGTTTGAAAGATTTTAATACTTCGACAGCCGCTTCTAAATCCCGATTTTCAATCGCCAGTTCACGGGATTTTCCCACAACGTCTTTCACATCTACAATGGAAATTTCTTCCAATTGAGAATCCATCCGAGATGTAACCATCACTCGATGCCTGTTTGTTAAATCGTCTTTTGTCAAACGCGAGCGAGACAAAAACAAATTGTCTTCCAACCATTCCATTTCATATTCATTGGAATCGGCCCCAAATAAAATATTTTCACCTAACTCTTTGTGTGATACATGGATTCCAAAAAGTTTTGTTTTAGTCATTCGGATCTTGAATTCTTTGAGTTCAAAGAGGACGGCAAGCCCGTTCAACATCCCTTGAAAAAATACGGCATCGTACCACTTCTCTTGGTATTCAGGTAAGTAGTTGAATAGAAATATCACTTTTTGATTGGAAACAGGTTTTACATTCAGATAGACTGCTCGCGTTAGGCGACCAATCAAAATAGGAAGACGTTCTATCATCTCCTTCAAATCAATCCGAGAATCATCCAGAGGAAGTAAATCATAAGCATTTGTAATAAGACTTTCTGTTCCCAGATGGTATAAAATTCCTGAGATATCAAGGGATTGGGATATAATTTGGATGATTTTATCTTCTAAATCTTGAGAGATCCAATAGTTCGGATCTTTTAGAATTCGATTGTATACAGTATCATCTAAATTTTCCGGAAAGGGATTGGTGTGACGTGATAAATGATTCTCACGTTGGTACACTTGAATCAGTCCCGAGACACGTTTCGATGATATTTCTCTTCCTGTGTGCAGTGGCAAAACCCTCCCGAGGGTTTCCCTTCGGTAGGAGAAAAATAAATTTCAATCGATCCCTAGGCAATAGATTTTTCAATGGAGATATGATTTGGTATCTTCGTGTCTTTGGTGTATTTGTTTTGGTCTTTGGTATTACTGTATTCCGACAAAATGAAACTCAGGTGGAACGGACCTGGGAAGTCACAAACAAACCAGAACTAGTACAAAAAGTTCTCTATGACTCCTTCCAACCCAAATCCTCTCGATTGCCAGTCGTTGGCGAAAGTTGGGAAACCAAAATCATGGGCGAAACAGTAAAATGCACTACAACCTCTGCCAACACACAAGGCCAGACAGAGTTCCAAATTTCCGCAGAAGGTTTTAAACACTACCAAATCTTAAAAGAATCCTACCGTGTGGAAACCATCCAGAACGGTGTTCGCATCCATGGAAAATGGGAATTGGAAACACATCCGAATACTCTTTCTAAACTTCTATTTTTGTTCTTTAGCGATGCTGATCTTGACCACATCGCCCAAGGAAAACAAAAACTATTCTAAGACTTTGTTTTAGTACTTTCGAGAAGAACCGTTGCCATCACCATCACACCTTCACTTCGACCAAGCGAACCCATCCCTTCGGAAGTAGTTGCTTTGATCGAAACGCAGTCTAACGGCAATTTGGTGATACTTGCTAAAGAGGCATTGAGTTCTGCACGAATAGGATTGATTTTGGGATGGTCTCCCACATAAGTACAATCGATATTCACTAGTTTAAATTTTTTCTCTGCCATAAGTTCCAAACACTTCTCAATGATGCGAGTGGATTTCATATTTTTATACTGTGGGTCTGTATCGGGAAAGTGAACCCCAATATCACCTAGTGCTAAGGCACCGAGAATGGCATCTGCCACTGCATGTAAAACCACATCAGCATCACTATGACCAAGAAAAGCAAACTCCGATTTTACTTCGACACCAGCCAAAATTAGCGGGCGAAAGGGTTCATGGATTAATTTATGAAAATCGATTCCGTTTCCAACTCTAAACATAGATCCTACTTTTTATAACTCAATTCTAACATACGATTCACAGACTTTTGTGCGAGGCGAATCACCTCTTCATCTAAAAAGATTTCAAACTGTTCTTTTAGAAGGGCATCTCTCACTTTTTCCAAAGTAATTTTTTTCATGTGCGGACAAGTTTGGCAAGTGGATACAAACTCTTTTTCAGGAAATTCCGCACGCAAATTATCACCCATAGAACATTCTGTCACAAGCATAATTTTGTTAGTTTTACTTTGTCGAATGAAATCAACCATTTGAGAAGTGGATCCAGAAAAATCTGCCTCTTTTACCACATCTTCATGGCACTCTGGATGTGTAATCACAGTGAGTCCGTCGCTGAACAATCGTTTTGCGGAACGAATATCTTCTGGTGTGTACATTTCATGTACCATACAACGTCCAGGATGGGAAATGATGGTTTTGGATGTTTGGTTTCGCACATTCCCTGCCAAATATTCATCTGGCAAAAAAATCACAGTATCTCCTTCCACAGCATTTACAATTTGTACGGCATTGGCTGAAGTACAACAAACATCGGTTTCTGCTTTTACTTCCGCCGAACAGTTGACATACGTAACGACAGGAACTCCAGGATATTTGGCTTTGAGAGCTTTAACATCGTCTCTTGTAATGGCTTCTGCAAGAGAACATCCTGCTTTTAGATCAGCAATCAGAACCTTTTTTTCTGGAGATAGAATTTTTGCAGTCTCCGCCATAAAATGAACTCCATTGAAGAGTATCATTGCAGCTTTGGTTTCCTTTGCCATTTTAGAAAGATACAAAGAATCTCCAATGATATCGGACACTCCCCAAAACACATCGGGAGTCATGTAGTTGTGACCGAGGATCACCGCATTTTTTTCTTTTTTAAGGCGGTTAATTTCCTCCGCTAGAGGAAGGATCCGTTCCTCGATTTCATGAGGAAGGTAAATGGGATTTAATTTTTGGACCAGTTGGTCTTTAGTTACTAGTGACATAGTAAACTCCTAAATGAATCATTAAAACGGATCGGCCCGAAGGATAGTGTTTGTTTCACTGAGTCCAGAATCAGCAGGCGGAACTTCATTTTCTAAAGATCCACATTTGTTGAAACTTTCACGAAAGGAAAGTTCTGCCTCAGAGCTCCCTGTTCTTTGGACTTTGCGATAGTCAGAGTTGGAATTAAAAGAATTATGATTACAAGGCTTCGCAATATTATAGGCTAAATTTATCTTCGTGAAACAATCGAAATATAAGATAGCTACAGCATCTGTATTTAGCTCTTGCGGAAGGATTTCTCCTTTGACTCGAGAAATAAGACCAGAACACACAGCGGAATTAGAATCTGGAACGGCGACACAATTTGCTTCTGAGGAAATAAACCTTTGACAAGCGGAATCAATAGCAGTCCCTTGCGATAGGATCGAAGCAAGTAGTTCCGCATTAGAATCTTTTTTCGATTTTTTCGTACAACCATTGGCCCCAAAGACAATGCCTGTTAACAAAAAGAAAATCATTACTTTCCTTGTCATACTGATTCTACTTTCCCTCTTTTTGGGTGGGTTTGTCTATATCCTTTTTCTGAAAAATACCAACCCTGATCTGAAAGCATCTTCCTATGATTCTCGTTCTGAGCTCTACTGGGAGAGGTTACAAAATCGTCCCGAGGTTCTACTTGGGCCAGGTTACCCTACAGATTTGCGTGATTTTTTGGAAACTCTTAGGGGAAAAGAATCCTATCTTTGGGAAGGGGACAGAGACAAAACTTATACCCATTTACTCGAAACCTATCCAGATGAAAGAGGCCATGTTCTCTACGCAGTCTTCATTGCCTTTATGAACTGGAAGGAAAAAAGTTCAGAAGTGGAACAAAGAGGAGACCTTTCGGCCTACGAAAAACTAACAGCTGTGAATCGTGTATCAGAAGAAATATTTCCTCTTGTCCTACGTACCATCTTATTTCCCAAACATCCCACCACTCCTCCGGTTTTGCTTCTCTCCTATCTGGAAGATTATGTTCAGAAAAATCCCTACAGTTATTCCAGGGAAAGAAAACGAATCTTTCTTAGGAAAATGGAAGAACTCTATCAAGCCGAAAAATGGGAAATCCGAACTTGGGAAAGTCCTATGTTTCTTCGCCAGGTGATTGAACTGATCTATGAAAGAGAAATTTTAGAAATGTCCGAAGAGGAAAAAACTTCTTACCGCAGTGCAAAATTGGAGGAACTGAAAGCCGATTTTTGGAATTGACAAGACCTGGTTGTGTCCCCCATATAAGTGGGGTTATGAAACAAATTCTTTTCTCCTTTCTCTTAGTAGGATTCTTATTCCAATGCAGTAGCAGTCCCAAACGACTCGACAACGCTGATGATTATATCTCCGACTCAGGTGGGCTCACTAGCCAGGAATTGGTGAAAGCTGCCGACAAACTCGCAGGCCAAATTGGGGAGTACTTTAAAGAAAACCCACATGAAGAAGGTGTCTTTGTTGCCCACTTCCCTACACGTAACGATACATCGGAACAAATCCAAACAGAACTTTTTGACAACGCCTTTGTTTCCAAACTCATCAAAAGCAAAATTTATACAGTTCGCACAAAAACAAGAGAACAGTCACTGAACGAAATCCAGTTCAGTTTGTCCGGACTTACTTCCAACAGGCTCTCCATTGGAAAACTCAAGTCTCCCAACTTCTTTGTTCGTTGCGAAATCAACGAAAACATGTTTACCTCTGATGGAGAAAAAATCGTAGAACAATCTATCAATATCGAACTAGTCGAAGTGGAAACAACCATCGCAGTTTGGTCTGAAAAAGTTTCTTATCGTAAATTAGCTGTTCGAGGAAATAAAGGGGTTAGCTGGTAACCCCTGCCCATCATTTCATGAAAAAAACAATTCTCTTTCTTTCTCTTTTCATTCTCGGTTGCGCCAGTGATTATAACAAAATCATCAAAGCAACTGAGTCGGCGTACTATGGGCAAGATTATGACTCTGCCATTCCTAAAATTAGAGAACTTTACGAAGGTTCATCTAACAAGGATAAACTTCTTTTTTTAATGGAAGCAGGTATGATTTTTCATACCAAAGGTGATTACGTAACCTCCAATAAAGTTTTCAAAGAAGCAGAAGATTTAGCGGACAATATCAAAGTCAGTATGATGAGGTCAGGTCTTTCGTTCGTCCTTTCTGACAACGAGTCCAATTACACCGGTGAAGACTTTGAAAGAGTTATGATCAAGTTCTACATTGCGAATAATTATCTTCTTCAAGGTGATACGGCTAACGCAAAAATTTACTTCCGAAGACTCGACTTCGAACTAAAAGAAATGCGGTTTATGGCGCCTGAATATAGACAAAACAATGCAGCAAGACTCATCGATGCTTATGTTTCAGAATCCCTCGGCCGTTACAATGATGCTCGCGTCCAATACAAAAACATGGAACAACTCATTGGAAAAAGTCAAAACTTAATCGCCGATAGATATCTGTTAGCTGCAAAGGAAGGTGACTCTGGGGACAAATCGAAGTATGGGGCAGGTCGTTCTAGTCTCCAAGCTTACGATAGTTCCATGCAAAGAACATCTCCAGAAAACGAAAAACTTTCTGAAGTCATCATCATTCATGAAGCTGGAAAATCTGCGATCAAAATGTCTCGGGGAAAACTCATGGAAGATGAGTATTTTGCTGTCGCACTCAGGGGAGCCGTAGAAGTAGGTCTTTATTCCAAAGGGGCGGGAGCATCTCTTACTGGTGCGATTGCAGCACTTTCCATTGCCGAAAATCCAATTCCTATCTATAAAGAAAGGGATCCCAATGGTTCTCTTCCTAAAAAATATTTCATCAATGGTGTGGATGTTGGTTATTCAGATATCATGAACAACTATTCTGAAACAGCAATGAACAACTTTAACGAAAATTACAAAACTCTCATCACAAAAAACCTTACCTCATTGTCCTTAAAGATTGTAGCTGCTGTGATTGCATCGGAGGCGATGGCTCGTGCCATTGAATCTAGCGGGAAATCTAAAAATAACGACTTGGTTTCTGGACTCATTCGAGTGGCAGCCGGTGCTGCTGCGGGCCTTGCCGTTTCTCAGACCATTGCCCCAGACTTACGTTGTTGGCGAACCATTCCGGCCAACTTCCAAGTGAAACGAGTCTTTTTAGCTCCCGGAGAATACGACTTTAAAGTAGAATCTCCAGGATCTATTGTGACTGCTGCTCCCAAAAAACTCCTCGTGGAAGCCGGCAAACCTTTGTTTGTTTCCGTTCGTTCATATTCGAACTAACAAATAAACTGACTAACTGAGTACGATCGAGGTATTTAAGTCAGTAGAAGGGTTTACTTCTAGTCGTTTTTCCTTCTTAAAAAAGCGGGGATGTCGTAGTCCTCTCCGTAGTTTTGAAACGGGGAGGATTGTTTCTGAGAAGAAAATCCCCGGTTCGATTGGCGGATACTTCGAGTTGACTCTTGTTCTTTTCCAAGTCCAGAATCTCTCTCTTCACTCTTTCGAATGTAAACCATAGGAGAAATCGATTCTTCTGAACCCACAACCTTTTGTTCTCTTTGGTACTGTTTTCCTCGTTTGGAAAAACCAGTAGCAATCACTGTCACTCGGATTTGTTCGGAAAGATTTGTATCCTCATTGAGTCCAATGATAATGTTTGCATCGGGATCTGCTTGTGCTGTAATGATTTGCGAAACTTCATTCCATTCGTGGATGGTAAGATCATTTCCCCCAGTCACATTGATAAGAAGGGACTTGGCCCCTTGAATACTAGAATCTTCGAGAAGAGTATTGTTGATGGCTTGTTCTACGGCTTCACTCACACGAGTTTCTCCGCTTCCTTCCCCTACACCCAAAATTGCATCCCCAGTATCTTTCATAATGGTTTTCACATCGGCAAAATCTACATTGATGATTCCGGGGTGGTTTATGATATCACTGATCCCGCGAACCCCGTTTAACAAGATATCGTCGATCACACGAAACGCCATATCCACCGGAGTGTTTTTATCTACCACTTGAAAGATAGAATCATTACGAATGGTGATGAGAGTGTCTACGTTGGCACGGAGTTGGTCAATTCCCTGTTTGGCAAGTTCAGCTCTGCGTTTTCCTTCAAAAGAAAATGGAACCGTCACCACACCGACAACCAAACATTTCATTTCCTTAGCAATGGCTGCAATGATGGGAGCAGCTCCAGTGCCTGTTCCACCACCCATACCTGCAGTGACAAAAACCATATCGGCACCTTTGAGAGCCGATACAATTCGTTCCTTGTCTTCAAGGGCGGCCTTCTCTCCAAGTTCTGGATCCCCACCTGCCCCCATACCACGAGTTACTTTGTTACCTAATTGGATTTTGACTTCTACAGGAGATTTTAATAATACTTGTTCGTCGGTGTTCATTACAATAAAATCAACACCCGTCATTTTAGCATGAACCATACGAGTGACGGCGTTCATTCCGCCTCCACCAACTCCAATGACTTTGATAATGGCAGGGCTTGTTTTTTCTTCTTCTAGGTACAACATCGACATATCCTTAGAGATTATTCTCCATCCAACGACGAACCTTCTTCATCCAACCGTCTGAATCAGATCCGGAATGCATGTTTCTTTGTTCTAGGTTTTGTATTTTTGAACTATATTTAATAAGACCAACGGCAGTAGCATATTCAGGTGAGGAAATTTTATCCACAAGGCCGCTAAGGCCCGCAGGTTTGGCACGACCAACTGACAAACGTAATACTTCCTCAGCAGTGGCTTCAATTCCTTGTAATAGGGAAGTTCCGCCTGTAAGGATGACTCCTCCCGCCAAACTAGATTTAAATCCTGACCGAACCAGTTCATGATCAATCATTTCTAAAATTTCACGAACTCTCGGTTCTAAAATTTCCACTAGTTCCTGACGAAAGACCGAACGGGATGGCCTTCCAGAGATAGAAGGAATTTCAAATTTTTCTGTAGGGTCCACCATATCAATGCGCGTATGACCATATCGTTTTTTGATGACTTCCGCTGTTTCTACAGTGGTTTTTAAACCAATAGAAATATCGCTTGTGATGTGGAACCCACCAAAAGGAACGACGGAGGAAAAAGCGATTCCGCCATCCACATAGATAATGATGTCGCAGATTCCAGCGCCTATATCAATGACTGCAGTTCCTAAATCCTTTTCTCCTGAAGTTAGGATGGCTTCTGAAGAGGCAAGGCTTGATAACACTCGATCCATTTGCAAAAGGCCGGCTTGTTCTACACAACGGTCAATATTATTGAGTGCTGTGTTCCCGCAGGATACAATATGTACTTCTGCTTCTAAACGAACCCCTGTCATTCCAATCGGATCTTTGATATTGACTTGGTCGTCTACTTTGAATTCTTTTGTAAGAACATGGATGACTTGTTGGTCGTTCGGAATATGAACCGCTTGTGCTGCTTCGACAACACGCATGATATCCGTTTCTGAAACGATTCGTTCTCTGTTAGTAACAGCGATGATTCCTTTTTCATTGAACCCATTTACTGACTTGCCAGAAACATTTACGACAACGGTATTCACTTCTTGGCCGGCCATAAGTTCGGCATCACCAAACGCCTCTATGATGGATTTTGTTGTTGTTTCTATATTAACGATAGAACCATTTTTAATACCGGCAGAAGGATAAACTCCTGTTCCAATAATTTCGATTTCGTAATCACCCACAAGTCGCCCAATGACAACTTTAACAAGAGAGGATCCCAAATCCAAGGCCGTTATGATCGGTGCATCATCATAGGTCATATTAGTGGTAAACGGCGTCCTCTCCTCTTAAATCTATAGAAACAGCTTTCACAGATTCTGCTTCCATATAAGCAATCGAAGCATATAATTTGCGAAACACATTCAATTCTAACTTATCACCTAAATACACTTTCATGGAATTGGGAGATTTTAAATACAAAGTATAATTGCCGTCACGTTCAACGGCGAGTTCTGAAATTCTGGATTTGAGTGCGGGATATAAGGAAAGAGCATGTCGCATTTCTTTAGTGATATCAAAAATTTGTCTGCCTTCTAGTTTTTGTTCCCCCACCGTGAACTGTCCACTAATCACAATTAGATGATTAGCTAACACGCGATCTCTGGAAAGTATCTCCAGATTTTCATCCACTTCATACAGGGAATTTCCTACATGTATGACAAATTCGGCGACTTTCTCCTGTACATTGATAATCAAAAATCCATCGGGATCGCGGGTGATTCTAACCTTCCGAATCCTCGGATGGTTTGACAATCGTTTCTCCCATTCTTTCCAATCGGCTATGGTTGGTGCTTCTGGATCCACTCCCAAAGAGCGAAAAACTTCTGCAGGAGAAAGAGCCACAAGGCCTTCCCACTCCACACGAACCACCGGTTTCACGGGTCTACCCCAACGAAAGACTAGTCCCAGAGCCACAAGGCCCACAAAGACTAAAAGGATCGGAACCACACGCCCAAATCGTTTTTCTTTGATTTCTTGGGGGGTGTCAACCATATATTGATTATGTCACATAGTAAGGATGTTTGGAAAGCATTTATCAACAGGGCACAAAAAAAGGCCAGGCGAACCTGACCTTTCTCGCTAGTCTCAAAATGAATTTGAGGTGCTTAGTTTTGTGCTACCCGCATGGAACCTTGGTTAAGATCCATAGAGACAGTTTGGTATTTTTTGGCTTCTTTTTCAAGAGCTTCTGCACGGCGAAGAAGTTCTTTCTTCTCGTTCATTTGGCTAAGAGCCTTACCACCTCGAGTAGATCCTGCTCTGTCACGAAGTGCCTGAGCCATTTCTACTTTTTCTTTAGCGATGTTCGCTAGGTATTCCGAAACGGCAGATTTTTGCGCCGGAGTGGTTGCTTGTTCAATCATAGCAGACTCCAAAAGCTCCAATCTTTCGTTTGTATCTAAAGCGTAGAGATTTGCTGTTGCAAGTCCCATAGCTAAGATCCCTGTTGCGATTATCTTTGTTGTTTTCATGTGATCCTCTCTAGAGTGGGAACCTCTTTTTCCGATTCCCTTTGTTTAATCTATGACTCTAGAAAAGTTCTCATCCCGATTAAATTCAATCGGAAATTACGAAGAATTTCCCCTAGATGGGCCCAAATTAGCAAAAAATGGCGAATCTGGATTAATATTAATCAATTATAGATTAAATTTAATCAATAGGTCTCATAACCCTGTCCAAAAGCTTCCAATCAAAGATGGAATTCCAGACCGATATATAAAAAAACCCTCCGAAGAGGGTCTTTCCTTTGCCTATCCAAAATCTAAGAAAGGATTTTGGGTCAGTATTTTGTCTTGGTATAACTCAATTTTTTATTGAGGATGATCTCTACAGTTGTCAATTCCCCAGGTTTGATATTGATCTCAGAATTCTCCAATTTCATTTCTTCCATGAAACTCGCTCGGATTTCGTATTTACCCGGTTTTAGGTTGGTGAACCAAAAGTATCCATCTTTGTCGGTAGTGACTTTGAAGATTTGGTTGGTTGAGACCACTGTCGGCATATAGATGGGGTGTTTTTCGATCGGGTTGTCCAAGGTTTTGTAAAACACTCGGCCCCGAATCGCACCAAACCCATCCATGGAATTGATGGCATCCACAGTGACCGTCTGTTTCGGAAGCACTGCCGTGGCTGTTTTATAGATAGGATACTTGTCCGCACGGATTTCAATTTGGTGCACTCCGGCAGGAAGGTTATCAATTTTCACATTGTAAATATCGCCCTGAACCAAGGTTCCATTTTTGGAAACCGATCCCCAAATTTTCGATTTTTCTGTTGTGACCTGAGATGTGTATTCCTGATCATCCACGAGGACTTTGATTGACCTTACTTTGTCTTCTGGCGGGGAAGATTTTAGTTTTCCCTGTTTGTTGAGAAGGTCATAAGGAGACTTGGTAGCGGCTCCCCCATAAGACTTATCTTTGATGATGGAAGTGCGAATGAGGATACTTCCTGTTGTGACGGATGGTGGGGCTGGTGGTTCCACTTCCGTAATCGGAGGGATGACCACTGTGGTTTCGTTGGCCGGTGTTGGTTCCGGTTCTGGTTTTACAGGCGGAGGCGTTGTGTTATTATTGTTTGGTGGCGTTGTGTTTTCCACAGGGGTAATCGGCACGTTTACCACAACATTCGGAGGTTTTGGGGGAGGATTTTGTGGTTTCGGTGAACCTGATAAAAAGATTCCCGCCGCATTCCCTGAAACTTGTGGGGTTTGTTCGTGATTGAATTGGCGAGCCATCTTCACTGTTTCTTCTTTGGCAACAAAGAAGGCTTCCAGAGCAGTCACTACACTGTCCTTGTTTAAGTCCCCTTTTTCCAAGGCATTTCCAAAGTTATAAGTAAAGATACCGTGGTTGATGGTTCCCCCCACTTCGATGGATGTTTGGTCATCGTCTGAGGAGGAAATGACTGCTTTGTCTTGGAAAAAATAGTCTTCTGCGTTTTGACGCACAACTCCATCATTTCCTTGGGCAATCGGAATCTCAGCGGCACCGCGAGTATTTTTTCCTTTTTTGGCAATCCCACCTGAATAACAACAGTCCATCACAAGGACCGTCTTTTGGGATTTAATTTCTGTTAAAAATTCGTTTAACTCTTCATCGGAAATATGAGGGCGATCGTAACAAATGAGATAGTTACGCATTCCGTTTTTGGCCTTCGCATCTTTCATATACATTCCGTGGCCGGAGAAATATAAAAAGACAGAGTCCTCTTTTCCCACAACTTTACCCAGTTGGGTAATCGCATTTTTTACATTGTCACGAGTGACCATGGAACCTAACAGGACTTTGATATCCTTAAAGTTTCCTTTCTTTTGGATTTTTTCCTTTAAGAACGTTGCGTCTGCTTCACAAAGATTCAACTCAGGGATTTTGGCTGTGTTCCCTTTGTAGTTAGTTCCAATGAACAACGCATAACGGTTCTGCCCAAACACCGGTACACCGATGAGATAGGCCAATAGAATACAAACAAATATGTTTCGAAACGAAAACATGATTGGGTTTCCTCTTATCCGGATGGAGTGGTTCATTCTCCATCACCAGAAATCGGAAATCAATTGGATTTTTCTTTGGAATGCAAAAAACGGAACACCTTGGGAAGAATATAATTACGAAATTCTTCGTTTACCCGTTTTTCTCCTCGGCAATCGTAATGGATATTATCTACAAACCTCTCCGCCGGGTAGGAAGAATCGGGAAAGAAAAAGAGTTCGGCATCTGGATTTTCTCTAAAAAAAAGTTTTAAATCGGCAAGTAGGTCCTTGGATTCCTGGGAGTTTTGACGTTCCTTCATCCAAGGCATATACACCATTCCAAACCGAATCCCTTTCGAACGAGTGTATTCGATCAGATCTTTTAATACAATAAAGTCCGGTTTGTGGTACATATAGGGTTTTGGTTGGCTGATTTCTGCATCCAATTCCTTTCGAATCAAGTCTTTGGAAAAGAGCACTAGTTCTGGTTTCAATCGATTGGAGATATTGTATTTTCCGAAATGGCGACTGATTTGGTCTTCGATAGTGAGGTTGTCTTCCAATTGGGAAGTGGATGGTTTACAAAGTCCTGCCTCTATATTTTCACAAGATTCACAAAAGAGGGATCTTTCTTTGTAGTTTTTATCTACCTTCCAATTCGTTTGACTGAGAGCATTTCGAATGGCTCCATGAAAGCGATAGGACTCGTATAACAGCGGTGCTGCTTTCGAAAGTATAAACAATCGTTCTACACCAGAATATTGGTCCGAAAGTTCCGAATAGGTAAATTGGTGAAGGTATCTGTGACCAAAAAATTCCCAAAGGATTTGGTTTGCATCTTCTTGTTTTCCACTGTAACTAATAATATTGGTAGGAGTGGAAGTGCGAAAAAAATTCTTCTCAATTCCTTCGTTCCACCTTCGGTTTAAATAAGTGGAAATAGATTCGTTTTCTTTTACGGATTTGGCATCGGGATCATACAAGGGAGGACCATATCCCGTTGCATATAACTTAGGAGATGCTGCAAACAATACCATTTTTGGTTTGGTATTACCCTTCTTTAGATATTTGTCCAAAAAGAAACGATAGTATTTTGGTCCCATTGCCGGCAAACTATGATTATAGACTGAAAATTCAATATCAGGTTGTTTAGGATACCCGGCAAGAGCCATTGACCTCGAATCACCTAACACAATGATGTCGGCGTCACCTTTTCCCGATTCTACAAAGTTTTTCTTTAAGTTTACAAAAAAGATTTCTGGTTGTTCCAAATAGTGAATTCCTGTGAATCGAACCACAAGTTCCAATACCAGAAAAAATAAAAGGGAGATACCAATTCCTAAAAATTTAGAACGCAAAGTAAATTACCTCCTTTCCAAAAATCCCACGAGTGAGGATGAGAAATCCCATAAAGGATAATATAAACGCCTGAATTATAGGGTGAATTTGAAAGATCCAATATCTTTCTTTTTTAAAGTAGGTAAAACCATCTAAAATCAAAAGTGGTAAAAAGATTCTGAAATACTCCCCAAAAAGCCCCATCATATCCTTTATATTATTGTTTGGACTTAGATCCCAATCCCAAACAAAAAGAAATTTTTTCATATAAAGGAACATCATTTGTGCATCATAAGAACGAAACGCAAGGCCACTAAACGCAACCAACATATAAATCAAAATCCGGCTTGAAGTTCCCGAGAGAACACTTAAAAGTTTGTCCTTTAACGAAGGTAATTTGGCCGGAGTTGTTTCTGTTTTGTCTTCTTTTTTTTTGGCAAAAACAACTAAGTAAATGATTGTATAACCACCTTGCAAACAACCCCAAGTGATAAAGGTCCAGTTGGCTCCATGCCAAAGGCCAGATAAGAAAAAAATGATAAACAGGTTTCTGTACTGAGCAAATTTTCCATATTTACTTCCACCTAGGGAAATATAAATATAATCGCGAAACCACCTATTGAGTGTTACATGCCAACGAGTCCAAAATTCGGTAGGTGTTTTAGAAAATTCTGGCGTTTCAAAATTCACGGTGAGGGTGACACCCAAAAGTCGAGAAATACCTAAGGCAATAAAAGAATAACCCGCAAAGTCACAATAAATCTGTGGTAAAAATAAAACGGCACCTGCAAAAATCTGGGATCCATCCATGGATTGTATGATTTCCGGATTTTGTGTGTATAAAGACTTACCAGCAAGGAATACTTGGTCTACATAGGTGGCTAAGTTATCGGCAACATACACCTTCATAAAGTAACCGAGTAGGATGTCATACAATCCTTTTTGCACTCCATCCCAAGTGGGGAACTTCGGTTTTTTTAATTGCGGGAGGAGATCTTGCGCTCGTTCAATGGGTCCTGCAACTAACTGCGGGAAATAGTTCACAAACAAAGCAAAGTCAAAAAAGTCATGTTCTGCTTTGATTTGTCTACGAAACACATCGATGGTATACGACATGGTTTGGAAGGTATAAAAACTAATTCCCACAGGAAGGATGATGTTTCGCAAAAGATAGGTATTGGAATTTGTGGCTTCTGTAGATCCGAACCATAAGGCCAACTGGTTCCATGAGTCGATGAGGTTCACTGCGAAAAAATCGTAGTACTTCATGGTAAAGAGTAGGCCCAAGTTGGCTATGATGGAAACCGATAGATAAAGACGACGACGGATTTGGTTTTCTGTTCCTTCAATGAGGAGGGCAGCGCAGTAGTCAATAATGGTGCTGATGAGGATTAGGATGAGAAAAAACCACTCCCACCATCCGTAGAAAAAATACGATGCAAGAAGGAGCCATAGGTTTTGTGCGCGGTAAGCCCACTTCTTTTTTCCGGCAAACCATCCGAATCCCAAGAAGATCGAATAAACGATCAAAAAGAATAACAAAAATACGAAGGTATTAAAAAGCATCGGTCTTCGTAACTATTTCCAGAACGCCGATTCTGTAAAATTGAAAAAATGAGGGTAAAATGGGGAATCTTATTATTGACCCTTTCGGAATTCAAGAAATCTTGAGAGTTACCTTGGATCTACGTTCGGAACTCAAAACCAAATTCGGTTTTTCGGAATTTCGCCCGGGCCAAGAAGAGGCCATTCGTTCTGTTCTGAATGGTGAAGATACTCTTGCAATTTTGCCTACTGGCGCCGGGAAATCTCTCATTTACCAACTTCCTGCGGCCATCCAAACAACCAAACTAACCCTAGTTATATCCCCTCTCATTGCACTTATGAAAGACCAAACCGAGAGTTTACTTGCTAAAGGAATTCCTGCGGCCTTTTGTAATTCCACCCAAGACGAAGTGGAACAAATGACTATCCTTGCCAAATCGGTAAAAGGAGAAATTCGAGTCCTTCTTGTTTCACCGGAAAGAGCGCTGTCCAACGGATTTCTTCGTATCTTTCGTGAATTGGATTTGTTTTCCCTAGTTGTGGATGAAGCACATTGTGTGTCTCAATGGGGACATGACTTCCGCCCCGAATACCGCCAAATTCATGTTTTACGGGAGCGCCACCCTCGTCCGAACTTTCCTATCCTTGCTCTTACGGCTACGGCTACAGAAAGAGTCCAAACGGATGTACAATCTTCTCTGGGAATGAAGTCACCAACCGTAGTTCTTTCGACTTTTTTTAGGCCCAATTTAAAATTCAGTGTCGAATACCCGGCCGCCGAACGCGACAAAGCTGATAGACTCATTGAACTTTTAGAACCATGGAAAGATGGAAGAAAATTTCCAGGACGAGCTATTGTTTATTGTGCCACTCGGAAAAAAACCGATGAAGTCTATGATCTTTTAAAAGACTTTGGTTTTTCTGTAGGAAAGTATCATGCCGGTAGAACGGATGGAATCCGGGAACGAACACAAAATGCCTATACATCTGGTAAAGTTCCGATCCTTGTGGCTACCAATGCTTTTGGAATGGGAATGGACCAACCTGATGTTCGTTTGGTGGTTCATTACCAAGTTCCCGCTTCACTCGAAGCTTATTACCAAGAAGCAGGCCGTGCGGGAAGAGATGGACTTGATTCGGAATGTGTTTTGTTTTATAAAGCGGGTGATGTGGCTACCCAAGTTTTTATGTTGTCCAAAGAAACAAACTTCAAAGGTGGTGATACTCTCCTCAAATATATGAAGGAGTATGCCAATAAAGAAGAATGTAGGCAGGTCCAACTTTGTGCCTATTTTGGGGAAACCATTTCCCCTTGTGGGAGTTGTGATATTTGTACAGAAATTGGCGCCAATCTCCATCGTTCCAAGTTTTTAAAAACAGAAGCCGCCAAAGTCCAAAAGAAAAATGAAAAACGGGACTACCCACTTTCCGAATGGGAAGAAGAAACCATCCAAAACTTTTTAAAAGAACATCCCGCTGTATTTGGTAAAAACATCATTGCCAAAACTCTTGTGGGCAAACGGACCAAAGATGTTCTTCGGTATCGAATGGAACGAAATCCATATCACGGAAAGTTGGACGGAATTCCCGAAGAAGCAGTCGTTGCAAAACTAGAAACTTGGGTGGAACAAAAAAAAGTTTTGGTCGCCGGGGCCAAATACCCAAAACTTTATCTACCCCATTTTGCCAAAATAAAATCGAAAGTTTCGTCATCTAACTCTGATGATACGGGAATTTCGATTTCAAAAGTCAAAAAACCTCCCACACTCAATTCACAAATTCTAAAAGAACTTATGAACTACCGTGACAAAAAAGCAAGACAACTCAAATGGAAGAAGTTTATGGTATTTCAAAATCCAGTTCTCAAACGAATTGCGGAAAGAAAACCAAGAACCTTATCCGAACTAGAAGCCACCAAGGGTGTGGGTCCTGCAAAAGTAGAACGGTTTGGAAATGATATTATCGAAATTTTGTCCAAATGGGACTGATTGAACCAATTTTTCCTAAATCTTTTTCGATCTTAGAACAAAGTTCTAAACACTCTCCGATCCAAACTAAATTCCCTTGAAACTTTCCATGACTCTTAGAATCTGCAGATTCATAGGGGCAAAATGGAAAAAATTGCAGGGAAGATCGTCACACATGAAAGAGAATTTGAAGGAACGATTGAATTTGATCCTATTTCTGGACTGATCACCAATGTAAAAGAAGGGATCGATCCCGATGCCCGCCAGTTTTCCGATGGTTCGGTAATTTTTCCTGGTTTTGGAGATATCCACATCCATGCACGTGAAGATGTGAGTGGAAAACATACTTACAAGGAAGATTTTATCTCTGCCGGCAATGCCGCCATCAACGGAGGTGTGATTCATGTGGCTGATATGCCAAACAACCCTATTCCTCCTGTGGATGACGAATCATACGCCGCCAAACAAGCGCTCACTACCAAAGCCCCCATCCATATCACTTTGTATGCAGGAATCGGTCCTCATACCAAACCACTGACAAAGAAAGTTCCTTATAAAGTATTTATGGGTCCTTCCATCGGGGAGTTATTCTTTCATGACAATGCTTCTTTAGAAGAAGTTATTAAAAATTACGTAGGCCAAGACGTTAGTTTCCACTGTGAAGATCCAGAAATCTTAATTGCCAACCAATCTAGAGCCACACATGAAGAAAGACGCCCCAAAGAAGCAGAAACCGTAGCCACCGACTTTGCTTTGTATTTGATTGAGAAATACAATCTCAAAGGAAAACTTTGCCACTATTCCACAAAAGATGGTCTTACAAAAATCATTGCCGCTAAAAAACGCGGAGTGAATGTCACTTGTGAAGTCACACCCACCCATTTGATGTTTGATACGGATATGTTAACAGAAACCAACCACAAATGGTTTCAAATGAACCCACCACTACGGGGAAAAGAAGACCGCGAAGCCATGGTCAAAGGGATATTGGATGGACATATTGACTATTTGGCAACAGATCACGCCCCTCATTCGATAGAAGAAAAACAAAAAGGTACAAGTGGGATCTCGCAACTCGATACTTATGGGTTATTTGTCACCTATATGATACTGAAACTAAACATTCCGATGACAACCATAGCAAAAATATGTGCCAAAAACCCTGGTGAGTTTGTTTTACCCTACTTACCAAAGAAATTTGGAAAAGGGGTTGGAGTTATTAATCAAGGTTATGCGGCGAATTTTTCTGTCCTAAATTTAAAAAAACCAGTTGAATTTCAAAAATCAATGGTTAAAAGTAAGTCCGGCTGGTCACCCTTTGAAGGATTCAGTTTTCCTGGATCCATCGAATCAGTTTACTTTTTAGGCAAAGAAATTCATGCAAAATGAGCCATTAGGCAGCAAAATTCTCTCTGGACTCACAGTTAAGTCACTCCTCGCAGAGTATCCGAATAGTTTTCAAGTGATGGATTGGGATGGAAATTTTATTTCTGTTACCGAAAGGTTTGCACGGTTTCTGGAATTTGAACCCAAAGAGATTGTTGGCAAATCCATTGTTGATTTTACCCAAGAAGATGATAAAGAGAAAACAAAAGATACATTTGTAAATCTTGGCGATAATCCGAATATAGTAAATTTTGAAAATAGACTCGTCACCAAGGCCAATGAAGAAGTATGGATCATTTGGTTACTCATTCCTTTACGTGAATCTAAAATTATACTTGGCTTTGACCGGGATGTCACCATCCAAAAAGACATTTCCTTCGAATTCCTTTTGCAGCAACAAAAGTATAAATCTATTTTCGACAACCTACCCATGGGCATTGCCATCACCGATGAAAAAGGGAAAATTGTAGAAACCAACAAAACTGCTCGAACCTATTTTAATATCCAAGATGGGGAACTTTTAAACCGCACTTTAAACATTCGCAAATACACTCTCATCCAACCCAACGGAAACAAAATTTATCCACGAAACTCAAGTCTTATGCGTGCCCTTCGTCACAAAGAAGTGATTCGGAATCTGGAAATTGGTATGATTAAGGAAGATAAAATCACTTGGTTTGATATTCTGGCTACTCCCATTCCGATTGAGAACTTTGGATTGGCTGTTGCCTTTCTTGACATCACCCAAAGAAGGCATGCCGAAGAAAAAATTGCCTATATGGCTTTTTTTGATCAACTCACAAACTTACCCAATCGTAATTCTCTTATTGATAAACTATTTCCTATTTTTGAAGAAGCAAGAAGGCATGGAAACTTGGTAGGAGTTCTTGCTATCGATTTGGATAACTTCAAAATCATCAATGATTCGAGAGGCCATGACTTTGGTGATAAAATCATCAAACTTGTTGCTTACCGAATCCGCGAAAGCATTCGTGTATATGATTTGATCAGTAGACAAGGCGGGGATGAATTCACAGTTGTATTACCAGATTTATCGAACGAAAGAGATGCTGCAGTCATCTCTGAATCCATTTCAGATGCCATGACCCATCCTTTTATCATCGACGGTGAAAGAATTTTTGTTAATATTTCTGTTGGCATCGCCTTATACCCAACAGACGGAAAAGATTCCAATACACTTTTAAAAAATGCGGACAGTGCCCTCAACTTAGCCAAAGCCCAAGGAAAAAACTGTTATGTGTTTTTTACCGAAGAGTTGCAAACGGTAGTTGCCGAACGATTAGAAATCGAAAATCGAATGCGAATCGCCATCATCGAAAATCAATTCACTTTGATGTACCAACCGAAAATCGATCTTTATACGAGAAAACCTGTGGGTGTGGAGGCACTCATTCGTTGGCGCCATCCCGAACGTGGTCTTATCTCTCCGAATGTATTTATACCGATCTCTGAAGAAACGGGAATGATTTTAGCCATTGGGGAATGGGTGATCAAATCTGCCATCCAAACCATGCGTTTTTGGAAAGATGAAGGAATTGATGGAGTATCTATGGCAGTGAATATCTCCACCAAACAATTCAAACACGAAAAATTGATTTCCACCATTGCCGAAAATTTGAAACTTTTTAAAGTGGACCCGCATGACCTAGAGGTGGAACTCACAGAAAGTTCCGTAATGGAAAATGCGGATGCAGCCGTTCGTACGATGCAAGAAATTCGCAAACTCGGTGCCAAAATTGCTATCGATGATTTTGGAACTGGTTACAGTAGTTTGGGCTATTTGAAAAAACTCCCTATCTCTTCCTTAAAAATTGACCGTTCTTTTGTATCGGAGATCACATCAGACAAAGACTCCAAAACCATCATCCACGCTGTTGCCAACCTAGCACATAACCTTGGTTTGATTGTGGTTGCAGAAGGTGCGGAAACCGCGGAACAAGTGCAATTACTTGCGGAAAGTGGAGTGGATCTCATTCAGGGATTTTTCTTTGCCAAACCGATGACTTCCGAGGATTGCCTTCATTTTCTGAAGACAGAACTTGGAATTTCGGATTGACCCGTTCGCTTTCCCGCCGTTTTTATCAATTAAGGATTTCACTTGAAACTTTCAGTTGATTGGTTAAACGAATTTACCCCCCTCTCCCAGATTCCTTTCGAAAAGGTTCTGGAAAAAATTAATACATCTATTTGCGAAATTGATGATGCGGAAGAATTCAAACTCCACCTATCATCGGTTATCACTGTAAAAATCAAATCACTTGAAAAACATCCGAATGCGGAAAAACTCCAAACCACCATCGCCACAGATGGTTCCAAAGATTACCAAATTGTCACCGCAGCCACAAATGTTAAGGTGGGAGACATTGTTCCTTTGGCCCTTCCTGGAACTAAACTTGACGGAAAAGAAATTTTAGATTCTGAACTACGTGGGGTTCGTTCCCAAGGGATGTACTGTTCCGAAAAAGAATTGGGCCTAACTTTAGAATCTTCGGGAGTTTTGATTTTTCCCTCGGATACGACTCTTGGAATTTCTGTTCGCAAACTATTTTTATGGGAAGATACCATCCTCACAATCGATAACAAATCGATCACACATCGTCCAGACCTTTGGAATCATTTTGGATTTGCTCGTGAGTTGGCATCCCAACTCCAATTGCCTTTTAACCAATTTCCTTTCCAAGCTGAAACAAAATTAGAATCAGGGAATGATGGACTGTCGGTTACTCAATCGGAACATGCTCATTCCTATTATGTTTGTTCCATCCAAAATGTAAACATCGCTCCTTCTATCCCCAAAATCAAAGCAAGACTCGAAAAATGTGGAATTCGCTCCATAAACAATGTAGTGGATGTTTCCAATTACTTACTGTTAGAACTGGGCCAACCCACTCATTTTTTTGATAAAGAAAGATTACAATCCACAACTTTCTCGGTTGTGAAATCTGCGGAAGGGACATCCTTCCCCTTATTGGACGACACAACACCGAAACTCCCAAAAGACCTCCTTCTTATCCAAAATGGAAACGATCCAGTGGCACTAGCAGGTGTTATGGGGGGAAAAGATTCGGCTGTAATCGATTCTACAAAAAATATAGTGATGGAATCTGCTGTTTTTAAAAGAGAAGATGTGCGTTTTTCCATTCGTAAAACAAATATCCGCACTGAGTCGGCAGTTCGTTACGAAAAGGGTTTAGATAGTTTCACTTCGTTGCCAGTAATTCGCAGGGCAGTCCAACTATTAAAAGAAAATGGAAATCCCAACATTAAGGTTTATGAGCCACAAGGATTCAACCATACAGAATCCAAATCCGTTACCATCAAAACAAATCTTACTTTCCTACGTCATAAATTAGGAAAAGACATTTCCCAAAATGAAGTCACTGAGATTTTAAATCGGCTCGGGTTTACAGTCACAAACCAAGGAGAAGAACTTTCGGTTCTTGTTCCTAGGTATAGACAAAACTATGATGTGACCATCCCAGAAGATCTTGTGGAAGAAATTGGAAGGACCATTGGTTATGCGTCCATCCAGACACAAGCCATATCCATGGCAGTGGAAACACCGATTCGAAATCCACTCCGTGAATTGGAACGAAGAGTCAAAAACTTTCTCGCTTTGGAAGCGGGATTTAGTGAAGTATATAATTATTCATTTGCTTCCCCGACAGATGCCAAACTAGAATCATCAGAAGAAAGTTCCTCTTTAAAAATTGCGAACGAAATGCCCGACGAACATTCATTATTACGAAATAGTTTATTTCCAGGTCTTATCAAACAAGCAAAAGTCAACCAAGACAGATTTGAAACAGTCAATCTTTTTGAGTTAGGAAGAACTTACCATAAAGAAGGAAAAGGTTCTGATTCAGCAGAAGAAAGACGTTGGCTTGCCATTTTATCTCTTTCCAAAAACAAACCCAGCGACTTGGCCGCAGTTGAATCAGAATTTCTTTGTTTGAGAGAAACTATTTCCGAACTTTTCGAGTATTTAAACCTTCCAAAATTCCAATGGTCCAAATCAAATAGAAACTACTTTCATCCCAATGCTTCTCTTGTTCTTTCTTATGATGGAATTGAAATTGTTGAATTAGGAATTCTTCACACGCGTTATGCGGACGACTACGATTTAAAACGCCGTGCCATTCTCGCAAAAATCAATATGGAAAAGTTAGTGGATGTTTGGGAAAAACAGGGAAGGAATTCTCATTTCATTCCTCCTTCCAACTTTCCTCAAGGCCAACTCGATCTTTCCTTACTTATGAACGAAAAAGATTCTACAGAATCCTTTGCAAACTTAGTGCAAACGATGAAAATTCCCGAACTAGAATCTGTCTTTGTGCAGACCATCTTCAAAGGGGACTCTGTGGGTGAAGGAAAAAAATCTGTCACTTACAGGTTTCAACTTATGTCCTATGACAAAACCTTTACCCAAGAAAGATTCAAAGAACTTTCCGATTCACTGGTAGAAACAGCTAAGGCAAACGGATACAGCTTACGATAAATTTGCTTTGACAAATCCCGATTTTTATCGGGAAATCATCCGAGTTTATGCGGACACTCCTAACAGTCATTTTGTCGGGTTTAGTTTTGTCCTGTTCACGATTGGAAATTCAAAAATCCATTGCTGACGACAGTTTTGTTCCGCAAAAAATCGATTATGCAATCGCCGCGGGCACTGACGTCAATTTTCAAAAACTTCGTTGGACTCCTATATTTAAGAATAACTTGAGTTTGGGTTTCCAATCAAACCATGTTTACCTTCGCATCAAAGCCACAAACCCAACCTCTGCTAACAAATTGATTTTTGATTTAGGAAACCCCCACCTTGACATGGTTCGTGTTTATGAAGAGGGAAATCCAGAACCAATCAAGGAAGGTGGCGATTTTATCGCCCATTCTCACTGGGATGCTTTCTCCAAATCCATTGCTTTTGAATTGGATTGGAAAGAAAACGAAACGAAAACGCTTATTTTAGAAACAAAATCATCATCTAATACAAGTTATTTGATTCGTTTTTATTCGAAAGAAACATTTTACTTAAAAGAAAATTTAGAAAATACCATTCTTGGTTTTTTTTACGGAACCATCTTCATCATGGTGATTTACAATTTATTCATTTATTTTATCTTAAAAGAAAAAGCATACATCACTTATTCCATTTCTATATTTTTTAATCTAATGTTACAAATGTATCTAAATGGAATTCTTAACCAAGTAATTACATTAGATCATCCAGAAATTCATAATCGTATTGGAAGTATCATTGTGACTTGTTCGGCACTATCTGGTTGGACATTCGCACAACAAACTTTAAACCTTCGGGAACTGAATCCTTGGCCTCACAGACTGATCCAATCGCTCAAAGTCCTTGTTTTATTTTATATTTTAATTCCGTATGCTTATCTACCCATCGACATCGCAGTTCGTTTGGGAAATTTCATCGCGCAAGTTTTTGTTGTGTCCACTCTTTTTGTTGCCATAGTAAACTATAGCACGGGTAACAAACAAGCAAGGTTATTTCTCATTGGTTGGAGTACATTACTCTTTGGGATACTAATGTATACTTTGATGCAAAACGGAATTTTGCCTGTGAATGTTTTTACAATTTATGGAAATCAAATTGGATCTACCTTGGAAGCAGCCATTTTATCTTTAGCCCTCGCAAATAAAATCAATGAACTAAAAGAAGAAAAGGCCAAAACACAAGCCGAGGCATTAGTCACTCTCGAAGAAAAAGTGAGAGAACGTACAAAAACTTTAGATGAATCATTGAATTTGATTAAAAAGGATTTGAATGTTGCTAAAAAAATCCAAAAAACTTTGTTTTCGGATATTAAAACCAGCGATCCTAGAATCCATTTTCATTCCTACTACCAATCTATGTCAGAAGTTGGCGGCGATTTTTATGACCTAACACAAGTAAAACCTGATTACTATAGAATTTTTGTGGCCGATGCCACAGGGCATGGAATCCAAGCAGCCCTTATCACAATGGCAATCAAAGCCGAATATGAATCATTAAAAATGATTTATGACCATCCAGATGATTTGGTATTTCATATGAACCAAATCTTTATTAATAAATATAGCAATATTCAAACTATTTTTACTTGTTCTGTCTGCGATATTGATTTAAAAAACAAATTACTTTTCTATGCCTCTGCAGGCCACCCAGACCAAATTCATCAGAGAATTTATGATATCAAACTCCTTCCAAGAACAGGGAAAATTATTGGTCTTATGGATCATACTCAGTACCGAATCATTGAACACCAAATTGAAGAAGGCGATCGTATCTTTTTGTTTACTGATGGAATTTTTGAACAATTCAATGAAGAAAAAGAACTATTTGGTGAAGACCGGTTGTATGAAATTTTAAAAGAGAACCTAAAGATGAGTTTGGATCATACAATGGCAAAAGTACTCAGTGACCTAGCTTCGTTTACGGAAGGGGATGTAAAACAAGACGACATTACATTTATCGGTTGCGAAATTCAAAGTCTAGGTTGAATTTGCTATCCATGTCCTATTCTGAAATTCCAGCGTTTACAAAGCCCTTCATCCACCCTTCCGCTACCGCCTTTGGTATGATAGAGTATGGAACTTCTGTTTCTCTTTGGCCAGGAGCAGTCGTTCGGGCCGATATGAACACCATCAGATTAGGAAGTTATGTGAATATTCAAGACAATTCAACACTCCATACAGATAGCACAAGTCCTATCTCTATCGGCGAATGGACATTAGTTGGTCACAATGTTATGATTCACGGTTGTAGAATCGGCAGAGGTGTTCTTATCGGTATTGGCTCTATCGTTCTTGACAATGCAGAAATCGGTGATGGTTCTCAAATTGCCGCAGGATGTATGATTCGCGGCGGTAAAAAAATCCCTCCACGATCTCTCGTTGTGCCTGATGGATCTGATATCAAAATTTTTCCAGGCAAAGCAAAACCAGAATTAACCGTAGCAGGTTGTATCGAATATGCCCATTTATCCGTTCGTTTTGAAAAAAATCTCTTTGTACCGTTTCAAAAAGAGGAAGAAGTTCATTTTGTAACACAAGCAAAAGAAATCATAACAAAGTTAGGTATCTAACATACCCAAATTCATTTTTGTATTGTCTAAGTGATACCTCTCTTATGAAAAAATTTATAGATAAAATCCAAATACTGGGAATTTTTTCCATTACCCAAACTGTTTTTCAAATTGGGACCGTAATGATCATGGCCGTCTCTGCTTTAGCCGGCCAAAGCATCGCACCCTCTCCCGAATCAGCATCCTTACCTATTTCTTTTGTGATTCTTGGAACCCTTCTTGGTTTAGTCCCAGCATCAAGAATTATGAAATGGAAAGGTAGTAAGTTTGGTTTGCTCACAGGAACGGTGATTGGAATTTTCGGAGCTGCTCTTGCATCGTATGCAATGTATGAAAGAAATTTTTTACTTTTTTCCGTAGCACATTTGTTATATGGGTTTCATCAAGCCTTTGTACAATACTTACGATTTGTGGCAATGGAATCGGTCCCCACACATGATAGGGCCAGTGCTTTGTCTTGGATTTTAATTGCGGGAATTCCTGCGGCATTTCTTGGTCCATTGGCAGGACTTCACGGAATCCAACTCATTCCGAATGCAATGTACTTGGGATGTTATATCATCCTTATTTTAAGTTTGTCACTTCAGTTTGTTTTTATCAGTTTTCTTCCCACACCTTCTAAACCAACAAACGAAGCTCATACGATAGAAACAGAATCCTCTCCTAGAGAAGCCGTAAGACCTCTCTCCTATCATATCAAAAACTTTGGACTTTGGGTTTCTGTTTTAGCGACTGCTTTTAGTTTTGGACTGATGGCAATGCTTATGTCGGCTGTGCCAGTGGCAATGAAAACACATGGTCATGCTATGCATGCCTCAACCACTGTTTTACAATGGCATGTCCTCGGAATGTACATCCCTTCTTTTTTCTCAGGACAATTGGTGCGTAAGATGACAGCTCCTTATCTCATTCTCCTCGGAATTTTTGTTATGGGACTAGAAAGTTTTGCCGCCTTACAAGGAACCGAATTTTTGCCTTTTGCTGTGGCCCTCATTCTTCTCGGCATTGGTTGGAATTTTATGTATGTGGGTGGAACAAATCTACTTGTGGAACAATACCATCCTTCGGAAAAAAATACCATTCAAGCAATTAATGACACTATTGTTTACTCTATGGCCATCCTTTCAACATATAGTGCGGGTTACTTGGAAAATAAAATTGGTTGGCTTCGTCTTAATTTAGTAAGTATTCCTTTTTTAGTTTTGATTACGATTTTTATTATTGTTTATATCGAACGCAATCGAAGGAAATTAAAAGTTTATGGATAAACAATTACATTGGGAAACCATTTATAAAGATAAACAACCAAACGAAGTGAGTTGGACACAATCAACTCCTTCCTTATCCCTGAAATTGATTCAAAATGCAAATCCATCGAAAACAGCAAATATCATCGATGTCGGTGGCGGCGAATCTTTGTTAGTTGATTATCTCTTAGATCTCGGTTTTGAGAACCTTACGATTTTAGATATCAGTAAAAATGCCCTGGATCGCTGCAAAAATCGGATAGGAAACAAAGGTAAAAATTTGAATTGGGTTGTATCTGATATAACAGAATATCATCCGGAAACTTCCTTTTCCATTTGGCACGACCGTGCTGTTTTTCATTTTCTTACCGGACCTACTGCGATTGCTAAATACAAAGCGAATTTATTAAAAACACTAAGCCCAGATGGAGAATTCATCATAGGTACATTTAGTACGGAAGGCCCCAAAAAATGTAGTGGATTGGATATCAAACAATATACAGAAGAAAGCTTAACAGACTGTTTTTCTCCTGAATTGGAACCAATTGAGTTTCAGAGAGAGGATCATGAAACCCCATTTCATACAATTCAAAACTTTGTATTTGGTAGGTTTAAAAGGGTGAATTGATCGAATAAGAATTGTCAATACTTCACCTAACGATAGATTTTGATTTTATGATTAAAACCAAAATTCTCCCAGTAATTTATGCTACAATTTGGATCAGTTTGTCAGAATTCTTTCGAAATGAATTTCTTTTCAAATCCATTTGGCTCGATCATTTCTCCCACTTAGGACTTACATTCCCTTCTGAACCCATCAATGGCGCGGTTTGGGGTGTATGGTCTCTCCTGTTAGCAGTCTCTATTTTTTTCTTATCTAATCATTTAAAGTGGATACAAACTTTTTTATTTAGTTGGTTTGTAGGTTTTGTTCTAATGTGGGTCGTAACCTGGAATCTAGGTGTCCTACCACTTGCGATTCTTTTGTACGCCATTCCTCTCAGCATTTTCGAAACCTATATAGCAACTTTGATCGTATTCAAAACTAAATAAACCACAAAGTAACACTTGTTTGTTAAATAATCTTTCTTCCGGCTTTGATTTTGGCAGAAAAATCTTTTGCCATTTCAATCCGGAGTTTCCCTTCAGCAAACCTACGTTTTTCTAAGTCTGTTTCCAATCGTAAGGGAGGGACACGACAAGGTTTTTTATTTTCATCCAAAGCAACAAACGAGAGATAGGCTGTGGTGGCACGTACCATCTCACCTGTATAGGGATTCTCGCGATTGACTTGAACTCCCACTTCCATAGAAGTGTTGCCAACATAATTCACCATAGCCTTTAAATTAACGTGGTCACCAATTTGAATTGGGGTTATGAAATTAATTCGATCGATACTTACTGTTACAGCTTCATGACCGGAATGCCTTTGCGCAGACATTGCGGCGATTAAATCGATCCAACTCATGATGGCCCCACCGAAAGCTGTTCCATAATGGTTTGCATCATTGGGTAGAACAATATGCCTTGTTTCAACTGCGGATTCTTGGGGTGACTTAGCGGGTAAATCGTTAGGATTCGTCACAATGAGGCTAACTTCCTCTTGACCAATCACGAAGGAAAGGCTTTTTTAAGGATTCTTGGGGCCAGTTTCATTCGTCCAATAGAAAGCAGATGCTGACAGATAAACATAAATATGTCTACTGGACGAAATTCCAAAAGGATACAAGTCCCCTACTTCGGCGATTTCTTCTAGCCGCATCAGGTTTGTTTGTCGTTGCAGCAGGTTTACACATTGTTCCCCTTTTAACGCATCAAGGTGAAGTTGATTATCTTTTTTTTGCGGTAGATCTTAGTTTCGCAGCGATTTTATTTTTAGAATTTCTTTTAAAGAACAAAGTACCATTAATCATTCGCGTTTTTAGTTTGATTTGTGCAACAATATTTATATCCGTATTGTCCTATATGAGAAGTGGCCTTTTGGGCAGCGCTGAAATTTCATTGACCTTTATGATTGTTTCTTTTTTTGTTTTTCTTCCACCTATCTTAAGTTTGGTTTCTTCGCTCATCCTATCCTTACTTCCTGCATTATTTGGTGGACTCGTTTATTTTTCATGGATTCGATTCCCTGATTCTTTAGGAATTAGAAATAATAGCCCTAGAGAATGGGTTTTTAATTCTGTTAGCCTAATACTATTTTCCGTTTTAACTGGCTTTTTAATCCAAAGACTACGAGCAAAATTAATTAAAAATATAGTTTATCTCAAAGAATCAAGAAGCAAAATATTAAAATCGCAGAAACATATTGATAAACTAGCTTTTTACGATTCATTAACACATCTACCAAACAGATATTTATTTGAAAAATTAATTCAAAATAGAATCAATTCTGGTGTATCAGAATCATTTCTTCTATTGATCAATTTGAAAGGACTCAAGGTAATCAATGCTTTACATGGAATTGGATTTGGAGACCAGATCCTTACCTTAACAGGCTGTGTATTAAAGTTATATACTGATGAAAAACCAGATGTACTAGTTGCGAGTTTGGGTGGCGATGAATTTATACTTTGGATCGAAAACTCAAACAAATCCAAAATCGAAGAGGCTATTATAAAATTCGACCTCAACAATAACGAGATCCTAACACCAGAACGGTTAGGACATAGACTACAATATAGGGTTTCTGGAATTCAATTTCCCCAAGATGCAACCCACCTAGATGAAATCATACGTAAACTTTCCATAGCGATGAATGTGGCAAGAGATGGAATTTTAACAAAATTGGTTTGGTTTCAACCAGGAATGGAATCGAAGATTGAAAGAGAACAAAAGCTAAAGAATTATTTGGAGAAAGCCATCAATGGAGGTAACTTCAAGATTGCTTACCAAGAAAAAGTAGATATTACTTCCAAAAAAACTGTGGGACTTGAGGCACTTGCTCGGTGGAGTTTAGCGGAATTTGGGGATGTAACTCCCGATGAATTTATCCCAATCATCACCAAATCCGAATTAATTGTTCCCTTCGGGAAATGTATTTTCGAAAAAGTAATTTCACATATTCCTCGTTTATTAGAATCTTATGGAAAACAAATTCAGGTTTCTATTAATATTTCACCCATATTTTTTCTGTATCCAAACTTCAACGAATACATAATTCGTTATCTATTAGATCACAACATTGATCCAAAAATCTTAATATTCGAAATCACTGAAGATGTATTCTTGGATGAAATAGAAACCATCCAACAAATTGTATCCGAACTCAGGTCCAAAGGTATCTCGGTATCCTTGGATGACTTTGGGAAAGGTTATTCATCACTTCATTATATGCAAAAAATACAATTTGATGAACTAAAAATTGATAAATCCTTTTTAGATGATATTGCCTGCTCTGATCGGAACTTTCTTCTTTTAGAATCTATTTGTCATTTGGCCGATTCATTGGGACTCAAAACCATTGCAGAAGGTATTGAAAACGAAGAGCAACTTCTCCGCCTAAAACAAACCTCTTGTCACATTGTCCAAGGATATCTTTACTCAAGACCGCAAATTCTATTTGATTGATTGTATTCAAATCCGCGAATTCAGATTATTTTCTACTCTTTCTTTAGTTGCAGAGAAAAAACTAATCTGAAACCATAGCCTCTATGGGACAAGGTCATAATCATTCTAACCACGACCATCACTCGCACGATCACCACAACCATTCCACATCATCATCTAAAAACTTAGCCTGGGCATTTGCACTTAACTTAAGTTTTTCTATCTTAGAGTTAGTCGGTGGTATCTTTTCTAATAGTATCGCCATTATATCCGATGCCTTCCATGACTTCGGTGATGCATTGTCTCTTGCTCTTGTTTGGTATCTCCAAAAGGTTTCAACGAAACCAAAAGACCTCTATTTTGATTATGGTTACAAAAGATTCTCTATACTAGGTGCCCTAATCATCTCTGTAATTCTTTCCGTTGGATCAATTTTTATGATTATTGAATCAATCAAAAGATTCATTACACCGGAAGAAACCAAAGCTGATGTTATGTTTGTATTGGCAATCGTTGGTGTTGTGGTCAATGGAGCCGCCATGATCCGATTGAATCATGGCAAATCATTAACAGAGAAAGCAGTGTTTCTGCACTTTTTAGAAGATATTCTTGGATGGATTGCCGTCCTTATCGGTAGCATTGTAATGATGTATTTCCAATTACCTTGGTTTGATCCTTTACTCTCTCTAGCAATTGCCTTATGGATTTTATGGAATGCTTATGGAAACATCAAACAAGTGATGATAGTCATGTTGCAGGCGGTTCCCGAATCGATCGATAGACAAGACTTAATCAGTAGATGGGAAAAAATCAAAGGAATTCATTCAGTGCATGACATTAAAATCTGGAGTTTAGATGGGAACCACCATGTGGCATCTTTACATGTATTAATAGATAAAACTGTGAAGCTAAATGAGTTTTCAAAGATCAAAGAAAAAATTCGAAAGGTTGCCCTAGATTTTGAAATCATCCATACAACCATCGAACTTGAAACAGATGCAGAAGCTTGTAAACTAAATTCAGAATGACTTCATAGGAACAAATCTTTCTAAAGATTGGATTCGTTTGATCCAATCTAAAATTTTCGGATACGACGATAAATCAAATCCGCCTTCCTCGGCCACATGTGTGTAAGCAAATAACGAAATGTCGGCCGTTGTCAGGTGATCTCCAACTAAATAAGGTGTTTTTTCTAACTGGGTTTCCATAACTTGTAAAGCTTTATGACCTCCCATTTGTTTTGATTCATACTCGGCACGTCTCTCTTCAGGAATTCCAAGATAATGACGAATGTATCTTGCAACTGCAATATAAGGTTCATGACTATACTGTTCAAAAAACTGCCATTGAAAAACTTTTGCTCTTTCGAATGAATCATTAGGAATCAGATCACTTCCTTCTGCTAAAAAATTTAGAATGGCATTGGACTCGGACAAAATCCGTCCATCGTCTAAAATTAAAATTGGGATTTTTCCATTCGGATTCATTTGCAAAAAAGAATCTGTCCTGGTTTCTCCCTTTTTTGTGTCAATGTTTTGCCATTCATAAGGTATTTCTAAAAAGGAAGTCACAAGGATTAATTTGTAGCTATTGCCAGATTGTTTATCACCGTAAATTTTCATTTTCCTTCCTATAGAGATCAGGTAAAAAACGTTCGAACTGACCCACCTCTTCTATGTTATGTTTTATCCATGCAAATCCGTGTTTTTTGTCAAAGAACAAAAATTCAAAGAATGGTCTAAGCAACTGAAAGGTAAAACCTTTCCATCCCACAAGCAAACAGTTCTCGTAACGGGTTCCATTTTCCGTTTCTTTAAAACTATATTCCATTCGAGCAATAGGCAAAATCCCATCCAGGCGAGGATTATGAATAAATCCCTCCTCATCCAATTTCTCAATAGAACTCACAACATTCACTAAATAACTCTTTTGCCTACCTAAGTATTCAACGATCCTAAGTTCAGCACCAGGCCCAACACTACCATCCGGCTTTCGTTTTTCGTAACTTAAATGAACATGGTCTTCCGGATGCCATACATGGTATCGATTATAAACACTCCCTTCATATTCGATATCCCCTTCCAAATGCTGAAACCACCAAACTAACATTTTAGGATGGATTCCCTTTAACGTTTCATGTCGAATCCAATATTTAATGCGCCCATCGGGCAAAACATTCCTGCCTGATTCTGCAGAATCCACAGACTTCCGATTCCAACTAATTTCTAACTTTGGCAACAGTCCCAATTTGACTTTTTTCATATTCATCTCCTTGATATAGTAAACACTATACTAACATAATTCAATTGTAAAGTAATTACTATACAAAAAATCAATCGAAAAAATTGACAGGAGGGAAAAAATGATCCAAAAGGATCGAATGGAACTTGATGAAACTGACCTTAAAACTATTACAAAATGAATTTAATGCCTATAAAAATCCGCAATCGGAGAAGGAAGAAGACATCATCAAGGCCGCAGAAGATATTTTTGCAGAATTAGGATTTTCCGGTGCCACAACTGCGGAATTAGCCAAAAGAGCAGGTGTTACAGAACGTACTCTCTTTAAATATTTTCCTACAAAGTTTGATTTATACAAAAGGATTTTATCTGGTTTACTATTGTCCACAATTGTTCCCGGTCATATGTCAGACCTAAAAGAACGATTACAAGCATTGAAACCAAATTTTAAGGATTGGTATATTATGATTCTCAAGGCAAGATGGGAAGCGGTAGCCAAAGAACCAAAAAAATTAAAACTACTGCTAGGTGCTCTTCTTTTCTCCAAGGAGTTCGCTGAAATTTTTGGGAATCTCTGGAAAACAAATTTATATGATACCTCACTCGAAGCAATTCGCTACTTCCAAGAAATCGGGGAAATTAGAAAGGATTTAGATCCCAATCAAATCGTAAGGAATTCCTTTAGTTTAGGTGCTAGTTTACTCATTACTAAATTTGTATTGGCTCCGAAATTGCCAATGGATCCAATAGGAGAAATCGAAACTCTTTTTGAAATTTTTTATCATGGAATTAAAAAGGAGCAATAATCTCTGAATTTATTTATTTTTTATTTTCTCTTCCGTTATCTGTTTTTCTTTTTTGGAAGTAACAAAGTTACTTTTCCCTTAGTTAATAAATTGTTTGCGACCTCTTCCACTCCTTTTCCATTTCCCAGATAATAATCTAACCTACCTTCACCAGTAATCGCATTGCCACGGTCGTGCACAAACACCAAACGATCGTTTGCCTGTTCATCACTCGATTGAAAGGATAAAAGGACAGGAAATCCTAATGGAATTTTTTTGTCCATCGCAACAGAGCGAAAAGCCACTAATCGAATTCCACCACTTCCCAATGGCCCAAGTTCCTCTTCCTTTGTTTTTGGATTTGTTTGAGTTTCTTTCTCAAAGAATATATACCTTGGATTTTTAAATATCGCTTCCGTAACTTCTTTCGGTTTTGATTGGATACAATTGGTTAACTGGTATGGTTTTAAACTGGGACAAATTCCCTTAAGGTAAACGGATGGACTGATATAATTTTGACCATTGTCCGCTGCATAATTTATACGAAACAATTCGTTTGTTTCCGTCTGAACCAAGGCTGATCCTTCCAATTGTGCTAAATGTAAATCGGTCAAACGCAAAAACACAATAGGCTTTGAATATTTTTCCCAAACCGATTTTTCTTTCCATTTTTCCCGAGAAAAGTGAATTGGATTTTCTAGAGCAGTATTGGTTTGTTTCAGCAATGGTGGAGATAATGCTGGGTATTGGTATTCTCCTTCTGGTTTTGTTTTTCCATAGATTCGTACTTCATAATATCCTGTTATAGTTGGTGGTCCAACGGAAGGACTCAAATTTTTTAATTCAAATCGTTTTTTAAGTAAACTTTGATCTACCACCAAAGAAGATGGATTCATTATTTTTTTTAGTTCCAATAACGATTCAACCATCTCCGATTTTGAATATGTAATCTCACCCAAACGAATTTTGGTATTTGGTGGCATTCTTTCAAAATACCGAACTGACTCAGTGAGGGCCGTCTGAAAATTGCGGGCATTCTGGGAGTCAGGGAGAGTCTGCTTCTGATCTATAATTTGGGTTGTTTCAGAAAGAAGTGGTTTCGACCCAATAGAGAAGAACAGGAGTAAAAAAAAGGTTAGGTTTTGGATCTCTCTCCATTTTAAATGGCAGGGATTTTTCCAAATCGAAACAAAGGAAATATTGGAGGCAGTTTTCCTCATCTAGCGGAACTCCCAAGAAAGCCAATCACCCAGGAAAGGTCGTGCCAAAGAAAGGCACTTACCTGATTCAAAGTTTTTTACCTTATGTCTCATAAGAAAGTCACTGTCCAATCATTTTTCCCAATTCCCCTTGACTTCCATGAGGGTACCAAAAACCTTTCAAAAGACCTCATATTTTTGCGATCATATATAGATAAATTAGGTGTTTCATGAAACGTACGTACCAACCGAGTAATATTAAACGCGTGAGAACTCACGGATTCCGAACTAGAATGGCTACCCCAGGTGGAAGAAATGTGATAGCCTCCAGAAGAAGAAAAGGACGCGCTAAATTGACTGTTTCCGACGAAAAAATCGGGAGAAAGTTCTAATTTAGGAGCTTCCTTCGGAGACCCTTCACGACCCAACCAGAATCCAGGAACTCTTTCGTCAGAATCGTAAAATGGGCAGGCCACCGATGCGATGGCTTGTTCGAAAAAACGGCCTTCCGTTTGCCAGTTTTTTATTTTGTCCCGATAAAACTCACAAAACAGCCGTTGAACGTAACCGTTCCAAACGAATCCTGAGAGAACTGGTTCGGAAACATCTTCCTGCTTTTCCAATAGGATACGATTACGCTTTATTGGCGCAGGTAGGATTTGCGAAGTTATCTAAGGAAGACCGAGAGGTTTTTTTCCTTTCGGTTCTAAAACAATTCCCATGAATCGGCTGTTTTTGGTTCTTATTTACCTCTACAAAAAACTGCTGTCCCCCCTATTGCCTCCGGCTTGCCGGTTTACCCCAAGTTGTTCCGAGTACGCCAAACAAGCATTTGAAACCTACCCATGGTACAAAGCGTTTGTTCTTAGTGTGATTCGAATTTCTAAATGCCACCCCTATCACGAAGGTGGGCATGACCCTTTACCGAAATCCTTTAACAAGAGTTAACTTATGCAAAATGATTCCACTAACAGACAAAGTCGTTTATTCCTCGCGCTATTCCTCAGTTTAGCAGTATGGATGGGGATAAACTATTTCTTCTTTCCTCCACAAACACCAAAACCAAAAGCTGCTGACGAAACTTCTAAACAAGAAGGCTCTGAAAAAGAGAAACCTGTGGGAAATCCTGCAGATCCAAAAGCAGAACTAAAAAAACCTACAACGGAAACTACTAAATTAAATCCTGTAAAAACAGAAGATGTAAAAACGTTCTCTCTAAAAACAGATTCCTTCCTAGTGCATTTTTCTAGTTTAGGTGGACGAATCACTGAATACTATATCAAAGACCATAAAGAACCAGACGGTTCAGAATTTGCGATAGCGAAAGATCCTAAGTTTGAAATCGAATTTGATGGAAAAAAAGAAAAGGCTGTTGAACTTACAAGAGGACAAGGTTTTGACTTCAACATTATTGAAGACAAAGACACCATTCCTTTTTCCGCTTATAACTTAGTAAATTTTAGTTCTAGTTATAATGCAGAAACAAAAACAGTAATCTTCGAAGCACCTTCGTTAGATGGCAAATTTACGATTCAAAAGAAATTTCAATTTTTCCCTTCCGAAAATTATTTTAAATTTCATTTAGCTTTAAAAAATAGAACTAACGAAACCATCAATGTTTCTCCATCCAAGTCGGATGTATACTTTAGATCGTTTAGTTCCCTTGGACCAGTCCTTAAGAAAAAAGAAGACTTTAATGATAGGGACAATGCTCATTACTTTCGTTACTACTATTTAGATGGAAGTTTTAAAGACCACGTAGACGGAACAAGCACCCAAGGATTTTTTGATAATCTATTTGGTTCCAATGAAGGAAAAGACACTCGTTACGAAATCAAAAAAGGTTCTACTGATAAAGTGGACTTTGTGGGAACAGGAAGTCGTTATTTCATTGGTGTCATTGACCCTTTAAATGAGAACCCCGCAGGAGTGCTTCTCGATAACCGCAAAGGAAATGAAACGGGAGTTCTTCTTGTTTATGACAATTGGAAACTTGGTCCAGGCGAAGAAGTAAATTTGGATTATGCAGCCTACGTAGGAGTGAGAGAACTTGACGGAACTGCTTTTAGAGATGGTAAACTAGATCCAAAAATCAACAAAGACTCGGTGTTTGCTGGTCTCAGTGATTCGCTCGACAAATCATTCAACCAAGGGATTACAACCCCACTTCGAAACGGAATTGTTTGGATCTTAAAAAAGATCTACTTGGTCATTCCTAACTACGGTTGGGCCATTGTTATTTTTGCTATCCTCTTCAAATTAGCATTTTATCCGCTGAACAAAAAACAGGCGGAATCCATGAAGAAGATGCAAGAGTTATCTCCACAAATTAAACTCATCAATGAAAAGTATGCGGATGATCCAAAACTCAAACAAGAAAAAACGGTAGAGTTGTACAAAAAGAACGGAACAAACCCAATGGCGGGTTGCCTTCCGATGCTCATCCAAATTCCTATCTTTATCGCCCTTTATACCGCATTTTCTGATACAGTGGATCTTTGGAATTCCCCATTTTTATGGATCAAAGATTTAAGTGAACCAGACACGGTTTATACAACTCCCAAGTTAGCTTTTATTGGTGCCCTTGCCATCAACATCCTACCACTCATCATGGTAGCAACTCAAGTAGTTCAGTCTCGAATGACAACAGTGTCTACAGATCCTAACCAAAAAATGATGATGTATATGATGCCTGTCATCATGTTATACTTCTTCTGGTCGATGCCTGCCGGTGTGACTATGTATTGGACAATGCAAAACATCCTATCCATTGCCCAACAAGTGTATACAAACAAGTTTGGAAAATCGGAAGACAAAAAACCAAAAAATAATGGGCCAGAACCAGCAAACAACGCTACGACGGTTGCCCGACCTGGATTTAGAAACCAGAACAAAAAGAAAAAATGAAATCATTGTTTAACAAGGAAGATCACAGATGAATAATTACATTTTCGAAGCCGAAGGAAAAACTAAAAGTGAGGCGGAAGAATACTCTTTAGAAACTCTTCGCCTCCAACCAGGCGATTTGCGATTCGAAGTAGTTGATTCCGGAAAATCCGGATTTTTGGGAATCACACAAAAAAAACCAGCCGTTGTACGCGCGTTTGTTGCCAACAACGACATCCCATCCGAAAAAATCATCCATGGAGTGATCATCACCATTTTGAAAAAAATGGGAATTCCTGCGGAAGTAGTGGGAATGGGTGATGTAGATGGAAAAATCTATGTCGAACTTACTAGTAAAGAATCTGGACTCATTATTGGAAAAAGAGGGGGCACATTAGATTCTCTCCAGTTCCTTTTGAACTTAATGGTAGACCCAAGAATTCGCCACAATAGAAAAATTGTATTAGATATTGAATCTTACCGCGACAAACGCGAGTTATCTCTCATTCGATTGGCAAAATCTGTGGCGGCATCGGTCATCAAATCAGGAAGGTCTAAACTTTTAGATCCAATGAATCCTTTTGAACGAAGAATTGTTCACATGGCAATCCAAGAAGACGAAAGAGTTTTCACTAGATCCGAAGGAAACGGAACTTTCAAAAGAGTCCGTGTTATCTCTGCAAAAGAAAAACATAAATACAAAGATTTGGAAGATCCTTCTAAAAAAGGCCTTCCTGTAGAAGACTTTGCAGACGGAGTAGACCAAGAAGATCTTGATTGATACCATTGCGGCATTGTCCACTGCCTCAGGTCCCGGAGCGATTGGCATCCTTCGGGTATCGGGTTCTGCCGTATTGCCCATTGCCCTTTCTGTTCTCCAAAAGAACGCCGCTCCCCTCACCGAAGAATTTATTAAAAACCAAAAAAGAACTGCTATTTTCTGCGATTTTGTAGATGCAGAAAAACCTCTCGACCAAATTGTTTTTTTCTATTTCCCATCACCTAACTCCTATACAGGTGAAGACTTAGCTGAGTTTCATTTACATGGAAATCCAATCCTTCTCAAACGTGGTTTACAAATCCTTTTTGAAAAGGGAGCCCGCCCGGCACAGAAGGGTGAGTTTACCAAAAGAGCGTATCTGAATGGAAAAATCAATCTATCCGGTGCAGAAGCCATCAGTCGACTGATTGAAGCACGTTCTCGATATGAATTGGAATTGGCTCAAAAAAATGTGTTTGGGGAAATCACAAAGTTAAGTTCCAAAATCAGAAGTGATCTCATTTCACTCAAAGCAGAGTGCGAAGCTGAAATTGATTTTTCCACAGAAGACCTTAACTTTGAAAGTTTGGAAGAAAGAAAAAATCGGATGATCTCACTCAAGAATCTTTGTTCGAAGTTAATCCAAGATTCAGAACGAGCAGAAACTTTAATTTTACAATCTACCGTCGTTTTATTTGGAGAACCCAACACAGGAAAATCCAGCTTAATGAATTTACTCATTGGCAAGGATCGTTCGATTATCTCCGACATTCCCGGTACAACCAGAGATTATATAGCCGAAGAATTGAGTTTGGATGGAATCCCCATTCGGCTCGTGGATACCGCAGGAATCCGAGAAACATCGGATAACATTGAACAGATGGGAATTGAACGAAGCAAACGAGAAGCCGACAGTGCTAATGTGAAACTACTTCTCATTGACAGCTCCCAACCATTCGACAAAAGTTCGTTTTTATCAAAACATAAAGAAAGACTCCATGGTGCCATCCTTGTTGCCAATAAAATTGATCAAAAGCAGAATGATTGGGATCCGAATCAGTTGGAAAGCCTACAAAAAGAATTTGAGTTAGAGATTACGGAAATTTCTTGTAAAACAAAAGTGGGAATTTCTCATTTATTAGAACTTTTAAAAACAAAACTCACATCCCAAGATAACGCAGAAGATGTAGTTTTGTTAGAAGATAGACAAAGGTATCACATTCAAAAAATCGAATCTAGTTTATCAGAAGCCATTCATCTTATGGAAGATGGAGCTCCCGCAGAAATTTATATCCAAGAAATCAATTCTTCCCTGAAAGAAATTGGTGAAGTCAACGGTCATGTGGATAATGAAGAAATCCTTGGCAGAATTTTTAGTAAATTTTGTGTAGGTAAATAATTCACAAAAACCTCTAAATTTACGATTGTCTAATCGTCCAAATAGTATCTAATTGGTCGCACATTCGATACGAGGTAAAAAATGAAAAAATTTCTTGTGATTCTCACTCTATTCTCTTTCAGCACTTTTGGTCTGTTTGCTCAAACAGAAGCAGACGAAGAACCGACTATGCAAGCCGATGAAGCTTCTGAAACCGTTAAACCTAAAAAAGAAAAAATGAACAACAAAGACGGTGAGAAAAAAGAGAAAAAGAATAACAAAGATGGCGCAAAAAAGGCTAAAAAAGCTAAGAAAGCCAAAAAAGAGAAAAAAGCAAAAAAAGACGCTGAGTAATCTTTTCGTCTCATCTCAAACCAAAACCCCTGGAAACAGGGGTTTTTTTATGCCTTAAAAAACCAAATGAAACCATTCGCCAAAATTACCATTTATCTATCGTTAGCTGTATTTATTCTAATAACAGTTTTTTGTTCTAGTTCGAATGAACAAAAAACCATATCCTCTCTAAGAAAGACCATTAGATTTGATTTAAAACTCAAATCGATTCCCAAGGAATTAAAAGGGGAAACTATTTCTTATTCACTGAAATTTTATTTTTGCCCTTCAACGATTGCTAAAGACTGTTATACGCCTGTATCAATACATTCATATAAATCAAATTCTATCATTGGATCATCTCTGGAACAAATTACATTTCCTCAAGAATTACCAAACAATTGGACCCATCTCGCAATTAGCATTGAAGGAATTCAAAAAGTCCATGGAAAGTACTCTCCTGGCCACAATCCTTATTGGATTCAAAATACAGATTCTCTTTTCAAAAATCCTAACATAAAACATGAGTTTACTTTTGTAAGCCAAGAGAACTTAATTTCCGATCGCAAACAACAGGAGCTCGCTGCAAAGTTTTCGCCCATTCTTGTCTTTCATAAAGATAAAAAATATTTACCGACTAATATCGAAAAGTATGCAAACTATTTTCAGCCCAAAGAATACATACTTCCCAATAAAGACATTCGCCGCAAAACAAAAGGCCAAACCACATGGAACTATGTGGAATTTCCTGACCTAAGAGAAACAGAAAAACAAACCCATTTATACTATCACGTGCGTTATGCCAATACAACTGTCTCGGGAACACAGAAGGAAGCGCTTCCTGGATTTAGAGACAACAGTAACTATTGGTATGAAGTGGGGAATGGAGATATGGTCATTTCCTATTGGATTTGGTATGATTGGAACGAAGGACCCACAAAGTTTGGAAACATCCACCAAGGAGATTTAGAATCCTATGCTCTCCTCATCTCAAAAGAGGGCAAACCAAAAAGAATACTACTGACTGGACATGATCATATCCTACTCGATACAGATTTTCGAAATATCAATTCCGTAAAAAATCACCCTATTCTTTATGTGGCGAAAGGCAATATGGGTTCCGATGGAGGGAATCCAACATCAGCTTATGGCGATTATACGGTTAAACTGCATGCAGGGAATGCCTTGTTTAATTATATTTCTGATCCTTGGGATGTGTTTCCAAGTTTGAATCCAGAAACATCTATCCTGATTGTTCCAAAAGATATAACCGAGAAAGATTTAACGAATGTTAAAATTGGTTCTGGAATCAAAAAGAATTCTAGTCCTCATGAAATTTCCGAACCGGAAACTGAGAAGTCAGAAACTCAGTTTGTAGATGCACGTTCTATGATCAAAGGACGAATTGAAAAACTAATAGCTTGGGAAGAACCGGGTTGGGTCGGCCAAACTGCAGACAAAGACCCTGACGGCCATCATAGGGTAGATCCCAAGTTGGCATCTTTCTTTCGATTTTCAGGTAGGCTCGGCAAACACCCCCGGTCGGATTTAAGAATTGGTGAACTCCACCAATACGGTGAATCGCCAGAGAATGCACCTTTCAAAACCAATATAGAACAACACTATACCTTTGAAAGTCCAAAGTCTGACCGGACTCACACAGACCGAGAAGGAAATTATGGACCTAAGTTTTTGGGAGATAATTCCACTCCGCAAAAATAATTGGATCAGATTAAATCAACTAACTTTGCTTTGGTTAATTCTTCTGGTTTGAATGGTTTTTCTTTTTTGATGTAATCGATCATCTCTTCTCGGTGTGAATACCCGGCACCGAGGATTGCTTTTTTGATGACAAAGTCTTTCCAAGTTTTCAAACTATGGCCAAACTTTTCGCGGTCCAAAAGCCTTGTGATGGATTCTTCATTCTCTCCCCAAACAAAGGGATTCGCACCTGCATCTAGTAGATCTATCAAACATTCAACGGCATCGGCAGAAGCTGCTAAAAACAAAGCGGTGTTCCCCAAATTGTCTTTTGTTTCTAAAGAAAAATCTCCCTCCTCCAAAAGATAAGAACAAAGATCATATAAATTTCTTTCTGCGACTAAATGAAGTGCCGTTTTTCCTTCACTGTCTTTGTCTTCGATTGTTTTAGGAAATTTATGGAGAAGATTTGTTACAATTTCCATTCGATCTTCCGTGATCGCTGCTAAAAATACAGATCGACCCTCCTCGTTTCGTAAAGAGAGAACCTCCTCTGTTAAGGAATCAGAGATCACTTCCCAAAGTGGTTCGGCGGATTCAAGGACAGAGAGATGAAAGATGGTGTTTCCATTTTTGTCTCGCGTATGAAGGTGAGGTGAGTGTTTCCAAACAGAAAACGTTTCTACAAGTATATGTAGAAAGGATTCTTTGTTTTGACTGATGATATCAAAGATTACATTGCCTGGAGTGCGGTAAGGAAAAGCGGGATCGGCACCCTGTAAGATAGCATACCGAAACAAATCCTCATTCTCCATCTTGAACATCCAAGAGAGAGGATTTGTTCCATAGGAATCTAACTCATTAGGATCAGCGCCTGCACGGATCTCACTCTCCCATTCTTCGATACTTCCCGACTTGGCAACGTTTATCAAACTCATTTAGGTTATGATACGCGTTTCCTCACAGAAGTCGATTTTTTAACGGAAGATTTCTTTGGAAAGGATCCAAGAATTTTATCAAAACCTTTTTTGGTTTCAAAGGTTAGAAATTGTATTGGTGCTTTGTCTTTTGTCGGAACCAAACTCATCGCCCGTTCAGAAAGTGCGGTGATGGTCAAACTTGGATTCACTCCTAAATTGACAGTGAGCATGGAGGCATCACAAACACGTAGGTTCTTATAACCAAACACTTTGTTTTCCATATCGATCACACCCCGTTCCGGAGAATCCGCCACAATGCAACCTCCCATAATATGACCTGTAACAGGTGCATTGAGAAGGGTATCATTAAAAGAACTTCGCGGAATCCCACCAACAATCTCAGCTAGTTTCCGAGCAAACGCATTGGCAATAGGAATGTAAGTGGGTGTTGGTTCTCCAGTCGAGAGAGCAGAGGTAATTGTTTTTTGAAAAGGCCAAATGAATCGTCTTTTTCGTACAAGTCGTACGCTATTATCAACCGTTTGCATCACAAGTAAAATGATAGAATTTTTTGCAAATCCAATGGGGTTATGAGATTTCAAAAAATAAAGAGGATGGCGAACCATCGTCCAAAAAAATTTGAGTGGTCTTGGAAAAATCCCTCCTCCATCCGTCATCACACTGGCAAGGACTCCAAAAAAATCAGATCCTTTCGAATACCGAACCGGTTCGATATGTGTATTTTCATCGGGATGGACAGAAGAGGTGATCGCAATGCCTTTAGAATAATCGGCGCCCTTACTTGCAGGGACAGTCACAGGTAAAACCGTTTCGCTATTAGTTCGAACTGTATCACCTAACTTCTCTGATAAACGAATCATTTTGTTATCTTGTTGCATCTTAAGTAAAAGACCAACGGTTCCCATCACACCAGCAGATAACACCACTTGTTTGGAACGAAGTTTTCTTTTTGGAGAACCAAACCAACCGGTTGTGCTCCTTGTTTCCAATTCATATCCAAATTCTCCACTCGCTTCTGGATCAGGAATGCCTTTTTGATTGATTGGAATGAGTGAAGTGACTTTAGTTTCAGGAAGGATGACAGCTCCCAACTTTTCGGCTAAGTATAAATAGTTTTTATCCAAAGTGTTTTTTGCGTTATGGCGACAACCCACCATACAACCACCACAGAAGTTACATGGATCACGGTCTGGACCATCCCCACCAAAAAAAGGATCCTTGGGATCTTTTTTGTTTCCAAAATAAATTCCCACAGGAGTTCTACGGAAAGTATCTTCCTTACCAAAAGTTTTTGCTGTTTCTAAAAGGAGACGGTCTGGTTCCCAAAGTTGGGGATTTTCGGTAACACCAAGCATGTGTTTTGCTACATCATAATAAGGTAATAAAGCTTTTTCCCCACCCATTTTTGAATACAAAGGAGAGTTTAATACTTTTGAGGAAGGCACATACAAGGTACATGCATACACTAATGAACCACCGCCAACACCAGACCCACTCACAAGTAAAAAGTCATTGAGTAAATTGATTCTTTGGATTCCATAAAAACCTAGTTTCGGCATCCAAAGATACTTACGTAAACTCCAATTGGTTTTTGGAAAGTCTGTGGCCTTCCAACGTTTTCCTGATTCAATCACCAAAACTTTATAACCTTTTTGAGATAACCGATAGGCAGATACGGATCCTCCAAAACCAGATCCGACTATAATAAAGTCGTACTCATAATTTAGCTCTTTTGGAATGGATTGACTCATGGTTCGTTTTTCCTTGTTTGTGGTGCGTAAGCGAAACCGAGTCTGCAAAGGAATTCAATTCCTGTCAATTCGCTCTTACGGAATCTGATAAAAACTTCTAGCCGAATGTTATAAATCCTTTTAAATCGGTTCATGCCTGAGATCAAAAAACAAATCCCTCTACTCAAATCTGACGGAACCCTCACAGAAGAAGGTTGGGCACGGTCCCCTCTTTGGACTTACAATCGCGAAAATATTGCGGCCTCCGCACTAAAAATTAAAGAATGGGATTATTATTCGGTTCTTTCTCCTTCTAAAGATTTTGGAATTTCATTCACTGCATCTGATTTAGGTTATGCGGGACTATTTGCCATTTGTTTTTTAGATTTCAAACGAGGAACATTCAAACAAATTGATACTCTTTCTGTTCTACCTTTAGGAAAAACAGGATTCCCACGTGTGAACAGTAGTGGGGTTGTTCAGTTTGAAGACAAAAAACTTCGCCTCCGATTTGAAGTGATCAATGGAAAACGAATTTTGGAATTTGAATCCAAATCGTTTGATGCACCGGATGGTTCCAAAGGAATTCATGGAAAAATTGAACTCACAGAACCAAAAATGGAATCGATGAATATTGCCACTTCTTGGAAAGAAAACCGCAAAGCATTTTATTATAATACTAAAATCAATTGTATGCCGGCCTCAGGCCAAGTGCAAGTTGGGAATACAATGTATCAATTTGATCCCAAAAAAGATTTTGGAGCATTAGATTGGGGCCGAGGTGTATGGACGTATAAAAATAGATGGTATTGGAGTTCTGTATCCGCATGGATTGGAGGAAAACCATTTGGCCTCAATTTAGGATATGGATTTACTGATAGAACACCGGCTTCAGAAAATACTATCCTTTATGATGGCAAAATTCATAAATTGGATGAAGTCAAATTTATCATTGATACCGAAAACTATATGGCTCCCTGGAAGTTCACATCCAATAACAACCGTTTGGAATTGGATTTTACACCCATTGTCGATAGAAAATCATATATGAATTTTTTAGTCATAAAAACAATCCAACACCAAGTGTTTGGAAAGTTTAACGGAACAGTAGTTTTAGATAATGGGGAAAAACTGAAACTCGAGAACATCCTCGGTTTTGCCGAAGATGTCCTGAATCATTACTAAAGAGTTTTACTTTCTTTTCTTTAGTTTGTAATAAGCGGAGAAACTGGCCGGGATAAAGATCAGGGACCCAAAGGTTCCAAATCCAAGTCCCCAAGCCAAGGAAAGTGTCATGGGTATGAGGAGTGGATCCGATCCGCCAATAGCGTAGGCTGTCGGGATCATACCTGCCATAGTCGTCATTGTAGTCACAAGGATGGGACGAAATCTTTCCGAAGATGCAGTGATGAGCGACTCATACAACCCTTCCCCTTTCGCTTGGAATTCTTGGATGGTATCCACAAGTACGATGGATGCGTTTACAATCACTCCAGCAAGACCAATGATACCAATCATTGCAAGAAAACTAAGCGCCTTACCGGAAATCAAAAATCCAAATACCACTCCCACAAAACCTAATGGAATGGAGAGCAAAATGAGAATTGGTTTTTTAATGCTATTGAAAATAATCGCAAGGATGGCAAAAATTCCAAAGAGTGCCAACACCCCTGCTACCAGAAGGGAAACCATGGACTTAGCAGTTTCTTCTTGTTCCCCTCTAAATTTAATTTTATAACCCGGATATTTTTTTCCAATATTTCCAAACTCATCTACAATTTTTCCATTCACAATAGAGGAACTTGTAACGGCTTCATTGACATCAGCAAGGACAGTGATGGCTTTTTCATAATCATTATGGTATAAAGCCTCTATCCCTTGGACAATGGTTCTTGTAGTGACTGCCGTAATCGGTGTTAGGAGACCAAATTTATTTGAAATCTGAATCGTATCTAAATCTTCGATTCCATCTCGGAACCGGTCATCGTTTTGGATAATGATTCGAACTTCGTCCTTTCCCTTACGAAGGTTAGATGCTTCAAGTCCGTCCATAGCTGTGCGAACATAGTAGGCAGTAATTTCTGTATCGATTCCGGTAATGGCTGAGGCCGTGTCCTTCACTCGAATTTGAATTTCTTCTCTACCTGGTTTGTAATCATCATTGATGTTGATCACTCCCTCTTGTTTTTTTAGGAAACCTTGCATCTCATTAGAAATTTGTTTTAAAACTTTGTAATCACGACCTTCGATGGCAACCGTTACAGCAGCACCGATTGGTGGACCGTTCACAACCAAATCTACCATCACAGAAACCGCATTGGGTAACTTTTTTAACTCGGGTTCTAATTCGCCAAAAATTTCCTGAGCAGTGCGGTTACGTTCTGTTTCTGGAACTAAAATGATCTGTGCCATTCCGAGTTGTTCCCCAATCCGAGTGAGTGGGTCCGTAGGATCTGTTTGTTGGATTCCTATTTTTAGAATGACACTTTGCACTTCTGATTTTGGAATTTTATCCAGAATCGGTTGGAAGTATTGCAGTTGTTTTGCGGTCTCTTGAGAAGAAAAATCGGGAGGAAATTCCGCACGAACCAAAACATAATCAATCCCTTCTTTCGGAAACAAATTGAAATTCATCAGTCCGACAAGTCCACAAGAGGACAAAAACACAATAAGGATCGAACCTAATGTAAGGAATGGACGTTTGACAACTCGCGTAATGAAACGTGTGAATCCTGATTTTAAAGACTCAAACCCATTGTCTAAAATCGCACGAAAACGATCGCGGTGTTTGGAACGTTTTTTGACTTCATGTGATGTGAACTGTGCGTACCGAACAGGAAGTAATAAAAACGATTCAAATAAGGATAAAGTCAAAGCAACAATCACCATAAAAGGAATCTGCCAAATGAATTTACCCATAATTCCTGACATAAATGCCATTGGCAAAAAGGCAGCAACGGTTGTTAGGTAAGACCCAATGATGGGAACAAAAAGTTCGCTGGCACCAAGAACTGCGGCTTCTCTTGAATCCATTTTTCTGGATCTATGTTTATAGATATTTTCTGAAATAATAATACTATTATCAACTAACATCCCCAGGGAGATAATAATCCCAAGCATGGACACTAAGTTAAAGGAAACATCAAAAATAGGAAAAGCGATGGTAGTTGCAAAAAGAGTCAATGGCAACGAAAGACTTGTGAGTAGGGAATCCTTAAAACTAAAGAAGAGAATTAGGACCACCACAACCAAAAACAAACCTTGAAGTGAATTGGTAATCACCACATCCAATCGTTTGATCGCACGAGCCCCTTCATTGTTCAATTCCGTAAACTGAATGTTAGCCGGAATTTGTTTCTTTAATTCTGCAACTCTTGCCTGAACCGCTTCCACTGTGCGAATGATGTCCGCACTATCTTTTTTAATGATTTGTAAAACATAAGCAGGTTCCCCATTCACAATGGCAACCACCCGTGGCCTTTCATAAGTATCTTTTACATTGGCAACTTGTGATAAAAGAATCGTATTTCCTGTTTCATTCGAACGAATGGGGATATTTTTAATATCATTGATTTCGCTGATTTCACCGGTCACACGAATGTCTTGGGTGATGGGCCGCAAAAAAGATCCTGCTGGAACACTGATATTTCGTTTGGAGATTGCATTGATGATATCGGAAAAACCAAGAGTATACTTTTTTTTCAGGTCGGGATCCACACGAATCCGCCACTCCTCTTTTCGTTTTCCAAAAGCATCCACTCTAGATACCCCAGAGACTTTACGCATCTCATCTTCAATGAAACGACCCATTTCCTGAAGTTCCATCTCATCCATTGCACCATGGATTGCCATCTCTAACACAGGAAAGTTGGAGCTCTTTTGTTCTGTTACAATCGGACGATCTTTCACAGTTGCTGGCAAATTGGTCACACGATCTACAGCACGTCTGATATCGTTCACAACACCGTCAGGGTTATTGTGTTCTAAATCGATTTTGATACTGATATCGGATTCTGAGTTTCGAGAGATAGAACGAACCGAGTCTAATCCTTCTACCTCGCGTAACTTTTCTTCGATGGGAATGGTTACTTTTTTTTCCACATCCACGGGACTGGCACCAGGATAAACAGTAAGAACACGCACTTGACGAAAGTTTACTCTCGGAAATGCTTCTCGTTTCATAGAAAGCACAGAGATCATTCCCGCAAGGAACAAAAATATAAAAACCAAATTAGCAACTAATGGTTTGTAGACGAAGAAATGGATAATTTTTTTCATAAATATAATTCGATTTAATCAACCTAATGATTTTGAATGCCTGGTCAAGATGAAATGGAAATTTATTAACTTTGTTTTTCTGATTCGCGTTCTTTTAATACAGTCTCAATCACTTCTACAAAAACCGAAGTGTCTTGAGCTCCACTCACCGCATACTTTCCTCCAACGATAAAATACGGAACACCGCTGATTCCATTTTGATGGTAGTAGGAAATTTCTTGCCTGATATGTTCTTTGAGTTCTGGATCTGCAAATACTGCATCAAACTTGATACGATCTTTATAAACTGGTTCGGCTACCTTCCAAATTATTTCTTTATCCGTGAGATCTTTTCCCTCGGTAAAGTTAGCAGCAAAAAACAAATCTACCAACTTAGCTTGTTCTTCTAAGCTAGAAAGCCCAGCAACCAGAGCATGTAATACCAATGTGTTCGTAGCCTTTGGAATGGCATCGAACTGAAAAGAAATACCAACGTCCTTTCCAATTTGTGTCAGCCTTTGCCAAGCACCATCCAAGCGGTCCAAACTTCCGAATTTCTGTGTTAGGTGCTCTTTATAATCAATTCCGGCTTCAGGAATTTCGGGAGACAATTGAAAAGGCCTCCATCGAACCTGTGGATCGATTTTATCTCCTACTGTTTGGAGGGCCAACTCCAGTTTCTTTTTTCCTACATAACACCAAGGGCAAGCTACATCGGAGACGATATCAATGGAAAAAGGTTCAGAGTTGGTTGACATTTAAGGTTAGACTCCCTTTCAATTAAGGTCTAAATCCAGAAATGGGAAAATTATGAAGCTCACAAGAAAAAGATTTCTATTTAACAGTTTTGCCTCCGGTGCCTTGGTTTCCCTGTCCACAATACAAAGTGAATTGTATGCCTATTCGTCGGGGGATGCGACCCTTCACAGGAAAGACCCCCTCGGGTATGCGGAATCTTTGGGTTTTACCAAACCCTTAGACCAAATCCTCATCACAGCCCTCCTTGCTCCCAATTCTCATAATTCCCAACCTTGGAAAATCAAGCGGGTATCGGATTCTGCGTTTTTACTTTTTGGGGATAGGGAAAAACAACTCCAGGAAATAGATTCCCTAAACCGCCAATTCTTTCATACCCATGGAGCTTTTTTAGAGTTAGCTCATCTAACGGCCGATAAACTTATGTTTGATACGAAAATTACTTACTTCCCCAAAGGAAAACCTAGCTCCCAAACCTTTCCCCTAAACCCCATTGCCAAATTTGAAATTTCCCCCAAGTCAAAATGTGTGCATGACTTTTTGTTTGCCGGTCTTCCCCACCGCCGAATGAATCGGTCCGTTTACTCGGGCCCAATGATTACTGAGGAAGAAATGGCTGACCTAAAAATGTTAACAGGACCATCCAAACATAAATTACTCTTTCTCAATGATCCAAAAAAGTTAGAATCCATCCTTCCCTTACTCGATTCTGCTTTTGCGATGGAAACTAATCGTACTGCATCCAATGAGTTAAATCGAAAGTGGTTTCGAGTGTCCAAAGAAGACATCTACAACAAACGAGATGGACTCACCCTAGAAGGAAACGGACTTTCAGGAATCAAACTCTGGTTTGCCAAAACATTCTTTGTGGATTTATCGAAAGAGGGTTGGCATTCCGAATCTGCCAAAGAAGCGGGAATCCAAATGTTCCAGAACCAAGTGTATTCATCCAAAGCATTAGTTTTCTTTATCACAGAAGGATCCGACGATGAGAGAACATGGATAGAAACGGGAAGGGATTTTATACGCTTCACATTGGCCTGTGCTGTGCGTAACATTGCCTTCCACACAATGAACCAAGCTGTCGAAGATTATCCAGAAAGTCGAACCTTCACCAAACAATTAAAAACGATACTCGGATTAAAACCAAACGAACAGATTCAATTGATTGCAAGAATGGGAAGAAGTTCTTATGAATATGATTCTCCGAGACGGGAGATAGAAAGTTTTTTAATTTAGAGATTGGGAAAATGAACTACACCTGTCGACTCAAAAGCAGGTTTGGAAAACAAATACCCTTGGTAGAGATGGATTCCCATATCTACCAAAACTTTTAACTCTTCAATAGTCTCTACACCTTCGGCAATGACAGCAATTCCAATTTCACGACAAACTCCCGCAATTGCATTCGTTAATTTTTGGGCCACAGGATTCAGATGAATGTTTCGAATCAATTCCATATCTAATTTGATGAGATCAGGTTGGAATTTTGCAAGTAGGTTGAGTCCAGAATAACCAGAACCAAAATCATCTATCGCAGTTAAAAAACCATACTGTTTGTATGCTTTAAAAATTTTTATGATATGGTCGTGGTCTTGAACTTCTTCCCCTTCGGTTAACTCAAACACCAATCGGTTGAGTGGAAATTGGAATTCACGACTTGCTTCTAAAGTTGTACGAATACAAGTTTCCGGTTGGTAAATGGCATTGGGTAAAAAGTTAATATTTAAGTAAGAGGGAATTTGTATCTGGCTTGCGAGTTGGATCGCTTTGATCCGACAGGCCTGGTCAAACTGATATCTGTTAGTTGCATTTACCTTAGAAAGAATCGAATATGCAGATTCTCCTGAAATTCCCCGAACTAAAGCTTCATGCGAATAAACCGTTTTTTTGTTCCAGTCCACGATGGGCTGGAAAGCCATCGTAAAAGAAAAGTCAAGGCCCGCACCGCTGCGACATTCGGCACAACTATATAATTTCGGAACTTTACCTTCTGGTGTGGTAACAAGTTGGTCTTCGGGAAATTTGAATTTCATCATACCGTTACTCAATTTAGACGAAATCTAAATAAAAAAACGAATTTCGACAACTAGAATTTTGGAAGTTTTCCGAGCACATACCAAACCACTACCAAAAATTGGAAGATGGCAGTGACAAGTAAGATGCTATATGGTTTTGCATTCACAGCTTTTAGAGAACCAATCCTCGCACCAAAGATCCCTCCAAAACTTCCGACAAGGGCAAGTTCCAAATGCAACTTTCCTTGGAGAAAAAATAGTACACTCGTTCCAAAAGAGGTGAGAAAAATTCCTAAAAAGGAAGTGGCGACCGCTTCCACGGGACTCATACGAAAGTAGTAAACAAAGAGAGGAACCGCAAGAAATCCTCCGCCAATCCCAAAAAGGGAAGAAAACAAACCGAAAAAAATTCCAGTGAAAAGTACAATCAAAACAGATTTAGGTGAATAGAAAAACAAATCAGCTTGGTTTTTATCTGTTTCTACTTTCAGATTCGTCTTATCTACGTTAACCGACAAATCCATATTCACATCAGAATCTAATTTTGTTTCCAGATCAGAATCAGATTTTGCAGAAACCTCAATGGCAGCTGGATTTAAATTTTCAGTCTGGACTGCCAGAGTTTGGTAGTATTTCCTCCTTCTCTTTAACGCTGTGATTAAATTATAAACTGCAAGGATTCCCAAAAAAACAGTGAACACAATGAGATAAATAAATTCCGACAAAGGAATCCCGTAGTACAACTGTTTGCCGATTTCTGTGTCTTCAAATCTACCAAATTTATAGGCCGTGTATTGGGCCGCAGGAATGGATGTACATAACAAAAGGAATCCTTGTTTCCAACGGATTTTCTTGTTTTTGTGATACACAACAAGCCCGGAAAGAGCCGAGACCGGCATCTGCGCCAAAGAGACGGCAACGGCTTGGACAGCAGTTAGGTGGAAAAAACTATGGAAGAAGGGAGTGTAAATAAACCCTCCTCCCAGTCCTAAAAATGAAGCTAAATACCCAACAAAAAACCCAACTCCAAATACTACAATGATCCCGGGCCAAAATCCCCAAACAAAATCATGATAAATTTGGAAGTTAAAGTCCAAATGTTTTAGAAATGTTCCTTGGCGTCCTCAAAGAACTTCAGTGTGGTTCTTTCAAATACTTCTCGTTCGGTTGCTGTTTCAAAATTGTACCAAGAAATAGGAACAAACAGTAACCACTGCGCATAATTTCTAAAGATATGATAATCATACGTTCCTACCTTCTTTCCATCTTTGTAGAGAAGGTATTGTACATCATAACCATCTTGTGTGGACCAAGCGGGAAGTAATGTGGCGGTAAGAGTAGAAATTCCGAGAAAAACCGTCGCTTCAGGGGACGGGGAACGGTAATTTACTTTTACATTCACCAAATACCCGGACTTTGGAACATCCACACCTTCCACAGTATTTTTAAAACGAGTTTTGTTTTGAAAGTAATTCTTGAGAGCTTCCCTTCCCCCCAAATTCATTTGAGGAAATGTAGGGAGGGCATAAACAAAATTGGTATCGTTTGTTTTTTCTTCCGAAGGAAGGGGAAGGATTTTTGGATGGTCCTTATAACTGATCAAACAATTGGTAAAAATGAAAAGTGCAACGATTACTGTCGCAATAGTTGATACTTTAGTTTTGGCTGTGGTCATGTAACCCTTCCTCGTCATGTCTTCTTTCTAATTCTTCGTACAATTCTTCTTGGTCTTCCGAAAAAAATAATTCGAATCCAATGCGTAAACAAACAGGATCATCCTCAATCGAAACATTACTAGGTAAAATCAAATTCATTACATAGAATGTATTGGATTCTGCTTCTTCTAAAAAAACTTCTGTGGCATCCCACTCGTCAAATCCCTCTACCTCAGGTTTACGGAATTCTTTTAAAATTTCATCGAAGGGTTCTGTGATGTAGTTAAATTCGCCAGACTCACTATCAATGATAAACTGAATATGATGGCAACCAGGCCCTTCCTCTTCTAAAGGACTAAGAACAAGACTACCGCAAGCAGGACAATGGATGACGGGATCGATGGCTCCGCTTGGCCAATTGATATTGATGGTTTCAATCATAGGTTACAAACCTCAAGTCCCCATCCTAATGAATCTCATTCTTAGGGAAACCGGAATTTCCTTTTCTTTTTCAAAAAACATTTCAAAACTTTAATAGGAAAATTAAGATAAAATTTGCCTTAAATATGGGGTTCCATTTCCATCAAAAACAAATGGGGATCACAGCTGAATACCAATCTGCTTTTACTTCCAGCTTTCAAGAATTTTTTGGAAATGCTAAGGATATAGGTTGGGAACTCTACCATTTAAGTTCAGAACCAGAAAATGATTTTCCCACTTGGATCACCTTCACCATCAGGAATCCGTTAGGTGGAAGAGCGTTAGTATTTCGTTATCAAAGGTTAGATAATAAATTTTACGCCCACCTTAAAGTCCAAGTCATTCCCGGTGAAGAAAACTGGGGCCTCGACCAGTTGTTTCATAAAAAAGGATACACCGATCTTGATGCCGACGACATCCTTTCTTCTGGCGGCGAATGGCTCTTCCATTCCTTGGCACGCCACTACTTCGGAATCATTATTTCGTTTTGTCCGAGGATCTTAGAGCCCGATTATTTTTTAGATTGAGACTTTTTATTACGATCATCCGCAAGGACTTGGTTCCATAAAAATCCCCAAATAAAAAAGGTTGAGTTGATATAGGTGTACAACATAAGTACTACCATTTTGGAAATCAAATCATACGCTAAGGAATAATTCACTCCCACGTTTTTCATTTTCAGATAACCTTGGAATCCAAAACTCATTCCAAGCACAAGGAGTGATGCTAAAATCGCACCAGATAAATTTTCTTTTAAAGTAGTTTTTGCTTTCGTAATATAAGCATAATAGAATGTAAAAAGTCCAATGCTGTATGGTAAAGTGATAAGTGATACCGCTAGATAAGGATGGTTCCGAAAAAAACCAAACCGAAATTTCTGAAACAAAAATCGTTCTGTCGCAACCAGTCCATAAGTCAGATAAAAATACAAAACAAGCAGTAAAAGAGAGATCACAAGCAATCGAAAGTTAATCCATTGTGAGGCGATAAACCCAACTTTGGTTTCGTCCCGCGAAATAAAACGAAGTGCCTTGGAGATCGTTCCAAAGATAGTCAAACTAGAAAAAAACGAAATTGCGATGCTAAGAGCAATTACATTATAACTTTTAACCTTTGTTAGATTTTCGACACTTTTGTCTATGGGTTGGAAAATGGGTGCGGGCAGAAACTTACCGATTTGGTCTGTCATCAAATTGATGGTTCTCGGATCTTGCAAAAGTCCCAGTAGGGTCACAAAGACAACGAGCAGAGGAAACAGAGTCAAAAGGAAGGTAAACGAAAGTTCCGAAGCAAGGCCATGGACATCGTACAGGTAAACTTCACTGAAAAATCGTCGGAGGCGTTTCATGCGGTCAGTTTGGAACTTGTCTGTATTTTTGTCTTATTTTTCTTGCAGTCTCCATTCCTACGGAAACCCTGGAAGAATCTCAGTGACGTACCTAAAAGGGGAAAACTTCCATGTCAGAAGAAAAAGAAAATAAGAACAAAAAAATCGCGAAGATGACGGTAGACGAAATTGACGCAGCCATCAAAAAGTCTGTTGAAACCATGAATGGTGAATCCAGCCTTTATGTAAGACACCTTCGTGAAAGAAAGGCGGAACTTCTAGCCAAAAAATAAGGTTAGTCCGCTTAAATCACCCGCCTCTACGGCGGGTTTTCACACTCACTTGATCCAATTCATCCAAATCCACCAACACTTCGGCCCCAAAGTCCTCTTTGAGGGATTTAGCTGGCATATCAAACCAGGGTGCCGTGTTGCGATTGTCGGACCAAACGGCTCTGGGAAAACCACCCTCTTCCAAATGGCGGCCGGAAAGATGAAACCCGAATCCGGGGAAGTCATTCGTTCCAAAAATACAGTCCTTTCTCTTTTCCAACAAATCCCAGAATTTAGTCCTGAAACTTCGGTCATCGATACTGTTCTCGATGAAAACAAACTCTACGCAGAATACGATGGCAAACGAAAACTCATCGAATCCAAATTCGAAACCATAGACCATGAAGATCCTGCCTTTGAAGAACTGCTTCACGAACAAAGTGATCTAGAAGAATTTGCCCACTTACACGACTTACATGGTCTAGAGGCAAGAGCCAAAAAAATTCTATCGGGTCTTGGATTTTCCACCGCAGACTTCCTACGCAAAACCAGAGAATTTTCACCGGGTTACCACCACCGCATTGGCCTTGCCATTGCCTTACTCAACCCACATAATTTATTACTACTCGATGAACCAACAAACCATTTGGATGATAAAACCAAATCTTGGTTAGCTGACTTTCTTGTTTCACAAAACCAAGCCTTTGTTCTTGTGACCCATGATCCTGAATTTCTAAACCAAACTGTTGATACTATCATTGAAATCAATCCACATGGTACTTTTGAGTTCCAAGGAAGTTTGGAAGAATTTTTTGAAGCAAAAAACGAAATCCAAGAACAACTTAAAGCACAATTTCAAAAAGAAGAAACTTATCTTAAGTCCAGAATGGAATGGGTGGAACGATTCCGCGCACAGGCAACCAAAGCAAGACAAGTCCAATCGGTCATCAAACGTTTGGAAAAAAGAGACCGAGTGGACAATCCAGAAGAATCCTTCTGGAACCAGAAACCGGACTACCAATTCCAATTTGTCCCTTCGAGTAATATCATCCTTCGTTTAGAAGATGCCTCCTTCTCTTATCCTGATAAAAATACTGGGATCAAAAAAAGAATCTTTGAAAACGCAGAGATTGAAATCTCCGCAGGCGATAAAGTAGCGTTAGTGGGTCCGAACGGTGCCGGAAAATCAACCCTTATGCGTTGTCTTTTGGAAAGACATAAATTGGATTCCGGTTCCCTCTACTATGGCCCAAAAACCAAACTGGGATATTTCTCTCAAACCCACGGAGAAGATTTAGACGAAAGCCTGAACCTAGTGGAAACGGTAATTAAAAAATACCCAGAACTGAGTGACGAAAAAGCAAGGACCCTTCTCGGGCATTTTGCTTTTCCGGGGGACGGAGTGTTTAAATCCGTAAAACACCTATCAGGTGGGGAACAAAGTCGGCTCCGATTGGCACTTCTTGTCAATCACCCCACCAATTGCCTATTTTTAGATGAACCCACAAACCATTTGGACATTGTGATTCGGGAAGCCATCAAAAGATCCCTCATCGATTTTCCGGGAAGCCTACTCATCATCAGCCACGACCCTGATTTTATGAAGGGACTTTGTAACCGCACCTTCCAACTCTCAGGGGGAGTTTTACAAAACCTAAATTGTAGTTTTGACGACTACCTCAAGTTCCATAAGGAAGACGAAAAGGAATCCCCGGCCCAAAACCTTGTCGGCAAAGCTAAGTTTGAGGAAAAAAAAGCTAATCCTCAAGCCAGTAAAAATAAACGAAAAAAATTAGAGAAAGAAATTTCCGATTTGGAAGTCCAAATAGAAAGACTGGAAAAAAATAAAAAGGACAAAGAGGAACTTTTACAGGATCCGGAGTTCTTTAAAAACAGAAGTTTTCAGTTGGAAATGGACACTTATAACGATATTAAAAGAGAAGTTGCTCTCCTTACAAAACGTTGGGAGGATGCAACTCTAGAACTAGAAGAAATGGGCGGAGTTACATAATGGTACCGGAAATTGATGTAGTAAGTTTTAAGAAACGATTGGATGCACGTGCAGAAGGCAAAGATGATTTTTTTGTATTGGACGTAAGAAATCCGAACGAACAACAAATTGCTCTCGTTCCTGGCACAGACAAACTCATTCCCGTTAGTGAACTTGCTGCCCGAATCGAAGAATTAAAAAACCAAATCGATAAAGAAATTTTAGTGTATTGCCGATCGGGCGGAAGGTCAGGAATGGCCTGCGGAATTTTAGCCCAAGCAGGATTCAAATCCTACAAAAACGTAGCTGGCGGAACCTTAGCCTATTCCGATTTAGTAGATCCTTCCATGCAAAAGTATTAATTATGAAACCTACAGCTAATTTAAGAATTTTAGAACAACACAGTCTTATCCCTCCTTCTGTCATCATCGAAGAACTTCCATTAACTGATGCAGCATCCGATGTGGTCGTACGCACCAGAAGCGAAATTTCTGATATCATTCACGGAAAAGACAACAAGCGAATGTTAGTTGTTGTTGGGCCATGTTCTGTTCACGACATTGGTGCCGTGATGGAATATGCATCAAAACTAAAACCAAAAATCGAAGAATTTAAAAACGAACTCCTCATTGTGATGAGAGTGTATTTTGAAAAACCAAGAACCACTGTGGGTTGGAAAGGGCTGATCAATGATCCCGATTTGGATGGATCTTTCCATATCAACAAAGGCCTGCAACTTGCCCGCAAACTCTTATTAGATTTGAATAATATGGGAATCCCTTGCGGAACCGAATTTTTAGATGTGATTTCTCCCCAGTACATTGCTGATTTAGTGGCTTGGGGTGCCATTGGTGCAAGAACCACCGAAAGCCAAGTCCACCGTGAATTGGCATCGGGTTTATCGGCACCTATTGGTTTTAAAAATGGAACGGATGGTAATGTTCAAATTGCTGTGGATGCGATTCGTTCTGCAGGATCAAGCCACCATTTCCTTTCTGTAACAAACCAAGGAAGTAGTGCTATCTTTCGGACTGCGGGTAACAAAGACACACATGTGATTTTACGTGGTGGGAATAAAGGACCTAACTTTGATGAGGTCTCCGTAACGGAAGTTTGTGCCCAAATCGAAAAAGCGGGTCTTCCTGCAAAAGTGATGGTGGACTGTTCACATGGCAATAGTCAAAAAGACTTTCGAAAACAATCGGGTGTAATCGATGCCGTTGCAGAACAATTTGCGAAAGGAAGCAATCATATCTTAGGTGTAATGATTGAAAGCCATCTCAAAGAAGGAAACCAGTCCATCGATGCAAAACCTCTAGTTTATGGTCAGTCCATCACCGATGCTTGTGTCTCTTGGGAAACAACCGTTCCGATGTTCGAACGATTGGCGGAAGCGGCGAGAAAAAGAAAGGTTTAAGTATCTAAAAAAACGTGGGTTTCACCTGGATACTCACGTTTGGAAACTTCGCGGTGGTAAAGATTCACCGCATCCTTCACAGCCCCACCGAGATTCCCAAACTTCTTCAAAAACTTAGGATGGAAGTCTTCAGTTAGACCCAGTAAATCCTGCATCACAAGCACTTGTCCCGAAGTATACTTTCCAGCCCCAATTCCAATCGTCGGAATGCGAATTGATTCGGTAATTTCTTTCCCTAAGGATTCGGGAACCATCTCGAGTAACAAAGCAAAGGCGCCTGCCTCTGCAATTTCCCTTGATTTTCGAATCATTTTGGAGCGAGCTGCTTCGGTTTTTCCTTGGACACGGTGTCCCCCGAGAGTATGAACCGACTGAGGAGTGAGACCCAAGTGGGCAAAGACCGGGATTCCCGATTCTGTCATCCGTTTGGTAAGTTCAATGATAAAATCAGAATCCCCTTCCAGTTTCACACAAGAAGCATTGGTTTCTTTGAGCACACGGCCGGCAGAACGAATCCCTTCTTCAATGGAGGTTTGGTAAGATAAAAATGGCAAATCAGCAACAATGGTTTTATCGGGAGCTCCCTTACAAACCGCTTTTGTATGGTAGATGATTTCATCCAAAGTCACAGGAAGTGTGGACTGGTTTCCTTGGATCACCATCCCGAGAGAATCCCCTACGAGTAAACAATCCACTTCGGTTCGGTTAAAAAGAGTGGCAAAGGTATAGTCGTAACAAGTGACAACGGAGATCGGTTCTCCCGCATCATACTTTTTTTTATACTGTAGAATAATGTTTTTCATGGTTTAGTTCCAAAAAGAGTGTATACACTCCAATTTCTCCCATATCGGTTAACAATTGTTTTATGAAAGGCCTAGAATAAAGAGAATGGTGAGGAAGGTGTAAAAAATCTGTTTTCATCACCACTGCTTCGTAGGTCAGGATATCGATATCAATTTCACGAGGCCCTTTCCAAGACCTACGTTTACGACCGAGTTTGTCTTCAATTCCTTGTAATGAATCCAATAGACAAGGAAGTGTAAAAGCAGAAGATACCATTACTTTTAAAATTTGATTTAAAAAGAATGGTTGGTTGGTGTTTTCTAAAGGTGCGGTTTCCAATCGTTCTGATTGTTTTAAAATTTGTAATTCAGGTAGAGTCGAAATTTCCCAAATTGCCTGGTCCATAAAATGATGTCTGTCACCAATGTTGGATCCGAGAGACAAAAAGGCAATGTTGGAATATTTCATGATCTTACCTCTTTACAAACTTCGTGCGATAGTCCGGACACTTTAATTCAATTTCTTTGGTCATTTCCATGAGCCGTGAGTAAATCCGACCTTGGCCCCGATCCCTCCACTCCACAAGAGAATGGTTGGAAGTGAGAAGTGTGAGTTTTTCTTGTTCATAACGACTATCAATCAGATCGTATAACTTACGATTGTTGAATTCGGATTCCTTCTGAACTCCAAAGTCGTCAATGATCAGAACATCTACGTTTGCAAATTCCTTTTCGATGGAACGTTCTTGTCCATGAGTTTCGCTATCGGACTGGTACGTGTCACGAATCGCAGACAAAAAGTCTTTGTTTACCTTTGCATACTTACAAGTGATCCCATAACGAAAGATGAGTTCGTTTAAAATCACACAAGCCAGTAAGGTTTTACCAGACCCAGTCCCACCCCAAAGGTAAAATCCTTGTGGGGAAAAATCAGGATTTTTAAATTTATGAACCAGTTCATTGGCCCAGTCATGTGCGATGATAAAAGACATATCGGGATCGTTTGCAGTGTCTCCAATGTCAATTGTGGACAAAAATTGGAAGCGGTACCGTGCTGGAATGTTTGCTTTTTCGACCAAATTCTCTAAGTTGCGAAGGGAAAACCGAGCGTTATGGCAAACACAAGGGAGCATTTTGTCCAATTTCCTGTCAAAAGTCATAAAAGGGGCCTGCCCTTTCGACTCACAAGTGTTACAGTCGCTACCTATACAATGGCAAAGTACCAGTGCCCCAGAACGTGAGCCCCGGACATGTTCTGCTAAGGTAATTCCGACCCCTCCACAGGTTTTACACTGCGGATTTCCGTCTCGGATGGAAGTAATTTCGGATAAATTCATCTCCAAGGAGCAATCTTCTCGAATTCACTAAGCTGTCAAGGAATGAGATTTTTTAGGAGTTTAAGGACTTATGTCCCTTTAAATCCGAGAGAATCGAAAGAAAAAGTTCAGGATTAGGTTTTTTTCCGCATTAAATCGTTATTATTGACTCTTGCCATTCCGATACTTTCATTGAAGAAATAGATAAACCTATTCCTTCAAAATATTGAAAGAGACAAAAGGGTCACACGACTATGAAGATTATAAAGTATCTCCTTATTCTCCAACTGGTGTCCGGCTTCAGTGTGCTTTTCGCACAAACTCAGCCTGCGAACGCTCAAGACAGCCAAGCGGCTAAAGACCAAGTCGACGAACTTCTCAAAGGCGAACTCGTTCCTGAGAATGACGATGCGGAACTTACCGAAGACCAAAAGAAGAGAAAGAAAGAAATTATGGAACAGGAATCTCTTTGGAAGAATCCTGATTTCAAAGGGTATAACAAAACTTTCCAAGAGTTACACCAACTTTCTAAAACTTTCGCTAACAACCAATTCCGTTTGGCTCTTTCAAACTACCAATCCGGTATCAATACCGTTATGAAAAATAGAGATTGGGTTGAACAGTACCGCAAAGAAGAAGCGGAAAAGAAACGTTTGGATGAAAAATGGTACTGGCAAAAAGTAGATCGTAAATCCAGAGAAGAACGTGTAGTTTACCGTGAAAAAATGAAAGCGAAACAAGACGCTCTCAACTACTTCTCTAAAGCGATCAACCACCTTGACGAAATTAAAAACCCTGACTTAAGAGAAAGACCTGAGTTTAAAAGACTTCTTTCTGATGTTTACCGTTCATGGGTAATGGCTGAGTATGACCTACAAAATCTTCCTCAAACCATCCCAATTCTTGAACTTTACATCGAAATTGATGATAACGAGAAAGAATATCCTGCTCACAAATATCTAGCAAGTGCCTATAGCTTCGAAGAAAACATGATCAAAAAGTCCAAAGGACCAGATGATATGCTCTTCAAGTATCGTTACAAAAAGAACGTTCACTTACTACGTGCCACTGAGTTAAAATATGGAAAAGATTCTCCTGAATACAAACATATTGTTAACGTAATCAACCGAGATGAGGTTATTTCGGTAGCACAATAACCCCGAAAACATCTCTTTCAATGAGAAAGCCCGGCTTTATCCCCGGGCTTTTTTGTTTTTATTTGATTTCTTTTAGAACTGTTTTTGTTGGCATTCGAAAGAAACTAAAAAGCCCGAGTGCATACAAACTTACCGTCACAAAACAAATCCCCACAAAAACTAGAGTGAGTTGTCCATAAGGATACACACTTCGGAGCTCCAAAACCGACCGGTTCAGCACCTCGTTGGAAACAACTGCGTAGATGAGTCCCAGTAAAAACGAAATCACTGAAACTAGCAGTGCTTCTCTAAGAAAATGTTTTCCCATAAAACGACTGTTGGCACCGATCACTCGTAACAAAGCAAATTCCCTTTTTCGTTCCGATTGACTTGCATATAAGGTTGTAAAGACGAGAACAAAGGATGCTGCTAATATAAAAGCTGTCATTAGTGCCATCATCTGTGTTACCTTTTCTAAAATTCCCATAAAGGCTTGGATGGTTTTTTCCGTATCAATCACAGTGATATTCGGAAACTGATTCACGATTACTTTTTGTAATTGGTATCTGTCTTCGTTTGTATCAATGAGTAAGGAAACAATATAAAAGCGAGGGGCTTTTTCTAAAATTCCTTTGGAAAATAGAACCACAAAGTTTGGTTTCATATCGGCCCAGTTCACCGAACGCAGGTTTGTGATTTTTCCGGAAACTTCACGGCCTTGGACATTGAAGCTAAGCTCATCCCCCACTCCTGCTTGCAAATACCCAGCAAAATCCCGTTCTACCGAAATTTCATTTAGTCCCGATTCATTCCACCAATTCCCTTTGGTCACTTCTTCTGTATCATAGAGCGTGTCCCGATACGATAAAAAGTATTCCCGAGTCCTTGCCGTAGCACGCCAATTGCGATCCATAGCGTTTTTGATGGTATCTTCTTTTTTGATGGGTTCTCCATTGACTTTGGAAAGCCTTGCCCCAATTACGGGAGCCAGATATTGTTTCTCCACAGGAAACTTTTTAATGGCTGTTAGCAGGTCATTTTTTTGAGTTTCTCGGATGTCCAAAAGAAACACATTCGGTCTACGTTCAATTTCCCGCGCACCACTCAGTTCGAGTAAACTCTCTTGTAAGATCAGAGACAATGTCAATATAAACAAAGCAGACCCAAGTCCGATGATGGAAAGCCTGAGAGCTCCCGATTTACGAGTGACTTTTTTTGTAACAAGGCTCCACTCTTTTGATAACCATCCGAGTTTTGAAATTTTTGTGATGAAAAGGCCAAGTAAAATGTACAATCCGTACACAAGAACGGGTAGGGTTAATAGTACCAGTGTAAACAGAATTCCTTTAAAGATACTTTCTGTTTCGAGAACCGCAAGACTGGTAAACAAAAGATAAATCAAAAGAAAAGAGGCAAATTGCCATTTGGATGTGGATAAATTTCCACTGGTTTGTGATTCTACTTCTTTTAATGCCGCAAGCGGTTTCACCGATCTTGTTTCTAACACAAGAGGAATGGAGATGAGAAGTGGTAGTACAACTCCAAGCACAACACTCCAAAGTATCGAAGAAAAAGAGAGTCCAAATACAATTCCTGTTTCTACAGACATAAGCCCGCTGATATCAGGTAAGATGGATTGGATTCCATACCCAAGTGCCAATCCAAGTGTGGTTCCAAAAATAGAAAGAATCAAAATTTCTGCAAAGACCAAAAGTAAAATCACATTTGGCTTCGCACCAAGACACATTAGGATTGCGATCTCATTTCTTTTTTCCAGTAACCTTGTCCTGACAGCAGTATACACAGAGATGGTTCCTAGAAAAAAACCAGCAAGGGCAAGGAGTGCCATATAATCAAAAGTGTTTTTGATAAACTGTTGGGAGCCAGAGTTTACTTCTGTATTGTGATAGATGGTTAAATCTTCTTTGATGAGAGATTCAAACTCTTTGTCCTTCCAAACCAAACTATCAATGGTGTCTGGAAATTTAGCATAGATAGTATAACGAATGCGACTTCCTCTTTGCACAAGACCTGTTTTGTTTGCCGTATCTCTCAAAATGATGGAGCCTGGAGCCGATCCCACAAAAGATCCCACAGCCCCTGGTTCTTTCACCACAACACCAGCTAACACAAGTAAACTATCACCCAACCGCACACGGTCACCGAGTTTGAGTTTGAGGTTTTCGACCAGGGATTTATCCAGTAAAACTTGATTTGGTTTTAAATTCCTGTACGCCGCTTCCGGTTCGGTTTTCATTTCTCCATAGAAGGGATAGTTTGTTTCGACTGCTTTGATAAAACTGAGTGAATTCTCTTCTCCCGATTCATTGGAAATCATGGATAAAAACTGGATGGAAGCACTGGTCTCTCCGCCTTTCGGAAGGGTGGTTTTCACCAATGTATCGGCAGTTTTTGTGATTTCTTGGGGGGATTGGAGGGCAATATCCGCACCCATAATCGATTTTGCCTCTCTTTTGATGGCATTTGCGGTATTGTCTTTGTAAGAATGGATGCCAATCACAGAACCCACACCGAGAGTAATCGAAACAACGATGAGTAGAGAATACCGAAATCTGGAAAAGAGCTCCCGTTTTAGATAAAAACGAAACAGAGATGCTTTCATCGACTGGCCTGCTTTGAGATACGAGTCGTTTTCGTCTGTTTGGTGGTCTTTTTTGAGATCGATTTTGTGGAAGAAACCGATTTACTTTTCTTTTTGTTCCGAGAATCCGAAATAATTTCACCATCTTTCATTTCTAACACACGATCGGCTAGTTTTGCCACATCGGGGTCATGAGTTACCACAACTAGAGTGGTTCCTTGTTCTTTGTTTCTGTACAAAAGTAGGTCTAAAATTGTTTTACTGTTTTTAAAATCTAAGTTGGCAGTAGGTTCATCTGCAAAAATGATTTTAGGATCGTTGACAAAACTTCTTGCAATGGCAATTCTTTGCTCTTCACCACCTGACAACTGTTTTGGGAAGTGAGTCGCACGATGGGACATAGATACAGATTCCAATATCTTCTCTGATTTTTTTAAGATCTCTGCTTCTGTGAGTGATGATTTTAAATACAATGGAATCCCAACGTTTTCAATGGCATTGAGTCCAGGAAGCAATTGGAAGTTTTGAAAGATAAAACCAATCCGATCAGCACGTAAATCAGCTAAATTCGATTCATTTTCCAAAGTCACATCGATTCCATCCAAGGCAACAACCCCAGTATCTGGTTTATCTAGACCGGCCGCTACACCGAGTAGTGTTGACTTACCTGAGCCAGATGGGCCTATAATCGCTACAAATTCACCCGTTTCAATGCGAAATGAAATATTTTTCAACACATCAATCGTTTCCGATTCATTGTGAAATGATTTAAACACATTTTTAAATTCCAACACTAGGTTTTTCCCCCAAAGATTTTATCACCTAACAAAAGAGACATGACTAATAACGGGCATTTAATAAGAAAATTATCGCCTAACAACGATATTTCAATTTTTTCCATAACAGTTATAATTTTTTTAATTTTCATTTTCGTTCCAACTATATTGCACAGATTGAAAAAAAATCTGACAAAATTTTACTTATCTTTTTGAGCGTACATCCTAATTTTTTTTGACCCCAAAGGGTGGGTTTCATATAAAGTAACTTCATCGTAGTGTTTCCCCTTTCCCTGTTTTTGGGAATTTTAGGGAGTTATGAACAGCACTGTCGATAAGCGGACTCATACAGGTAAATATAGAATGCTCGAATGCAATACAAAGATAAATACTGCAGACTTTATGAATGTGAAAATCAATAATCTTAAACCTTGTGCGGAATGTGGATCCGTCACGAACCTTTATCAATACAATCTCTGCAAAGTTTGTTTGTCGAAGAGTTTCAAAAAGCTTGTAAAAATCATCGACTCCGTGAGAAAGTAGAATTACTACACTTTCTCTACGTTAGTCGATGAATTATCCATTCCAAGATATTGAACAAAAATGGCAAAAACACTGGGACGACCACCAGACCTTTCGCACAAACGCCCATTCAACCAAACCTAAATACTATTGTTTAGACATGTTTCCCTACCCAAGTGGCGCAGGACTGCACGTAGGCCACCCTGAAGGATATACAGCCACCGACATCATTTCACGACTCAAACGAATGGAAGGATTTGAAGTCCTTCACCCGATGGGATGGGACGCTTTTGGCCTACCTGCTGAAAGGTATGCGATGACAACGGGTGTTCACCCTCGCGCCACCACAAAGAACAATATTGATACCTTTCGCCGCCAAATCAAAAGCCTTGGTCTGTCTTATGATTGGAACCGGGAAATCTCTACCACTCACCCAGACTATTACCGTTGGACCCAATGGATTTTCCTGCAAATCTACAATTCCTACTTTGATCGGAAAGAAAACAAAGCCTTACCTATTGCTACACTCATCAAAACCTTGGAAACTGAAGGTTCCTCCGCTTTTGAAGGAAAGGAACTGCCTAAAGGAATCCAATTCTCGGCTTCTGACTGGAAGTCCAAATCCCGAAAGGAAAAGGAAGATATCCTCTCCCATTTCCGATTGGTGTATGAGGCAAACATTCCCGTCAACTGGTGTGAGGCCCTAGGAACAGTTCTTGCCAATGAAGAAGTGGAAGAATGGACTTCCAAAGGGTATTCTGTAGAAAGAAAACCCATGCGCCAATATATGATGCGCATTACTTCTTACGCCGAACGTCTATTAAGTGATCTTTCTCTTTGTGAATGGCCTACTTCCACCTTAGAGATGCAAAGAAATTGGATTGGAAAATCCGAAGGATTGGAACTTAGTTTCCCTGTTCCCTCACTCTCCAAAGACATCACTGTTTATACAACAAGACCCGACACCATTTTTGGAGCCACCTACCTAGTCCTTGCCCCAGAACATCCACTTGTTTCTCTGCTCACCACTCCCGAACAAAAATCGGCTGTGGAAAAATACCAAAAGGATTGTTCGTTAAAAAGTGATTTGGAACGAACGGAATTGAATAAAGACAAAACCGGAGTGTTTACAGGTTCCTACGCAAGTTTGCCAACAGATCCTTCTATAAAAGTTCCCATTTATATTTCTGATTATGTTTTAATTTCTTATGGAACCGGTGCCATCATGGCGGTTCCTGCTCACGACCAAAGAGACTACGACTTTGCTGTGAAGTTCCAACTTCCGATCAAGCAAGTCATCGATGGAAAGATGGAACCAAATTTAGCTTTTGATTCCAAAGACTCTATTTGTATTAATTCTTCTTCCGCAGAAGTGCAGTTAGATGGTAAATCTTACAAAGATGCCTTCCAAACCATGTCCACTTGGGCAGAAAACAAAGGGATTGGTCGCAAAAAAGTCCAATTCAAACTCAGAGATTGGCTTTTTGCCAGACAAAGGTATTGGGGTGAACCGATTCCTCTCGTTCACTTTGCCGATGGATCCTCCAAAGCTCTTTCTGATTCCGAACTTCCCTTAGTATTGCCAGACTTAGAAGAATTCAAACCATCTGGTACGGGAGAATCTCCACTGGCCCTTGCGAAAGATTGGCTTGTCTACACTGATCCTGTAACGGGAGAAGTGGGAAAAAGAGAAACCAATACCATGCCCCAGTGGGCCGGTTCTTGTTATTATTACCTTCGTTACATTGACCCAAGAAACAACGATAAACTCATTGATCCAGAACTAGAAAAAGCTTGGATGCCGGTGGAAGTCTATGTGGGTGGGGCAGAACACGCCGTATTGCATTTGTTATACTCCAGATTTTGGCATAAAATTCTTTTTGATCTAGGCCATGTTTCTTCACCAGAACCCTTCCAAAAGTTAGTCCACCAAGGTTTGATTTTGGGAGAAGACAAAGGGAAAATGTCCAAATCTCGTGGCAACGTGGTCAATCCAGATGATGTAGTTTCAGAATTTGGTGCGGATACTCTCCGACTTTTTGAAATGTTTATGGGTCCGTTTGAAATGTCCAAACCTTGGAGTAAAAACGGAGTCGATGGTGTTTTTCGATTTTTAAATCGAGTATGGAGACTTTTTCATTCAGGCGAAAACGAATCCTTCTTTGTAGAAGAGATCGAACCTACCGAAGCCGAACTCAAAACACTACATCGTACGATTAAAAAAGTAAAAGACGATATCGATCATTTTTCATTCAATACAGCCGTATCTCAGATGATGATTTTCATCAATGAGTTCACAACGAATCCTAGAAAACCGAGAAAAGTTTTGGAGCCGTTTGTTCTGGCCCTCTCTCCTTATGCTCCCCATTTGGCAGAAGAACTCTGGGAAAAACTCGGACACAAAGAATCACTCGCTTACCAGCCTTATCCCAAATGGGAGGAGAAGTATTTACTCGATGCCAACATCACCATTGTGATCCAAGTGAATGGAAAGATGAGAGGAGAGTTTCTTGCTCCAAGGGACATCGAAGAGAAAGAAGTTTTGACCCTCGCCAAAGCAGTGGAAAAAGCAAAACCGTTTTGGGAAGGCAAAGAAATCAAAAAAGAAATCTATGTGAAGGGAAAACTTGTGAACATTGTGGTTGCAGGTTAAGTTTCATTTCGACCGAAATGAAGATCCAAATTACTTTTACAATCGAATCACTTATCCTAAAATCAAAATTCTTTTAAAAAACAACCCCTACCTTTCGCCATTGGAATGGTTAGGGGTTTTAGTTCTAAAACTCTTGCCTACAAAATCACCATGACAAAGATGAGGACTCCAAAAAGTACGATAGTGATAAAAACACCCATTAATATAAATAAGTTGGCACCAGAAGACTTGGATTCCTGAGCCGAAGCATTACCTGTTTTTTTCTTTTGACCTTGAGCCGCAGAACCTTTGTTTGCCGAACCTGACATACCTGCAGGTTTAGGTATGGCCACCTTCACCGGATGTTCTTCAATCGAATGAAGTAAATACTGATTTGGTCCTTCTGCAAAAATATGATATTCTGTTTTGTTTCCGACAATGCCAAGAAACCTTCCGACAACTGGTTCTTTGGAAATTTTCCCTTCTTCATCAATGAGTCCAAGAATTTGTGCATTCGTTTGGCCTTCAGGGGTTTCCGTGGGAACTCGAAAAAGAATTTCCATACCTTCTATTAAATTATCAAACTCCACTCCGTTGATGGGTGAAATGACCGTTTTCATATTCAATTCTTTAGGAAAAGCTGTCCGGAATTGGGCAATTTGACGGTCAAGTGAGGAAAGTTCACCTTTCGCTGGTTCGGTGGAAATTCCTGGAACCGAAACATCTTGTGCCGAAGCCGTTTCATCTTCCGGTTTAGGAATGGGAAGGATTATACCTTTCATTGGGTTTTCATAACGAAACTTTGCTGTAGAAATTTTATCTACTTCCGCTTGGAGTTTTATATTTCTTCCTTTTGTTGCCGCAAGGATGGGCATTTCTAAAATTTCTGCGATATGAGAAGGATCTTTTTTTTGCCAAAGGGGCAATAGTTCCTCTAACTTCTCTTTGGTGAAGGCTCTGTGAACGGCACGCCCAATATTTTCTGAAATCGCAGGATCATACCCACCGGTTTTTCCAATATCACCCAAGTCCGTTGAGATTTGTACATGGTCCGCAAAAGTTCGGATCCTTCGAAACGTTGGGGATGTTCCCACCACGGCATACAATTCCATAAGATGTTTACGAATGGAAGATACTAGGATGAGGATCATTCCGTTCAAACTGTCCAAGTCAATTTTGATTTTCACAAGGTAACCATCTGTAATTTTACCTTGTAAAACTTCTTTGGCTTGTTCATCCGTAAATACGGCTTCTCTTGTCAGACCAATTAGGTCTGCTTGTCGTTTGAGTTGGTCTGCTTTTGAGCTTAGTTCGGACATTATTCTACAAACAATTGTTCGTGTGTCTCAGAGGATTTTGGAATCCCACTTAAATGAACTTCCACACGCGCTACTGTTTCCTTTTTCCTTTCTGATGAATATATAGAGAGTAAACGACGGTCGAAACCAGATTGAGACAACAATATTTCTACCATTGTGATTCCCATTCCTGCTCCCTCCGTACTATCGCCGTGTTCCATAAAGAACTCGAATAGATTATCATACTTTTTCGCATTAATAAACTTTTCTTTTACTCGTTCTGCCTCAATTGGCAATAATGGGAAATTATTTCTAATTTCTAGGTTAATTTTGTCCTTTTGGTAGATGCAAGTGATCTTTACAAAGAGACCAGACTCACGCATTTGCTTTTTATAAGCAGGGAACTTTCTTTCATTGAGGCTGGACTTAAAAAATTTCATCCCCTCTTCATAATCTTGTAAGTTCTGGATGTTGAGTTTGAGTTCTTCGAAGATGATTCGTTTGATAGCCGCTTTTGTCGAATTGACAATGAGTTCCTTCGCAGCTGTATAAAACAACTCCATCAAATCTTCACGACCAACAGAACCTAAAATGCGGAACAAAATGTACTTAAGTTTTGCCTCTCCAATATCCCCCAGCACGTAGGTGATCATAGAGACCTTCTTCCCTAATGCAACGGCACGATCGACAGAGGTGCGAAACTGGGATGTTAGTTGGATCTCTTGGTACATACCGGTAAACTGAAAAAATTTGCCAACATGTAGGGGATTTGTCTAGCGATTTATGGCTTCTTCAGTTGTTTACCTAGGATTTCCATCACTCCGCCGAAATTTGGTTTGCACGATTGGATTCGGTTCTTCAGTTTCTCATCAATATTAGGGATTTTCCCTTCATGAAAGGCAAGTTTGAATTCAGTGAACTTCAGTCCATTCGCTGTGGAGATCACAACCACCGACTCACCCTTTTTGACAACTCCCGATTCCACCGATTTCAATAGAGCCGCAAGTGCCACTCCCGTGTGTGGATCATTGTAAAGTCCGTAAAGATCCCCGCGAGCCGCTGCATTTGCCAACTCTTCTTCCGTTGCGACTTCCACAATTCCGTTGAATTTTTTTAAGATGCGGATCGCTTTTTTCACGGAAACAGGATCGCCAATTTGGATTGCAGAAGCTAAGGTTTTTTCTGCGGTCACAGGAGAGAAGTCCGCAAAACCACTCTTAAACGATTCATAGAGTGGGCTTGCATTTTTTGCCTGTGCTAAAATGATTCTCGGGTAATTATCGATTAGGCCAAGTTCATACATCATTTCAAATCCCATTCCGAGTGCAGAAACATTTCCTAAGTTTCCACCCGGGATGACAATCCAATCTGGAACCTTCCAACCTAACTGTTGTGTGATTTCGACAGAGATTGTTTTTTGTCCTTCGATGCGAAGTGAATTCATAGAGTTGGCAAGATAAATGGATTTTTCTTTGGTAAGTTCCTTCACCACTGCCATACAACCATCAAAGTCTGTCTCCAACGCTAAAACTAAGGCCCCATTGGCAACAGGTTGGATGAGTTGAGCCGTTGATACTTTGTTTGCTGGTAAAAGGATTATGGATGGAATTCCTGCTTTTGCTGCATAAGATGCAAGAGCTGCCGAGGTATCTCCCGTAGAAGCACAAGCAACTGCTTGGATGGGAACCCCATCAGCGATCATTTGTTTGACTTGGCTCACAAGCACCGTCATACCTAAATCTTTAAAAGAACCAGTATGGGAAACACCACACTGTTTGACGTACAGATTTGCCAAACCCAAATCCTTAGCAAAACGGGATGCATCGTACAAATGCGAAGTCCCTTCTCCCGAAGTGATGATATTTTCGTCACTGATTCCTGGTAGCACCCATTCCTTTTTCCCCCAAACACCAGAGGCATTGGGAAATTGGCTAGAACGGAACCTGGATTCAAATTCCGATTTCCATTCAGACGCGGAAACTTGTTTCAGACTGTCTATATCATGTTCAACATTTAAAAGTTCCCCGCAAGATTCGCAGGAATAAATCACTTGGTGGAGAGGGTAGGTTTTGCGACAAGAGTCATTGGTGCAACGAAACTGTGCTCGGAATTGATATTTTGTAAGTGACATAGACTTCTCTAGGCTTCAGATTTACGGAAAGTTCCTTTTCCATTCTGGAGAAAGGGGAAAAATGCACGAATGATTTTTATCGTTTTTTGATGGATATGGAAACAGAAACTAAAGTCTCCCGCTGGTGGGTAAAATTCAAACGATACACCCGTCGCAGCCTTTTCATTTTTATCTTTCTCTGTTTCCTCCTTTTTGTGCGTATTTTTCTATTCCAAATCTATTCCATTCAGGGAAATTCCATGTACCCGACCTTGGAACATGGCTCGGTGGTCTTTGTTTGGAAGGGTGGGTTTGCCATTTCTGCCAAATTCTTTGGGACCGAGCTATTGTATACGGACCCCAAAATCGATAAATTAGATTTGGTACTTTTTGTGAGTAAGGAAGAGGAACTTGTCGTCAAACGAGTGATAGGTTTACCGGGAGAGTTTTATTCCATTGAAGCCGGACGAGTCCTGATTGATTCTACCGAGCTGTTAGAAAATTACCTTCCGAAGGGCACTTACACAAGCGAACCAAGTACATCCATATTTCTCAATCGTCATAACTCACCTTTTCTTGCTATGGACAAACAAGGTAGAATTCCTCCGGGATATTATCTTCTTCTTGGTGACAATAGGCAGTATTCAACTGATTCCCGTTCGTTTGGACTCGTACCTGTGGAAAAAATCAAAGGCAAAGTGATCTTCTATTTTTAACAATGACCGAATACAAACAACGTTTTAAGTATATCATTCTATTTATACTCTCGCTATTTATCATCTTACTCTTTCGTGTTGTTTATCTCACTTATTTTAATGATAATATCATCAATCTAAAGTCGAGTAAGTATGTACAACGAGGAACTATCTATGATAGACGAGGGATTGAACTGGCGATCTCTCGCGAGTCGGCAACCGTTGGAATAGATCCAACGAATATTTATGATCCGGAACTCACAGCACAAGAGCTCGGTCCCATACTGGGAATCACTTCCAACAAACTGATTGAAACCATCAGAGACAAACAAAACTACTTTTTGTTAAAAAGAGAGATAGAACTTACCAAAGCAGAAAAAATCAAAGCTTTGGCACTTCCCGGTGTTCGAGTCGAAAAAGAATACAAACGAATTTATCCCCAAGGAAGTTTGGCCGCAAGCCTTCTTGGTTTTACTGGTTACGATGATGACAAAGCCCTTTCAGGACTTGAGATGTTATTTAATTTGGAATTGTTATCTACACCCGATGCAGAGTCTAGTAAAGGAAACAATGTCCATCTAACCATTGATAGTATCATCCAATACCGATTAGAAAAATCGTTACAGAAGGCTTTTATCCAAACGGCTTCCAAACGAGGAATCGGTATGATTATGGATACAGAGACTGGGAAAATTTTGGCAATGGCCTCTTATCCTAATTTTGATCCCAACCATTTCCAAGACTTTCCTTTAGAATCGCATTCCAATTGGTCCATCCGCCATGTTTATGAACCGGGATCGACAATGAAAATCTTCATTGCTCTGATGTTACTGAATGAAGGTAAAATCCTTCCCGGTGAAAGATTTCATTGTCCGGGTTATATCGAAATTGGGAAAACAACCATTCGTTGTACAGACAACCATGGCCATGTCAATCTGGATGAAATATTACAATACTCTTGTAACGTAGGAATCATCAAAGCTGCCCAAAAAATTGATGAAGCCACTTACTATAGTTATATGGATAAATTTAAATTCGGAAAACGAACCAACTTTTCCATCCATGAAGCAAAAGGCTATTTACCTCCTTTAAACAAATGGAATAAAAGTACACCTTACTTTTTATCCATTGGACAAGGTTTATCTGTCACACCGATCCAACTCATCACTGCAGCAGCCGCAGTTGTAAATGGTGGGATTTTATTTGAACCCTCTGTGGTTTCGCAAATCACTAATTCTTACGGGGAACTGGTCCATGAATTTTCCATAAAACACGAGTTACTTGGAATTAAAGAAGGTGCGGCCAAAAAAACCTTAAACGCCATGAGTAAGGCCGTTTCTCAAGGAACAGGGAAAAAAGCTTATTTAGAGAACTACTTTATCGCAGGGAAAACAGGAACCTCACAAAAAGCAAAAGCTGGGGCCGGATACCAAGCAGGTTTGTTTACAGCCAGTTTTCTTGGATTTTTCCCAGCAGAAAAACCTAAGTATGTGGGTCTTATTGTTTTTGATGAACCTGGTGGGGATGCCCATACGGGTGGTGGGATTGCAGCACCAGTCTTTCGTGAGGTGGTCGAAAGTATCATTCCCATTGTGGAAAAAAGTGAAAAGGCACTAGTTTACCGACTGAAAGGAGAAAAAAATAAAATCTACAAACTTGATCCATCTGTTATGCCTGACCTTACAGGGTTTACTGCTTCTGAAACCATCCAAATTTTAAAACAACTCAAAGCTGAATACAAATTAGAAGGTTCTGGATTTGTCAAATCACAAGAACCGAAAGCGGGATCAACGCTTACCCCAAATGCCGCGATTAAAATTGTTTTGGAACCTTAAGTGAATCATTCTTTCTTGGAAAAAAATCTTGCGGCCCTCCCTTCTCAATTGGCCGAAGTGGTGCGTAACCAAAAAAGTACATTTGGTACGATGAACTCTTCAAGTTCTGAAACCAAAATTTCTTATGAACTTACAAAATCCAAAACTGGAGATCTCACTTTAGAATTAGATGGAGTTTGGATCCATAGTCGATTTGATCCCAAAAAAGAGGCCGAACGGTTTGCCACCGAACTTCCCCATGACGGGAGTGAACGAATTTATCTATTGTTTGGTGCCGGTTTGGGTTATATTCTTCCCTATTTGATAAGTAAAGAGAAAGTCACAATCATTTGGATGGAACCCTATCCTTTTTTCATTTGGGAAACATTCAAAATCTTTGATTTTTCCAAACCACTGTTAGAGGGAAAATTAATTCTTATCACGGGTGAGGGAATGGAAGACCAACTCACAGAAGCTGTGAAAGGAAAAGGAACCCATCCCATCAGTTTTGTTCCTCATCGTGGTTCTTGGCAATGGAAAGAAGTCGAATACCAAAGGCTGAAACACACCGCCGAACAGATGTTTCACAAAAAAGATGTGAACCTTGCCACTCTCACTCGTTTTGAAAAAATTTGGGCAAAAAATATTTGTTATAACCTACCTGAGTTATCCCAGTTTCGACCTGTCTCGGACCTTTTTGGAATCGCAAGTAGGATCTCTATTGTTGTCGCCTGCGCTGGCCCTAGCCTTTCCGAGTCCATACCGGATCTTGTCACTTATAGAAACCAATTTTTGTTGCTCGCAGTGGATACAGCTCTTCCCATCCTCACTTCCTTTGGAGTAGAACCTGATTTGATTTTTTCTGTCGACCCGCAAACACTCAATAGCCAATATCTGGAAGATTATTCCGGAGATGCCATTTTAGTCTTTGATCCAACCTCTACCTATTTAAGCCTACGACTAGACAAAGGACCAAACAAAGGTTTTGTGACCTCTTCTCCCTTTCCACTCATTCGGTTATTGGAAAGGACAGGTCCATCGGAGATTGGTTCGGTTCCTTTTGGTGGGTCTGTTTCTACCAATGCAGCAAGCCTTGCCACTCTTATGGGTGCAAAATCTGTATTTTTAGTCGGACAGGACTTGAGTTTTACCAAGGGCCTTGCCCATTCCAAAGGGGCAGTTCTCGAAGAACGGTTGAACTATTTAGAATCTAGAAAATTTCGTAGAGAAAAACATAACTACAAACAACTCTTTGCTTTGCCCAGGAAAAAAGTCACAGGGAATTTAGAAGAAACCTATATCACCAATGAGAAAATGTTGATCTTTAAAAAATGGTTCGAAGACCATGCCAAAGAAAATCCTTGGACCAACTTAACTAAGTTTGGTGCCAAACTCGAAGGAATTCTCCATTCGGAATTTGTAAAAGAATTTGCGAGTGATGAGGGTGAGATAAAAAACGTAACCTATTTAGTGCAATCAGTTCGTAATGAAATCCATAACAAACTCAGAAAAGAAGTCCCTTTTTTCGATAAAACTGAATTGGTTTCAGAAATCCAGTCCACAACAGAAGCATTGTCGGAATTTGTTACAACGGTTAAACATGGCCTCTCTGTTTCCCAAAGAATTTATAACCAAATCAAACGAAATCAAATCAACCCAAAAACTTTTTCAGAAGATATCAAACAAATGGATTCGATTGATGAACAGGTATCTGGAAAAAAAGGCCTAAATGAAATTTTGAGTTTAGGAATCCAAAGAGTCATTTTAACCATCACCGAAGGATATGATGACCACTTAAGTTTAGAAGAAAAAGAAAACACGCAACTCGGCGTGGCAAAGAAGTCTTTACTTTTATATGAAGGTCTTTATGAATCCGTTCGGTCCACCAAACGGATGCTTACTAAGTCTTTATACAGATTGTTGTAACCTATTCGGTTACGGATAAAACAGTAAAATCAACACGTCTATTTTTGATCCGCCCTGCTTCAGTAGAATTGGATTCAATCTCCGCAGTCTCACCAAACCCACGATAGTCGATTTGAGATGTATTTACGCCATGTTTCACTAATTCATCATAAATAAACTTAGCACGTTCATCAGATAAAATTTTGTTTTCATCCATCTCACCTATAAAACATGTATGTCCTTTGACTCGAACATGAATTCCTGGATAGGATTTCAAAGCTTCTGCTAAAGTAACAATTTTGTCTGCGGCAAGATCCTCTGTCTGCATACTTTGTTTGATAAAACGAATTTGAAGGTCGTTGATGTATCGAATGGCTCTTCCTTGAGATTCAAATCTATCAGAAGCTTTTCCTTCTGATAAAGGTACTCTATCTAAAGAACGATTATTCTCTTCCGAAGAAACATTCGTATTTTGATTGGTGTTTTCAGTTGATTTCGAACTTCGATTGCAACTACGAATTCCAAAAACTATCAAAACAATAAAGAATATAAGGATAAGCGAAAGTAGGATGATCCGCCCGATTCGATTTTGTTTAGGGGTGATTTGAAATTTATTCAAAGCAACTAATTCATTGTATTCAGGCGTTGGTGCCACTTCGTCCTGCGAACTATCAACAACTTCATAGTTTTCATGATAAGGAGTGAAACCTTCAAAGGAGGATTTTGCAGAGCGAGAGGAATTACGTTTTACAGTGGATTCCTTTTTGGTGGTTCCCTTAGTTGTTGTTTTTTTCTTTGCGGCAGGGACAGAAATTTTTGCCGCCCACTTACGAATCTCTGAACGAAGGTATTCGTCGGCCTCTGGGCTAAATTTGAAATTATCTCGGATGTATTTTACAGTGCGTTTTTCCACATCTGTATAGTCCCCACCATCTTTAATGGCATCAAACAGGGTCTTTGCAATATTTTTGCCAATAGGAGCTTTGCTACGTTTGGTGGCTTTCTCTGCAATTTCTAACAATTCATTATCATATTGTTTACCACTTATGGTACGGTAATAACTATCTGCCACGTGAAAGCTCCTTTGTAATCATATCGACAGATCAGGCCAATCTATCCATTCTTTTCTTCGACTTAAGTGTTGAATCCGTCCAGAAATTGGTTATTTTTGATCTTATACTGCAAAGAACCACGACTAATGCCAAGCAGTTTGGCTGCTTCTTCCTGAGTCGATACTCGCTGGAATGCTTCTTTGATCCAGATGGCCTCCAACCTTTCTATGGCAATGTTGAGCGATAAATTTTCCGAAGGGGAAAGGATCTCAGCTCCTACTGCAAAACTTTGAACTTTTGAGGTCGATTCAGTTTCTCGTTTCCCATCTTGCAGGAAAGAATGTGGTTCCAAAACCGTTTCTGGGGGAACAAGGACAGCATATTGAATTACACTTTGAAGTTGCCGAACATTTCCACTCCAAGGCATCCCTGTTAATGCCTTGAGGGCTTCTGTCGAAAAGGTTTTGTTCCTTCCGTATTGTTTGTTGTATTGGTATAAAAAATGGTGAGCAAGGAGTGGAACGTCTCCTCTTCTTTCCCGTAACGGAGGCATACGCAATGGAACTTCCGCTAGGCGGTAGTATAAATCCATGGAAAAAGTTTCTTTCTGGATATCTTCTAATAAATCTCTTTTGCTTCCGGTAAAAATTCGAATGTTGAGAACCTCATCCTTCTTTTTAGCTGAGGGGTTCGGCATCGTTTTATCACGCAGAGTTTGAAAAAGTCTAGTTTGTAGATTCGTTGGTAAATCTCCAATGGATTCAATGTATAAGGACCCACCATTGGTCTGCTCTAATTTTCCGGGATTGTATATCTTTCCACTTTGGGCACCAAAAAGTTCCGCCTCCAATAGTTCATAACTAAGGCCGGAACAATCTACAGAGAGAAATGGACCATTTTTTCTTTGAGATATATAATGTAAGGCCTTAGCGATTAATTTTTTCCCGGAACCTTCTTCTCCAATGATCATCACCGATGTGTCCGAGGGACCCACTTGCCTAATCCTATGTTTTAAAAAAAGTATGCTCGGATCATAACCAAGAATTTCTTCTACCGGGTCTTCTTCTCGTTTGGATTTTTCAAAAGCTTCTTTGGCAATTCGTTCTTCCAGGATAACTATTGTTAATTGGGATGCAAACAATGTGGCTTGGTTGATAATATCGGATGAGAAAAAATTTACCTTATCTGACTCTAGGTTAAGAACTCCAATGGTAGAATCTCTAGTGACCAGTGGAATCGCAAGCTCTGAACGAACGGTTTCGATCAGTTTTACATAGTCTTTATCTAAAGTAACATCGGGAACATAGATGATTTCTCTAGTGGAGGCAGCACGACCTGTGACTCCCAAGTTAAAGGGAAGTTTGGCAGCAATTTTTTTTTCCCAATCCATCCCTTTGGCGGCAACAATGGTTAGGACTTTTTCTTCCTGATCCATAATGGATATACTACCGGTAGAGGCTCCAAACAGAGTCAGAGTCATGTCCAAAATGAAATTTAAACGATCCGTAATATTCGGAAGTTGTTGAATTTCTTTTTGGATTTTCCTTAAAGTACCGGAAATATCCTGTTTTACAGACATTTGATTATACTTTTGTGTTTGCCTTTTGGTTTGTCAGGTATTTTAAGTAGGCAATAACAAAATCTTCCAAATCGCCATCCATCACAGCATGAACGTTTCCTGTTTCAAAATCCGTTCTATGGTCTTTTACCAGATTGTAAGGATGAAACACATAACTTCGAATTTGTGATCCCCAAGAGATATCTCTTTTTTCGCCGGCTTTTTTTGCGTTCTCTTCTTCTGCTTTTTGTTTTTCCATTTCATACAACCTGGCACGAAGCATCTTCATTGCCGTATCGCGGTTTTTGATTTGGGATCTTTCCATTTGGCAAGAAACCACAACACCTGAAGGTATGTGTGTAATTCTCACTGCAGAATCTGTAGTGTTTACGTGTTGTCCCCCAGCCCCGGAAGACCGATACACATCCACTCGAAGGTCTTTTTCTTCGATGTTCACTTGGATATCATCATCAACTTCTGGTGTCACATACACAGAGGCAAAGGATGTATGTCTTCGTTTATTGGAATCAAAGGGAGAAATTCGCACCAAGCGGTGCACTCCTGATTCACATTTTAAATATCCGAAAGGATGATCACCTTGGATGTAAAGCGTGGCGTTTTTGATTCCAGCTGTTTCCCCTGGTTGGTAATCTACAAGTTCCGCACGGTATCCTTTTTGTTCACAAAACCTGGTATACATTCGGAGTAACATATCAGCCCAGTCTTGAGATTCTGTTCCACCGGCCCCAGGATGGATATTGATAAAGGCAGCCTTCCCATCATCTTTACCTGCAAGTGCATCTAACATTTGCAAGTTTTCGAAGGCTTCGAACATTCGATCAAAATCATCATTTAAAGATTTTAAACCTGCCTCGCCCATTTCTTCTGATGTGAGTTCAATCAAATCAGGAAAATCAATAAGTTCTTTTTTTAATTCCAACCAAGGATCCAGTTTTAATTGTAACTCGTTACGTTTTTGAGTTACTGTTTTTGCATGATCGGGTGAGTCCCATAATTTTGGATCGTTTGCTTTTTCAATGAGTGATGATAAACGGTCATAGTCTTCTTGGAAATTTTGAGCCGCCCAATACGTTTGAAATGATTCAATCATTTCTGATGTTTGTTTTTTTAAGTCTTTTAGTGATCTATCCATAATAGTAAAACCGAAACGGAAGTTTAAAATAAAGAATCTTTACGAAGTCGTTCCACTTCCCATTGGAATGTAGTTTCTCTAAGCTGCGGAGTATTACCTTCAACTGTCCCCACCAGAGAATAACTAGATTCTTTTCCATAACTATCAGGCAAACGTTTGAGTATAAACTTACCTGATTTAATGAGTTCGATGACATGAAGTAAAAAAGGATCTTTTTCCTTTCGACTCATCTCTTCCATGGAATAATAAAATGTAGAAAGCCCTTTATAAAACCAATCAATACATTCATTTTTACCACGAGGCCAAATTTGTTCCAAACGAATTTCGGATTCTTGGACCAGTGACTTTCCGAGAAATGGTTTTTGCAATACACGGCACTGCGAATAAATTTCGAAATTTAAATCCCGATCCCCACCTTTTTCAAAGTCCACTCCGATCCAACGAATCCATGATTTTTTTTCTTTAATGGATAAAGCTGGGATGAGCGCAAACAAATACCCTTGGTCTTTGAAGATTCGTTCATGGGCTAAGTGCTCTAAGATCTCTATAGGGATCATATAATGGCCTTTCATCCATTCCACCACATAAGGAATCGATTCTAACAGAAGATATTCCGGTGGAGTTTCTGAACGGATGATATCACCGAACTGCGTGAGAATAAAAATAAAAGACAATAATTCCTGACGACTGAGTCCCGAAAGAACACTGACAGAACCAGTTAAATTCTGAAGGGCCCTACGAATCATGAGATGTTGTTGGAGTTGAGTTTGATTTTCAGACAAAATAATCCCTAGATGTTTTTCAAAATTGCGAAGGTTTGTACGTTCACAATATTTAAAATTTCCAGAGATACTAAACGGCACTAGAGGGCTCTCCTACCTATGTCTTTTCTATAAAAGGTATCGGGGGCTTTGATTTTTGTAAGGAACGAATAACAATCGCTAATGGCATCTTTTAAAGAAATACCGAAAGAAGTGATTCCGAGAATCCTTCCCCCATTTGCTAAAATTTGAGTTTCTTGGCGTTTGGTTCCCGCATGATACACGACCACATTCCCTTCGTTAGATGGTATCTCTAAAGACATTCCTTTTGTGGGCGAATCCGGATATCCTTTTGCCGCAAGAACTACGACAGCAGAAGAACCTTCCTTTAATTTCAAATTTCTTTCAGGAAGGGTTCCCGTTGCTGATGCATAAAAAATAGGTAATATGTCTTCATCTAACAGGCGAAGGACACACTGCGTTTCTGGATCCCCAAAACGGCAATTGAACTCCACTACATTTGGAATTCCTTCTTTGGTAATCATAAGCCCAACGTATAAAAGTCCTTTGTAGGGATGGCCCGAAGTCCGAAAATCAGCTAACATTGGTTCAATGATTTGTTCCTTCACTTTTGAAAGAACAACATCGGTGACAATCGGTGCCGGTGCATAGGCACCCATTCCCCCAGTGTTAGGGCCAATGTCTCCGTCATACGCGCGTTTGTGGTCTTGGGCTGCAGGAAGGCACATATACCTTTCTCCATCGGTGATGACAAAAAGGGACGCTTCTTCTCCTTCTAAAAAGGATTCCAAAACTACTTTATTTCCACTTTCGCCAAATTTCGATTCTAAGAATATTTCGTCTAACGCCTGCTTGACTTCCTTTATCTCAAAGGCAACAGTGACCCCTTTTCCCGCAGCAAGGCCATCCGCTTTGACCACTAAAGGCAAAATTTCTTTTTGTGCGTAACTCCAAGCAGACTCATGATCAGTGAACACAGCAAATGAGGCCGTTGGAACTTTGGCTCGTTTCATCATTTCTTTTGCAAAATGTTTACTTCCTTCGACTTGTGCGCAATACGCAGAAGGTCCAAAACAGGGGATATTTATCTCCGCACACCAATCAGAGAGTCCATTTACGAGTGGATCTTCTGGACCTACAATCACGAGGTTTGTTCCCGATGATTTTATATAATCAAAAAATTTAGTTTTATCAGTGATCGAAATTTCAGATGAATCCACGAGCATCTCTTTCGAAAATCCACCATTTCCTGGAAATACCCGAAGGGATTGCAAAGATTCTGATTTTGAGATAGAATCCGCTAACGCGTGTTCTCTTCCGCCACTTCCAATGAGTAAAACTCTAAATTTATGTTCCAATTTTTTCTAAAGCCCTTACCGTACTATCTAGTTTCTCTTTCCAAGTATTGTACTTTTCTCTTTCTTTTTCTACGACATCAGGTTTTGCTTTTTCTAAGAAGGCTGGATTGTTGATTTTATTTTCCAACTTTTCCATTTCCAATTGGATTTGTTTTTTCTCTTTTTCCAATCGTTGTTTTTCTTTTTCAAAATCAAAAATACCTTCTAATGGAAGAAAAATTTCGCCAATCGAAAATGCACCTACAGAATCTGTATTTTTTGCTTCATAAGAATCAATAAACTCTAAACTCTCTGCTTTCGAAAGTTGCAGGATGGATTTAATTTCTCTTTCCATCATCTCTTTTAATTCTTTGTGATTACACTTGAGAATCACCTTACATTTTTTCTCAGGTTTGACCCCGAGTTCAGCTCGCATATTACGAATCTTAGTAATGATCTCACGAACAAGCTCCATCCGAACCACAGCTGGTGCCGAATCAGAAACCCCATAGGCCTTTGGAAATTCTGTTTTTGCAAGTTCGGTTGTCTCAAGTAAAGAGTGAATTTCTTCCGTGATAAAAGGCATAAAGGGATGCAAAAGCCCGAGTGATTTTTTTAATACGCTAATAAGAACCAGTCGTGCTTTTTCTTGTGATTCGGGTGTTACATTTCCATACACACGAGCTTTGGTGAGTTCCAAATACCAATCGCAAAAAGATCCCCATACAAAATCATAAATGGAATTTGCCATTTCAAAAAAATGATAATCACTGTATGCTTTTTCGTAACGAGATAACATACGATCAAACTCATTCAAAATCCAAAGGTCAGTATCTTCTAAAGTAGAGATGTCTGGTTCTTTGGCCGTGAACTCTTCCGGTAAGTTCATAAAAATAAACCGACTCGAATTCCAAATTTTATTACAGAAGGAACGATAACCATCTAACCTGGATTCGTCGAAAAGGATGTCTTTTCCTTCCGGTAATACTGCCGCGAGAAAAAAACGAAACGAATCCGTTCCGTATTTACTCATCATATCCAAAGGATCGACTACATTCCCCAAAGATTTACTGAACTTCTTTCCATCTTTATCACGAACCAGGCCATGGATGAGAACTTTTTGGAAGGGAACATCATCCATAAATTTCAGGCCGTTCATAATCATCCGTGCCACCCAGAAGAAAATAATATCAAAGCCGGTGACTAAAACGGAGGTAGGATAGTATTTTTTAAGTTCTTCAGAATTATCAGGCCAACCGAATACAGTAAACGGCCAAAGTCCCGAAGAAAACCAAGTATCAAGAACATCTTCATCTTGTTTGATGGTCTCTCTTGTAACAGAAATTCCTTTTTTAGAAAAAAGTGATACCGCTTCCTCGATGGATTCGGCGACCACCATTTCTCCGTTTGGTGCATAATAAGCGGGGATACGATGTCCCCACCAAAGTTGGCGAGAAATACACCAATCCCGAATGTTTTCCATCCACTCAAAGTAGGTTTTTTCCCACATTTTGGGTTGGAACTGGACCTTTCCCGTTTTTACCACTTCAATCGCAGGTTTTGCTAATGATTCAATTTTTACAAACCACTGAGTCGATAACAGCGGTTCTATGACAGCCCCACCTCTTTGGTTGTGGCCCACACTATGAATATGTGTTTCTATTTTTTCTATATAACCGTTTGCCTCAAGTTCTTCCACAACACGTTTGCGAGCTTCAAACCGGTCGAGTCCATTGTACTTACCTGCATGTTCGTTGAGTGTCCCATCCAAATTCATTATATTGATAGGAGTTAAATGCAAACGAAGTCCCGCTTCATAGTCATTGATGTCATGAGCTGGTGTGATTTTGACAAGTCCCGATCCAAATTCTTTATCCACAAAGGTATCAAATAAAACGGGAATTTCTTTTCCTGCAATCGGGAGAAAAACAAACTTATCTTTTAAGGTCGCATAACGCACATCATCTGGATGGGCACAGACCGCTACGTCACCAAACATCGTTTCGGGCCTTGTGGTCGCTACAACGATGTATTCGTCTTTAGTTAGAGTTTTGGGATCTTTGGATTTAAATTCAGCTTTCGGATATTTTATATGATAGAGTTTGCCTTGTTTTTCTTTGTATTCTACTTCAATGTCAGAGATGGCAGTTTTGGTAACAGGGCACCAGTTGATGATCCTTTCCCCGCGATAAATTAAACCTTCATCATACAAACTGCGAAATACTTTGATGACTGCTTTTGATAAACCTTCATCAAAAGTAAATCTTTCCCGTGACCAGTCGACTGATTCACCGAGTAACCGTTGTTGTTTGGCAATGATTCCACCCGAATGAGCTTTCCATTCCCAAACTTTTTCTATAAATTCTTCCCGAGTAAAATCGGTTCGTGACTTCCCTTCTTTGGCAAGCTCCCGTTCCACAACCACTTGTGTTGCAATTCCGGCATGGTCCATTCCAGGAACCCAAACTACATTTTTTCCTTTTTTACGTTCAATACGAATGATGATGTCTTGGATGGTATGATTGAGTGCATGCCCAATGTGTAAGTTCCCAGTTACGTTTGGTGGAGGGATAACGATCGAGAAAGTTTCTTTGCGAGAAGAGTCAGGGGCAAAGGTTTTTTTTTCTTCCCAGGTTTGTATCCATTTGGGCTCTACGGATTCGGGATCGTAACGGTCAGGTAGCTGTGATTTCATAGGGTCTTTGGATTTCTTGCACTTTACTATGTTTCGTAAAGAGTTTAGGGGTCAAGGATGAAACAGCAACCATCAGGTTCGCATTGACAGAAAGGGGTGGCAAAAGAATCTGGTTGGCATGAACGCAAAAACAGCAAAAATTCTCGGTAAATATGCAACCTTCAAAGGTGTTTCAGAAAAACAATTGAAACGCGATTGGTTGTCTCTTTCCCATATCGATAAAGATAAAAAAAGACAAGAAATCCTTAAAGAAATCGCTAAGAAATAAGACAGGCGGAAGTTTCCTTCCGCTCTTTTTATGGAACGTAAGTTTCGAATTCTTTTCTTTCTCCTACTCTTTGGATTTTCTCTCACTAACCTTTCTCGTTGTTCCAAACAAGGTGACATAATACTTTCCCAATACGAAGAAAGTTTGGCTATCGCCAAAGACTCAAACCGCAAACTCATTGTGGTTTTCGGGGCCGATTGGTGTCCTGATTGTCGTGCCTTAGATCTTATTTTTCAGGAGCCCGAACCAAAGGTTCTCCTCACTCAAAATTTTCTTCTCTTCAAGGTAGATGTGGGTCGCTTCGACAAAAACTTAAGTCTAAATGACAAACTTGGAAATCCCATCCAAAATGGAATTCCAGCTTTGGTTGTGATTGACCCAACAGGGAATATTCTTACCTCTACAAAAGGGGGAGAGTTCTCTAACGCCAGTAAGATGACAAAAGAACAAGTTTTAGAATATTTATACCGTCTTTAGGAGAAGGTTCGTTTTTAACGACCACTTTCAAACCATGTTTCCACTGAATAACCAACTAACAAACAATATGTTCTCTTCAAAAATGAAAACCTACTTTAGATCCAACACGTTATCCTTCGTTGTTCTAATTTTATCATCATCTTTGACTCTCCATGCGGAAGAACCAGTTTCTCCCACTTTAGTGGTTGGAAATCCACTTCCCGTAATCAATTATACAAACCAGTGGGAGGAACCAAGTCCAATCCTTGCAGATACCACAAAAGTTTTGTTTATCGCCGATATGGATGCCAGTAAAATCATCCACCCGATTTTAGAAAAAGAAGGAAAAGGGTATTTGGAATCCAAACAAGCCGTGCTTGTATCTGACATCCATAGAATGCCTTTTCTTATCTCCAAATTTGTTGCCCTACCTAAAATGAAATCTTATCCGTATACTCTTCGTTTGGTGAGAGAAGAAAAACTTGCAGATCCTTTTCCCAGAACCAAAGGATCGGTGACAATGATGCAACTGAAAGAGGGAAAAATTACAAAGATCCAAATTTCCAGTGGAGAAAAAGATGTGAAGGATTTTCTGGATATGTCACAAGGAAAATAAGTTATTTATTTCAGAGTTTTTCTCGAGAGATAGCATTGAATAATGCAAATTATAATGGGATTTCGAAATACTTTTTTCTTAATTATTTTGCTCTTAGTATCTTCTTGTAAAAGTGAACTACTTAAAAATCATGATACCCTTGTAGAAGACAATGAGGAACTAGAAATTGACTCAATACTTTATTATCAGATTAATAAGTCAGAAACTTCTAAACAGATTAGTAAAGATGGCACTTTGGAAGGGTTAAAGTGCGAACGTAGAAAATTAATTCAAGGAGATTATGTAAACGATTGCGAAGACAAAGTGAACAAAATAATCTTTCGGTTACATTCTCAAAAAAACAACTTTTGCGAAAGTTTAAGAAAAATTCGCTTAGATTGCCTAGAGGCATTAACTGAAGTTTTAACCAATAAGGATCTTTTCCAAAATATGGATATTCATTCTAGGGTAGAACTATTAAACTTCAGAAAAAAACTCTTACTAAATCTTTCGCATTATGATGGAAAATTTTTTTTAATTAGGAATGATAAATTTGTTATCCTACTTTTTTCAGTTAAAGGTTATAATATAAACAATGCTCGATGGATTCAAATTTTTTTACATAATGGAGAATCTTATATTATGAGATTTATGAATTGGCATGAATCATTTGATACGTTGAAATTTGCAAAAAGCTTGTACTTTTCAGAAGACTCTTAAAATTCAAAAACAGATCTCCTATGTGAATATCACAGCAAGTCCATTTTATGAATCCCTTGGCTTTTATTTGATCAGTGAGAATTTAATCAAACGAGACGAAGTTGAGTTTACCAATTATGCCTTTGAAAAAAAAATTAAATTCATACTCGTTTCTCTCTTCGTTCTTTTATTTAATTCATTCTTTCTTGAGCGTTATTACGTTCGTTTTCCCATTTACGATATTGAATCCACAAAAATACCCAAGAGTTTCGATGGGTATAAAATCGCAGTGGTATCAGACTTACATTATGGTTTTCTTAACCCTGAATTCTGGATTCGGTATGTCATTGAATCCACCAATCAACAAAATCCTGATCTAATAGTTGGGATTGGTGATTACGTAAAAAAAAGAAATTTTGACGAAGAGTTGGTTCAGATTTGGAAATTGCTTCCACTTCTAAAAGGCAAAGATGCGGAAGTTTTCGTGAATGGAAATCATGACCACTGGGTAAATCATTTGCTTTCTCTTCGTTTATTAGAGGAGAGTAAAAAATCCATACGAAATAAATCATTAGAAATCAAACGAGGCGATGAGAAAATCATCATTGGTGGACTAGGAGATTTTTGGGAAGACCACATTCCTATCGATCAGATATTCAAACACACTGATCCAAAACAATTTAAAATTGCTCTTGCGCACAATCCTGAATCTGCTGATACACCTCATACAGAATCCATTGATCTCTTCATTGTGGAATTGGATGGTCAATCCTACCTCTTAGATTTAATTGTCCTTCCGAAGTTCCCATCCTCATTTTACGACACAAAAAGAATTAATAAAATAATAGATTCGCATAACATAGTCTTTGCGAAGCTCAGGGCAATCTAATTATTTCCCTGCTTTAGTTCAGGATAATCCAAAACTGATTTTTTCCCATATACAATATCCATTATATCTTCTTCAGGAATTTTCCTTCTCTTAACTTCTCCTGCAATTTTACCCTTTGGGTCAGGAAATTTTACACCTCGAGCTTCGAACATCTTAATTAACTTTTCTTTTTCAGGCTGAATCTCTTTGTTAACCATTCGTGATTCAGCTGCATATGCTAAACTTTCTAAGTTATAGTTATACCCATTTTCAAGCAGCCAAATGGCTATATCATAACGAGCAAAAATCCCAATCGACAAAATTGGTGCGGTTAAATAGTTATATTTCTCATCATGTGCATTTATATCTGCCCCTGCTTTAATTAATATCTTAATATTTTCTAGTTGGCCATATTCAGATGCAACTAATAACGGAAAACTTCCTGAATCACCTTTAAATGAATTCAGTTCTCCTCCATATTGAATTGCCAATTTCAAAAAGTCAGAATTTTGAAATGCTGATGCAAACACCATTGCCGACCAACCGCTTTTTATTGAACTGCTACCGGCAATACGAATTCCTTGACGCTTCTTGAACATACCGTTACCAAACCCCTCCCCATTACCTTTTCCATATCCAGTACCTCCTAAATTCGGATCCGCACCTGCTATCAAAAGTGCTTCAAATCCATCTAAACTATTTGCACAAATTGCCCAAATAAGTATAGGCACCTTTCCTTCTTCCAAATGATTAGGGCTCGCACCTTCTTTCACCAGTTTTGCAATTTTTTGACTATCACCGTTCACAACAGCCCTTAACAATTCCAAGGCTTTTTTGTCTTGATAAGCATCGCTCAAATAACAATTGGCGCATTGCAAGCTAAAGGAAGAGCAGGAAATATTTGTTAAAAGTGAAACAAACGTTAATAAAAATACTGCAATTGTTTTCTCTGTTTTCATATTATTTCTCATATTCTTAAATGATTCTAGGATTTGGTTATACAAACTTTAATTAAATACGAATTTACGGTACCAATCTAAAAAGCCGCGAGGGAAAGACCAAGGTTTCCCAACCTATCCTTTCAATGCAATTTAATTGCAACATTCTTGCTCGTTTCAGAAAAAGTTAGATGTCACACTTTTTTTAAAAATAGTCCCAAAATCTTCTTGATAACGATGTTCTCTATACTAACCATTTCACCCGAACGTAAACCTGTTTCGATAGCGAGAGAAATACTATGGCACTTCCTAAAGTTTGTGTAATTGGCGCTGGATCCTCCGGTATAACAATCATTAAATCATTGAAGGAACATGGGATTCCCTTTGATTGTTATGAAAAAGGAAGTGATGTAGGAGGTAACTGGCGTTATAAAAATGACAATGGCCTGAGTAATATTTATAAGTCTCTTCATATCAATACTCATAGGGATCGGATGGAATATCGTGACTATCCCATGCCAACCAACTATCCCGATTATCCAAACCACGAACCCATTCAAAAATACTTTTTATCTTTTGTAGACCACTTTGGACTCAGAAAACACATTCAGTTTAAAAATGGTGTGAAAAAAGCGGAGCGAACCGAAGAGGGAATTTGGAAAATCACTCCCGAAAAAGGACCTATCAAATACTACGACGTGTTAGTTGTAGCAAATGGACATCACTGGAGTGAACGTTGGCCCGATCCTGCCTTTCCTGGAAAATTTTCTGGCCAGATCATACATTCCCACTCCTATGTTGACCCAAAAACACCTGTTAATTGTGAGGGAAAAAATGTCGTAGTTCTTGGAATGGGTAACAGTGCAATGGATATCTCTGTGGAACTTTCCAGACCCGGTGTTGCTAAAAAAGTATTTTTATCGGCCAGACGCGGCGCTTATGTCATCCCCAACTATCTATTTGGAAAACCATTGGATAAACTAACCGAGTATACACCACATTGGGTTCCGTTTTTTATCCAACAAACACTCGCTCACCTACTCATTCGTTTTGGTGTAGGGAAAATGGAAGACTTTGGTTTGCCAAAACCAGATCATAAGTTTGGATCGGCTCACCCTACCATCTCACAAGATTTACTGGTAAGGCTTGGACGAGGTGATATCAAACCAAAACCAGTGATCACCGAACTCAAAGGTAAAAAAATTGCCTTTGCCGATGGAACTGAAGAAGAAGCAGATGTTCTTATCTATTGCACGGGATACAATATCAAGTTTCCTTTTTTTGAGGAAGATTTTTTATCTGCACCCAATAACTACATCCCGCTATTTTATAAAATGATGAAACCCGGAATCAAAGATTTGTTTTTTGTCGGTCTTATGCAACCGTTAGGTGCTATCATGCCACTGGCAGAATGCCAAGGAAAATGGATCGCACAATATCTCACGGGAAATTATGTGTTGCCTTCCAAAGAAGATATGGAGAAGGCCATAGAAAAGGACCAAGCGGATATGAAAAAAAGGTATGTGAGTAGCACACGCCATACCATCCAAGTGGATTACGATACCTTCATTTATAATATGAAAGAGGAAATGAAAGCTGGTAAAAAAAGATCCGAAAAACTCGGAAACCATTTGCCAATCGAAGCACGGGCGGGATTGTTTTCGGAAGTCCGTCATGAATCTTCCAAAACGCACAAAAAGAAATTGGTCCGCAAATAACCAAATTTTTAGTTTCCTCCTCACAACCTGTCTTTCACTCCTTGGGATAGGTTGTGTATCCAAAGGTTACTCCTACCAAGGAAATCCACTTTTCGGATGGATGGAATCTTCTGGAGAAGTTCGAACCACAGACCCTTATCCCATTCTAAAACGCTATCCTTCCTTCCAGGCCACAGATTTTGAATTCCCTGTAGGGGGAAAGTATGCCGAAGGTTATTACTTAGCGCAAAAATTTGGGGCTGAAAATGGAAAGTTTGGTGGCCGTAAACACCTGGGAGAAGACTGGAATTCCGTTACTGGTGGCGATAGCGACTTTGCCGCCCCTGTCTATGCGTTTGGAAATGGTGTGGTTTCGGAGATCGCTGACTACGGTGGGGGTTGGGGGAAAGTGGTTCGGATCGTACACCATCATAATGTGGGCAATGGAGATTTTTGGTTTTTAGAAACAGTTTATGCCCACCTACACACCATTGATGTGGAACCAGGACAATTGGTGAAAAAAACGGAATGGATTGGAACCATTGGCGATGCAGGGGGAAATTATCCTGCCCATTTACATTTCGAACTTCGTTCGGTCATTGGGGCATCGTTAGGTGGAGGATATGCATTAAAAACTGAGGGTTTTTTGCCACCCACTCGGTGGCTTATGCAGTATGGACCCAAAGACAAATCCTTTTCTGAGGACAGTTTTTTGTATCTCATCGAAAAGGGAGGAACTCTCTAATCGTTTATTTTTAATATGCGAATTTAGTAACTGCTGATAAAACCTAACACTTCGTCTTCTTTCTCAGCATTTGTGTCATAAAAATTACAATGAATCTCATACAAAGGTTCGTTTCCCATTTTTTCGCACTTCAAAGTTTTCACAAGAAAGTCAACAGAACCTGTCATAGAAATCATTTTTAAGGAAACTTTCAATATAGAAGGCACTTCAATGTCATAAGGATGGTAAAACATGATTCCCCTTGCACTGATATGCTTTTTAGAATCATAATCCTTTAGATGTTCCAATTGGACCTCAAATGTGGCTGGGATTTCTGTATAATGATTTGGTTTCATAGTCTTAGTGTATACTGCAACAAACATAGTATCATTAAACTCGCATTCAATTACTATTTTATTACGTACGTATAAATCTTTATGCAAAAATGATATTAAAGCCTGCAAGAAGGACAATGAGTCCAACTCCCCAGGCTAAAATTCTTGGATCCCAAAATGAATTTGTCATATCTCTATCGGAATAAACGAGTCCGTGTAGATCCTTTGTGAGATCGTCCTTTTCTATATAACTCACAATCACCATAGTTAGAAAACAAGCCAAACCAGAGTAAATGGCTCCATAAAAATTAGAAACCATCTCCGATTTGTAATAAATGATATCGAATGAATATAGGATAAAATGAACGAGGCCACTTGATGTTCCGAGGATCATTCCATAAAAAGCACTCCAAGCGGAAGCCCGCCTCCAAAACATCCCGAGCAAAAATATCGAAATGAGAGGTGCATTAAAAAAAGAAAACAGTAGTTGGATATAGTTCATTATATTCTCAAATTGTATAGCAATGTAAGAAGCAAAAATGGCGAAAACGATAGCAAACATAGTGGAACGTTTTCCGATCTTTAAATAATCCTTATCTTCTTTGTCTTTGTTGATATAGGTTTGATAAATATCATAAGTAAAGATAGTATTCATGGCGGTGATAGAACTAGACATACCCGCCATAAAGGCGGCAAGGAGTGCTGTCGTTCCAAGACCTAACATCCCCGAGGGATAAAAGTTTTTGAGTAATATCAAAAAACTTTTATTGTATTCCCCATTCATCTCTTTTGAAAATTCTGTTAAGGCAATTAATCCCGGTATCACTGTTAAAAATGGTAAAAATAATTTAAACATTGCTCCGATAAGAGGAGTCCTTCTTGCGGCTCGAAAATCTTTTGCCGCCATGGCCCGCTGCACTTCAGTAAACCCACAAGTCCAATACGAAAAGGATAATACAAAACCAAGCCCCACCGTTACACTTAACAAATCCCAACCAAGTTCATTTTGTCCATTCACAAGCCCCTGCCACATATGTTTGTGTGAATTCGGAATTTTTTGCATAAGCCCATCCCAACCACCTAACTTTACTAGGCCGATAATCACAAGTGGGAACAAACCAAGAACGGTTAGAAAAAATTGCATCACCTCTGTATAAATAGAAGAACTGAGTCCCCCAAAGTAAGTATAAATGAGTACAATACCCGCACTAAACAAAATGGAAAGATGGGGATTCCAACCAAACATCGTTTCGAACACCAAAGACAAAGAATAAAGATAAATTCCAGAGCCAAGTGCAAGTGATAGTAAGGTAATCAGTGAGTTGACTAAATGGGCTGGTCTATTGAAACGATACCGTAAATATTCCGGGACACTTCTGATTTTTGAGGAATAATAAAAGGGCATCATAAAGATCCCAAGAAAGATCATTCCTGGAATCGCACCCAAATAGTAAAAATGGAAGGTTAAAAAACCATATTCTGCCCCACTGGCACTCATCCCTAACAACTCTAAGGCGGAAATATTGGCCGAGATAAAAGCAATTCCCGTAATCCAACTGGGGATCATTCGGCCCGCAAGAAGGAAATCACTCGATTGGTTCATAGATCTCTTTAACAAGGCCCCGATCACAACCATAAACCCAATGAAGACCAAAAGGATGAGATAATCGATGGGGGAAAGGGTTACGAACATAGGCTCGTAAGAAACTAGAAAACAGGGTTTTGTAAAGAGGAAATCCCGAATCTCACTACCTTCGTTTATTTTCCTTCAAAATTTCCGAGACTTACCGACACTCATTGTAACTCTTTGACCGAAAAAGACTTTCCGAATTATGTCACATTGATAGATTCGGAACCACCAGGAGGACCTATGTTCTATCTTCTTTTAGCCCTTCTCCATGAAGACTATTCTTCCGGAAGAATCGATTTTTCTACCTATTTCGAAAATACTGTCCTCCTTGCCCTAGACCACGAACGCATTAAATCCAATCTAGAACAAAGCAAAGCCGCGTAATTCAAGCAACTACACTAAAAAAACTGGGGTTTCCTGCCCTGGTTCCTTACGGAATTTTCTCCTTGTTCTAGGAAGTCCGATCTGTACGGTAACAGAAAAATCACATCTCAGGAAGATTAAATGACATCGGCCAAACTCCTTACTGCTACCCTCCAAAATTCTCAAAAATTTTTCCTTCAATTTGGGGGACAGGGTTCACCTTATCTAAAAGAACTCGTAAAATTGTATGCAGAACCAGAACTCAAAGAATTTTTCGAAACAAGTTTCAAAACTATCGCTGAAATTGCAACCCGTGATGGCAAAAGTCCTCTTTTGAATGAAGGATTTGATTTCAAATCTTGGATTGAAAATCCAGACGGCGCTCCTTCGGAAGATTACTTAGCTCGCGCACCCATCTCCGTGCCGGGAATTTTTATGACTCAAATTGCAAACTATGTTTTGGTTTCCAAACGTGGTTACCCAACAGCGGAACTCATCAAAGCAACGGGAGCCCTCAGTGGACATAGCCAAGGGGTCATTGCTTCGGCTCTTGTTGGTCTTGGAAAAGACGGGTCTGATTTTTTAAAAGCATACTCCGACTTTTTAAAATTTGTTTTTTATCTTGGATTTAATGGCCAAAAAGTGTATCCTAACTTTGTTGTTTCGGAAGAGATCGTAAAAGAAAACGAAGCAAACGGTGATAAAAATCCAGCTCCTATGGTTGCCGTGATTGGTTACACTAAAGATGAATTAGAAGAAAGAGTGAAAAAAACAAACGACTCTCTTGGACTCAAAGGCCAAGACACAGTTTTTATCTCTCTTTATAACACTCCTGATTCCATGATTCTTTCGGCACTTCCTTCTTCCCTTCTTGCCTTCCGTAAACAATGGAAAGCAGAGATGGATGAGAAAAAATTCAAATTTGTTTATTTAAAAACAACAGCACCTTTCCACTGCCCATTTATGGAAACATCCCTCGACAAATTCAATACAGAAGATGCATCGGTCGTTCCATTTCCTTATACTGGTGCTGATTTAAAAGTTCCTGTCTATAGCATCTTTGATGGTCACAACTTGCAAAAAGATGGAAACCTTCGTGACATCCTATTTAAGATGGTATTGATTGAGCCACTTTACTGGGATTTGGCGATCGCACCAATTTTTAATGACAGTGCCATAAACACAATCATTGACTTTGGGCCAAGTGTGGTCAGCCAAAGACTCACTGGCGGACACCTAAAGGCAAAAAACATCGAAAAACAATCATTATGTGCTTCAAATGCTAAGGAATTAAAAGTAATTCTAGAAGCATAATGAATCCATCCACTCTTCGGGCCGCTTCCAAATTAAATTTAATCCGCCTTCTGGCTTCTCATCCAGAAGGTCTTGGATTAGAAGAAATTCAAAGCGTAACGGGACACAAATCCATCGCTTCACTCAAAAAAGATTTGGGTGAGTTGTATATGATTGAGATGTATCCTTATTCACCCACCGATGCTGTGGATCTAGATTTTGATGGGGAGAAGGTAAAAATCCGACTCCCTATTGCTGTAGATTCCGCACTCCCCCTTTCCCCAAAAGAATGGTCCCTCCTCAGATCACTTTTAGTTACACAAAAAACTAAAGAAGATTCCGCACTCAATCATTCTATCTTAAGTAAAATTGATTCAGTGATTCCTTCGGGTGATTGGTCTCCGTATCAAAAATCGAAAGAAACCATAGTAAAAGCAATTGGTGAAAAAAAAATACTAACAATTGTTTACTGGAAGCGAGATACTCGGGAAAAGGAAACAAGAACACTTGCACCTTGGCTCCTCTGGGAAGAAAATGATTCTTACCTTTTGGCTTATGACCTAATCAAAGAAGAATTCCGATCCTTTCGTTTAGATTATATTTTGGACATTGAGATTACTGATACAACATACCCGAACTTACCTGATACCGCAGGGGAATTTTTAGAAGGGTTTAAACAACTGTTTGGTGCCGATTCCGAAAACAAAGACTTTGCAAAATTATGGATCACTGATTCTGCGTCTTACCATTTAGGAATGAAACTAATCTTAAAACCAACGGGAGACCAAAAACAAATTGGGGATACTCTCTACCGAGAATTCCAAGCTCCGATTCGAGATGAAAACTGGTTTGTCCAAACCGTCTTAGGATACGGAACCTCTGTATTGGTGTCGGAACCGATAGAATTAAAAAACTCCATCCAATTCCACTTACAATCCATAGCACCTTCAAAACCGAATCTTCACGCACAGTCTTAGGAATGGTTTCCTTGAAGTCCATTGCAAAGGGAAAGATTAACATTGGTTTGATGATTCCCTACAAACGGGAAGACGGCCTTCACGAAATTCGCAGCGTTTTTGTTCCCATTAGTTTTGGCGATCCCATGGAAATTCAAATCACTCCTCTCCTGGAAAGCCAAACGTCAAGTTTCCATTTAGTTTCTGAAAACCATCTCCTCGGTTATCGGCGTGAAAAATTCGAAGAAGTTTCGGAAAGGGGAGATCTCACCCGAAACATTCTCTACAAAACCTTCCAAAAGTTAACTTCGTACTTGCGAGAACCCGTTTCTATCTCCATCCATTTACAAAAATACCTACCACCCGAAGGAGGAATCGGAGGTGGGAGTAGCAATGCGGGCCTTTTCCTAAAAGAACTCTTCCCTTGGACCCATCTTTCGAAAGAAGAAGAGATCCCCTTGGCAAAATCCATCGGTGCGGATGTCCCCTTTTTTTTGCAATCCTCGGCTTGTTATGTGACTGGGATCGGGGAGGTCTTGGAACCCCTATCTGTAGCGAAAGGCTCTGGAATTTTGGCCATTCCTCCCTTCGGACTTTCTACAGCATCTATGTATTTAGGCCTTCAAAAAAGTTTACAAAAACCCTATGGTTCCGAAGTATGGAAATCTCTGGCAGAGGATTTAATTCGAAGTCTTCAGGTCGGGGATTGGGCATACCTGCAAAACAGGCTCGAGAACGAGTTTGAAAAAATCGCTTTTCAGACCCAACCCTTACTAAAGGAATTGAAATTAGGGTTCTATGAGTCGGGAGCAGTCTATGCTTCTTTATCGGGTTCGGGTTCTTGCTTTTATGGCATTTATCCTTCAGATAGAGAGAGAGACGAAGCCCAACGCATTGTCTCCGATCGATTCCCCGATATGGAATTTCGAACGTTCTCTTTTTAGAAACTGGCCTGTAGCCAAGCGGTAAGGCAGCGGTTTTTGGTATCGCCATTCCCTAGGTTCGAATCCTAGCAGGCCAGCCAGTTTTAAAAGATCCGATAGAACGAACGATGAACCTACATAATACTGTAACTGCTGTTATTTTGGCGGCGGGGAAAGGAACTCGAATGAAGAGTGAGCTTCCCAAGGTTGCGGTTGTACTGAACGAATCTCCACTTTTACTTCACGTTCTTCGCAATATCGAATCTGCCGGCATCAAACGAAAAATCGTGGTTGTCGGTTACCGCAAAGATATCGTTACAGATATCGCAAAATCATTCTCTGGTGTAGAATTTGCCGAGCAAACTGAACAATTGGGAACAGGACACGCTGTCCTTTCGGCCGAACCCGCACTTGCACCTTACACGGGATACACGATCGTTGCCTGTGGTGATGCACCCCTAATCTCAGCAAAATCATTTTCTGAACTCATAGACCTCCATAAAGAAAACGGATATTCTGCGACTGTTCTCTCAGCCAAAATGGAAAACCCTACAGGTTACGGTCGCATCATTCGTTCTGCTGATGATGGCAGCCTTTTACGCATCGTAGAAGAAAAAGACGCCACCCCCGAAGAAAAAGTCGTCAATGAAGTGAACACAGGAACCTACTGTTTTACTACGGAAGATCTTTTTACTGCCTTAAAACAAATCGGTAATGACAATGCTCAAAAGGAATATTACCTCACAGATGTAATAAAGATTTTTAGATCTTTAGGAAAAAAAGTTGGGGCAAAAACTTTGGCAAATGCTTTAGAAAGTCACGGTATCAATTCTCCTGATGATTTGGCTCTTGCAAAACAATATATAGATAAAGGGTTGGTTGGAGTATGAATCCCAGCGAAGTAGTTGTATTTTCTGGAAATGCAAACAGACCTCTTGCCGAGGAAATTTGTAAACACCTGAACATTCCCAACGGCCAAATCTCTGTGAAGAGATTCTCCGATGGAGAAAGCTCTGTAAAAATCGAAGAAAACGTTCGTGGTCGGGATGTATTTGTGGTTCAATCCATAAGTTACCCAGCAAACGACAGTTTGATGGAACTTTTACTCATCATCGATGCAGCAAGAAGAGCTTCTGCACGTCGCATTACTGCCGTTATTCCTTATTATGGTTATGGACGCCAAGACAGAAAGGTAGAACCACGGGTTCCGATTTCTGCTCGAATGGTTGCCGATCTAATCGAAACTGTTGGTCCTGACCGAGTTCTCACAATGGACCTGCACGCTGACCAAATCCAAGGATTCTTTCGTATTCCTGTAGACCATTTATACTTTTCCCCGGTCCTTGCGGAGTACATCAACTCCCTTGGTATGGAAGACCTTGTGATTGTTTCCCCAGACTCTGGTGGAGCAGAAAGAGCTCGTAACTTCGGAAAGAAGGTAAACGGATCACTTGCCATCATTGACAAACGTAGACCAAAAGCTAACGAGTCTGTGGTGATGCATGTCATTGGTGAAATCAAAGACAAAAACTGCTTATTACTTGATGATATGATAGATACTGGCGGAACGATTGCAAAAGCTGCGACGGCCCTCTACCAAAATGGAGCCAAATCAGTATTGTGTTGTGCATCCCACGGTGTTCTTTCGGGAGAGGCACCTACGAAATTGAATGAAGGCAACTTCAAACAAATTGTACTCTCAAATTCTATCGCCATTCCCGAGAGCAAAAAAATAAATCACTTGAAAACGCTCTCTATCGCCCCACTCTTTGCTAAAGCCATCGAGCGGATTCATAACGAAGAATCAATCTCTAGTCTGTTTTCATAACTTTAAGGAACATAATCATGGAAAAAATCAGTATCAAAGCACAAACAAGAACTTCTAAAGGAAAAGGTCCTGCAAGAAGAATGCGTGTGGAAGGTTTAGTACCGGCGAACATCATCGGAAGCGGTGAAGCAAAATCGGCAAGTGTTGTCGAAAAAGAAATCCAAAAACTCATCGACTCAGGAATCCGTAAGGCAACCCTCATTGACCTTGAACTTGATGGTAAAACAGAAAGAGTTTTCGTAAAAGAAATCCAAAGATTTCCACACACAGGTCAGATCCGACACATCGACTTCTTTAAAGTAACTCCTGGTAAAAAGATCCTCACAACAGTGGCAATCAAAACAACTGGTGTTGCAAAAGGTTCCAAAGCAGGTGGACAGTTCGAACACCTCGTTCACGAAATCAAAGTGAAGTCAACTCCTGAAGATTTAACTGACGTGATCACAATTGATGTGAGTGGTCTTGATATCGGAAATATGATCAAAGTTTCCGAACTTCCTCACCCTGCTTCTTGGGAAATCCTAATGAATGGTGATCCGATTGTTGCTTCTTGTAGCAAAACAAAAGCAATCCTTGCTGCTGAACGCGCTGAAAAAGCGGAAGCAGAAACCAAGGGCAAACCAGCAGCGAAAAAAGCTGGAAAGAAATAAGATCAACTTTTAGGAACCAATGAAGTTAATTGTAGGGCTAGGAAATCCTGGCGATAAATATAATAACAATCGATCTAACATTGGTTTCAAGATTCTAGATGTCATTGCAAACAACATTGGCATCGAAATCAAAACGAAGAAAAAGAAATCTCTCATCGGTCGTGGTGACTTTGAAGGTGACGAAGTGGTTTTACTCAAACCACAAACCTTCAGTGACCTTTCCGGTGAGTCGGTTCTCTACATTGCCTCCTTTTTAAAAATCCAGGTAAAAGACATTGTGGTCATCCATGAGGATGTCGGGTTAGATCTCGGCCAAATCGTGGTCACTAAAGGTGGGGAAAACGATGTCAACCCTGGGGTCAACTCGGTTTCTGTCTCATTACGGTCCCCCAATTTTATACGGATTCGGATCGGCGTTCTTAATTCAGCCTTCGATCCAAAAAAAAGGGAAGAATTTTTACGTGAAGATTTTGAGCCTTTGGAGAACCTGAGCTTGATACAGATCATCAATGACGCCGAAGCGGCGATTCGTTCCATATCCATGGGGGATATTGACGAAGTGATTCAGAAATATCACCTTTGATTTCAGTCTAACTAGCGAGAAGTCTTTACATGAATAAAAACATCAAAACCGTATTTCTATTTTTGCTCGTATTCCTTGTCATTTTGGCAACGGTTTATAAAGGTCAGGACTTCGCCGGTAAACCCGACGAAATCAGCTATTCCGATTTTTTGAATATGGTGGAACCCATCGAAGGGAAAAAGCCGATTGGAAAAATTACCTCGAAAGATGGAAAAGATATTTCCTCAAAACAACAAATCATCATTGATCGAGAGTTGATTGAAGGTTGGTACATTCCAGAAATCAGCAAAGACAACAAACCAAAACCTTTCAAAACGAACGTAGCGCAGGTGAACGATGATTTGGTGACAAAACTTCGTAAATCACGCCTTAGTTTTACAGCGAAATCAACGGAAGAAAACAAGTTTTGGAGTGTTGTTACAGGAATCATTCCATGGCTCTTTGCCCTCGGTATCATTTGGTTCATCATGATGCGCCAACTCCAAGCATCTGGTAACAAAGCTTTTACCTTTGGTAAATCTCGTGCCAAAATGAATGTGGATCAAAAAGTCAAAACCACTTTTAATGATGTGGCTGGTTGCGATGAAGCAAAAGTGGAATTACTCGAAATTATCGAATTCTTAAAAGACCCAAAAAAATTCCAAGCCATCGGTGCACGAATTCCGAAAGGAGTCCTTCTTGTTGGTCCTCCAGGAACTGGTAAAACCTTACTTGCGAAAGCGGTTGCGGGAGAGGCAGGTGTTCCTTTTTTCTCTATTTCTGGCTCTGACTTTGTAGAAATGTTTGTGGGTGTGGGAGCATCACGAGTCCGTGATCTCTTTGACCAAGGGAAAAAAAATGCCCCATGTATCATCTTTATCGATGAGATTGATGCGGTAGGTCGACTTCGTGGTGCAGGTCTTGGTGGCGGTCATGACGAAAGAGAACAGACCCTCAATCAGATGTTAGTCGAGATGGACGGATTTGAAATGAATGAAGGTGTCATAGTAATGGCTGCGACTAACCGTGCAGACGTACTCGATCCGGCTCTCCTTCGTCCTGGTCGTTTCGACAGACAAGTGATTGTGGACCTGCCAGACCTCAAAGGCCGTGAAGAAATTTTACTCGTTCACTCTAAAAAAGTTCCCTTAGTTTCTGATATTTCACTGAACTCCATTGCTCGGGGAACCCCTGGTTTTACGGGAGCCGATCTTGCGAACCTGATCAATGAAGCGGCACTTCTTGCAGCTCGTCGCAATAAAAAACGTGTCACCCAAGAAGAACTCGAGGAAGCTCGTGATAAAGTCATGATGGGACCGGAACGTAAGTCTATGCTTATCTCTGAGAAAGAGAAAGAAATGACGGCTTACCATGAAGCGGGTCATGCCCTGCTTGGCACCTTACTACCGTATACCGAACCCGTTCATAAAGTTACCATCATTCCTCGTGGTCGTGCGCTTGGTCTTACCCAATCGCTTCCCGTGGAAGACAGACATTCCTATCGCAAAAACTATTGTTTGGATCGAATTGTGATGTCAATGGGCGGATACATTGCCGAAGAACTTATCTTTGGTGATCCTTCGAATGGTTCTTCCAACGATATCCAACAAGCAACGAACATTGCACGTCGTATGGTGTGCGAATGGGGTATGTCCGAAAAACTCGGAACCATCCATTACGGATCTGGCGAAACCTCACCGTTTATGGGAAGGGACTATGGTCATACAAGTAAACCATATTCTGAAGAATTTGCAGCTCTGATTGACCAAGAAGTCAAACGTATCATCCAAACCTGCCTTGATAAAGGCCGTGATTTGGTGAAAAAGAACCAAAAAAAATTGGATTCCATTGCGAAGGCACTTCTTGCCAAAGAAACGATTGATGCACAAGAGCTTATGGATATTGTCCAACCTTCCTTTGACAAATATGCAGATCATAAATCGGGATTAGGCGCTAATAAAAAAGGCAAAGGTTCTTCGGCAACAAAACCGGCTTATTCTTCTTAAGAAGTATTAATGAAGTATTGGCTCTTTAAAACAGAACCAGATGTCTTTTCCATTGACGACCTAATAAGAGAAAAACTCTCTTATTGGGAAGGGGTTCGAAACTACCAAGCACGTAACTATCTTCGCGATGAAGTAAAGTTAGGTGACTTGGTTTTATTTTACCACAGCAGGTTAGATCCGCCGGGGATTGTGGGCATCGCAGAAGTTGCCAAGGAAGCAAGCCCTGACCCTTACCAATTTGATCCAAACCATAAATACTTTGATCCCAAACTGAAAGGTACAGAACCCAGATGGTATGGAGTGCATTTAAAACCCCATACAAAATTTAAAGATCTGATTCCATTAGATACCTTAAGAAATACCAAAGGATTAGAGAATATGGTGGTAACACAAAAAGGATCGAGGTTGTCGATTCAACCTGTGGCAAAAAAAGAATTCGAAATCATAGCCAAACTGGGAAAGTAGAACAAAAGCCGACTAACGGCCATTTGACCTTTTATATCACAGCACACAGTACATCGAGAGAACCCGATCACAAAATATCAATTCATTTGATGAATAATTTCTCTTAGTTTTTCTAGAGTGATTGGTTTGATTATATAGTTACTTCTTAAATTGTATTTTTCTGCTCTTCGCAAATCTTCTTCATTAGAAGAACTAGTGACAATGTAAATCGTAATCTTCTGAATGACTGGAATCAGCGTGAATTCATCCAGAAATTGCCAACCGTCCCATACAGGCATATTCAAATCTAATAATATAAGTTCAGGTAAACTTTCTTGTAAGGAAATTCGAGAGGAAAGCATATCATATGCTTCTTTTCCATTTTGGCAAACTAAGGTATGATTGACGAGTCCAGAAAGAGTAATGACTTGTTTTGTCAAAAAAAGATGAACTGGATCATCCTCCACAACACAGGCTAAATTAATTTTGTTCATAAGGTAAAAATACAGTAAATTTTGTACCTACTCCCACTGTACTTTCAACCTCAATTTTTCCACCCATTGTCTCTATTTGGTTTTTCGAAATGAACAATCCGACTCCTCTGGCTTCCTTATTCTCGTGAAATGTTTTATACATTCCAAAAAGTTTGTCCCCATGTTTCTTTAAATCGATTCCCTGACCGTTGTCTTCAAATTGGATTTTTATCAATTGATTCGTATAGGAACCGGAGATCTTTAAAAAACTATTTCTACCGTTCGTTTTGTACTTAATTGCATTGGTAATCAGATTTAACACAATGCTATCTAAATAAGCAGGAATTCCGCGAACCAAAAACTGAATCGGAAGGTTGACTTCAATTTTTAATTCTGACTCTAAAATCTGCAAGGCCAAACTTTCAATATTTTTTTGGACAACCTGACCAATATCAATAGATTCATAGTTTTCTTGAGCCAGATTTACTTTGATCACAGCGGTAAGGTCTTCAATGGTGCGTTTTAAGTTTTCGGTTGCTCCAAATAATAACTGCATCATTTCATTTTGAAAATAACTAGGATACGAGTTTTGCAGTATTTCCATCATACCGCTAATTCCAAAACTATGAGAACGTAAATTATGAGAGACAATATTAGTAAAATTTTTCAAGCGGTGGTTTTGTTCATTGGTAATATCTAGTAAAGATTGTATTTCTGCTTCAGCTTTTTTTAGTTCTGAAATATCAACGGCCACACCCAAGTAACCTGATATTTTTTCATTTTGTCTTACTGGAGTGACAGATAGAAGAACAGGAAACGTTGATCCATCTTTCCTTTTATATGTCCATTCCAAGGCATTCGGTTTTCCAATTTTTGCATTGTAGATTAAAATATCAAAACCCTCAATTTTCGAATTGTATTCTTCATTGAGTAACTTTGCTTTATTCTCTATTTCGCTTTCAATGTGAAAAAGTTTTGGGGAATACTTTCCTATCAATTCCTCCGAAGAATACCCAAGCATCCGTTCTGCCCCATGGTTAAACTCGGTAATGATACCTTCTGTATCCGTGCTAATGATCGAAACCAGAGTGCTAGAATCTAAAATAGCTTGGTTTTTAGATAAAGCTATTTTTAGTTCTCTCTCAACTAACTTCCATTCTGTGATATCTATGATCTGAGAAATAAAGTAAAGAACCTCACCTTCTTCATTTTTTACCATAGAAACTGCTAAAATAGCGTATACGAGGTTACCATTTTTATGAAAATATCTTTTTTCCATTTGATAGAACTTTCGTTTTTCAGTAACAAGTTCCTCAAGATATGTTAAATCAACGTTTAGGTCCTCTGGGTGAGTGATGTCTTGAAAGGTAAGCTGCATGAGTTCTAACTCAGTATACCCAATGATATCGCAAACCCTTTTGTTGACCTTGAGCCATCTGCCATTTCCATCTAGTAGGGCCATACCAATGGCTGAATTATCAAAATTTTCTCGGAAGGCATCTTCACTGATACGAAGATTTTTTTCCATTTTTTTGATTTCACCTATGGCTTGCTTGGTGCCAAATATTGACAAAGGTTTTCCATCCTCTGAATATCCGAATAAAATCAATTCGTTTGTTTGTAACACATCAGAATTGGATTTTTCTTTAATTATTTTGGTAGTTCGATGGGCGATTTCTTGGAGAAGTTCCTTTTGTTTTGGACTCAGAGTTTTTGGTTTATCATCTATAACCGAAACAGATCCAAAAATGAGTCCATCTTCACGCATTAAAGGAATCCCCGCAAAGAAAGTGATTGGAAATTCTGTTTTTATAACTGTGTTTTGATTGGATTTTTGTTCGATTGGGTAGTTTTCAAAAACTACAATATCCTTTTTATGTTCTAATATTTGGAAAGTAAAGGTCGATAGACCAGATAGTTGACTCGGTGAAATTCCATAGTTGGCTATGGCTTTTGGTTCTTTCTGGTCTAAAGTGGTAATCAGAGAAATCTTCGAATCACATATCTGAGCTGCAAGTTTTGCCAAAAAATCATATTCGCTTATATCCAAATAGACATCTTCCTTTGTGTCGAAAATTCGAAACGGATGGTTCGATTTCTTTTAAGCTAATTGATGTCTTATTTTTGTAAGTTAAGTTTTTTGATTCTATTCAGGAAAGTAAAACCTTAAGGTTTCGCTGTAAACACTTGCACAGCTTTAACTTTATCAATGTCATAAAACTTCTTATCTTTATAAAAAGAAGTCCCTGCACCCATATAGGTAAATTCGGGATTGAGGATATTTTTTCTATGACCTGGGGAATTAAACCAGGTTTCTACTACAGCTTTAGCTAAACTCAAATACGTATGGTTGGGGATGGGAGTTCCGGCTTTTGTATAACTAAAAAAAGGACTCCCGTTTTGGACAGGTGTGAATACAGCGCGTCCCCCTTGGTATTGGATTCCAAAAGAATTGATGATATTTTCTGCCGAGTAAGTGTCTGTTATACCCACCAAATCCAAACGATCACGTAAGGTTTCCTTCCCATTTACCGTACTTGTATGAGAATAAAAATCATAAGTTACCATATCTTGTGCATGTCCAAAGGCAGCTTGTTCACACTTTTCAGAATATTTAAAAGGACGAAGACCAAGAGATTTTCGCTCTTTAGAGGAAACATAAAAAATGGCAGCATTTAACAATGGATAATCGACTTTTGCAAAATCAATTGTTGAGTTTGCAGGAGCATAGGAGGGAAAAGTATCTTCTGTAAATGAATCATATTGTTCGACCTTCCACTTATCCGAATCAGGTAACTCTCTCCCATCTTCGATACTTTCCAAAAATGCTAAATTGGGATCCTGTGCTTCCACAACTTTTTCTACAGGTTCTGGTTTTTTCACTTCGACAACAGGAGTTTTTTTTACTTCAGGAGTTTTACAAACAAAGGTAAATAGACTCAGAACAAAAATAATGGCCAACGTTTGCGATTGAATTGTGGGAAGTTTTAATTTTAGTAACAAGTTCATAGAGTCTCCTATAGGTAACGATTGTAGTCTTGAACTACATTGTGGATTAGATTCTTTTCTTTATTAAAATGAATTGTTTTCGCTTCTTTGATTCCAGTTTCCCAGATAAACATAAATGGAATTCCAAATAGAGTAGAATGTTTTTGACGATACTTCTCGCGACCGATGAGTTTTTCGTTTAAATAAAAATCGGCTTGGAGAACTCTTTCTTTGGAGTAAATCGATGGTAAAAGTCCTACAGTACCTAACATAAATAATGTGGATATGGAAGATATCCAGAAATGTTCATACTCATTCACTTCGCTTGTATACAAATCGATATGGTGGCTGGCCCGGACACCGTCCGATAGAACACGCCCAAAATATCCGGTTTCCATTAGGTATTTTGTATAAATGGATGTAATCTCTCGTTTGGTTTTATCATTTTCGGGAGTGGATACTTTAATGGTAAGAATCGCAATTTGTTGTTTGAAGTCTGGCCTTGTGATGATGGGAACATCTTCGCTCATATAATTGTAACAAGAAAAAAGAAAAAATGGTACAAATACGGAGAAAAATCTAAGAGAACGAAACTTTCGCATAATTCGAAAGTAGAGTAATGGAAGTTGGGGAGAGGAAAAGTCTTTTTTTTAAAACTTAGAAAAATCGACAATCCCCAAGAGGTGTAAAATGAGTCCCCCGACAGTCACAAAGAAGGTCCATGCAATGATGGAAATGATGCCACCAACTTTTAACATCTCCAGACTTCTGATTCCACCATAACTGAAGGCCAAAGCATTGGGTGGTGTGGATACAGGGAGGGGCATGGCAAGGGATGCACCGATCGTGGCACCAATCGCAGCAGGCAAAATGAGATGAGCAGGTAAACCCATAGTAATGGGAAGGATTAAATTGGCGACACTGGTGTTACTTAAAAAACAGGAAAGGCCAAGAGAGAGAATGGAGAAAAATAAAAACAAACCCAATTGCCCTGAGTCACCTAACAAAAACAATTGAACAAAATGTTTTGCAAGCCCCGTCTCTTCAAATGCCTTACCGAGAGCAATTCCACCCCCCCATAAGAATGAGCACATCCCAAGAAAGGTTACGAAATTCTTTTAAATCTAAAAGTCGAAATCCAAAAAAAACAATCACTGGAAATAAGGCGACAGTTCCATTGGAGATTCCATGCCAATCAGAAGTAATCCAACCGAAAATAGTAATACTGATAATACCCAATGCAATGGAACGATCTCGTTTCGAAAGGGATAAATCTGTATCCATCACTTGGATGGAAAAGACAGAATTTCCAGATTTGTCTTTTTTTAAGTACACAATGTACAAAAGAATAGCAAGTGCAAAGACGGAAAGGATGAATACAGGGAAAGCAAATCCCATCCAATTTAAAAAACCAATTTCCAATCCTCTTTCTTGTAGATAACCAATTCCAATCACATTGGGAAGAGTTCCCACTGGTGTTCCAATTCCTCCTAAGTTGGCAGAAAAAGGAACCATGAAGAGAAGTGATTTTCGTAAAGGATTGTTCTCTTCCAACGACTTCATCATCGAAGAAACAAGACCCAACATCATGGCCGCAGTGGCAGTATTGTTCATGAAGCAGGATAAAAAGGCAGTGGCAAAACCTAAAGAAAGAACGAGTAAAAAGGCTGAACCTTTAGTTTTTTGAATCACAAACCGAGCAATAGAGGAATCCAATCCATAGGATGTGATTGCTGAAGAGATCACAAATCCACCTAAGAAAAGTAAAATGGTCTCTGAAAAATAACAGGAGAGGAAAGTAATCGTTTTTGGTGCCCCTGGCCCCCAAGCCGGAAGTAACCATACCAATTCCAAAAATAAAACTAAAAAACCGGTAACATAGAGAGGGAAAAGTTCTGTCACCCAAAGAAAGGAAACAAGTAAGGCAATTGCTAAATTGATCTCTTGTGGCCGAGTAAGACCAAGCCAGTTTTGGTACCAGCCGAAAAGGGCCGGAATGACAGCAAGACTTGAAAATACAATACCAGCTCTAATCATTGTGACTTGACGATTTATACTCTCCTGATACTTTTTCGATAGACTCGAATCGTTTCAAGCAAACAAATAAAGTGAGATTTCCCCTCGATTCGTAATGTTCATTTTTTATGCAAATAGCCTATAACGACTTAAAACAAGCAGTTCTGGGAAGCGGCCCAATGGGTATTATCATCGCTTCCGTTTTGGCACAGAAGTTCGACCCTATCACTCTCTGGATTCCAGACAAAGAATTGGTAGAAGTTCTAAAAAGACGACGCCAAACAGAGATTATGGGAAAGACCATCGATCTTCCTGACCACATTGATATAGTATCAAGTTTGGATTCTTTTGGTAGGGATGATTGGGTTTTCCATGTAGCTGTTCCTTCTCGGTCTTTTATGGATAGTGTTCATGCTCTCTTGGAAGTATTAGAACCTAGCAATAGTTATGTGTTTTCTTTTTTGACCAAAGGAATTCTGGATTCCAAAAACAGAAAAAAAACAGGGTTCATTACTTACTCGCAATATCTACAAAACTATTTAAAAGAGAGAAACTATTCCAATGCCTCGGTTGCTGTGGTCAACGGCCCTTCTCTACTCGGTGAAATTCTAGAAGAGAAACTTAGTTTCTTTAATATTGGATCTTATGAAAAGGAAACTTCCGTATACCTATCCGAAGTACTGGCTTCCAACTTCATCCACACATCGGTTACTGATGATGTGGTGGGAATGGAAATTGTAGGTGTAGCCAAAAACCCAATGGCTATTGCTAGTGGGATTGTATCACTCATGCCACGTTATGGATCCAACTTACTTGGAGAAATTCTATCTGTTGGATTTCAAGAAGTAAGAGACCTTGCGATGCGTTATGGAGCAAGGCCGGACACTGTGATGGGAAGGTCAGGCCTTGCCGATTTTATCACCACTGCCACAAGTAACAAAAGTCGAAACAGAGGATTTGGTCAAAAAATTGTCGGCGAACTTTTGTCAGGTGGCGAAAAACTGAGCATCAAAGATCGAATTGAAATTTTCTTTGCTCCAAGGTCCTTTATTGAAAGAGAATCCACAAAATGGCATGATAACGTAGAAGGAACGTATGCTCTCAGCATTCTTATCGAACTTGCCAATGAAATCCGGCTTCCTTTTACCTTACATAGAACTCTATTTGATGTTCTTACAAGAAAACAACCACCAGATGCTCTCGTAGATTTGATCTGTGGTAAAAAAACAGAATCAAAAAATATACCACTCGTTGTGCAGAAAAAAGTGGGACTCAACTTAACCTCTGGAATCGATTTCCAAAATCTGCTTGTCGATCGGATTTTAAAACATATCAGTAATGTTCCAGGAACAGTAACTCGAGTTAAAAAACAATCTTCAGCCGTCATTGAATCCACTCAAAAACGACTCACCAAAGCCACTCGAAAAAAACAAAAACTAGATGAAGTTAAATTTGAAGCAGAACTGGAAATTTGGCAACGATTCCAAAATTGCCAAAAAGATGAAGAGAATACTTTAGTTAAAGAGCTCGTTCGATTCTATGTAACAGAAATTGCAGACAACTATAGCCCAACCGTTCGCGAATCCATACTTCGTTTTGTGGCACCGATTCGTCTTTTCTCTGGTGGTTTTTTGAAAGGGTCAATGATTCCGCATATTGGTGGAAAAACAGAAGTAGTTAAGGCTCTCTCATCCAAATACAATCTATTGTATGCACCAACGCATAGATCTCACTTAGATTCGGTGGAAGTTGCTTATTCTTTATTCCATTTAGGATTACCTGTTCCTCGTTATGCGGCAGGAATCAATTTAATGTCCAATCCGTTTTGGGAATGGATGTTAAAGTCCCTCGGCGCATATGCCGTGGACCGGGAAAGAACAAGAAACAGTTTGTATTTAGACTGCCTCACTCTTTATTCACAAGTGATGTTAGAACAAGGAATTCCCTCCCTGGTTTATCCAGAGGGAACTCGTTCTCGCACAGGAGCCATAGTGCCAGTAAAAACTGGACTTTTGACAACGGCAGTGAATGCATTCCGTAGTTCAGGAACAGAGATAGTAATTGTTCCGATCTCGGTCTCCTATGAAACCGTTCCCGAAGACAATCAGTTCTGTAATATTCCAGAAGAGTTAGGAATGGCAGGTTTTCTTGCCAAACGATCCAATGTGTATGTAGAGTTTTGTGACCCGATTCCTATTTCTGAATATGCACACACTGAAGATCCAACTTTAGAGCTCAGTTACCGAATCACCAAAGGTTGGAAACAATACCATAAAATATTACCGAACCAAATTGTTGCCAAAATCCTAACAGAAAATGATTTTTCTATCGAACTCTCACAGAGTACAATGTTAGTTGAAGATTTTATTTCGCGTCACGATGGAAATTATCTAATTAAAGATCCAGTAGAAGTATGGGAAAAAGGTAGAAAGATTTTGGAAAAACGTAAGATGATCGAAGAATCCAATCGAGTGATTCATTCCAAAAATGACGCACTGCTTTTGTATTATGCGAGCATGATTCCAGAAGACGAAGATAAAAAATACTAGGTAACGATTTAAAGATCGTTATCCATTCTGGACGGGGAGCCTTCCCCGTTTACGAATGTAAACCGTCTTTTCTAATTTAGCAATGACTTCCCCTGCTTCATTTTTTACATCAGTGGTAAAAAGATAATCCCCTTTTTTCTTCACTTCGATTTCGTCTTTAATCCTTTGGATTTCAGAATCGGAAATTCGAAACTCAGCAATGGCCTTACCCATTCCCGGTTTTACAAAAATCATATTCCCAGCTTTGTCCCAAACAATATAATCGGATCCCAATCTTTCCAAAAGGATTAACATAAAAAAGGGATCGCACATAGAATACAATGATCCGCCGAAATGAACTCCCACATAATTTTTGTTATAGAATCGTAGATTCATTTCCGAACGAAAATAGGAAAAGTCTTTTGCAATTTCTTTGATGCGAATTCCAGCTCCAACGTAAGGAGGATAGAAGTTAAATAACCAAATTTTAAATCTTTTTTTCCAAGAAATCTTCTTCATCAAAGATTCGGTTCCTTTGGTTTTTGTTTCGAATTGATTAAATATACTGCGAGGATCGCTAAAGATCCTCCAATGATCACCGGAATTTGAATCACTTCATCCAAGATCAAAAAACTACTTAGATAAGCAGAGAGAGGAACAATAAAAATGAAACTACTCGCAATTTCTGATCCAAGTCTAGTTGCCGCATAAAAATAAACAGTGGTTCCAAAGGTGGTCGAAATCACTGTTAAATAAAAGATAGATGCCCAAAAATGGAACCCCAAATCCCATACTTTCCAAAAACTGGGATCATTAAAACAAAATAGGAGTTCAATGGTAGACCCGACCGCATATACATAAAAGCTATAAGTAATGGGAGACATGGATTTTCCTGTGGATTGGCTATTGAGGGAAAGTGTGGCCCATACAAAAGAACATAACAAAAAGAATAAATTACCAGATAACAATAAATAGTCGATACTAATCTTCCAAACTTGTAAAATCACAAGGCCACCAATAAATCCAAAAAACAAACCGATCACTTGTCGTTTCGAAATTCGTTTCTTTTGTACTAGCACAACGATAAAAAATGTAACAATTGGATTGAGAGTGGTGACAAGAACTCCACCGGCACCAGGGAGTCCGTTTTTTAGTCCCATAAAGAAGAATTGATTGTAAAAGGTATAAATGATTCCACCAATCAAAACATTCCAATAGTCTTTTCCCGTTTTGAGTTTAAAGGGAATCCGCATAACGAGAAGTAGAGGAATAACAGAAAGAAATGTGGCAAAAAATCTCCAAAACACCAAAACAGAAATGGGAACAGTTCCTGCGATCATTTTGCCAATGGGCCAAGAAATTCCCCAAGAAACCATGGCGAGTATGAGAAGGAGTAAAAATTTAAGGTTCAAATGTAGTTTCCTTTCAACAAAAAGTTGAGAACATAAGTGGTGCCAAAGGAAATAGGAATTCCAATACCCAACATAAGGCTTGCTAGATGAGGAGAAATATTTTTTTCAATGGTGATCACTGTGGATGTGACCATAGGAGCCATGGCCGATTCCAAAACAATCGTTTGGTAAAGTAACGAATCCTCTTTTAGCGGAGAGTAAATCCAATACACAAAGAGTGGTGCAAGGATGAGTTTAAACCCCAGTCCCAGAGCCAAAACTCTACCGTGACCTGCGATGGTTCTCATATCCAACATAAACCCTACTGATACTAAGGCAAGTGGTGTAAGAGTATCACCTAACCGGAGTAAAACTAATTTTAATGCTTCAGGGTAGGGGAATTGACGAGTGAGGCCAGCAACAAACAGAGCATAGATGGGCGCAAAACCCAGAACTCGTTTGATAAGTGTTGTTAGATCCCACTTTCCATCCATAGCAATGGATGCCAAAATGATTCCTGGAAAACTAAGAACCATAAAAGTTCCCAATTGATCCGCTAAAATTCCATATCCAAGGGATTCTTTTCCTAAATAGGTTTCGAGTAGCGGAAACCCAACAAATGAAGTATTGCCAAGACCAGCAGTTAACACCAAACAAACGGCAGTATGGAAAGTTAAAACCTTTAGTTTGTACAAACTAAGAAAAAAAACAACAGCAATTCCAAAGACAAACCATGGCATAGAGGAAGGCAAAAGGGATGTCGCATCTACTTTTAATTCATGAACATGATACAAAACTAGAGCGGGTAAAGATATAAACAGAATAAATCCATTTAACACTTTAGGAGTGGATTCTGGAAACTGGGGCAATCTCCGAAAAAATAACCCCAAACCAAAACAAATTCCCAACAGTAAAAAGTTTTCCATATTCTAAAAAGAAAGAAAGGTCTCTATGGCCTTAGGATCAAAAAATACACCCTCTTTTTGTCTCGGTGCTTCGAGTCCGTCACGGACCATCTCTGTATATCCATTGGCAAAGTGTAGATACTTTGTCGGTAGCTTCCTCTCGCTATCATGTGCTGCCTGTTCGATAAACTCAGCCAGTAAAAACACTTGGTAGGTGACATCGGCGATGTAGACTCGGTTCATATCCTTCCATTCTTTGGATTGGTTTTTCACAGAGTCTTCCAATTCTTTCCGTTTGGACTGGAACACAGAAAATGCATTTTTTAATTCGGGATACTCGTTTGCTTTCTTTGTTAAATCATCTAACAAAGTTTGGAATGCCGTATATACTTTTGGTTTTTGCAAAGCATGCAAACAATGATCGGTAATGATGAGATGTGTCCCTTCCCAAGTTTCATTGATGATGGAATCATTATGAAGGCGAGGGAGTGGAGAAAAGTCCCCAATGATCCCATTCCCACCGAGAGTGAGGATTGCTTTTTGTGTGATGTAACTTGCCTGCGAAGAAGATTTATACTTCATTAGGGGAACTGTAATCTCTGCGGCATCGTCACCCTTCTCGGCAAGATTGGCAGAGCGAAAGTTCACAAAACAATTTCCTGTTTGTAAAATTTGCATCTCCGCTAAGGTCTTGGTAAAGGAAGGAAATTCTAAAATCTTTTTCCCATAGGCAGTTCGATACTTTGCATATTCGGAAGCTTCCATCACAGACCTTCTAGCGTTACCACTAGAACCAAGCCCCACATGCAAACGAGAGGTTTTGATGATGTAACGAATGAGATTCACAAGTCCATGGCCTGGCCGGCCAAACTCTTCTGCTTCCACTCGGTCATAAATAATTTCTACAGTGAGTTTTCCTCTAGAACCAATGATGTCTTTTTTTCGTAAGATATGGTGTCCGTTAAGTTCTCCATTTTCTTTGATCCTCGGAACAAGAAACATACCCACAGTATTTGTTCCTTCCATCTTTGCGGTTGTAACCCAAAGGTCTCCGGGATTGGAACAAAACCATTTTTCACCAGTTAACTCCCATTTGCCGCTCGGAAGTTTTTTAGCAATCGTGCGGTTGGCAGAAACATTACTTCCTCCCACTCTTTCTGTTACATATTGGCCTGCCATAAAATGAGAAGAACTTCCCTTGCCCGCAACGAGTGGTAGGTATTTTTTCTTTTGTTCGTCTGTTCCAATTTTTTTAAGTGCTAAAATGATTCCATCTGTCATTGCCAATGGACAGGCAACTCCACCTTCTCCATTCATATTCATCAAATAGGTGAGCGCATAACGATGGATATGTGTGAAATCAAATTTCCATTCGGGATGGAAATCTAAATTCACCACACCATGGTCATACGAGATCTTTCGTGCTAATTTTTGTTCTTCTGAATATTTAATAAAATCGATTCGTTTGCCAGTTCGGTCATATTTAACAACCTCGCCGTATTTTCCTTCTTTGTGGCATTCTTCGGTGAGCTCATCCAAAATCCCACCCACAAGTTCCCCATACTTTCGGATATGGTCTTCCATCGCTTTTTTATGTTCTGGCGTATAGTTTTCCGAATAACGGCGAACCATTCTTTGTAAGGCGAGGTCCATTTCATAGAAATTTTTACCGCGAACTCCCTTGTATTCTGAGATATCGAACGGTTGTAAGGAAGGATGTTCTGAAATATGGTGGCTCATTCTTCCAGTTCAAAAAAAGGAATAGGATTCACTAGCAAAAAAGTCGCCCAGGTTTGAAATTGGTTCTAGAGTTGATTCTTTATGGTCCAAAGAGTGGAAACGAGAAAATCCAAACAAATTCTGCACGATGTGATCTTTGAATTGCAGAACGTTTCTGAGTCGATGTTATGGTTTTTGTCTTATGACCGGCTATCGGAACTTTTAGAAATCAGAAAGGAAGAATGCCTTCGTAAAGTTTATCAATTCAAATCCGCAAAACCGCAAATGACACTCTCCGGTGGGTTCCATGAAGTTGATGGGGATCTACTTGTGGATTTTCTCGCTTGGATTTTGGAGTTGGATGAAGTCGCAGAAGATTTTTTAAAAGGAGGAATCTTTTTTAGTGAACGTCCGTTATTTGAACTTCGTGAATCTTATAAATCACTCATCCAAAAAACAGTCGCCAACCACAAATTGGACCGCGAACTCATTTTACTTTTAACAGCAGCAACCGTGGATTTTGATGATGCCATTGATTCCTATTTGATGGATAAATTCGAAATCGATTTTTTTGTGAGAAGGTCCATCCACCAGTTTTTAGAAAAGTTCGAAATCCATTCCGAATTTGGTGCCGAAGAATTTTTATATGAATACTTAAAAAGCCTGATCCCCACAAAAATTTTGAACTTTCGAGACATCACTCGTGAATTTAGAGATAGAACCTATTATGAGTTATATGGTCGATTTCGAGAGGCCAAAAAGAAAAAGAAGAAAATTGTAAAAACAGTTTCTATCGAACTCAAAGACCTACTTGCCTTTTTTGATTTAGAACCTGGCGCCAACATCACCGATGTAAAAAAGAAATTCAAAGAACTCTTAAAAAAATACCATCCAGACATCAATAAAAAAGGGGAAGGGATGACAAAACGAATCATCCTCAAATACAATCGCCTTGTCGAACTTCTAGGAACCTAAACTTCCAATTTCCACCCGCATTCTATTTCAGTTTAATCTGAAAATGATACTTCACTCGAATTTCGTCCTTAGCTTTCATAAAAAGTAAAGAGGGATTTTCTAATTCATATTCAGAAAATTTTACAATTAAAGAGCCATCTATGTTTAATAAATTTGAATCCTCTGGACTTACAATGGCCTCTGTAGTAAATTCTTTTGTATTTCCATGGATGGTAAATTTGCCACGCACTGTATAGGTTTTCTCATTTACAATGTTTGCTGATTCAATTTTTACTAGGATGTTTGGTGAATCCGGATAACCAAGTATTTCTTGAATGTGTGAATCTCGATTACTGTCTCCAGAAGAAATCTTTAAAAGAGGAATTTTAATGAGAAAGGGAGACTTTAAGATGTATTTCTTTCCTATAAATTGAATGTTTGGTTCTTCAATTTGAATTTCTTCGCAAACACCTGTTACATTTTTTGTAGTATGTTCTACGTAAAACTCGATATTCTTTTTTACAACTTCGCTTGCGAAAATATTGTTAACAAAGAATAAGCTAATGAGAATACTTATTATTTTTTGATTCATAAAACATCCATACCCTAATTCATTAGACGTAAATTTTTATGGAGTTAGAAAAAGAAATATTCACAAAATAGAATGATTCTATTTTATACATACACAACCTAACGCTACTTATGTGATGATATAGGAATGGAACCTTTCCAAGTAGACACACCACTTCCATCAATGGGATAGGGTTTGCCTAAATATTTGGGTGGAGTCTCCCATTGGATGTCCCACCAAGCAAGGATTCTTGCGGGATATTCCCGAAACCCATAATACATTTCTTTTTTATAAGTTCGTAAATTACATTCATAACCGTATAACTCAAGTTCTAACTCTCTGCCTAAATAAATCGCCCTCGGTAAAAAGAAAGATTGGCTGACGAAGATGGCTTTTTTCACAAGGAAAACTTCTTTGGCGCGAATGAGAGTATCGAGTGTTCGAAATCCTGCGTGGTCCACAAATATATCTTCTGGTTTTACTTTGTATTTTAACATAAATTCCAACATGGGTCGAAGTTCATTGTAATCGGACTTACCGTTGTCCCCAGAAAGTAAGATTTTTTTGACTCTTCCCGTGTTGTATAAATCCAACCCGCAAGCCAGTCGGTCCATAAGAATGGGCGATGGCGTTTTTCCATAAACCGCAGCCCCTGGGACAATGGCAACTTCTGCTTCAGGGATTTCCATTGGTTGGTTCGAGTGGATGGAGGTTTGGTATACATACCAAAATTGTAAATTCGTTGCCAATGTGACAAAAACCAGAATCCCCAAAATCAAAGCAATCCCAAGAAATAGGGATTTCCACTTGACCCTTGAGAGGAATCGGAACGTCATATTTATGTAGGACACGCGGTTCGTCATGAAGAAGAAAATTAAAGAGATTACGTCTGTTTTTTCACAGGACAATCCGAAAATCAAGAAACAGATTGATAAGGTGAAAGAAAAAGGTCGCCAACGGATGACCATTCTTGTCATTCCTCATGGATACGATAGTTCTTTCCACTTCCAAATTTCTCATTTTACCATTCTATTCTTTTTGGCTCTGACTGTAGGGCTTCTTAGCCTTGCCATTTTTGGAATTTTTCGTTCGAGTAACACCCAAACACAAATCAACCAACTCTCCAAAATCTACAGAACTTATTTCGATACATACATTACTCACGCAAGCCAACTAGAAGAGATGAAAGAAGAGTATTCTAAACTCAATGAGAACATGTTGGAACTCTTTACTCTCATTGATGGAAGTGATGATGAACTTCTAAAAATTCCGACAGAGGATTGGATCGAAACATCAGCCGTCGAATCATTACAAAAAGAAGAAAAAGAAGACAAACAGTTGGACGTGGGTAGAAAATATTTAAATGAAATTTATGATCTTCGCCAACTAAAACACCGGATGGACAATTACCAACGTTTGGTGGAAGCAAATTACCAATTTTTATACCAACGTTCGGATATTTTATCTCGTTCCCCTCTTTTTAACCCCATGTATTCCTACAACCTAACTTCTCCCTTTGGTATGAGAAAATCACCTACCACTGGTTATTGGGAATATCATGACGGTTTGGATATGGCAAATGCCACCGGAACTCCTATTTATGCGTCGGCGCCAGGCAGAGTGGTTCGTGTTACTTATTCCAATGTAGGATACGGGCATCATGTGATCATACAACATGATTTCGGCTTTAGTACGTTATACGGCCACTGTTCACGAATTTATGTAAGAACCGGACAAGAGATCAAAGCCGGAGAACAAATTGCCGAAGTGGGTGCAACAGGAAACGTAACAGGTCCTCACTTACATTATGAAATTTTTATTTCCGAAGAAGGAAAAACAGATCCAGAACAATACATGCAAGCAGGGGTTTACTGATTGCCTAAAAAAGATAATCCTGTCAAACGAATCGCCGAACTTCACAAAGAGATTCGAAAACACAACGATCTTTACTATAAAGACAATACACCTAAAATTTCGGACAAAGAGTTTGATCTTTTAGTCAAAGAGTTACAGTCTCTTGAAAAAGCGAACCCCAGTTTGGCGACAGAGACTTCACCCACAGCACAAGTGGGATCTGATCTCTCTCCCCAATTCAGCAAGTTCAAACATAAAGTTCCAGTTTTATCTTTAGAAAATACTTATAATGAAACCGAACTCTCAGAATGGTTAGAAAAAACAGGCCTTGAAGAACTTTATTCCTTAGAATGGAAAATTGATGGCGCCTCTATCTTGTTATACTATGAAAACGGAAAACTCACCCATTGTGTAACGAGAGGTTCTGGTGGAATTGGTGATATTGTGACCGAAAATGTCAAAACCATAGACTCTATTCCGCAGAATTTATCTGAACCTTTAAACCTCTCCGTCCGCGGAGAAATCTTTATGACCTTCGCTGACTTTGAAGAGTTCAATGAAGAATATGGTGGAAAGTTTGCCAATCCAAGAAATTTAGCAGCAGGTTCCATCAAACAAAAAGATCCGAATGATGTCGCCAAACGTCCGTTGCGTATCTATGTTTATGACGTATATTTTTCCTCATCACGTAAAGGAATCAACCAACACAAAGACATCATAACTTTATTAAAAAAAGAAAAGTTTCCCCTCGCTCCTGACTCAGAGATCATCAAAGGAAAAAATCTTATCAAAGAAATTGAATCCTTCCGAAAGAAAAAAGACAAAATGCCATTCCCTGTCGATGGACTTGTGATCAAACTCGATGACCTGAACCTTCGCGAAAACCTGGGCGAAACAAGCCAATCACCCCGCTGGGCCCGAGCCTTTAAATTCGATGCTTTACTCAAAGAAACCACCATTGAAGAGATTGATTTTGCCATTGGCCGAACAGGAAAAATCACACCAAGAGCCAAAGTCACACCCATCTCTCTTGCAGGAACCACTGTCACTTATGCCACCTTACACAACCAAGACTATATAGACCAACTAGGTGCAGGAATCGGTGCAAAAGTTCTTATCTCCAAACGTGGAGAAATCATTCCCGCCGTGGAAAAAGTAACTGTTCCTCCAAAAGCTGTTTTTGTTTTACCCAAAGAATGTCCATCTTGCAAAACCAAACTAACAAAAGTAGACGACTCTGTTGATTTTTTCTGTACCAATCGCAACTGCCCTGAACGAAAACTAAACCAACTCATTTTCTTTTGTTCCAAAAAACAAATGAACATCGAAGGCCTCGGCGAAAAACAAATCCAAGTTTTTTTTGAAAAAGGTTGGGTTAAAGACATATCCGATCTATATACATTAGAAAAATATAAAACAGCAATACTCCAGTTAGATGGTTTCGCCGAAAAGTCAGTGAAAATCATTTTTGATGCCATTGAAAAATCCAAAGAAAAGGATTTTCGTTTTACCTTACCTTCCATTGGCCTAAATGAAGTGGGCCCCAAGGTCACAGAAATCCTCATTGAACACGGATTTGATTCTTGGGAAAAACTCCTCACCCTTGCCAAATCCAAAACTGCGAAAGAAGAATTAACTTCCATTCACGGGATTGGCCCCCGAACTATCGATGCCCTCCTCACTCATCTAAAAGATAAAGAAACACTTAAACTTGTAAAAACTCTGATCAAACTTGGACTAAAATTCCAAGCCGACGAAACCGAAAAAAGCGACATACAACCGTTTGTTGGCCAAAGTTGGTGTGTGACCGGTAGTTTCGAAAATTTCCAACCTCGAGACATCGCCATGGACCTCATCACCAAACACGGTGGCAAAAAAGTTTCCGGTGTCTCCTCCAAAACTACCCACCTTCTTTATGGCCCCGGAGCTGGCTCCAAATTAGAAAAGGCCACCGAACTCGGCGTCACTTTAGTTTCCGAACCAGAATTTTTAAACCTTTTGAAAAAAGCAGGAATCCCATTACTCTTCTAGAATCGGAGCGTTCATGTTAAGGAAACAGGGAATGTCGGTTTCGTTTCTGGATTCTACGGCAAAACCAGGACTTATGGCTCTTACGAAATCCTTTGCAAGAGAATAGGCCTCGAGAAATATCTAAGTGAGAACATCCATCACCTGCCGGTCATTTTTTTCAAACACTGTCAAGTATGAAAAAACTACCGGTGAGTATCCGCTATTCGCTTAACCTACGGATTATGGGTGTTAACTGTGATTCGTTAAGCAACTGGCAGATAAAATTAGCTTGACTATGATTAAATTTTATTTACTGAGAAGTTGTATAATTTAAACAAATTTCACCTAACTTTTATTAACATAGATGAAGATTCATTGATACCGAAGCAGATGTGGGCGAAAATCCAATAGTTATATTCGATCGATTTAACCAAATTCCCGCTATCTATAAAAACACGATAGCGATTTGGCCAAATCTGAATTTTCAATGGATTGAAGATCGCTTTTGGGTTTGGATTCATTATGCTGCCACCGAACTTGGACGAGGCGAATTCTTTGAAGCCATTGATTTTTTAGCAGCGAGTCTTACCAAACAAAAGGCTGCCGAAAAAGAAAGCATTCAATATAATAGCCGTTAAACTATAGAAAAGTTCTCTAGAATACTCTGGCAAGGATCTAAATAGTTAAAACAATAAAAGACCAAACTGCAAAAGAATAACGACAAACAGACGGAACCGATTAGAACAAAAATAGAGAATCCAATCACCATTATATTTTTTCTGTTCCATTGAAATCCTTTTCCATTCTACTAACCGATCCTAGACGAATATCCGCTATTCGTATAAAACATAATTTGATCCTCCTCGCCCTAAAAACCCAACGATTCGAGTATTTAAGTGACATAACTCTTCCCTCCCCTGATCCTACTATTTTTTCTATCCCCAACTCAATTTCGTCCTTGACATGCAGGCATTTACCTGCACAATGATTCTTGCATGTCGCAAGAAATCGAAGGGGCAGATAAAGTATTTAAGGCGCTCGCAGATGCGAGTCGTAGGAAAGTGCTCGATCTTCTCTATACCGAGAATGGCCAAACCCTCTCGGCTCTTTGCGAAAGGCTCGATATGCAAAGACAATCGGCAACACAACATATAGAAGTTCTCATTAGTGCCAATTTGGTATCGGTCGTTTGGAAAGGGAGAGAGAAACTTCACTTCATCAATCCCATACCGATTCACGAGGTCTATGAACGTTGGGTTCGCAAATTTGAAAAAAATCGCTTAGGGTTTTTATATGACCTGAAAGTGCAACTTGAAGGAGAAAACGATGGAAAAAAATAGCTTTGTCTATGTGACTTATATACTCACCACACCGGAGAAGGTCTGGAATGCAATCATTGATCCAGAAATAACATCTCAGTATTGGCTTGATCCATTAGCAAAGAATCCAGCACATATCAATGTTTCAGATTGGAAACCAGGTTCAGTTTGGAAACATGAAAAAGTGGATGAAACAAAAACAGTTGATATCATAGGTAAGGTTGTTGAAAGTTCACCTCCCCATCGTTTGGTGCTTACCTGGGCTCGTCCCAATGAAATGGAAGAAGAATCAAAACATGCTCGTGTAACATTTGCTATTGAACCTTATGCAAATGGATTGGTTCGTTTGGTGGTGACACATGAAGATCTAGATCCACAGATGCTGGCAGGGATCTCAAGTGGTTGGCCAAGTGTTCTATCGAACCTCAAAACCTTCTTGGAATCAGGTCACCCTCTGGCACATCATCTACCGGTGACTTAAATGCATTCTCATATTGAAGATACAATGTTTATAAAACTTATTTATGGAGAATTAAAATGAATCTACCCTATTCAGGCGGATGCGCTTGCGGTGTTATCCGTTACCACATTTCTGATGAACCAATCTTTATGAATGATTGCCAATGCAAAGACTGCCAACGAATGAGTGGCACAGGCCACGGATCGTATCTTACCTTTCCCTCTCGAACTTCGGTAAAACTCGAAGGAGGAACCTCACATTTTGATAGGATTGGAGACAGTGGCAATACCAAAACTAGTAACTTTTGTCCCAAATGTGGTTCCCCCGTTTATATGACGTTTGCTGCTATGCCAACCCTGTTCACGGTGCACGCCACAAGTCTTGATGATCCCACTCGATACAAACCACAAGCAGTTACATACACTGTGAGTGGATTCCCTTGGGACCATCTCAACCCAGCCCTTCCTAAATTTGAAAAGATGCCAAAAACTTAAATAGTTGAGGTGAGTAAAAAATTATCATTCTTCTGCCATTGCCATTCTAGCGAGAACAAGGTTGTATAGAGGAATGATTTACGTGGGCGCCTCGAATCTGTTATTTGATTAGAATTCTTTTTTATACCGACCGCGCTATTCGCTCCAATCTTTCGCTTCTGCGAAAGGATTTCCGCTTCTATCGCTGGCGTTTGCATTGGAGAGATTACGGAGCATTCCTCAAGTTTGTATTGAGAAACATCGGATTGGATATAGGGAGAAAGGTTCCTCGTGAATTTTTCTTGCCTTCTGTCAAGCTTCAAGATAGCAGCAGCGAATATACGCAATGCGCTTAAACTTCAGAACATGGGAAATAAACGTAATGCATGTATTCGCCGAGCTACAAAATAAATTTGACTTTTGAGGAAATGTTGTTAGGGGCACGGAGATGATTCAAACATTTGGACTAACTTTTTTTATCATTATAAAAGTTTGAATGTTCCGTTTGCCTGCATTTACCTCAGAATCATGGGGCTTCTCTCTCATCTCTTTTCTGCTGCAATCAAGCCAGAATATAACAGGAACTAACAAGAAGCAGCTAAAGAAAATCATAAGAATTATTTGATTTTGTTTTTCCAATGAATTATTATTTGGGGCATTCATTTATGAATTGATACCCCCAACTTTATATCAACACCCACTAACTCATCGGATAATAAAAATGTACCACATCTTCTGCACGACCACCAGCTAACTTATAAAAATCAATGGCATAAATAGTTAAACGTCTTTATTTCAGCCGTTCCAAAACTCCCTTTCGTTTCACAATGTTTTTATAATCCCATTGGATTTTTTTGGATTGGCCGAGCCAACGTTTCAGGTCTTTTTTATTGATTTGGCTGACATCCGTATAACGAACTTCAGCCGCTTTAAAACTCCCCTCCGGGTCTAACCCTTTCACTTCAAAAGTTTGCCCACTCCAAAAAAGAAGACGAATACAATTCTTTAGTTTACTATAACCAACAATGGGATTTCCGTCCAAAAACCAAACAGGGTGCGCATGCCAAATTTTATTTTCTGCTTTCGGAAGATGTAAATTGATTTCCTCATAGAGAAAATTACAGATTTCTCTTTCCGCAGGTGATTGGGACTTATTGTATGTTTCAATCTCTTGACTCATTGGTATCCTTTTCCTAGCTAATTTAGCAGAATGTTCTCTCGATTCAAAAGTAAAATATATGATAAAATTTCCAATATGGATCGAAGAGTCGCAAAATCATAGAATTTCTAAATGCAGAATCTTACGCACAGCTACATAAACAATCCTATGTAGCTGTGCGTATAAAAAATTTAAAACTATTTACAATTTTTCTTAAGTGTCGAAACAACTTTTACATCAACGGTTGGCCAAAGTTTGCTTACCCCATCAGAACCTTTATGTAAGTCATTACATTCAACATTTAACTTACCAAGTCCTGTTTGTAAACCAAGCGTCACTACATCCACAGTTCCTGTAACTTCGACCAAATCATCTTTCCAAATAAAGTTTACCGGTACAGATGTTTTAGAGTTTCCGAATCTCAAATTTAATTTTGCGGTTCCTGTTTCCCCGGCAGTAATCTCAGAAAAGGTACCCGAGATTTTTTTATTTCCTTTTACGGAACCAAAAAAGAATTTTTTAATTTTACCATCTCGGTCAGGTACTCCTGAGTTGACCGAGGAAGAATCAATTTGAAATTGTAAAGACTTTACAGCACCGAACTTTGATTTGTCTTTTTGTTTACCAACTACTTTGATCGAATCAAATTTACCCTTAACACCTGTTTTCTCTGTAAACTTGAACGCTGTCCACTCTAAAGAGGTTTGCGAGGGGTCGTATTCGTATGTGCAATTTTCTTCTGCAGTCAACTGTGCCACTGCGCTGAGTGTGATTAGTACCAAAATCGAATGAATAATTTTCATAGAAACCTCTACTAGAAAATAGAAAATGTAGAACTACGTTTTGTCAAGTGGAGTCTAAACCCCGAATCACAATTCGTATGTTAAAATTTTTACAATCGTTGGTATTTTATTTAAAAAACCAACTCTTCAAACAAAAAGAAGAAGATATCCCCTTAAGACTTTCTTCGTTTGAAGATTTGGCAAAGTCAGTTTTGGATTTTTTATCCGAATCGCTACACATTCATTCAGTTCCAAGTCAAATTATTGAAGGTTTTCGTTCCCTTCGTAGTAAATACAAAGAACTCACCAAAAACAATTTTTATGATTTTCTTTTTGCCGCTTCGCACCAGTACCAAATTCGCCTAAACATTGTTCAAAGAAGTTTACACGACATAAGATATTATATCACAGAAAGCTCGCCATTTGTCATTCAAATCTTAAACGATGAGAATAACGTTCCCGAATTCTATGCAATCGTTAGTTACCAAACTTCTTCATACCAGATCAAATCTCTGCATAACTTAGATGCCGAAGCAGAATGGTATTCCGAAAAGGAATTATTTAAACTCATCGGAATCAAATCAAATAAAGATTATGTAGATTGGCTAGTGGCAGAGCCTACCTTTCCTTTTTCAACAAACAAAGAGATATCTAAGTCTGATTCTCCTGTTAAAAATGCGATCAAACAGATCTCACATTTGATTCAAATGGAATCCAAAGATGTTTGGATTGTCTTTATCTATGGCGTTGGAATTGGAATTCTATCACTTGTTGTTCCCGTAGCCACATCTTCTCTTGTCAATATCGTAGCCTTTGGAGTGATGATCCAACCTGTCATCATATTGACTTTGTTAGTTGTACTTTTTCTAGGATTTGCAGGTGCCATGCAAACCATCCAAATATACGTTGTGGAAATTTTGCAAAGACGTGTTTTTGTGAGAATTGCTACTGAGTTTGCCGTTAAATTTCCAAAAATTCGTCAAGATGTCTTAGACAAACATCACAACCCTGAACTTGTAAATCGGTTTTTTGATACGATGACCATTCAAAAGTCCATTCATTCACTTCTTGTAGATGGACTTTCTGTTGTATTAACTACTGTGATTGGTTTTATTCTGATTTCTTTCTATCATCCCATCTTTATAGTATTTTCCTTTATCATTTTACTCATCGGTGGGTATTGGATAGTCTATCGACTGGGAAAACCCGCTGCCGAAAACTATATCAAAATTTCAAAAGAAAAATACAAAGTGGCTGCTTGGTTAGAAGAAATATCCAGACATTCTGCCCTCTTCCACTCTACCTTTGGATCTAATTTTGCTTTAGATCGAGCCGATTCTTTGATTCGAGACTACTTATATGCTAGAAAAAAATATTTTTACAGTTTCATCCGCCAAATCATTGGTCTTGTCGGAATCCAAGCTCTAGCAAGTGCCATCGTACTCGGATTAGGTGGTTATTTAGTCATCCATAGACAACTCACCATTGGTCAACTCGTAGCGGCGGAACTTGTGATCGCTAAAGTTCTTAGTGATATATCCAAATTTGGAAAACAGTTAGATAGTTTTTATAGTTTGATTGCAGCCGTTGATAAAATTAATTCTGTTTTCCACTTACCAACAATCCCAGCAAAAACGGTAGAATTTGAAATTCCACAAGGACCAATTCAATTACAGTTGTCTGGAATTCATTATTCCTTATCTAACGGCCATAAAATCTTCCATCAATTCCAATGGAAGATCCCAGCTGGTAAATCGATAGGTGTATCTTCCAACACTCCCTATGATGCACACATCCTCTTGGATCTGTTATGTGGTCTAAGAACACCTACATCGGGCGTTGTGGAATACAACCACCAAAACATCCATGAAGTTTCCAAGGAACAAATTCATTCTGTTACTTATTTAATCCGAGGAAATGAAATCTTCGAAGGTACCATCCTGGAAAACATTCGAGTCGGAAGAGAAGAAATTTCTCTCATCGAAATCAGAGAACTCTTAGAGGAACTTGGAATTTGGGAAACAATACAATCTCTACCGAATGGAATCCACACACCACTTTTAACCTTCGGACATCCCTTTGACAATATTCAAACAACAATCCTTTCCTTAGCTCGTGCGATCGTAGGAAAACCAAAACTATTGTTAATCGACGGAAACTTAGACCAATTACCACCGCATCTTCTATCGGCTTCTCTCAAAGTTTTATTACAGAAGAATAAAAATTGGACACTCCTTGTTGTTTCCAAATCACCAAATGTACTTTCTCAAATGGACCAAGTATTACGTTTAGAAAATGATTCCCATTCCCTAAAGGTAAACTCTTAAGGTTATGAAAACTGATATGTCAAAGAAATGGAAACTTTATAAAAATCTACCTTCGTATCGATTGGTGCAAACGGCCCTACCTGCACAAAGCCTTGCTTATATCCTCACTATTATATTTTTCTTAAGTGTAATCATCCTTCTCTATGTTCCCTGGCAACAAACCACTATGGGATTTGGAAGAGTGGTCGCCTATGCACCACTGGACCGTCAACAAGTCATTGATTCTCCCATTAGTGGCCGTGTAGTCAAATGGCATGTTCATGAAGGGACTCGAGTGAAAAAGGGGGATCCTATCATCGATATCTCTGACAATGATCCTAACTTTATTACTCGAATTCGTGAAGAAAAAAATGCCCTCTTACAACGATTAGAAGCTGCTAGATCCAGAGAGGACAACATTCGTTCTCGAATTATCAGTTTACGTTCGTCGATGGGAAGTGCTGTGAATGCAGCTGATTCTAGGAGGATGATGGCCAAAGATCGTGTGCGTGCCAGCGAACAAGCAGTAGATGCTGCTAAAGCGACTTTAAAAACTGCCAATCTCAACCTAGACCGTCAAAAACAATTATGGGAAAAAGGTCTGACTTCCAAACGAACTTTAGAGCTTGCAGAATTAGAACATACAAATGCGGAAACAGGACTCGATCGTGCCAAAGCAACTTTTGATGCAGCCGTAAAAGAGGAAAGGGCTTTGTATAGTGACACGGGAAAAGTGGCGCAAGATGCAGAAGCATCGATTAATGATGCCAAAGCCTCTTTAGCATCGGCGCAGTCGGAAGTGGCACGTGTTTTGGAAGACCTACCCAAACTGGAAGCAAGATTATCCAGGCAAGAAAACCAAGAAGTATTTACACCAAGAGACGGAACCATCATGAGAATATTAGTGAATCCCGACACACAACAAATCAAAGAAGGAGATGGAGTTGCAATTCTCGTTCCAGATTCCGAAGACAAGGCGATAGAACTTTTTATTTCAGGCAACGACATACCACTTGTTGGGGAAGGAAGAAAAGTTCGTTTGCAATTCCAAGGGTATCCTGTCCTCCAAATCAGTGGTTGGCCAGAGACCGCTGTAGGAACTTTTGGCGGTATTGTCAAACTGGTAGACATCACAGACAACGGTTCTGGAAATTTTCGAGTTCTCGTGATTCCTGACAGGGAAGACAGAGAGTGGCCCTCTAGTCGTTACCTGCGTCAAGGTGTGCGAGCCAAAGGTTGGATTTTTCTCAATCGTGTGAGTGTAGGGTATGAATTATGGCGACGTTTCAATGATTTTCCACCTAACTTACCAATGGATGATCCTGAAATTAAATCTTTGTTAGATGACAATAATGGAGAAAAAAAAATCAAATGAAAATGATATCAAAGCTAAAACGATCCCTACTTGCAATACTCTGTCCTTTTGGAATGTTTTTCTCCTTTGTCATCGAAGCAGATCCAACACGTGATCCATTTGATTCCTTACATGGGCCTAATATTTATTCACAAGATTATATCAACCAACAACCAGGAGTACTCACACTAGAAGAACTTCTTAGATCCGTAGAAAAATCTTATCCACTTGTCCTTGCGGCTGAAAAACTTTTATCAGAAGCCGAATACAATTACCTCGCTGCCGAAGGAGCTTTTGATTTACAATTTAAGTCCATGGGAACAACAAAACCTATGGGTTATTATACAAACAATGCAACCGATGCAGTTTTTGAAAAACCTACCCCACTTGGGGGAACTTCCTTTTTTGCAGGTTACCGTATTGGACGCGGGAAGTTCCCTGTGTATGATGGCAGAAGAGAAACCAATGACTATGGAGAAGTGCGGGCCGGTGCTATCTTCCCATTGATGCGTAACCGAGAGATCGATAAAAACAGAGCCGATATTAAAAAGGCCGATCTTGATCGAAGACTTGCAGAACTTTCCATTCAAAAATTAAAAATCGAAGTCATCAAAGAAGCCACCAAACGTTATTGGAAATGGGTAGCGAGTGGACAAGAGTATTTAGTCAACAAAGATTTGTTAGCGATCGCTAAGGATCGTCAAGAACAAATCGCACAACGAATCAAGTTAGGTGATATTCCCAAAATCGAAGGAACAGAAAACGATCGTGCCATCTTACAAAGAGAGTCTCAATTTGTTTCTGCCGAAAGGGAAATGCAAAAAGCCGCCATCGACTTATCTTTATTTCTGCGTGCCACGGATGGAAATTTAATCCTTCCCACAACGGATCGTTTGCCCATAGGATTTCCCAAACCCATTGAGTATAAAAAACTTGAACTAGAAAAGAGCATCAAACTCGCTTGGAAGTATAGACCAGAATTACAAGACTTTGAATTCAAACGAGACAAAGTTCGTGTCGACCAAGACATGGGTTTCAATGCTCTGAAACCACAAGTGGATTTGGTAGTTGCCGGATCTCAAGACTTTGGACCAGGCTCTATCACAAGAGCCAAACCGGAACTAGAAGCATCTCTTGTTCTCAACCTACCTATCCAAACTAAACGCCCAAGAGGGATGATCGGTGCTGCCGAAGCAAAGATAGCACAACTCGATCAGGAACTACAATTCTCAAAAGATAAAATCAAAACCGAAGTACAAGATTCCATTTCCGAGGTGATTGCATCGGCAAAACGTGTTACTGTTACGCAAAATGAAGTCGAATTAGCGCGAAAGTTAGAAGAGATGGAACGAGAACGATTTACCCTTGGTGACTCAACACTACTATTTGTGAATATTCGAGAACAGACAAGTGCAGAAGCAGCAGTCCGTGAAATTAAGGCTTTGTACGATCATCACGTAGCCATTGCCCATTTCCAAGCAGCAACGGCATCCATTTTGCAAATTTCTTCCCTTCCTTAGTCCGTTTTATTATTCAGAAAAAAAAACGACTTTCACTACTCAATGAATCTCTAAACTTTTCCATAAAGAAGGTTTCTATGCACGGGGAAGAGTCACTACTACAAGACATTGGTCTCAGTATTATTTTTGCAACAGTCTTAAGTCACATTGCCAGAGTCCTCAAACAGCCGTTAATTTTAGGTTATATTATCGGTGGAGCTATGCTCGGTAAGGAAATGGGGTTCGGCTTTGTTACCAACGAAGCAAGTATTGAACTTATTTCGGAGATTGGACTCATTCTTTTGTTATTCATCATTGGATTGGAAATCAATTTAGCAGAACTTGCGAAAATGGGTAAGGCCATGTTTACCCTTGGTATCCTCCAATTCACACTTTCCGTTGCCTTTGTTTATTCCGTGTTTCCTTTTTTTGGCCTCTCCATTGGTTCTGAAAAATTCGACCTTCTCTACATTGCAGTTGCGTTGTCATTAAGTTCTACACTCATCGTTGTCAAACTCTTACAAGACAAAGTGGAGATCAACACTCTCTCAGGAAAGTTAACCGTTGGAGTTTTGGTATTCCAGGACATCTGGGCCATCTTGTTTATGGGCGTCCAACCCAACCTAAACAATCCAGAGATCTTAAAAATCCTAACTTCTGTTGGAATCATTGTACTTCTTATTGCTTTTAGTTTTAGTGTCAGCCGTTATGTTCTAGCACGTTTGTACAAAGCCTGTGCCAGTAGTCCAGAATTAATATTACTAACGTCCATTATGTGGTGTTTTCTTGTCTGCGGGATCGCAGGCGAAGCAGGACTTTCTAAAGAGATGGGTGCTCTCGTTGCCGGTATGAGTATTGCCGCCTTCCCTTATGGAGCTGATGTCATCTCCAAACTCATCGGGATTCGAGATTTTTTTGTGACTTTATTCTTTGTAGCTCTAGGTCTAAAAGTTCCCCTTCCTAGTTTAGAAGTGATCGGACTCTCTGCTGCCATCATCACTCTTATGTTATTTGTCAGGATGATCACGATTGCCCCTGTCATCATCAAATTGAATAAAGGAGTTCGCAACGGATTTCTCACTGCCCTAAACTTAGCGCAGATTTCAGAATTCTCTCTCGTCATTTTAGCGTTAGGTGCCGGATTCGAACACATCACACCGAAACTTCAAGCTGTGATTTTAACATCTACCATCATTGCTTCAGTTCTATCTACATACATCATTATGTTCAACCATAACATTGCCGCTACATTTGAAAGACTTCTCGCTCGTGTTGGAATTTCTGACCAAACCGAAGAATCCTCCAAAGAGGGCAAAGCCAGCGACGGGGGACACGGAGATGGAATGGTGCGAGACATCATTGTTCTCGGATACTTTCGCATTGCTCGTGCCTTTGTGGATTACTTGGAAGACTTATCTCCATCACTCATCAAACGGATCATCATTGCTGATTACAATCCGGCTTTTAAAGAAGAACTCACAAACAAAGGATTCCAGTGGGCCTATGCCGACCTGGCCCATCCTGATTCCTTATCTCACATTGGCCTTCATGATGCTTCGATGGTGATTTGTACCATCTCTGATTCTTTTCTGAAAGGAACAAATAACAATCGTTTGCTTTCCACTCTAAGTAAACTGGCACCAAACGCAAAAATCATTTTAACGAGTGATGAACCAGGGGAAGCTAAAAAACTCGTGAGTGATGGAGCGCAAAAGGTAATCGTGCCTGGTGTCATCACTGGTGAATTTTTATATGATTATATCTCTCGAGGGATGAGAAATAACGAAAGGGTAGTGTAATCCTTTCGTTATTATAAATTTTTGAAAAAGTTTTAATTTTTTTAACCCCTGTTAGTTTTTCAATTCAGAACAGGGGTTAAAAAAACGATCGATTCTGTCGGCAACCAGTTGTGGGCTTTATCGAATCAGATCTGGAAACCTGCTACTATTCAATAGCTACGGAAACCCGACTCTATCCATTCTCAACGAACACAAATTTAGATTTTTCCCATATCAATCACAAACCGGTAACGAACATCACTTTTTAATACTCTCGCATAAGCATCGTTCACTTGGTTTGGCTCGATGAGTTCAATTTCTGGAGTGATATTGTGTTTCCCACAAAAATCCAACATCTCTTGTGTCTCTTTGATCGAGCCAATCACTGACCCAGCAAAATTACGCCTCATAAGAATTAGTGGAAAAGGATCAATGGTCAGCGGTTTTTCTGGTGCTCCCACCGATACAAGAGTACCATCCATTTTGAGTAGACCAAAATAATTTGCCATATTCAAATCAGCAGAAGATACCGTATTGATGATCAGATCAAAACGTAATGTATTTTCCTGAAACACTTTCGGAGATTTTGTGATTAGAAAAACATCGGCACCTAACTTCTTTGCATCAATTTCTTTTTTCTCTGACTGACTAAGGACAGTCACTTCCGCACCCATTGCCTTGGCGATTTTTACAGCCATATGTCCAAGACCACCAAGTCCCATCACGGCTACTTTTTTCCCTGGGCCGGCATTCCAATGATTTAACGGAGAATAGGTGGTGATTCCAGCGCATAAAAGTGGAGCCGCTTTGTCCAAAGGCAAACTGTCTGGTATTCGAAGGACAAAGTCTTCATTCACAACAATCACATCAGAATATCCACCTTGGGTAATGGCCGATCCATCTCTTTCCATAGAACCATATGTCATTGTATTTCCAGGGATACAATACTGTTCCATTCCTTCTTTACAATGGGCACATTCACGACAAGAATCCACCATACAACCTACACCCACACGGTCCCCAATCTTGTATTTAGTGACCTTTGTTCCCACAGTTCTAACAACACCGGCAATTTCATGACCTGGCACCATTGGAAATGGAGAACCAAATCCCCATTCATCTCTTGTCATATGGATGTCTGAATGACAAATCCCGCAGTATTTGATATCAATGACAACATCATACTCTTTTGGATCTCTTCGTTCGAACCGATAGGGAACAAGAGCTTCCTTTACTTTTAATGCAGCGATTCCTTTTGTTTGGATCATATTTGATTCCTACCTATTTTTTATTTTAAACTTACTTTTAAATGTTCTTTAAAGAAGGATTCAATTCTAACAAAAGGAATTTTATCCTTTTTGTCATACAAGTCTACATGATTGGCATTTGGCACAATGATGAGTTCCTTTGGTTCACTAGCTTCTTTAAATACATCTTCGCTAAAGTAACGTGAGTGAGCCGAATCACCAGCGATGAGTAAAATCGGCCTTGGTGAAATTTCTTTCACATAAGTGAGAAGAGGAATATTCATAAAAGAGAATGGTGTCGTGGCAGTCCATGCTCCATTCGAATTCGGTGAATTTTTATGAAACCCTCTTTCCGTTCTATAATATTGAAAAAATTCCTCCGTGATCGGACTCGTGTTCCCTTCTAATGTTTCTGGAAGGATTCTAGGTCCTGGAGCCGGTTTTCCATTTTTGGCATCTACATTACGCTTTTCACTTAACGATTCTAATAATGCTGATCGCTCTTCCTTTGTTAGGCTATCATTCAATCCTTTCGCCATCACTCGGGACATATCATACATACTAGTTGTGACCACTGCTTTGATGCGTTTGTCTACCGCGGCCGCATTGAGCCCCATTCCCCCAAACCCGCAAATGCCGATGATTCCAATTCGGTTTCGATCCACATTGGATAACAAACCAAGGTAATCAACCGCCGCACTAAAGTCTTCTGTATTGATATCGGGAGAGGCAACATTACGAGGTTCGCCCCCACTTTCCCCAGTGTACGAAGGATCAAAGGCAAGAGTGACAAAACCTTTTTCTGCCATCGTCTGTGCATATAGTCCCGATGACTGTTCTTTCACGGCACCAAACGGGCCACTGATGGCAAGGGCCGCTAAAGGTTCCGAACCCCGATCTTTGGGTAGATACAAGTCGCCCTTCAGTTTGATTCCATACCGATTCATAAATTGAACTTTTTTATGTTCTACTTTCTCACTTCGCGGAAATGTTTTGTCCCAAGTATCCCAAGGCAAACAACCCATTCCCAAACTCATGAGAATTCCGATGATACTGAACTTTTGTATGAATTGATGAATTTTCATTCCTTTCTCCTCCCTTTGCCTGGCCCTACCATCCTTCTCAAACCATTCAGAATTCGGTAATATCCCCCAAAGGTATGCTTGCATAATACTCCTTAAATTTAGTCCAAACAATACACAGAAATCCAAAACCTTGCCTATTCCTATGAAAATCAAAAATATTGATTGAATTCTCGGGAAGATTGGGATTCCAATGAGAAAATGGATCCAATCCAAAAAAACAACGAAGAGATCTCAAAGATCCTCTCCGGCTTTTTACCAAAGGAAAAAAACCTGGAGACCCAAGTCCCGGGACTCACTCTCTTTCGCATCGATCATTCTTTTGTCCGAGTCCCTCTGACCTACCACCCACGAATCATTCTCATGGCCCAAGGAAAAAAACGTGTTTTCATCGGCGAGGATACCTATTCTTACGATCCCACTCAGTATCTAGTTCTTTCGGTTCCCATTCCTTTGGAATGTGATGCCGTGGCGGACGTGAACAAACCTATCTTGGGATTTGGAATCGAAGTGGATCCAGCAGAGGTTGCAGAAATTTTACTTCTCACTGAGGAAACAAAGTATACGGGAGAAAATTTACCAAAAGGAATTTATGGAGCCAGTGTCACAGAAGAAATATCAGATGCATCGCTACGTCTCATCCAAACTCTCGGTTCCAAAGCCGATAGTTTAGTTCTCGGGAAATCCATCGTTCGAGAAATCATCTATCGTGTGTTAACGGGTGAAAATGGCGAAGCCTTACAAGCATTAGCGCATCGAAACCGAAAGTTTTTCCAAATTTCGCAAATCCTCACTCGCATTCATAAAGAATATGACCAAAATTTAGATATTGGCGAATTGGCAATGGCCTGTGGGATGAGTGTATCCACATTTCATGTTTGTTTTAAAGCAGTCACGAACTCATCTCCATTGCAGTACATTAAATCCGTTCGATTACAAAAGGCGAGAAGTTTGATGATTACAGAAGGAACCAATGCCATCACTGCGGCAGAACGTGTGGGATATGAAAGCCCATCTCAATTTAGCAGGGAATACAAACGGTATTTTGGATTGTCACCCGCAAAGGACCAAACCCAACAATTGTTAGCAGTGGAAAATTAAGAAAGGTTTTACCTTTTCTAAATCAAACCTTTCTTTTTAAACTCTGCGATCACCACTTCTAAATCGGCAGGCGAATCCACACCGAGGTTCGCTTTCTCCGAAAGGTAAACCCCGATTGTTGATCCATTCTGCAAGGCACGGAGTTGTTCTAGTGACTCCACAGTTTCCCAATCAGAAGCCGGCAGTTGGTTATAATGCATTAAAAAATCCCGTTCATAAGCATAGATCCCTAAATGCCGAAAATACTTGGCGTCGGCTTTGAAAGAAGCTGGGATCGGGGAACGAGAAAAATAATTGGCTCGTCCGTTGCGATCAAAGACCACCTTGACTTTGTTAGGATCTTTTGGGTCTTCTGCAGAGGTAAAGGGAACCGCCGCTGTTGTCATTTCCCAATTTCGGTGTTTGGTTTTTAATCCCACCACTCCATCGATCAGGTTTGCTTCCATCCCCGGTTCATCGCCTTGGATGTTGACAATGATTCCATAATTTGGATACTTTTCTGCCACTTCAATGATTCTGTCGGTGCCCGTCGGATGGTCGGGACTTGTGAATACAGATTCCCCACCAAAGGCTAAAACCACATCATGGATTCGTTTATCGTCGGTGGCGACCACCAAACGGTGGAAAGATTTGGAAAGAGAAGCGTGGTGGTAGGTCCACTGGATCATTGGTTTAGTTCCAATGAGGGCCAGTGGTTTTCCGGGAAACCTTGTGCTCGCGAAGCGTGCAGGGATCACACCGAGGATTTGGTCGGACATAGTCCTAGTTTACCAAGAACTCGGTAAAGTAAACCTCTTTGATTTTTCCATTGGTCAAAATGTGATTTAGGTGGGCTTTGATTTCTTCACGTAAATCCAATTGGTTGGTAATGGATTTTAAATCGTCTTTTGTTTTGCGAGCAATAACTAAGTTAATGATATTTTGCATTTGAGCAACACGTGCAGCAAGTTCCGCAGATAGAGCTGGTTGGCCAGATTCAAATCCAAGCGACATCTTTAACTTAACAAAGTGTGATTCACCAACATCAGAAGTATTCACTCTAAATTCTTCTTGAAATGTGTAAACTTCCAAAGGAGGGGGAGCTTTCACAAGAGAGATATTCTTTTGTTGTTTAAACACACTTGTTGCCGTCTTTTGAGCAACAAACATCGATATAACGGTTACAATGATAATCCCAAAAATGGCAGCAGCGATGTACAATAACCATTTTACAATGGGGGACATCCCTGCGGAGGCGGAACTACCTTCGGCTAACCCACCTTCTTCTTCATCTACTTCACGGTCACCCATGTTAAAATTCTCCTTCTACATTTGTTTCAGTGTTCGGCAAACGAGTGTCAGGGAGTCCGTATTTGCTTTCTCCTGGCGCACGTTTGGTAGACTTCTCGGTTAGGATGATGATATCCACTCTACGATTGAAAGCTTTAGCTTCCGGTGTACCTTCATTTTCCAATACAAGAGGTCTATAGGATCCAAAACTTACAGCTTGGAACCAACTTGGCTCAATTTCTTCTGAATTGATCATAAAAACGGTAGCGTTTACGGCTCTGGCTCCCGCCAAATCCCAGTTATTAATATATTCTCTTTCTTCTCTTCCTGGACGGTTCACAGGATTGACAGCATCATCATCACTATGTCCTTCGACGCGGACAAATCGTTCGAGTCCTTTGATAAGGCCAGCTGCTTTTCGTAATGTTTCTCGAATGGTCGGTGTTAAAATCGCTGAACCTGGATAAAAATAATCAGCTCCAACGAGCGAAATCACAAGTCCTCTTTCATTTTCAGAAATTCGAACTTTCCCAGCTTCTACTTCTGGTTTAAAAACTTCATGTGCATCTTTTTTTGCTTTGGAAAGGTTACGTCCCACTACTTGCGATGGGAGAGACTCGATCTGCATTCCCATTTCTTCCAAAGATCCCTTAGAAAGAGTTTGTCCCCCGGTAAAAAATCCTGTTGTGGATTTGAATGCAGACAAAATGATCTGCATCTCCTTCGCATCTGTTTTACCCGTTGTATACAAAAGGATAAAGAAACAAAGGAGAAGTGTTACCATGTCCCCGTAAGTTGCCATGAACTCGGGAACTTTTTGGATACACTCAGGACATTTTTCTTTTTTGGACGCCATGGTTTAGGTATTAATCTCCGTCGTCTTTGAGTGCAGTTCTTTCTGCAGGAGTTAAGAAACTCGCCAACTTCTCTTTTACAATCCGTGGGTTGTCCCCTGACTGAATAGATAATGTTCCTTCCACCATAACTTGTTTGATCACTAGTTCATCTTCCGATCGTCTTGTTAGTTTTCTTACAACTGGTGCTGCAAATAAGTTCTGCGCTAACGATCCGTACAGTGTGGTAATAAGAGCTGTCGCCATACCTTGTCCAATGGCACTCGCATCCCCACCACCTAAGTTCTTTAACATCCCCACAAGACCCACAAGGGTCCCAAGCATCCCGAACCCTGGCGCAAAACCAGCGTAAGCATCCCACCATGCACGACCGTAAGCATGCCTTGTGGCCGTGTTCCCAATTTCGGTTTCCATAATATTTCGAACAAGTTCCGGGTCTGCTCCATCCACAACGAGTTGGATTCCCTTCTTTAAAAATTCTTCAGGAAGTTCATTGATATCATCTTCCAAGGCAAGTAAACCTTCACGGCGAGCTTTCTCCGAAAAACTAACAAGTGTCGTAATGAGACCCGGTAAGTCAGAAGGTGGATTTTGAAAGGCTTTTTTTGTCACTGCCCCCACACCAATGGTGGAAGTCCAAGGGAAGGAAATGATCGTAGCGGCTGCCGCACCACCAAATGTAATCATCACCGAGGGAATATCGATTAAGTCTGTTAAGGCCAGACCCCCCGAAACCACCCCAAGTAACATCAAGGCCACTCCAAGGGCCAAACCAATGACTGTAGCTATATCCATTTCTTATGTTTCCTCAGGCATCTTCTTTGACTCGGGGGAGACCATGGATCCTAGTTTTGTAGGACACCACTTTTTCCACAACTTCCGCGACGGGCTCTTGTACAATGAATTTCTTTTCATTTACAAGAGTAATGATCGTATCTGGATTTGCTTCAATGGTCTCAATCAAATCTGCATTGAGAACAAATTCCGCACCTTTGAGTCGATGTAAAATGACCAGGAGATCCCCCTTCAGAGATTTCTACTTATGTCTATCGACTACCTTTCGAATTTCGCTTACGAATTTTTCTTCCGTAAATCGATTGATGGAATTTTGGAAATCTCCGCGTTTGAACTGGATCTTTTCTGCCCTTTGGATGGCCTCATTTAAGGATTTTACGGTCTGTTCTTTAAAAAATACCCCAGTTCGGTCCTCTTTGACCGACTCCAAAGCTCCACCCTTCCCATAAGCAATGACCGGAGTGGCATAGGCCTGGGACTCGACAGGAGTGATCCCAAAGTCCTCCATCCCAGGAAAGATAAACCCACGAGCTTTTTTGTAGAGTTCAATCACCTCGGTGCGAGGCAGACCCTTTTTCCAAAGGATGTTTTTTGGTAAATTTTTGACAAGTTTCCCCTCTTCCTGGCCCCCACCGACAAGGATGAGTGGTTTTCCATTTTCGCGGAAAGCCTCAATGGCTAAGTCGATTTTTTTGTAAGGAGCAAAGGCCGAGACCATCAGATAATAATCATCTTTCGAAACATCATGGACTCGGAAATCTTGGGGCAAACAAGGTGGATAAATAATTTTATAATCACGTCTATAATACTTTTGAATTCGTCTTCCCACAAAATGAGAGTTACACGTAAAATAATCCACTCGATTCGCCGAGGCAGCATCCCAAGTACGAAGGTAGTTGGCTATCGATTGTAATAGAAAAAACTTAAAACCTTTCCTACTTGGAAAATAATCGTAATACATATCCCAAACATAACGCATAGGACTATGGATATAACTTAAATGAAACGTATCTGGATGAGGGATGACTCCTTTAGCAACACAGTGCGAAGAACTAATTACGACATCATATCCTTTAAGGTCTAAAGACTCAATGGCAGTGGGAAAAACCGGTAAGTAGTAACGGTAATATTTTTCTTTGAAAGGAAGGTTGTTTGTAAACGCCGTTGTGATTTTACGGCTTTCAATCCTTTCGTTAAGTTTTCCTTTGGAATAAAAAAGAGTAAATAAATCCGCTTCGGGAAATGCTTTAATTAAACTATCTAGAACTATTTCTCCACCGCGCATACCGGTGAGCCAATCATGTATAATTGCAACTTTCATTAGTTTTGTGGTCCAATCCTTCTTCCCGTAATTGGCGTTGTACGTCCGTAATACGATGCTGTAATCAAAAAAGGTATTGGCATGGTGCTCTCCAAATTTCGGGAACTCTCCATATAACGCCGTCCTTCTTTTCCTATCGTTTCTGCGTCTTTAATCGTCGCAAGAAGTTCATCATACATTTCTGTATCACCAATTAATTTGGGAATTGTGCCTTCTGTATGATTTAATTTATCGGTGATCGAACGAAAATCCAATGTGATTTGCCGAAGATCCGATCGATTTTCTTCCATAGTGACCGAAGTTGCCTTAAAAAAATCATCAAAATACCGAGCCGAGGGCAAATAGTCGGGGGATTTTTCCCCTTCACGAAATGTCGGTTTAAAAAAGGGACGTTTTCCATCGGAACTTCCTGGATTGATATTGATGATCCTTCCGGAAAATAAAGTGATCGTTTGGAAATCCACTTCATAATTGTCCCAAAGAGTTAATGGATCTTCTAAGGCAATATGGAGTTCAATCGCATGATCCATGTTATGGTCTAAAAAACGACGATCCGGTACATCGAGAAGAGGTCTGGAATCGATATGGGCCACATACCCTTTTTGAATTCCTAAAATTCTAACTTCAGTACCTTCTTTGATTCCATCGATTCTAGAGTAAAAAAGGGATAACCTGTAAGGATATTTTTTGGCCGGACGATCCGGTTCAATGACGGTGGTGAAAAAAGCAAAGACCAAAATAGAAAAAAAAACGATTCCTGTTAGGGTTTCCTTCGATAACTTTTTTGATTTCACGGCAGACTTAAAATTCTTCCTTCGAAAGAAAGAGTTGGCAAGCAGATTTTAAATGACTGAATGGGAGAAGATGAAAGCAGTCACCATCCTAAAATACGACGAAACCGAACCACAATTAGAACTTAGGGAAAAAGAAATTCCTACACCGAAAGAAAATGAAGTTCGGATCAAAATCCATCTTTCTCCCATCAATCCTTCCGACCTCATGTTCATTCGTGGACTTTATGGTTTCAAAAAAAAAGCACCCGTGTCTGCAGGATTTGAAGCAAGTGGGACCATCGATGCCGTAGGGAGTGCGATCAAAACTCTAAAAGTGGGGATGAATGTCTCCTGTGTGGCGCCACAAAATGATGGGACCTGGGCTGAGTACATGATTACTACCGAAGACAACTGTTTGCCGTTAGTGGATGGAGTGACTCTTGACGAAGGATCTAGTTTTTTTGTAAACCCAATGACTGCTTGGGCTATGGTATCTCGTTGTGCGAAAGAAGGCCATCCTGCCATGATTCAAACTGCTGCTGCCAGTGCTCTGGGCAAAATGGTAGTACGACTATGTAAAGAACGGGGAATTCCACTAATCAATGTTGTGCGAAAAAAAGAACAAGAAGATAGTCTCACTGAAATTGGAGCAGAAAATATACTTAATTCCTCTTCCCCCAACTATCAAAAAGATTTATATAAAATTTCTAAAAAATTAAACGCAACCTATGCCATTGATGCGGTAGCCGGGGAAACAGCACAATCCCTTGTGGAATGTATGCCTTATGGATCAAAAATTGTATGTTATGGTGCTTTGTCAGAAAAACCATTTGCGGTGAATGCGGGAATTATGTTATTCCAAAACAAAAAGATCGAAGGGTTTTGGTTATCCTCTTGGATTTATGAAATTGGATTGGAAGAATTCCAAAAACAAGCCAAAGAAGCACAAAAATTTCTTAAAACCGTTTTCCAAACCAAAATCAACAAACGATTTAAGTTTGAGGAATACAAAGAAGGTTTGGAGTTTTATAAACAACATATGACCGAAGGGAAGGTAGTATTTGGTCCGTAGAATCTTATTTTTATTTGCTTTCGTATCTTCATTTTCATTCAATCATTGTTTGAGTGATACAAAGAAAAATTTAGAAAGTCTTAAGGCGTGTAAGTTTGATTTGGTGGATGTTCGTATTGACTTAAAACCAAATCCTAACTTTCCGATCATTCCTTTAGTTGATTTGTACCCGCAAGTTTCAGTTCAGAACCCAAACGATACTAAAGTTAGTATTTATCAATTTGATTTGGAAATCCAACTCATCACTGCGAATGGAAAAGAATACATTGGAAAACTTCAAAATGAATCTCCCTTAGAAGTGGAACCAAAATCGGAGTCGCTCGTGGTTCTGAAACTCATTCCAGAACAAAAACAATCGATCCTTCCTAAACTTTTACTTTTAGCAAGACAACTCTCTGAAGCAGCAAAACGCGGGGAAGAGGCTGAGTTCGAAATTTACGGCACGGTCGAAGTGGATAGTGTGTTTGGAAAACTTCCTATTCCCGTCCGGGAAGTCTCTCGGATCAAACTAAAAAAATGAAATGGTTTGTTTCGGGGGTATGGATCCTCTTTGTTTTTGCTGGGTTATCTTTCCATTGCATCCAAAATCGAGACGACTTGTTTTATTCGGCACCGGAAGGAAACCAAAAAACATTTGAAACCTATGCTCTGAAAAATTCAGCTTGTGGCACGAACAAACTTCCAGGAGCACTACTACTCGGAAGAGTTAAAATTGATGATCTGAAACTTTGTTTTCGAGCCATTGAACTCATTGATTGCGTTACCTGGAACACAGAGGGCTATGTTCCAGGTTCTTGTAAGGCAATTGGTACAAGCTTCAAATAGTTATGTGGCGTTACTTATTTGATTTATCCACTCCAGAAATTTTCTTATTCGTTTCACTTCTGTTTGCTGGTGTTTCACTACTTTTATTTGGAAAGCTGAGAAAAAAAGAAACGCCCGCTAACTCAAAATCAAAACAAGGATCTGGGGCCGATGACCCATCCAACTCCTCTGCTGGAAAATCCAAAAAAGATTCCAAATCCGCAAAAGACACAAACCTAAAGGTTATGGAAATTTTTGATTATAATGGAACCAAAATCCTCCACCAAGATGGTGCTTATACTGTTAACGACCAAGGAGTAGTTACCAATTATATGAATTGGAATCTCCTTCCTTCCAAATACCAAAAGATGGTAAAGGAACTGGACAACAGATCTTTAGGGGAAAAAGGAGAGGATTACTTTTTAGAAATGATCAACGGATTTTATTATGTGTCCCTGCCGGGGGGAAAGAAAAAAAGATACGATTCGATCCAAAGTATCCCGGCTGACATTCGCAAACGATTGGGAGTATAAACTCTTAAGTAGAAAGGACTCCCACTTTATTTTTTAACTTAGCCGGTTGTTTCGATTCTTGTAACATACGTTTTTTTTCTTTTTGTTCCCTGTCACGAAGAAGTCCTTCTTCTAAAACTTTCTTTGGTGGTTTTTTTAAGTCCCAAACAACTCCAAACCAACTTAGAGTTTTTAAAATATAATACGAAACATCGACTTCATACCAATAGAAACCTTGGTTGGCAGATGAACAATAGTAATGGTGGTTGTTATGCCAACCTTCTCCCATAGTAAGAAGGGCAAGCCATAGATTGTTTTTACTTGTATCCCTAGAATCATACCGAACTGAACCATACACATGTGATAAAGAATTGATCGTCCAAGTGGCGTGTCCCAAAACGAAAGTAGATACTGCATATCCATACACAAGCCAGCCCCATCCACCGACGGTGTACAGTAAAACCGCGTAACTCAAAGGGGCGATCCAATGGTAACGATCGAGAAAACGAAGTTCCGGATACTTGTAAAAATCAGGAATGAGTTTGGCTTCGTAATCGTTATAATCATCTCGAAGAAACCAAAACATGTGAGAGTACCAAAACCCTTTCCGGCTGGGAGAATGAATGTCCTTTTCTGTGTCGGAATACTTGTGGTGGTTTCTGTGATGTGCAGCCCACCAAAGAGGACCTTTTTGCATTGCCATAGCCCCAATCCAGGCCAAAACAAATTGGAAAACCCGAGAGGTTTTGAAGGAAGCGTGGGAAAAGTAACGATGGTAGGCCGCGGTAATTCCAAACATCCGAAGAAAGTAGGATCCAACAGCCACCCAAACGAGAGACCAGGAAAACGGAACAGTAAAAACAGTGAGGACTGTGGCCTGAACTAATAAGAACAAAACGAGGAAAAGTAAGGGTGCTCGTTCTTTGACAACGGGCGTTACAGTAGAGGGAGAAGAATTCATTCAAATAAACCTATACTTATTGGAGTCCTCCACTGGTGTTTGGTTGCAAAAAAATTCATTCTACTTGATTCCCGATTTGCTTATAGCACCCTGTCCATAAACCCATGTCATCGAAAATCGTTGTCCAAAAATACGGTGGAACCTCCGTTGGTGACACCACTAAAATCCAAAATGTGGCCAAACGTATCAAACGTTACCACGATGAAGGCCAAAAAGTTGCCGTTGTAGTATCTGCAATGGGACATACTACTGACGAACTTGTCGACTTGGCCGATCAGATTTCTAAAAATCCTCCAAAACGAGAAATGGACATGTTGCTTTCCACTGGAGAACAAGTGTCGATTGCACTTCTTGCCATTGCGCTAAACGAACTCGGAGTCCCTGCTCAGTCCTTTACTGGCTCTCAATTAAAAATTCTTACCGATGGAAACTTTTCTAACGGAAAGATTGAAATGATCGATCGCTCTCGTATTGATGAAGCATTTAACAAAGGGAAGGTGGTCATCGTTGCCGGTTTCCAAGGAATTGATAAAGACGAAAACATTGTCACCCTTGGTCGCGGAGGAAGTGATACATCTGCCGTAGCACTTGCCGCAGCTCTCGGTGCCGATGAATGTGAAATTTATACAGATGTGGATGGTGTTTACACGGCCGATCCACGTAAAATTCCAACCGCAAAGATGCACAAACAAATTACATACGAAGAAATGTTGGAACTCGCAAGCCTTGGTGCTGGAGTCCTTCACTCTCGGAGTGTGGAATTAGGTATGAACTATAACGTGGTCATCCACGTACGATCCAGTTTCCATGACAAACCGGGAACTTTAGTGATGAGTGAGGACAAAATTATGGAAAAAATGAAAGTAAGTGGAGTCACAGCCAAAGGTGACCAAGCACGAGTGACCATTGCTGATGTAAAAGACAAACCAGGGATTGCGGCAGAGTTGTTTACACAATTAGCAAATAAAGATGTGATAGTGGATGTCATAGTTCAATCGTCACCAAGAGATGGAATCAATACCATTTCCTTTACCATTGCGAAAAAAGACCTAACAGCTGCAAAACCAATCATCGAGGCTTACGCAAAAGACCATGGAAATGGAAAGGCAGAGTTCGATGAAAACATCTCTATTGTTTCTGCAGTAGGTGTTGGGATGAAATCGCACGTAGGTGTGGCCGCTAAAATGTTCCAATCACTTGCTGAAAAAAACATCAATATTGAAATGATTTCGACATCAGAGATTAAAATTTCCTGCGTCATTAAACAAAACCAAGCGGAAGATGCAGTAAAGGCTTTACATACCACGTTCATCGGGTAAGTTTACGACCGTATGCAAAAAGGATCACGATTATCTCAAATTTTCGTTTTGTTTTTTGCACCGGTAATTGTCTTTAGCCTTCTATTTGCCCCTCTCATAAGTTTAAGTTCCTACGAATCCTTAAATGCGGTTATGGCCATCGTTGGACCCAAGTCCATTTCCAGTTTGGATTATGAAGAAGGAATCGAACGGTATAAAAACCTATCTCGATTCTTTCCTAACTATCGAAAAAAAGGATCCCTCCACGCCCAGGTCATTGATTTTTTAATCGATAGAGCTGTTGTGGACAATGTTGCCGATGAAGAATCTATCCAGGTAAATGAAAAACGGATCGAAGCAGAAATCCAAAAAAGGATGGAAGCACAAGGGATCAGCGACTTAGAACAATTTAAAAAGGCTGTCCAAACCCAATTTAATTTACCCTATGATGTTTGGTTGGAAGATTTACCATACCAAATCAAAAAAGGCCAACTCCTACAAATTAAAGTCAGTCCACCTCTCCCTTCAGAACAAGAAGTTCTAGCATGGTATAACAAAAACAAATCGAAGGTAGGATCTGAGTTTAAATTTCGAGAAATTGTATTTTCACCATCCAATGCATCCATTGATGAAGAATCCCGAGTTTTCAACGAACTTACAGAAATTAGAAATAAATCGTTAAAAGATCCCTCATTTTTTAAACTAGTGGCCTCTGGTCCAAGAAATGAATCGCGTTATCGTTTGAATGGGGGTTTGGTCAACTGGGTTCCTACTTTTGAGTTGTTCAAAACGCATCCAACCACAGCCTCCGTATTATCACAAGTAGGTGGTCCCGGAAAAATTTCTGAAGTTTTTCGCGATGATCGCAAACGTTATTGTTTGGTTTATATTGAAGGAATGAGACCAACTCCTTTGGATGCAGTTAGAAAAGGAATCCAAGGGTTTTTATTTAGAGAAAAGGAACAAACCTCTTTTGAAGAATGGGTTACCAATACACGGAAAAATACATCTATTTCTATCTTTGATCCCATCTACATCAAAGAACACAGCATCAGTAACCCGGAAGAAAAATACAACATAGACTGATGATGAACCGAAAGGACTATAATCCAAGTTTTGCGGTAGTCTATTTGGACTCCCAATCCATTCATTTTTTAAATCAAAACTTTAAAGTGGAATTGTGGGAAGAATTTCTGCATCGATTGTCCCAAGTATTTCCTGGAATCCAAATCCATATCAATACAGATTCCACACTTTCTGAAAAAATTATTTCCAGTTCCCTGAAAGACAAACTCAAACTCCATGAAGATGTTTCCAAGGAGTATGAATTCCTACTCAAACTGGGAAAACTTTTACCCGAATCTAAATTCAAAGATCCTGATTGGGACGAAGTTTGTTTTCTTTATTTTACCGGAATTTCTCCACTTCTCGACTCTCAGCTAACAGAAAAAGCATGGGGCCGTCATAAAAATTTTTTTAGTCAGTATTCTTATTCGGAAAACTTACCGCCGGGACTCATACCCACCATCATCACACGGGAATTTCTCACATCGTTACCAGATACTTTAGTTACAGATGTCCATTCGTTTTTTCTAAAGAATATCAACCAATATGATGTAGATATTTTTTTCCAAGCACCAGACCTGCGCCAATTACGACTCGACTTTCGTTTGGCTTCTTTTCGTTCACTCACTCTTATTCAAGGTTTATTATCCCTTGGTGAAGTGTTGCCCTACGAAAACTTACTTCCTAAACTAAAAGAAAACCCGGAATTATTTCGCAGTGTCCCTTCCTATCTGGAATGGGAAATATATAAAGGTTGTGAGCTCAAATGTACATTTTGTCCGCGTGAGTTTACGGACAAAACTAATGACGGAAGTTTTGTTTCTTTAGAGGATGTGAAAAAAACCATTTCCAAACTCAATGCAGAACTAAATTCACAAATTACCATTAGCCTCTCTGGAAATGGAGAACCCCTCCTGCATCCAAACTTTCAATCTGTCGTAACAGATATCTTAAAACTAAGTTCCTTATCTGAACTCATTATTGAAACCGCACTTTATACAAATACGGAATCATTACTTTCTCTCGTAAACAGTTTGGATTCTTCCGAAAAAGAAAAACTCTGTATTATCGTAAATGTAACAACTTTAAAGCCAGAAGTGTATAAATCCTTATATGGAAAATCAGAACTGGAGAATGTTTTAAAAACGATTGATTTACTTGCTGAGATTCTCCCGAGTAAGTCACTACATGTTCAAATGATCAAAATGAAAGAAGTAGAAGAGGAGATTGATCCTTATTTTACTTTCTTTGAGAAAAAAGGAATCAATATCATCTTACAAAAATACAATACCTTTGCAAACAAACTTCCCGAACGTAGGGTAAGTGATCTCACTCCGATTCACAGAGATTATTGTTGGCATTTGGTTCGTGACTTATCTGTTTCTGTCAATGGCAATGTATCCATTTGCAAACAAAACCAAACCGAAGTGATTGGAAATTTGTATTCAGAATCGTTAAGTGATATTTGGCGAAAGGGATTAGATTTTTTTAAATTAAGTTTTAATGGTGAACATGGAAAAATTCCTGCTCCTTGTTTGAGTTGTGATGAGTGGTATACTTTCAACGCGTGATTGTTTTGCCTTCATTCAGGCAAGACTAGGATCCACACGACTTCCCAAAAAGATTCTAAAATCCATACCGGAAGAATCAAATACTTCAGTCCTTGACCATATCCACAGCCGACTTTCTACCATCTTTCCAAAAGAGCAGATCGTTTTTTTAGTTCCTGAAGGCGATTACGAACTTTTCGATTATTTAAATCTAAGGAACTACCAATCCTTTGTTGGATCTGAGAAGGATGTACGGGACCGCTTTCGTAAAGCGAGTCGCAAGTTTGATGCCAAACATATTTTTCGTTTAACAGGCGATAATCCCTATATTGATTTAGAATCCCTTCGGTATTTGTATGAAGCCATAACGACAATCTCCGATACCTATTACAGTCTTTCTATGGTAGGCCTACCTCTTGGGATGGGTGTCGAGTGTTTTTCACGAGAGTCTCTACTGTATGAAACCGAAAGCCCGGCCCCCGAAAGGCACACCGAACATGTCTCCCTACACATCAAAGAACATCCAGAAATTCATAAACAATACAGGCTTCATCCACCCCATCTCAGTCATTTAACGGAGATTAGCCTTAATTCTCTACGTATCACGGTGGATGAACCAAAAGACTATGAACTCGTTTGTCAACTATGGAGAGAATTAGGAGCCAAAAATTCTTTTTTTGGAGCCGAAGAAGTCATCCAACTAACAAAAGACAAACCAGAAATTTTTTCGATTAATTCCTCTGTGGAACAAGTGGTTTTCCCACTACCCAAGTTAAACCAAGAATCAAAAAAAGTGCGAATCGTTTATGGAGAACCATCGTTATTTGGAAGTGGACACTTAGAACGATGTAAGTCCCTATCCTTGTTTTTAGAAATGAAAGGCTTCCATGTAGAACTTTCTACAGAAGTCGATTCCAATTCGCCAAACTTACCACATATTTTGGATGTTCGAGAAAACGAATTCGCTTTGGTGAATCAGTTTTATATTGATAATCTCAATCATCTGCCAAATGAAGCCAATGCTAGTTTCTTTTTACCCAATCCATTCGCTCCAAAAACCAATGAAGAGGTTATCTCCTATTATAGTTCCCCACTCTCTGAGTTGGATTGGAATGAAGTTTCAGTCCTGGGACGAGTTCTTGTGTATGCCGGAAACCTCAATCACAAAGAATCAGAACAAATTGATACTTACCTGTTACAATTTTTAAACCAAACCAATAGAAACTTGGCACCTAATATAAATTCGTTGGTAAGAATCGGTGGGACAAAGCCAAAATCAGAAGACATTAAATACTATCCCCGATTGTCCTATATACAGTTTTTAAAAGAAATTCAAACCTCTGACTTTGTGTTAACCTATTTTGGCCAGACCATGATGGAATCTGTGGCCAATGGGAAAAAAGTATCTTTAGTAGGAATTACGCCGATTCATGAATCCTTAGGTGAGTTTGCAGAAAAGGAAATGGGAATTCCCTATATAGGATCTCTCACCTCTTTACCTCAGAAGCAAAGTTTCCCAAAGTCTTTTCCTCATTCAAAAATAAAATTAGTTCGCGATGCTCACTTAAAAATTTTGAAATGGTTAGAATCAATTTATGAAAGCTAAAATTCAAATTCTATTATTTGGTCTTACTCTATTTTTCTCTGTAAATCCTGTTTTCTCGGAAACAGAAGACAAAGAAACCATCGAAATCAATGCAAAGATTGAATTAGAAAAAGTCAGTCGTAATATTATCAATGCCCTCCGTTATGGGAGGTTTGTTTTAGCTGATACCGAATGGAAAAAAATCCAAACAGAAGTTTATAAATCTTATCCTGAGTATGATTATTTAAACGGAAGTTTGTTATACTCTCGAATGGAATGGCAAGAGGCAAAAGAAAGTTTAAACAAAGCCCTTAAAAAAGAACCCAACCATGAGGCCGCAAGTTTTTTACTCGGGATGATTTACGCACAAGAAGACAGTTGGTCCGAAGCCAAAAATACTTGGATGGAAACCAACCAAATCTCTCCTTACAATCCATTTTATCATTACAATCTGGGGCTTGCTTATTATATTTTAAAAGATTATAACAATGCAATTTTATCTTTAAACAAATCACTTGAATATAAAACAAACTACAACGAAGCAAAGTTTATTTTGGCAAAAACTTATTTAGAACTCAATGAAACAGAAAAAGCGAAAACAGAACTTGTCACCATCTTAGAACAAGATCCAAAACACATACAAGCATCCCATCTGATGGGCCGTGTGGTTTACATGACAGAAAAAGATCCTAAAAAATCACTTACGTATGTAAAAAACCAGAGACTTCTTGGATGGAGAGAGAAAAAAGTTTACGCACGGTGTTATTTTGAAATTCGCAAATGGAGAGATGCGGAAAATCTACTGAGACCCATCGCCTACTCACCATTTGCTGATGAATACGACCAAAGTTTTTACTTAAATTTACTTTTGAACTTAGGGTATGACGAAAGAGCCAACGACTTCTTTCATTTCATCCAAAAACAATCCCAAAACGAATCTAAAATTGCCGAAGCTTACAGAATGTTACTCTCTTCCCGTGAGGGAAAAGATTTACTTTATCACTATTTTAAACTTAGGTATTAATTTTCTTCTATTGAATTAACTATATTTGAATACGAGTATCAACACTCGTGTTTTCAAATATAGTTGTATGAAAAATTAAGAAACAACAATATCCGTTTTAGCTTGGGTGTATTTCCATTCTACCGCCACACGGATGAGTTTTTCGTTCTCCGTAATGCTGAGTTTGGATTTGATCCGAGAGCGTAAAGTTTCAATCGTAGAGGGAGCAAGTCCCATATTGGCGGCAATTTCCTTCACAGGCATCCCTTCACCGATCATAAGAAACACTTCCAATTCACGATTCGATAATCTATCAATTGGGTCTTTTTCGTCTTTTTGGGAAGCTCTGTATAAGTGACCTAACAAACGAGTGGCTTGTGAGGAACTTACAAAATAATCACCTTTTAGAACGGTATGGATGGCTTCTACAATTTGTGTGGTTGTGTCTTCTTTGAAAACATAACCCATCGCACCTAATTTGAAAGCACGATCCACAAAGGTATCATCCGTCAACATACTGATAATGATGACGGCGATATTTGGAAAAGTAGTTCTTAGGCGTTTGAGTAACTGCAAACCATTTTGGTTTTGTTTGAGTTGGATATCAATTAAGACCAAACTTGGTTGCAGTTTTTCTATATCATTAAATGATTTTTCAATGTTATCCGCACTCCCGATGCACTCTAAATCTTCTGATTTAGCAATTAAGTTTTGTAGTGCATCTACTACAAGAGGGTGGTCATCAACGATATAGACTTGTTTCTTCATATTTTCCGGCTCTAAGATTCTTTTAAAGCTGCGATCATCTCTTGCGTTGCTTTTTTACCATCACCAAACAACATCAAACAGTTGTCAGCGATGAAGAGTGGGTTAGGCACTCCGGCAAATCCAGGACTCAAGGAACGTTTAATCACAACTACCGTTTTTGCATTTCCCACATCCAAAATCGGCATACCGGCAATCGGTGATTTTGGATCTGTTTTTGCAAGTGGGTTAGTGACATCATTCGCACCATTGACGATCACAACATCAACATTTTCGAAAGTACTATTGATCTCGTCCATCTCTTTCAATCGATCATAAGGAATATCTGCTTCTGCAAGTAATACGTTCATGTGCCCAGGCATCCGACCCGCAACTGGATGGATTGCAAATGTTACATCGATACCGCGTGCAGTAAGAAGTTGGTACAAATCACGTACTGCATGTTGCGCTTGTGCTACAGCCATACCATAACCAGGGACAATCACTACAGTTCTTGCAACATCCAAGAGCATAGCCACTTCATCTGCGCTGGTTGATTTGATTTTACCAGAGTAAAAATCGCCATCATCTTTCATTTCTGTAGCGACAGCCCCGAATCCACCGAATAAAACATTCGTCAAACTTCGATTCATCGCTTTACACATGATCTGCGTTAGAATAATTCCAGAGGCTCCTACAAGAGATCCTGCAATGATAAGAACGTTATTGTTAAGAACAAATCCTGTTGCGGATGCTGCAATCCCTGAATACGAGTTAAGGAGGGAAATCACAACCGGCATGTCTGCTCCCCCAATCGGGATCACAAGGAAGATACCAAGAAGTAAACTCACACCACTTAAAATCCAATATATGGATTCGTCCGTAGGTTCTAAACATCCGTAAACACCAAGGCCGACTGCCGTAAGACCGACTAAAATTTTTACTAGTTGGTCACCAGGATAACGAACGGCTTTTTCTGTAATGAAACCTTGTAACTTACCGAAGGCGATAAAACTTCCAGAGAAAGTGATCCCACCAACTATCGCAGAGAATACTATGGAAACAATCTCTTGGTAGTTGACTGCAAATGCATACTTAGGAATGGAAAGTTGTAATGCTGCTCCCGCAACAAAAACGGAAGCAATCCCACCAAATCCATTGAGAATAGCAACAAGTTGTGGCATTGCAGTCATTTGGATTTTGATCGCTAAGATGATACCGATCGCTGAACCAATAAGAACGCCAACAATGATCCAATCATAAGTTAAGATGGCTTGGTCAAAGAGAGTTGCGACTACGGCGATAAACATACCCAAGGCGCCGAGTAAGTTTCCTCGTGATGCCGTTTTTGGATGAGCTAATTGTTTGATTCCAACGATGAAAAGTATGGAAGCAACGAGATAAGAAAGGTTAAGAATACTGACTAGTTCCATTATTTTGGTGAATCCTTTTTCTTAAACATTCCGAGCATTCTGTGAGTTACGAGAAACCCACCCACTACGTTGATCGTAGCAAAAATAACAGAGAGTAATCCCAAAATTTTTGTGATGTTACTCTCTTGGATTCCGGCAGCATAGAGCGCACCAATTAAGGTAATGCCGGAAATGGCGTTAGAACCCGACATAAGAGGGGTGTGGAGGATGGGAGGGATTTTTGTGATGATTTCAAATCCCACGAAGATCGCTAAAACGAAAATCGTGACGGCTGTAACAAATATTTCCATATACTAGAAGTAGTTATGGAAAAATTGGCCATTTTGGAAACAAAATTTTACATGGTTTTGCCACCTCGCTTCGTCTGGGAGGTGGTTTTCCCGAATTTTCAGGCTCTGTGCCAAATTCTTCCCCTCACAACTGATGAAAAAGACTTCGAAAGAGACCAGTGAACACCAACTCTTTGTTAGTGTTACTTTTTCTCTTTGACAACATCTTGGGTTCCATCAAATTTTTTGGTAGGCCCCGACCATGAAATCATATTTAGTTTTATTTTTATTTCTCTGCAATTGCCAAATCAGCTGGTACCACACTCGCGTTTCGCCGAGCCCGGGCACTGAGCTGCCACTTCCAGAAGGGCCAAACCTCCTCAGAGAAACAGGAACTTCCTGTTTTATTTCCCAAGTAAAGTTTAAAGAGGTGGGTGCCATCGATGAAAACTTTATTGGAAATTTCCCCGCCATTGATTCCCAATTCATAGAAAATATCAGAACCAACTTAAAACTAAAAAATACAAACACGAGACACATTAAAGAAATTTATGGGATTCCGGAATCCTTGTCCTATCTAAAAGAACTAGAGTCACTTCGCAAAGAAAAGTCATTTGAACGTTTTAAGCAAATTCAAAACTCAACAATTGACAAACAAGATAAGAAAACTATACTGAAATATGCAGAAATAGTAGATGCAGATACATTCTTTCATTCTTCCGATAAATACCCAATGTTTCATGAAATCGAAAATTGTGACACATACTACCACTTGTTTTATGCAAAAAGGGAAAAAGACAATTACAACATTGTGTTATTCTTAATATCTCTCGGAATCATTCCTACAGTGAACTACGAAAATCATTATTTCACAGTTTATACACGAAAGGCTTATGAAACAAAACTTACAAACATAACTTATAAATTTGGATATAGAAGGTTATTGACATGGCTTCTATTACCTACATTTAATTTTTTTAATAAAGTAGAAAACTATAACAACGACTACCGATTTTTTGATCATACCAAAGACCAGTTTTTGTCTGCCTTAGAAAATAAACACAGCCAACCCCTACCTATCAAACGATTGAATCCGGTTTATGGCGACATACTTGGTGAAAATTACACTTCCGATTCAAAACTCTTTCAAACACGCATTCCGATAGATAAACGTTTTGCTGTAATTCGTGATGGAAAATACAATGTTAGTTTTTTTGATCCCATCCATGGCCTTTTCAAAATCCAAGCCATCAATGTGAATGAAAAATTAAATTCAGATATCATCACTAACGGTTTTGAAAAAACACTAAAGAACTTTATTACCACCAATCTAGTTGATAAAATAAAGAAAAACTATCCTAAGTCTGGAATCATTCATGAAATTTATTCACCCGAATACAGAGATGGAACCTACACCTTCACATTAGAAGTTGCCAAACCAGATGCCGGAAAGGACCAGTTCAAAAAAGAATATTATGTATTTTCTTGTTTCAAATCCCAAAGCCAAATTTATATCCTTTCCCGAAGTTTACCAAGCGAAACAAATATAGAAACCTTACCCAAGTTAGCAGAATCGAGCATTTTAGAATTCTATCCTCAAATTACTTTTCAATCCAGATACATTGAACCTAAACCACTCGACTTAGATATTGCTATGGGAAATGAAAAGAAACAGGGGGATAACGAGGGAGACGGAGTTGATGACGACGATGATGAGGATGACGAAGAAGGGGAAGAACTGGCTGGTGGCGGAGGGGGTGCCGCCATGGGAGAGATTGATCTCGGTGGTCTTGTTTCCCTTTTAAAAGAAAGGACTCATATCCCTAAAAGTAGAATGGATATCAAACCCGGACGTTTCAAATTCAATAATGCACGTTTCAATCCTCCCAAAATGAATAACTCTAAGTTTCATTTTAAACCTGGCCGATCCAAAAACTTTTCCAATCCAAGTAAATGGAGGAAGTAGAAATTGTGAATCTGAAAAGTTGTTTAGTTGGCTTTTTGTGCAATCAAATAGGGAAAGAGTAAAACAGTAATATCCGAATTCTCATAGAACCCTGCCAAATATTATCGAATCGAAATGGCTGGATCTAAAAATCCAGCTTCCAAAAATCCCTTTGCTCTTAAAATACAGGAATCGCATTTCCCACAAGGTTTTCCTTGGATTGGATCATAACATGAATGTGTTAAATGGATGGGTGCACCTACTTCCATTGCCTTTAGAACAATATCCTTTTTGTTGGAATGCAAAAGAGGAGTTTTGATCTGAATAGAATTTCCCTTTTCACTTACACCTTTTTTGGTTCCAAGATTTGCCATCTTCTGAAAGGCTTTTATAAACTCTGGCCGACAGTCCGGGTACCCAGAATAATCTAAGGCATTCACACCAATATAAATGGAATCAAAGCCATGGCCTTCCGCTAAAGAAAGTGCAAATGACAAAAATAAAATATTCCTTCCAGGAACATAAGTATTAGGAATTTCCTTTTCCGCACCGCTTAGCAAAGATTTGGCGTTTTTTCTCACCTTAATTTTTTTTTCAGTGAGCGAACTTCCGAGAAAAAAACCAGGATCCAATTTTTGAATCACATGTTTGATTCCCAAAAGTTTTGCGATTTTTTTACTTTTTTGTAATTCAATTTTATGTTTTTGAGAATAATCAAAGGATAAGGCAAGTAATGGTAACTTTTTATCTTTTGGGTACCCGTAATCTTTTGCTGCTATGTATAAACAAGTGGTTGAATCAAGACCACCTGACAGAAGTATAACGGCTCCCCTAGACTTCGTAGCCATAAAAAAATCCTATTTAGGTCCTCGGTAAACACAAGAGCTAGTGCAAGTTTCATACAAAGTGATTTTATCGAGTAGAGAAAGTTTCGGTTTTAACTGATTCCAGAGCCAAACCGCAATGTTTTCACTCGTTGGATTCTCAAGACCTGGAACATCATTTAACACATAATGATCCAAATGTTCATCTAAGATTGGTTTTACGATGGATTTTAATTCACCGAAGTCCATGATCCAACCTGTATGGGGATCAATTTGCCCTTTGAGATACACTGCAAACCGGAAACTATGGCCGTGCATCCTGCGACATTTATGTCCTTCCGGAACATTTGGTAGAAAATGGGCCGCTTCAAAACCAAAGGTTTTGGAAAGTTCAATCTCTTCCATTACTCTTCCGTCGCGTATTCCGTAAACAGTGACTTTTGGTTTCCGGCATGGTCTTGGAATTCCACAGGGTAATTGGATGTAAAACAAGCATCACAAAATCCACCACCTTTATGCCCTTCCACCGCTTTGTGCATTGTATCCAATGTTAAATAAGCAAGTGTATCCACACGAAGATACTTTTGAATTTCATCAATGCTATGTGTTGAGGCAATGAGCTCTTTATGAGTAGGAATATCGATTCCATAATAACAAGGCGATACTGTTGGAGGAGCCGAAACTCTAAAATGGATTTCTTTGGCACCGGCATTCCGAATCATTTTAATGATCTTTCTGCTTGTGGTTCCCCGCATCACCGAGTCATCAATGATCACAACTCGTTTCCCATTCACAACTTCTTTCACTACATTGTATTTGATTTTGGCTCCAAAGTCCCGAATTTTTTGGTCCGGTTCAATGAAGGTTCGACCAATGTAATGGGAACGAATGAGTCCACTTTGGTAAGGAATCCCAGACTCTTCACTGTATCCAAGTGCCGCAATATTTGCAGAATCGGGAACAGGAATGATTACATCTGCTTCCACGGGCATAACACGCGCTAATTGGCGGCCAAGAGATTTTCTTACTTTATAAACAGATTCTTCAAAAATATAGGAATCGGGTCTTGCAAAGTATATGTATTCAAAAATACAAAGACTTGGTTTTGCTTTTGGAAACGGATAAAGAGAACGCACTCCGGTATGGTCAATGACAACCATTTCGCCCGGTTCCACATCTCTCACATATTCTGTATCCGTAATGTCAAAAGCGCAAGTTTCTGAGGCAAACACAATGGCACCATCAGAACGTTTCCCCATCACGAGAGGTCGGAAACCATTAGGATCCCGAACAGCAATTAGGTATCTTGGAGTTAAAACTAACAGAGAGTAGGCACCACGCACTTGCCCGAGTGACTCACAAAGAGCTTCGAGCAAATCCGATTTATGACTTTTTGCCATAAGGTGGACAATGACTTCGGAATCGATGGTGGTTTGGAAGATAGATCCGTCTCTTTCGAGACGATTTCTGATGTCCCAAGAGTTGACCAGGTTTCCATTATGCGCCAGAGCCACGGGACCTAAGTGGGATTCCACGCGGACGGGCTGGGCATTTCGTAAAAAACTCGCCCCCGTTGTGGAATACCGGTTGTGACCAATGGCAGAATCCCCTATGAGCTCTTTGATCTTCGGTTGAGTGAAGATATTTGCCACGAGGCCCATGTTGGCATACCGGTATAAGTGAGATCCATCGGTTGTGACGATCCCACTGGACTCCTGGCCTCGGTGTTGCATTGAGTACAAACCTAGGTAGGTAAAATTAGCAGCTTCCTTGCTATTGTAGATGCCGTATATGGCACATTCTTCTTTTGGTTTGTCAGATTGGAGAATCATTGTTAGAATGACAATTGCAGTATTTCCAAAATCCCAATTAGATGCAAATCAATTCCAACTATATTCTCGTTGATACAGCAAAAGCTTTGGATTTAGCTCTGATTAATCTCAGACAGTCCAAAATCATGTCGATCGACACCGAGTCCTCCGGTTATTACACGTACTACCCCAAAGTTTGTCTCATTCAGATCAATTCTAATGGCAAAAATTACCTGATTGACCCCCTAAAAATCACAAATTTGTCAGCTTTGGGTCCTTTGTTCGAAGATCCGAACATTCTCAAAATCTTCCATTCGGCACAAGATGACATCAAAGCCTTAAAAAGAGACTTTGGGTTTAAGTTTGTGAACACAGCAGATACAATGATCAGCTCTCGTTTGTTGTCATTAGAACAAAGTTCCTTGTCACATGTTGTGGAACATTATCATAAAGTGACTCTTTCTAAAGTAGAGCAGAAGTCTAACTGGGAACTTCGTCCTCTCCAAAAACAACAACTCAAGTATGCTGCATTAGATACTGCTTATTTAGAATCCATTTGGTTAAAAATGGAAGAAGAACTAAAACGTAGAACATTATATGATGAAGCAAAATCAGAATTCGAATTCATTGCTTCCGAAGAGTATGTAGCCAAAGAAGGAGAAGGTTTTTCCCTTGGAAAATTTCCTGACATTTTAAATTTTACACCTCTCGAAAGAAGAAAAATATTAGAACTCCTTCGTTATCGTGATGAAAAAGCAAAACGAATTAACAAAGCAAGTTTTAGAGTTTTTAATAACGATAGACTCTCTCAAGCAGTGAGAGAACAACCTAACGAAGAAAAATGTGTCGAATGGTTTGGTAAAAAAGATGGAACAGAAATCTTCAAACTATTAATTGCAGAATATAGCGATCCTATCGATACATCAGAACTTTCAAAACGTCACGGCGAAGATTTAAACGAAGACGAAAACCACAAGTTCGGGAATGCCAAAAAATGGCGACTCCGTATTATGCGCGCTAGGCGGATGGAACATTCCCTTCTTCCATCAAACAAACAGCTGATTACCATTTTACGCGCCGGACCTAAAGACTTAGAAGAACTAAAAGCATTACATGTTTTTTCGGATTGGAAAGTTCAAAACTATGGACCGAGTTTACTTGCTGCCATCCAAGGATTGTCTTTTGATTCGATGATTAACCGTTTGGTAGCCATCCGATCCAAAGAAGCATTTGTTGCCAAACGAAGGAAAAATCAAAACTCGAAAGATGAGGGTTGATGTTACCCTACCAGTCTTTTGTCGAAAAACTTTCACGGGACTTCGATGAACTTCCTGATACACCAGAGATCAAATCTGGTGTCATCTTTCCACTCTTTGGATCCAAAGAATCTGCCGAAGGGATCATCCTCACCGAACGTTCCAAAAACCTTAAATCTCACCCGGGACAAATCTCCTTTCCGGGAGGAGTGAAAGAAGACCAAGATCCCAATCTCCTTGTCACGGCCCTCCGTGAATGGGAAGAAGAGATGGGCGTCCACCGTTCCACTCTAAACGTTCTCGGAAAACTGGAAGGCCTACACACAAGAACGGGTTTCCATATTACCCCATTTTTAGCCACTTATGAAGGTGATTTTTCCTTTTATCACAATACAGCGGAAGTGGACCGGGTTTTACTTCTCCCCTTTTCCGATCTTTGGACAAAGCCTTTTTACGCCATCCAGATCCCCGGCCGGGAGCATTTTGCCTATTATTTTGATCTAGGTGACGGCCTTCTTTGGGGCGCCACCTGTGAACTCATTTTGCGTTTCCTCCGAGAACATTCTTCCTTTGATAGAACTCCCCTTATCGTCAAACCCAACCTGACAAAACCGCCCTATTTAGATCCCAAATCCCTCTAAGGTCAAATTCGGTTTTCGCCGATGTTGTACAAGTGCGGAACCGAAAAGAAAACTTAAACAAATTGTTTTTGGATCGTTTTCTGTTTTTTGTTGGTTGTTTTCTTTTACTTATATTGACTCCCCTTCTCGCACAAGTCCAACCTAACAAAAGATATGTGTTTATACTTGATGCCAGTGGTTCCATGTCAGAAAAATGGGATGGCAAAACCCGGATGGCCGTTGCCAAAGAAAAATTATTACAATTACTCGGCGGACTTCCAAAAGATGTGAGCGTTGGGCTTGTCGCTTATGGAAACAGAATCGCTGGTTGTTCTTCCGCAAGGTTGTATCATCCCATCCAAAAAGGGGCGGCTTCGGTTGTGAGTCAAAAAATCTCCTCCATTGTTCCCGCAGGTTCTACACCCATCGCACAGACTTTAAGTGTTGTGGGAGAATACCTCTTAAATGATTTGCAAGAAACAGAAATTATCTTTATCTCTGACGGAGTCGAAAGTTGTGAAGGTGACCCAAAATCGGTGCTTTACCAACTCAAACAATCAGGCAAAAAATTCCGTTTGCAAGTCCTTGGGATTGATATTGATCCAAAAGGAGAAGAAGATCTCAAACGACTTTCGATTTTGGGTGATGGAAATTATTATCCCTTAAAACGACCAGAAGATTATGATTCTTCCTTCCAACGGATTTTTTTTGCACATGACCCAGAATCTATGATTCTCTCAAATTCCAATGCAAAACCATTGCAGACAGAAGTACCAAACTTACCCAAAGAAAACCAAATCAAAATTCTAAATATCCTTCCTTATGAAGATGGTTCTGAATCAGGTTACATTCTAAACTACGAATACACAGGAGTGACCAATACCTCCTATATGGTGCAGTTGTACCTTTATCCAGCGGAAGAAAAGTTGCGAAGTTTTCCAGTTCCTCCCTTGCGAGAGAGGCGAATGGGAGATCTCGCCAAACACCAAATCGAATTCCAATTGGGGCCAGAAGGAAAAGGGCGTTGGACCTTTCGATTGCCCACTGGAAAACGGATGCGGGCCTCCGCCGAACTCTGGGATATGACTGGGATTCCGAAAATTCTTGCCCTATCAGAAGAAAAACCCGTTCAGTAGAACCCTGGTTTCGACCGAAACTGATAGTAATGAGACAGAATTCGACAGATTGGCAATTTTGGAGAAGGGCCCTTTTCGCCCTAGGAATCCTACTCTCTACGGGATTTTTACCCCTAACCGCTGACCGTTCGGTAAGTCAAATTTTTGCCAATGAACGCACCAAACAGGGGGAAATTCTTTACCAAAAAGCAAAAGAGTTTTTGGAAGATCGAAACCATTACCAATCCGTAGAATCCTGTAAAAGTTTTTTATTACTCTACCCAAGCCATCCCAAAACAAGGGAAGTTCGGAAGGTTTTAAGTTCCAACTACCGCATGACAGGAGATATTTTAGCTCTTGCCGAAAACGAACTCAAAATTTATAAAGAATTTCCCAATACAGAAGAAGGTCTCGAATCGTACTTAATTTCAGGCAAAGCTTATGTCCGTATGGGCCGGGAAGATAAAGCCTATCAGATTTTTCAGGACATTATTAAAAATACGTATTCTAGCAAAATTGCACAAGAAGCGGAATTAGAACTGACCCAGATGGAAATTCTGGGAGAGAGTAAAAATAAGTAATTTTTACGAAAATATTGCCCTAGGGATCTCCGATAATAAACTAGGCACGTTGAGCAAAAAGGGTTCAGAGATTTAAGAATGTCGTTTTTTCAAATGGTTACTTTCCCGGCGAACTCCTACATTATTGTAGAGGGGAAAAAGGATGCGAACAATTTCTATATCATCCGTGAGGGTAAAGTACGTGTCACTCGTGAGACTGCTGTTGTTGGAGAAGATCCCAACCAAGTTTTAGGACCTGGTGACTTCTTTGGCGTAGTGGCTGCCATGAGCCAACACCCTCAAATTGAATCCGCCACTTCACTTACAAATGTATCGTTAATATCTGTTAGTTATGACCAATTTGGAACCTTAATCCAAAAGTCTACAGCAGTTGCGATGAATATCATTCGTTTCTTCTCCATGAAGTTACGACAATTTGATACCACAATCACTCGATTATCTTTTAGAAATGCAGTCGAAGAAGATCCAAACGAACTCTTCAAAATTGGCGAATACTATTTCCAACAGCAAAATATTTCACATGCCTCCTTCGCATACCAAAGTTATCTAAAACATCTTCCCAATGGACAGTTTGTACCGCAGGCTAAGTTGCGATTACAAACCATGAACCAACCGTTTCAAGCGGCAGCGATCGATTATACAAAGTTCAATCGAAACTACAAAGATAGTGAGATGATCTTTTGTGAACACGAACCTGGTAAGGAACTTTTCATCTTACAAAGTGGAAAAGTAAAGATTTCCAAAATCGTAAACCAAAACGAAGTGATGCTCGCAGTTCTCCAAGCGGGAGACATTTTTGGAGAGATGGCAATTCTTGATAACAAACCTCGTTCTGCCTCAGCAGTGGCCGCAGGAGATGTGGAACTACTTGCCATCAACAAAGCCAACTTTGAAGGAATGGTGAAAGCTCAACCACAATTGGCAACAAGGCTCATCACTTTACTATCCGAAAGGATTTGGATTGCTTACAAACAATTAGCAAACTTACTTCTAAAAGATCCACAAGGCCGTATCGTAGATACCCTAATGACTCTGGCAGAAAAGAACAGAATCAAAGTAGCTGCCAAACAAGCTTACAATTTTGAAATTGGAACCAAAGACCTTCTCAAAATGGTGGGCCTTACGGATCCAAAAGATGAACTCATTATTTCCGATATCATGAAGAATAATAAATTTATTCGTATGGATATGGGAAAAATTGTTTGTTCCGACATGGCAGAGCTAGAAAAACTCGTCCAATTCTATCATAAAAAGGCTAACATGGAGAATAAGCTAAAGAAGCTGAAATAACTTCTTGCAAACTTTCCTCTCCTGACTTATGTTAGAGGCCAAAGAAATATGAGTGATAAGATACTAGTAGAAGAAAAGGGAAACACGATTCGTGTTCGCTTTATGGATCAGATTCTGGACGGAAATGCGCCGGAGTTACGGGAAATTTTAGCGGAGATCCTAGAAAAGAACGTTCAAGAAATCTATTTGGATTTGGAAAAAGTGGTGATTGTGAGTTCCCTCGGGATCTCTCGCCTGCTTTCTTTCAAAAACAAAGCAGATGAAAAGAAAATGACAGTGAAGATTGTCAACATCCAAGAAAAACTAAAAGAAACTTTGAAGAAATTGATGTTGGATCAGTTTTTTGGTCTCTAAACCTAACCAAACTAATTTTTAATACTTTCCACTTTAAAACTGATTTGAAATTCCACTGCCTTTATTAATGGCAGTGGAAACCATTGGGTCATAATCTTTTGATTCATTACAAATCATAAATCTTTAAACACAATTCATAACAAATAGAGACGAAAATGCTCGTGCTTTACGAGTGAATGGAACATTTCAGACGGTAATGTTTATATTACCGACTTTGAAGGTTTGACAAAAATAGCAGAGACTCTCTCCCTCGGAACTTAAGGATAAGTTTACTAATGTTTGAACTGGTTAAAATCCTTGAGTTTTTAAATCAGCTTCCATCATGATTTTTACTAGCTCTTTAAATTTAACCTTTGGTTCCCAACCTAACTGGCGTTTTGCCTTTTCTGGATTACCGATTAAAAGCTCCACTTCTGTTGGTCTGTAGTATTTAGGATCAATTTTTACAAGAACTTGGCCGGTTTTTTTATCCTTACCTACTTCCTTGTCAGCCTTACCTTCCCAAACTACTTCGTACCCAGCAATTTTATAAGCTTCTTCAATGAACTCACGAACAGTATGTGTTTCATTGGTTGCCACTACATAGTCGTCAGGAGTGTCTTTTTGTAACATCATCCACATCATCTCTACGTAGTCAGGAGCATATCCCCAGTCCCGTTTGGAATCGATATTTCCCATAGTGATGTGAGAAAGTTTTCCTGCTTTGACTTCAGATACTCCAATGGTTACTTTTCTAGTAACAAATGCCTCACCACGTCTCGGAGATTCATGATTGAATAAAATTCCGTTAGATGCGTGCAAATTGTACGCTTCTCTATAATTCACAACAGCCCAATAAGCATAGAGTTTAGCCACTGCATAAGGCGAACGTGGGTAGAATGGTGTTTTTTCTGTTTGTGGAACTTCCTGAACGAGGCCGTAAAGTTCAGAAGTAGACGCTTGGTAGAACCGTGTATTGATCCCTGTTTGTTTGATCGCATCTAAAATCCGTAATGTTCCCACAGCATCCACTTCTGCAGTGTATTCAGGAACTTCGAAAGAAACCTGAACATGAGACTGAGCTGCCAAATTATAGATTTCAGATGGCTGGATTTTTTCTAAGATTCGGTTTAAGTTCGAGGAATCTGTCATGTCTCCGTAGTGGAGATGAAGATTTGGATTTCCATGAAGGTGTTCAATTCGATTGCGATTGAAAAGGCTCGTTCTGCGAACGATTCCGTGGACTTCGTGCCCTTTTTGGAGGAGGAGTTCTGCCAGATAGGAACCGTCTTGGCCTGTGATTCCGGTAATGAGTGCTTTTTTCATAGATCAGGGATCAGTATTTTAAGTTTCTTTAGTAAGAAAAGGAAAAATGGGCCAGGTGGGGTAAATAATCCCAAAAAGTAGGCCCTATTTTCTTTTGCCTTTCGCCCCTAAAGTTTGGAATTCCACTTTCGGTCGGTATCGACAAAACCAAAAAAACTAAAACAATCCTTCATACACTTTGGCTTTCTTTGTAGTTAATAAAAAGGGGCGGCCAAAGGAATTGGTAAGGGATCCGTCTGGATCTACCCCTGCTGCTTTGTAAATGGTGGCCACCAAATCTCTTACATGTAGGGCCTCTGTTGGTTTTAAGGCTTTGGATCCTGTTTCATCTGTTTCCCCCAAAACATATCCTTTGGCAAAAGGACCTCCCCCGAGTAAGGTAGACCAAACTTTTGGATGGTGGTCACGTCCATCCCTTGAACCCACATCGGGGGTTCTACCAAATTCACTCGTTAAAACAAATAACGTCTGTTTAATGAGACCGGTGTTGTTTAGATCCTCTAAAAGAGAAGCAATGCCTATATCCGTTTCTTTCATAATTTTTGTTATTTGTGCTTTGTTGCCGGTGTGAGTGTCAAAGCCGCCGATGGAAATATGAATGAAGGGAACTTCCTGGGCAGCGAGTCGTTTAGCAAGTAACATAGCTTTTCCTTGCCAAGTGGTTCCATACCGAGCACGCGTTTTTTCATCTTCCAAACTGATCCGAAAACTATCGATGTTTTTGGAGTTTCGAAATTCCTCTGCGGCCACGAGCATATTTTTCCAATGTTTGGATTCAGTGGTAGGATAGGTTTTTGAAAACTCTCCATTCATAAAGGAAACCAAATCTTTTCTTCTAAGAATCCGATCTTCAGAGAATTTTCCATAAGATGGATTGAGGTGTTGGATGGGTTCATCTACATTGCCCACATGGTAACCCGAATAATCGATTCCTAAAAAACCAGAGTTTCCATTTTTCCCACCCCTACCTCCAATTGTCACATAACTTGGAAAATACGATGATTTGATTTTGGATTTTTTGGCATAGGCAATGACAGCACCGAAATGGGGGATGTCTGGAAACCCCATAGCTTCTGTCATTCGGTAGCCGGTTCCAAGTAACATCTGGGCAAATCCATGGTCTCCTTCTTCACTCCAAGTGGATTTAACGATTCCAATCGTATGCATTTGTTTGGCGGTGAAGGAAAATGGTTCCAGTAGAGAAAGTCCGGAGATACTGGAACTCACCTTACCAAAAGCACTATTGGGTTTGGGATCGAGAGTGTCTACGTGACTCATCCCTCCCATCATTTCGATAAAGATGACGGACTTTACCTTAGAAGGAAGGGTTATCGATTCCTCTTCTTCTTCGGCAGCTCGTAAACTCCCAAAAGGATTTGTGGAAAATAAAAAGGGACTAATCCCTAGACTCATCATTGCTTTTTTTAAAAATTCTTTACGGTGCATTTTGATTCCTTAGTTGATGTGTTGGAATTCTTGGCTATTGAGTAGAGCCCAGAAGATATCTTGGAGAAGGTCTTTGTCAAAAACGTTATCTGGTTTTGCCATTAACGTCTTTAGTTTTTCCTTTTCCCCATTCGAAGGAAGGCGTCCAAGAAGCCTATAGTAGAGATTATCAATGACTTGATTCATGGATTTTAGCTGATCAAATTCTTGTTTGACTAGGGAGTCTTTGTTTCCAAAATCCCAAACCAACTTCCCAACCACTCGACCATTCATAAGTGTTAACATTTGTTCGATGGTCAGTTCCTCGACATCATCAGAGATATCAACTCTTGGGCCAGAACCAAAAACAGACAACATCGTATGATAAGGTGCAGGCCTTTCCACTTCCACAGCGTTTGTGAATTCTTTTAGATTGTCTGTTGGAATACGAACAGATCCCGTGCCGGTTAAGTCATATGGTTTTTGTCCCATAAGATTTGTGAGCCAGGATAGATTTCTTTCACGAATGTTACTAATCTTTTGTAAGTCAGAAACACGAATGAGTGAGTTCAAAAGTTGGTCGCTGTCCAATCGTTTGGGTGAAAAATAACGAATGGGATCCTGGTCGCCGGTACTACTGGTGAGAGAACGATTGTAGGCATTGGATGTGACGATATACAAAATGAGTTCTTTCAATTTGAGCTGGTTTGCCAAAAAATAAGAATCCAAATGGTTGAGGATCTCTTCTCCCTTTACCACCGTATCTTCGTTCCAATCATCTAAAGGAGTGAAAAAACTCCAACCCATAAGTTCGGTCCAAACACGATTGATGATGACTTTACGAAACCGGTCATTGGATTTGTCTGTGAGCCAATTGGCAAAGACCTTCCTTCGGTCGTCCCCTGGTTTTAGTTTTGCTTCTTTCCCATCTAAAAATTTGGGCCGAACCAAATCCCCACCGGGTGCATCGTCTGTATGGGGAAACCGAAGTCCAAGTTTTGGTTCATAGTATAATGTGGAATAGGCGACTTCATGTTTTTTTTGGTAGTCTTTTCTTTGTTCGTCGGTCCATTTGTTCCAATTGTCCCGATTCCATTCATTATTTTTATCTTGTAAGGTTTTTTGGTCTTCCATGGGAAGATGGACTTCTAATTCCCGAGGCACATAACTGAAAGATTTTCCATACCGATCGGCTTCCCAAGTTCCATCTCGAAAGAATTGTTGGCTAAAGAATGCAGCAAGTGCGTAATAATCCCTTCTTGTAAAATCAGAAATATACGGATGGTCATGGCAGCGAGCACATGCGACTCGCTTTGCATAAAAAAGTCTTCCCACATACTCTGCTGTTTGTAAAGGATCGGCCCCATCTCGAATGTAAAACATCGTGGCCGGTGATTCCTTCACAGAACCACTTGAAGTCAACATTTCCTGCACGAGTGTATCATAAGGTTTGTTTTTATGAAGTGAACCGGCAATATATTGAAAGAAAACACCTGTAGGAATTTTACGGCCTTTGGATTTGTCTCGTAACATCGAAGTAAACTTAGTTCCCCAATATTCGGCAAATTCAGGTTGTTTTAAAAAATTAACTGCGAAAGATTCTAAACTTTGATCTTTTGGAAGTGCATCTAATTCCTTCCATTCGGTCACACTGGGAATCACACCTCGTAAATGGAGGGATAAACGACGGAGAGAAATTTTTCTATCCACCTTTTCTGTATTAGGTGATAGTTTCAAATACAAACTATCTAAAGGATGAACCGTATTCTGTTTTGACCTTGAGTGAACATAACCAAAAGATAAAATCACGAAGGTGAAAGATAGAATCAAATAGCGGAACCTGCGAATTAGATTTAGTACCAATCTCATATTCTTAAGATTCTAGGTTGGATTTTGGGATTTGAAAATATTTTTCTTGCAAAAGTCAATTTTTTGCGGATAAACCTTGGTTGCGATGGCAGAAGAAAAAATCTATGAAATGCTCTGGGACTGCGAATTCTGCGGTTCTAAAAAACTACTCGGTAAAACTCATAGGCATTGTCCCAATTGTGGAGCCACACAAGATCCCACCCGTAGGTACTTTCCCAATGATGCGGATAAGGTCGCAGTTCAGGATCATATTTACTACGGCGTCGATAAGGTTTGTCCTTTTTGCCAAACAGCCAACGGTGCCAAAGCCACTTTCTGCGGAAACTGCGGTGGTGCTCTCGATGGTGCACAAAATGTAAAACTTCGTTCGGACCAAGAGGGAACCGCAGAAGATTCTGTCCAAAAAGCAAAAGAAGATTTGGCCTTTGCCAATTCTGAATTTGTCAAACCCCATCCCAAAACTCCTAAATGGGTGCTTTGGTTACTTGGCTCCATTGTTTTTGGTGGGATTGGATTTGTTTGCCTTGGAGTTTTATGGACAGAAAAAGTAGAACTCCAAATCACCCATCATGAATGGTCTCGCACCATCGCCATTGACCAATTCAAACCTGTTTCCGAATCCGAATGGTGTGACTCCATGCCTATGGGTGCGTACAGTGTGTCCAGAAGTCGCCAAATCAGAAGTTATAATAGTATTCCCGATGGAGAAGATTGCCATACAGTTCGTTCGGATCGTGGGGATGGAACTTTTTCCGAAAGTGAAAGTTGCACTACCAAATACAGACAAGAACCAGTCTATGATGACCATTGCAGTTACCGGATTGATAAATGGGCCTTTGACCGCAACGCAGTGGCTAAAGGATTTGGAACCACACAAGAACCTTATTGGCCCACTCCCCAAATCCGCGAATGTGCAAGTACGGCCATTGGTTGTGAAAAGTTAGGACCGAAAACAGAAAAGTATATGGTTTATTTCATAGAATCCAGCGGAGAAACCAAAGGGGAAAAACATGATTGTGAATTTGATCAGTCCAAGTGGAAATCACTACCAGCCAAAGCACTCTACCAAACAGAAAAAAGTGTAATCTTTAATTACATCACTTGCGACACCATACAAACGTTAGAAGACGCTACGACAGAGGAATAAAATGGACCAAACTTGGTTAAAAGCAACATTAGAACGATTTAAGAACGAACAAGATCCGATTCGTAAGTTCTTAAAAGAAACCAAACTCTTTGAAGAAGCACTTGCCAACCAAGAGTATGAAAAAACAGACCTTCTCATCCGAAAAGAACTCGGAGGAATTCTCAGTTCTTTCAAAGAAAGTTTTCGCAAACTAGAGGAAGGTTTTGTACAAAAAGCCCAAATCCAAAATATCGGAAAAACCAATTCGGCCACCACACTTTTGGATCGAATCATAATGAAAGTGAACTCGGCAGGTTGTGGACTGAATGGACTAGGAACCGGTGTTAAAGCCACAGGGGAAGAAATGGAAAAACTACTGAACCATGACTTTTCTATGTTAGAGAAAGTGGGAACTTTACAAAAAGAAATTCTAGAAACACTCCCCACATCCTTTGCAACCAATCCCGAAGCGGCAATCGAATCCATAAACAAATTGTTTTTGGATTTTGAAACACAGTTCGAATCAAGAAACTCAATTTTTTTAAAATAATAGGATAAGGAAAAAGTAGAATGGCACTAATAGATAGAATTAAATTTGAAGGAAGTCCCAGTGAAATCGTTTGGAAATATCCCTCTGACGAAATCAGCACCGCAGGACAACTGGTAGTCGATGAAAGCCAAGAAGCCATCTTTTTTAAAGAAGGAAAGGCTTTGGATACGTTTGGGCCAGGAACCCATACCTTAAAAACGGGAAATATTCCTATTTTAGAGGCTCTCGTCAACCTTCCGTTTGGTGGTAAAACTCCCTTCACGGCTGAGGTTTATTATGTAAACAAAGCCATCTTTGCGATGAAATGGGGAACAAACACCCCCATTCCTTTAGAAGACCCCAAATACAAAATTGTTCTCAACATCCGTGCCTTTGGGGATTATAAATTTAGAATCAAAGATTCAAAAGCCTTTTTAATCAATGTAGTTAAGGGCGGAAATCGTACCACAAACGAAGCCATTGATGAATTTTTAAAACCAAACATCGTACGTGGGATCGGAGATTTTATTTCTGAAGTGATCTTAAACAACAACACCTCTGTAGTTGAGATTAATAAGTATAGAGATGAAAGTTCCACGGCTGGACGGGTTAAACTCGCACCAGAATTTGAAAAGTATGGTATTGATTTAACAGAGTTTAACGTATCTTCGGTGAACTTTGACCAAAACGATCCGAACTACCAACGAATCCAAAAAATCATTACCGATAAGTTTGAAATTGATATGCTCGGTGATAAATACCAACAAAAGAAAATGTTCGATATTGGACAGGCGGCTGCCGAAAACGAAGGCCAAGGTGGCGGTGCTATGGGTGCCGGAATGGGCATGGGTATGGGAATGAATATGGGCCAAATGATGGGCAATATGATGAACCAAGGCGGAGCCGGGCAAGGGGGTGCGGCTCCTGCTGCCAATGATCCTGCAGCAAGAATTGCGAAATTAAAAGGATTACTCGATCAAGGACTCATCAACGCAGAGGAATTTGAAGCGAAGAAAAAAGAAATTCTTTCTTCGATGTAAATTGAATTTCCTTATCGCAAACTAAAGAAAACAAACTCCATCAAAAGAGAGAACCTAACCTTCTTTTGGTGGAGACTGGGATCAAACAACGATCCAATTTCATACGCAGATCGTATAACTAGTAATTAGTAATTGTTATTTGCAATTGCCAAAGATTCTACCGTTACCAAGAGAAAGTTTATATACAAAAAAAAAAGCTAAGAAAGGATGAAACTATGGTAGTCAATGCTAATCCAGAAGTCTTGAAATGGGCAAGAGAGAGTGCTGGCTTAAATATTGAACAAGCAACAAAAAAGCTGAAATTTAAAGATCCAGAGAAACTAGGCCGATTAGAATTTGGAAATGAGAAGCCTTCCAGAAAGATTCTTTCCGATATGTCTAAAATATACCGAAGATCTCTACTTGTTTTTTATCTTAAAAAAATTCCAATTACATCCAGCAAGGGTAACGATTTCCGAACATTACCAGAAGATTACCGACCAGATCTAAATTTCGATTCTTTTATCAGAGATATACATATACGTCAAAGTATATTAAAAGAAGCTATCGAAGAAGAAGAAGATTTCACTCCTATCTCTTTTAAGCAAAAAATTAATTTTAGCATGAACGTAATAACTGTTAGTAAAATTATTCAAGAACTATTTGAATTTACCCATAATGATATCGATCGAATAAAAGATCCTGATGAATTATTTAAATTTCTAAGAAATAAAATTGAGTCAAAGGGAATTTTTGTCATCCTTGCTGGTAATCTAGGTAGCCATCACACTGATATTGACGTTGTATCTTTTCGAGGAGTAGCAATTGCAGATGAAGCTGCACCTTTCATAATAATAAACGATCATGATTCACATTTCGCTTGGTCTTTTACACTTTTACATGAATTAGTTCATATACTCTTGGGAGAAAGTGGAATAAGTAATATGTATTTTGAGCAAAAAATAGAAAAATTCTGTAATGATATAGCAGCGGAAATACTCCTCCCCGAAACGATAAATTTACCTACGCTTGAAAATATCAATAATTTGCAAAAAGCAGCAAATCTAATTAGTGAATTTGCAAAACAGAAGAATGTAAGTAGCTCTATGGTTGCATATAGGCTCTATCAAAAAGGAATTATTAAGAGAGAATTATGGGAAAAGCTTGCCGCTAAATTTAAAATATTGTGGGAACAAAGCCAGATCAGTAAAAAAGAAAAACGAAAACTCAATAAAGAAAAGGGACCGGACTATTATATTGTAAGACGACATCGAATAGGTGGTGCAATAATTAAAACTGTCAAACAAATGCTTCAATCCGGAAATTTAACAACAATAAAAGCAAGCAAAGTATTAGGTGTAAAATCGAGCAACCTTTCACATCTATTTGAAAACGGGTAGAAAAGTTGTTATTTTTGTTAGATGCAAATGTCCTAATTGATGCAAACAGGGACTACTATCCAATTGAAGATATCCCTGAATTTTGGGACTGGATTCTATTTAACGCAGAAAACGATAAAGTAAAAATACCAATAGAAATTTTAGAAGAATTAATCAATGGAAATGATCTGCTTGCAAAGTGGTGCAAAAAAAATAAAAAAATACTAACATTGGATGAATCGGCAGAACCAGAGAAAGTAAGTCAATGCGTCGAAATTGCCTATAGCACAAACCCAAACGACATAGACGTTGAAAAATTAGGCCGTGATCCATTTCTATTGTCATATGCAATCGAAGATGCAAACAGCAGAACTATCGTTACAACGGAAATATCAAAACCTTCCAAGAAAGGAGTAAACCGTAAATTACCCGATGCTTGCGAATCCTTGAATATCCAATGTGTGCATTCATTTCAATTTTTCAAAGTATTACAATTCAAAACTAACTGGAAAAGTTCTTTAAAATAGGCAACTACGCATTACAGCGCCTAACTACTTCGTTCTGGGACTCAAGGGTTAGCCTATTTCAACAAATACAAGATAAAACCAATTTCCATTAAGAAAACAATTGTTTGATTTCTGCTAAATTGGCTTCGGCTTCCTGTTCGCCTTTATCGATGATCTCTTGGTAACGGGCAAAATCAAATAACTGAAATTCCTCTAAATGGAAGTGCACAAACAAATCCATTTTAGGACGTTTGAGACGAGTGATCTCTCTTCCTTCCAAAGTGATGGTTCTTGTCATAATTTGTAAGATGGGTGGGTATTTGAGGGTGTCCCAAATATAACGAAAGAATCCTTTTTCCGTTGTGTTTCTATCTTCAAAAAGTTTCACCGGAACAATCTCTTGCAAAGGAGATACATTGATTCCCATCACCACATCGGCACCTTTCGTACGAATGAGATTTTCGGGAACATTGTTGATCATTCCACCGTCAACTAACAGCTTTTCGCCGAGCCTATAGGGAGGGAAGGCCCCAGGCAAACTCATCGCACTGGTCAAAGCTTCGGTGATGGGGCCTTGGTCAAAAATATGTTCCTTTCCGGTTTGTAAATCCACAGCGGATGTGGCAAAAGGAAGGGGGAGTTCTTCGATCCTTTGGTCACCAAATCCTTTTTTTAACATCCGTTTCATTCGTTTGCCTTTAAAGAAAGCAACAACGGGTAAAGTTGGGTCGAAGGCACTTTCCAATCCACCAAAGAAATTTTTGATCATTTCTTCGATTTCTTCTGGAGTATTTTTTCTTGCATACAAGGCGGCAATCACTGCCCCCATCGAAGCACCAGACACAAAATCAAAATGAATTCCTTCCCGATGTAAAACTTTTAATAATCCGACGTGAGCAAGAGCCCTAGCCCCACCACCACCTAACGCCAAACCTCTAGTTTTTGCCACTAAGTATCTTGCGAGAGTGTCCTTTTGATAAAAAGTTTTTAAAGATTGGTCTTGGGGAAGATAACTTTTTCGAACTCCACTTTCCATCATACGAATGGCACGACCTTCAAAGTTTCGAATTCGACTCTTCCAAAAATGAATGATCTCTTCTTTTTCTTTATAAAACTTTTCTGGTTCATCTTCCCAAAATACAATAAAGTCCGATTGGACCACGAGATAATGTAAATCCATTCTGGCCGTGGATTCATCAAAGTAGATATGAAGTAACGGAGTTTTGTTTCTTAGATTCGTAAGATATTCAGAAATTTGGGTGGGATCCATTCCCTTAAAAGTAGAGATGGGAATGGCAATAGAAAGTTTTTTCGTGACCTCACCATATTCCTCTAAGAACGATTTAACTTTTTCACCAAAATGGTATTCGGGTTCCAAGGGAACATGAACACATAACCTTCGTAAGCCGATAGAATGATCTTTCTGATTGTGATTGGATCTGTCTAAATTCTCTCGCATCCGAGATCCCATCATTTGAATGATGTTTTGGGCAAAGACCTTTTCTTGTGAGGCCAATTGCAAAAACAGTTTTCCATTCAAAACATAAACGAGAGAATCGATGACTGCAATGGCGGAAGTAGAATGGTTGGAACTAGAAATGAGTGAGTTCTCAGCTAACACTTGTCCGGAACCAACATAAACATGACTTTGGCCAGCGACATTTTCGAGAAGAATTTCTCCATACCGAACAATATAGATGGATTCCGAAGACTCTCCTTTATAGTAGAGAGCTTCGTGGCTTCGGATTAGTTTTTCTTGGACGTTATTCGAAAGTCGCAACAAAACCGAGGGAGGGAGTTTTTTGAACAAATCCACAGACTTTAAAAATTTTTGTATGGCCTGCCGTTCTAATTCAGTTCGTTTCATTTTCCCCTCACCCTATTAAATTCGTATACTTACCCACTCCTTCCTACGAAATTTTCCGACAAAAAGCACTGCCATGAGTAAAATCCATATAAAAAACGCAGACCAGATTCCAATCGTTCCCCATGCTAGGACTATCCCGAATAAATAAGCTAGTGGCAACATGACTAGGAAGGATACAATCAAATAAACAAACATCACATAGTACATCATCCCAGCACTACGAAGTGCAGATCCAATCACCATGTGGTAGGCATCTCCCGCTTGGATGAGAGCTACGATACAGAGTGCAGGGTAAGCTTCCTTAATGACAGCAGGAACATCCGTGAATAGTCCAATGAGCCAAGGGCCTCCGATGATAAAGAAAAGTCCCATACCTCCCATAACGATGGCCGAAAAAGTTGCCGAACGCATGGTTCCTTCGTAAGCCAAACGCATTTTACCCTGTCCCATGGATTGGCCGAGGATAGTCGTTGCTGCAATTCCAAAAGAAAAACCAGGCATAAATGATAAGCTAAGGCATGTTAATACAACGCTTGCCGATGCGAGTGTTGTTGTACTGATCATTCCCGCAATTTTATAAAATCCGGAAAAAGCAAAGTTAACGAGTGTTCCTTCTAGAGCTGGCGCAAACCCAACCATACAAAGTTCTTTAAGGATTGCAAAACTCGGCGCAAAAATTTCATACTGAAAAAATTTGATTACGTCTTTGCGGAAAAAATAAAACAACACGATAAAAAGTGCCGGAACAGAAGACAAACTAGAAGCAATCGCAGCCCCTTTGACTCCCAAAGCTGGAAAACCCCAGTTCCCAAAAATCAGTAACCAATTGAAAAAGATATTTGTGACTGCCGCCGAAATAGACGAGATCATACCCGCTTGTACAATTCCAATTCCATCAAAAAATCCACGTAAGGCGAACCCTACAAAGAACAAAACTGTTCCTAAAAATCGATAGGATAAATACACACCTGCCACTTCGATCACTTGTGGATCATCGCCGATCCATCCCATAAATTGTGGAGAATAAAGGAATCCAAAATAGGATAATAAAGATCCTAAAACTAATGACAAATAGACTGAATTGATTAGGGTGATTCCGACCCCTCTGTCATTTTTTTCGCCAAATCGACGTGCTACGATGATTTGCACGGCCATAGATCCGCCCATAAGGAAAGCGAATATGGAAAAATATACCATTCCACCAAATCCCACAGCGGCGAGAGGAACCTCTCCCAATTTTCCAACCATAGCAGTATCGGCAACCATGATGGCTGTATAACTGATCATTCCAAAAAAAACAGGGATTGCTAATCCAAGAATTTTCTGATTCAATCGAGTTGGCTTCAAGATGCGTCTAATTTTGTGAAGCATAGTTTTGTCATTCTTATATGTATTGCGATCTACACAACCACCTTTATGGATGTTTACCCCCTGAAACTTTGTTTCGAATTGGAAAAAATAATGCCGAACCTAGATGGCATCTGTATTTGGATTCCTATGAAAAAGCTTATGGTGTAAAAATTCGACCTTCGACATTTTTTGAAGATTATGATGACATTCAAAAGTTTTCGAAACTCTATCACTTTCGAGAAAAGGCTCCCTTTTTACATTTCCAAGCAAAGTTCAATCTGATCATCGCCTTAGTAAAGTTTGATGAAAGAGAAATTACCGAAGTCACTCATAATGTAGTGCTTTCGAATAGTTTGGATGATATTAGTTATGCGGAATACCGTTTGATGTTTGGAAAAGAAGAACCAAAGGAAATTTTTTATTCAAAACTGATGGCTTGTTTGCAAGGACTGACCCAAGGAGAGGAGTCTGCTAAAAAAGAAGGAAAAACCATCCAATCAAAACTTGTCATGTCCTTACATAGAGATTTAAATTTCGAAAGGCATTATGATTGGATGAAAAACTGGATGGAAAAAGAATCTGTGATTCGTAACGGCCTTGTGGGAATTGACTTCTGTCATATCGAAGAAGGTCATCCACCCAAAGATAAAAAAACTTTTTTCCAATCAGTAAACAAAGACAACAAAGCAGAACCAAACACGGCTTTATCGATTCTCTACCATGTAGGAGAAAGTTTTCGAGACAAAACCCCCTTCTCTGCAGTTCGTTGGGTTTTAGAATCTGCAATGAATGGTGCCCATAGACTGGGACATGCATTGGCCCTTGGAATTGATTCCGATTATTTTTTGGGTGATGAAAGAACTGAACTGGTTTCTGAAGCAAAAGATCAAATCGAATGTGAATTGGAATCGTATGCGGAGATCACAAGTTTTGGTCCTTTTTATCCGAAAGAAGAACTCGAACTCAAACGAAAGGAATTAAAAACTAAACCAGATTCCGAAATTCTCAAAATTCATTTTGATGAAACACAATCCCAATACTTACATACCTTCCAAAACTATGTTATGTCTAAGATCGCCAAAACGGACGTTGTGATTGAATGTTGCCCTTCTTCCAATTTGTACATTGGGATGTTAGAATCACATATTGATCATCCCATCACACGATTTCTGCAAAATGATTTGAAGCTCACAATCGGTTCCGATGATCCAGGTCTTTTTGGAACCACGATGCCTGAAGAGTATGGACATGCCCATACGGCGGGAGTTTCCGAAAAAGATTTAGAAACCATTCGGGAAAAGTCATTTTCCTATCGTTCTACGAAACTTTCCGGCCGTGAATTGGATTGACCCTGACACACATTAGGTAAACTGGAATGTATGCGGATTTTTTCCCAAATATTTGTGCCGATGATTGTGATCTCCTTAACTATGGGGCCACTACTTGGGCAAACCAAAGAGGGATTTTATGACACAAATAACTACGATCTGAGAAATCTTCCGAAGTCGGATCCAGAATCCAATGTTTTGCAGGATGTGACACTCCCGCCCAAGTTTGAAACCCCGGCCCTTGCGACACCCAAAAATGCAAAAACCCAATACAGCGGAATTGACTCCATCCCGGGTGCAGGTTCCTTACTCAATTCCAGAACCACATCCAACTCAAGTCAAAACGCAACCAATCCTTATAGTTTAACGGGTTCCCAAAATTTACCCATCAATCCACTCACTGGTGAAATCAATGAGCAGGCTCTGCAAAACCAATTGCAGAAAAGTAGAGTCAAACAAGAGTTAAAGAAAAAACAAAAAGAAGAATTTGATGAAGATGCAGTTTACGAAGAAACTAAATTCAGAAGGGCTTATATTATTTTCTTTTTGACTTTGCCCTTTGCCATCCTGGCTTCTGCAGGTGGAGTGGCACTCCTACCCATTGCAATGCAAAAATCTGCTTTAGCGAGTGGAATTATGATTACCGGAACCACTGGACTTTCTGGAACCAATGTCTATTTGGATAGACAAAGATTGGAAGAACACCGGGAAAAGAAAAAACAAGTAGCCGAAGTTTACCCTTGAAGTTCAAACGATTTTTCGTTTTTCTCCATCACATTTTCCTTTACCTACAAGTACAACGATTCGAAATGCGAAAGTTCTATATGGAACACTTCCGTTTTATAGGAAGGGCGTTTTATATTCTATTCGGATTTTTATCGGTCGCCATTTTGATTTTAGATTTTGGATTTTATTATCCAGAAGAATGGAAACCTTATGTAACTATTTCGATTCGTTCTCTTGTTACATTTTTTATTCTGTATGAATCCATTCATTTGGTTTTCACAAACAAAAGATGGAGGGAGTATGTATCTCTTCATAAAATAGAGCTTATCATTATATCGATGTTAGGTTTGGAATTCATTTATGAAAAGAATATAATTTCGATCCTAAAATCCTACCATATTTCAGGAGAAGACACCACTCTCATCTTTTTATCCGCCAACCAAGTTCTATTTCTTTTTTCCAATTTGGCGCATTTTTTTCGTCTGTCCAGAAATCATGATTCTAAAAAATTAAACCCTTCGATTGTATTTGTATCTTCTTTTGCATTCATCATTTTACTAGGAGTTTGTTTTTTACATCTTCCAAAGTCTACTAACGGAACCGTTAAGTCCATTGACATCATCTTTACAACTATAAGCGCCACTTGTGTAACAGGTCTTTCCACTGTAGATCTGACAAACCAGTTTACCCTAACAGGTCAACTTATGGTTTTACTTCTCATCCAAGTGGGGGGACTCGGACTTATGACCCTAACTAGTTTTTTTTCCATCTTCCTTGCGGGCAAAGTTTCTGTGAGTGATACGATGATGATCAAAGACCTTCTCTCCGAAGAAACTATGGGGCGAGCCAAAGAAATTTTAAAACAAATTACTCTCCAAACATTAGTGATTGAACTATTAGGTGCTGTGTTGTTGTTTTATAGTTTTCCTGACAACTTCCCAATTGCCTTGTCAGAAAAAATCTACTATTCCATCTTTCATTCTATTTCTGCTTTCTGTAATGCTGGTTTTAGTTTGTTACCGAATGGACTGGCAACAGAAGCCTTCAAACATTCCGAAGGTTTTTTATCAGTGATTATGTTTCTCATTGTCCTCGGAGGACTCGGATTTCCCGTTTTATTTCAAATTCGAAGGCGGCTTTCCAATCCTTTTGATTATAAATTCCGATGGTCCGTCACATCCAAATTAGTATTCTGGACAACCGGCTTTCTTCTGTTATTTGGTTGGGTTTCCTATTATTTTTTAGAAGGAAACTCTAGTTTAAAAGGCCTAACCACCACAGAACAAATCTTTCATTCTTTATTTTATTCCGTAACTACAAGGACTGCTGGGTTTAATACCTTAGATTTAAACCAAATGGGATTCCCGATCACCTTTATTTCCTTCTTTTTAATGTGGGTGGGAGCTTCCCCTGTTTCCACCGGTGGAGGAATTAAAACCACTACCTTTGCTATATCACTGCTCAATATCACCAACCAAATTCGCGGAAAAGAAAGGATGGAAATTGACCACCGAACCATCGCTAATTCCTCTATTGCAAGAGCGAGTGCGACCATTGTGCTTTCCTTATTCGTAATATTTTCTGCCATCTTTTGTTTGTTACTCACCGAAAATGCAAACTTTATCGATTTGTGTTATGAAGTGGTTTCCGCATTTGGAACGGTTGGTTTGACTAGAAGCCTCACCCCTCATTTAAGTGATTACGGTAAAATCATTATTTGTATTGTCATGTTTGTGGGCAGGGTAGGAATTTTAACGTTACTTGTCGCACTTTCTAAAAAAGTAGATCATATCTCTTACGAATATCCAAAAGAATATGTGGTTGTAGGTTAATCGTTATGCAAAGAAAAAAAATAGCAGTCATCGGAATTGGAAGTTTTGGAAAGTTGTTTGTTCAATATCTATTTGATGATGGACATGAAGTCATTGCGATTGATAAAGATCCTGTGATTATCGATTCGATTAAAGATTATGTAACAGTGGCGGTTGCTTTAGACGCCACCGACGAACATGCATTAAGATCGCAAGGAATTGCTGATGTGGATTATGCAGTGATAGCCCTTGCTGATGATTTTGAAACATCCATTATCTGTGCCGATAGTTTGAAAAAATGTGGTGTCAAAACCATTTACGCTCGTTACCAAACTCCATTACAAATGAAGGTTTTAGAGCTACTCGGAATCAAAGATCTTTTTAATCCAGAAGAAAGGGCCGCAAGAAGTATGGCAGAAACCTTATCCTTCTCAGGTATGCGTTCTAGTTTTTTACTTTCTGATGATTATAGTGTGGTGGAAGTCACAGTTCCCAAACGGTATATCAACAAAACGATTGCAGAAGCCGATTTACGTCATAAATACAATATCAATGTAATCACCATCAAACGCCCCTTTACAAACAAAGAAGCGAAAAGAGCTTCTGATTCTAAAGGTGAAAAGATTTTAGGAATCCCACATGGGAACACTTTGCTACGCGAAGACGATGTGGTTGTATTGTTCGGCTCACAAACAGACCTCACTCGATTTTTGGAAACATAAACTTTGGGCCCAGAAAGAATCATCTGCCTCACAGAAGAACCTACCGAGATGCTCTATCTGCTCGGTGAGGAAAAACGGATTGTAGGAATTTCTGTTTATACCGAAAGGCCTCCACAAGCGAAGGAAGAAAAAACAAAAGTTTCTGCCTTTATCAGCGGGAACCTAAAAAAGATTACAGCCCTCGAACCAGACCTCGTCATTGGTTTTTCCGATATCCAATCCCAACTTGCCAAAGACCTCATTGAACGCGGGTTAAATGTTCTCATCTTCAACCAAAGATCCATACCAGAGATCCTCGCCAATATGCAAATGCTCGGAAACCTTGTCGGTCAGGCAGAAAAAGCCAAAAACCTGATCGATGGATGGCAAAAGAGTATCTCAAGCTGGAAACTCGAAGCAGAAAACCAAACCGACAAACCCAAAGTTTTTTTCCAAGAATGGGATGAACCCATCATCACGGGAATCCAATGGGTCAGCGAAGCCATAGAACTTGCTGGTGGAGAGGACTGCTTTTCGCACTTAAAAGATAAAAAACTGGCCAAAGACCGAATCATCACGGCTGAAGATGTGAAAGAGGCGAATCCAGATATTTACGTGGGTTCTTGGTGTGGGAAAGCCATGGACTGGGACTGGGTGCGAAATCATCCGGAATGGCAAAACACAACTGCCATACAAAAGAACAAAATTTTTGAAATGGACCCAAGCATCATTTTACAACCAGGCCCGGCACTTTTCCTAGAAGGGATTCCTAAATTAAAAGAGATCTTCTCCTCATTCTAAATTCCCTCTTTGTCATCCTTCTGTAATCTATTTGTAACAAGGATCATCTAAATTTGAAACATATCAATTAGATATGGAGACATTCATGAAATTCTCATGTAACCAGACAAAAACGAAAGTCACTTTGTCTTTTGTGATCGCACTCATCACAATCTTTACTCTTGCAGGAAAACTCGAAGCACAAACTGCACCTGCTGCCCCAACGACTGAAACCACACAAACTACGGAAACTCCAGCAGAGACTCCAACTCCTGTTGCGGAAGCACCTGCCGAAGCACCACAACAAGAATCCGAAATTGGACTCGTTAAGTTATTTGTAACTGGTGGATGGTCTATGTGGCCACTCCTACTTTCTTCGATTATTGGATTTGGTGTGATTCTTGAAAGAATCTACTTTTTCTTCACAGCAAAACTCGTAAGAAAAGGATACAACCAAGACTTACAAGATGCGATTGATGCATCCGGTATGAATGGTGTTGATGAATTCTTAAAAGCAAACGAAGGCCAACGAATTACTGACATTTTAAAAAATGGTATGGAAATTTCTCAAAACGATCCAGAAATTTTTGCTTCTGGTATTGAAAGAGAAGCTGGTGAAGTGATGACACTTCTAGAAAAAGGACTCACTGTTCTTTCTGCTGTTTCCACCATTGCACCACTCGTTGGATTCTTAGGAACTGTATCTGGTATGATCAACGCTTTTGATGCGATTGCAAACGCTGACCAAGTAAACGCAAAAGTGGTTGCTGGTGGTATTAAAGAAGCACTTATTACAACAGCGGCAGGTCTTATCGTTGCGATTCCTGCAATGACATTCTACCAATACTTACAAGGCCGAGTGGGATTTTTTACATCTGAAGTAGAAGAAGCCGCTAACAAAATTTACAAAGAATATTTAAAACTCAAAGCCGGTAGAAAAGCGTAAGTAACGGAAAGTAACGAACCATGATTAAGTTAAAGAAAAAACAAGAACTAGAGGAGATATCGGCAGCATCCATGTCGGATATTGCTTTTCTACTCTTGGTATTTTTTATGGTGACTGCCGTATTCTTTGTAAAGGAAGGACTTAACATTTCTCTTCCTCGCAAACAATCCGAACCTCAGCCTTTTTTACGAAAGAATGTATATGAAATTTTGGTAACTCAAGACAGATACAAAATGCGTAATCCGGCTTTCGGAACCAAAGAATACACTAATTTGCAAGAATTTCGTGATGACCTAAACCAAATGGAAATCCCGGATCTTAAAAACAAACTAGCACTCATTGTTACAACCGGTGATACCAAATATGCAAAGATGTTGGATGCATTATCAGCAATCCAACTACGTGGATTTGAAAAAATCTCAGTGAGAAAGAAGAAATAATATGTTACGAAGAAAGAGAGTCGCACCTTCAGTTCCCGTAAGTTCGATGGCAGACATTGCCTTCTTACTCCTCGTGTTCTTTATGGTAACCTCCGTATTGGATTCGGATCCAGACCTTCCCATCAATCTACCAGATGTTCCTGGTGGAGAACAGTTAAACAAAAAGATCGCCAATCTTTACTTAACTGCTGATGAAAAGAGAACTGTCTATTTCAACTCAGTCAAAATGGAACTCAACGAAGCAATGAGTGAAATCCGTGCCAAACTTTCTACCACACCGGACTTGAAAGTTTTGATTCATGCGGACCAAGATTTGACTTATGAAGAGTTAGATAGTGTATTCGAAACCCTCCGAGAGATTGGGGCCTTAAAGGTCTCCCTCGTTACCAAGACCACCCAAGGTGGCGGGTTAAAAGGGAAGTAAAGTGAACGGAACAATTGTTACACCAAAAAGATCCAAACGAGAAAGGATCCATCGATTTATCGATCGATACCGAATCGAAACTGGTCTTGCCATTTCCGCCTTTTTACAAGCCATCATCATTCTTTTTTGGTTCACTCCTCATTTGGAAACGGACAGTTTGGATAGTCTTGTGGAAGAAGTGGCATTCATTGACAATGTCCAAATCCAAGAACCATCCACTGATTCCAAACCAACCGATGGAGACTTTGATCTTACAGACAAAGAAAAAGAAGAGAAAAAAGAAGACCCAAGAATTGCTGGTGCTTCTGACCCCATTGTATCTGGCGCAACCTCACCCGTAGATTTATCTCCCAATGCCCGACCTGAATATACTTCCGAAGCAAAAGCACTCGGTTTAACAGGAACCATGACTTTAGAAGTCATCATCGGAAATACGGGAGAAGTATTACGAGTGAGATCCGTAGGAAAGCAGTTAGGTGGTGGACTCGAAGAAGAAGCCATCAAAGTTTATCGTAGAAAACGTTTTTCTCCTTCTATCTTAGAAGGAAAAGCCATCACGGTAAAAGTTCTTGTCCCCATTCGATTTACATTGAATTAGATAGTTCCAATCTCACTAAAAATCTTTTTTGTTTTTTGGGGCGAATCCACCACTGGAAAAGTGGTGGACCGGGCTTTCCGCTACGATCCCTTTCGCTACTCGCCTAACTCCAAAACTTTATCCTCTTCTTCCATGGGTTGTTTCGGGATTTCTATTTTTTCGATGCGAATTTCGTGAACAAAATCAGGATCTTCAAAACGATCTAAAATTGTTATCCTTCTTGGGTATTGTTTCTCATTCCAAGATTCATAATACCCATACTTCAAAACACCTTTGTAAAAACTAAAGAGTTCACGGTAGGTAAACTCCATCCATTCCAAAGCGCCACTTGTTTTTTCAAAATAACCAACATACTGGTCCGTATCAGGAGTGGCATTGGCTTGGACTGAGGTAAAATACACTACTTCAAAGTCTTGGCCTAATTTTTGGATCGGGCCCGCATATTGAATGATCGGATACTCGGTCAGTCGCCATGGTAGTGTTAGGTACAGCCGGAGAGATTCTAAATAAATGCGGACTTCATCATCACCGGTAAAAACCTTTCCGGTATCAGCGGCAATTTGGTAGGCATCTTTTTTGACAAGGCCGAGGATAAGGCCTTTTTTTTCACCGCCGAGAAATTCTACCTCCATCGCATCTTTTTCAAAATCCAAATACACGCGGAGTCGTTGTTCGGATTCTCTTATAGGAGTAAAAAAACGAACAAACTTCGAATGCCAAACATCTTTGATCACAAACTGGATATGTTTGTAATCTTTCCAATTGCCAGGGGTTAGTTCTTTCACGGGAGGGTTTGTGATGACTGACAATCCTTTCTTTTTTAAATCAGGATTTAGACCTTCTTTTTGTAAGGTGGGGGGACGTAGGTCAGCAAGAGAACAAGAGATAAAATAAAAAGAAATACAAATGATTAAGGCAATGGAACGAAACATTGATTCCAGAATGGATCAAAAATAAAGGTCTGTCAATTGGAAACTATAACAAACGAATGTTTACAAACAATCATCTATCAAAAGGGTCATTAGATGGGCGTGAAGTGAGTTAAAATGATCTGATATGTTGGGAAGTGAGGTTTAAAAAGAAATAAAAGTTAGAGTTTGGAAGAAGGGAGAGAAAAAAGAAAAAGGTCGGAAAACCCGACCCCTTCTTCTATTGAGTGTAACTTATGCTTTTGCAGCACCTGTTTTTTTGATAGATTCCGCAACTTCGTTGATTTTTGCTTTTACGGATTCAATTTTTCCTTCAGGCATTTTTGCTTTGATTTCTTCTGCAATTTTGTTGTAGTTTTCTACGATTTTAGAACGAGTTTCATCGTAGTTTTTTCCTGCAACACTAGAGAATTCTTTAATGTCTGTTAGGATTTTGTCAACGGATTGGCGAATCTTTACAGAATCTTCCGTGTTATCCAAAGCACCTTTTGATACTAATTCATTATAAGTTGTTTCCAACTGAGTTTTTGCTTTCCCAAGACCTTCTTTTCCTGATTGGAAAAGTCCGATACCTGCGTTGAGAATGTCCATGATTTGTTTTTCCATAATTTAGCTCCTGGTTTTCACCTATTTGTGCAATGCACAACTCAGTTATGTGCATTGCACAAATTTAGACAAGTACTTTTTCTAGGGGAAAACCGATTTTTTTTAGATTTCTAAAACGCTGATTGGTTCTTTTTGTTGGGCCATGATCGATTCCAAAAATTTCACATAGGCCTCGCGACCTGGGTACTCCACCTGATTCACTCCTGTTTTCACAGCAGCTTCTGCTACTGCGGGTGCTACATGGTAAAGGACTCGTGAATCTAAAGGTTTTGGAATGATATAATCGGCCCCAAATCTAATTTCTAATTCATTGTATGCTTCGGTGACTTGTGTAGGCACAGGAAGTTTTGTGAGCTCACTCAGTGCATAAGCTGCCGCTAACTTCATTTCCATATTCACTACTTTTGCACGAACATCAAGTGCGCCGCGAAAGATAAACGGAAATCCAAGGACATTATTCACTTGGTTAGGATAATCACTGCGACCGGTTGCCATAATGAGATCAGGCCTTGCTCGTTTTGCATCTGGATAAGGAATCTCTGGATCTGGATTGGAAAGAGCGAACATAATGGGTTTTTCTGCCATCGTTTTTACCATGGCTTCTGTCACCACATTGGCAACAGACACTCCAATAAAAAGATCGGTTCCAGGGAAAATATCTTCTAGAGTTTCTGCGTCAGTTGTGCGAACAAATGGCAATTTGGACTCATGTAAATTCGTTCTTTTGTGATTGATCACACCACGGGAATCCAACATATAAATGGATTCATGTTTGACTCCAATATGTGTTAACATACCTGCAATGGAAATGGCCGCAGCTCCGGCTCCGTTGATGACCACTTTTAAGTTACCAGCTTTTTTACCAGTGATCTCTAAAGAATTGAGAAGTGCCGCAGTAGAAATGATTGCTGTTCCATGTTGGTCATCATGAAATACAGGAATCTTCATACTTTCATCTAAAGTTTTTTCAATATGGAAACATTCTGGAGCACGGATGTCTTCTAAGTTAATACCACCAAACGTTGGTTCGAGGGCCTTTACAATCGTGATGAATTTTTCAGGATCGATTTCATTGATTTCGATATCAAACACATCAATGCCGGCAAATTTTTTGAATAAAACAGCTTTACCTTCCATCACTGGTTTTCCGGCGGAAGCACCAATATTACCAAGACCCAAAATAGCAGTTCCATTGGTGATGATTCCGACTAAATTGCCTCGGTTCGTGTATTCATAAACGAGGTCTGGTTTTTTTTCGATTTCGAGGCAAGGGTAAGCGACACCCGGTGAGTAGGCCAAGGACAGGTCATAACTGTTCTCCGTTGGTTTTGTCGGAACTACTTTGGTTTTTCCTTTCGGAAACCTAGAGTGATACTCAAGCGCGCTATTTTTCATGGTCTATTTTCCCACGATTTATGATTCAATGGAAAATCCTAGAATAAATTGGTGAAAAGCAGTTCCAAAAAGGGTTGCGAATGGTTCTATGTCCCTTTAGATAAAGTCCTTACGAAAAGCCAGAGGGGGGTTCATTTGGAACTTGTTGGAGAATTTTTTGGAACGGCAGTTCTCATTCTACTAGGTGATGGTGTTGTTGCCGGGGTTTTATTAGAAAAATCGAAGGCTAAGGATGGTGGTTGGATCACAATCACAACTGCTTGGGCGCTTGCGGTTTGTTTTGGTGTTTTGGTAGCAAAGGCCTTGGGTAGTCCAGGAGCCCATTTAAATCCTGCTGTGACCCTCTCTGTTTGTATCCAATCGGGAGATTATTCCAATTTTATCCCTTACAGCCTGGCACAAATCGGAGGTGGAGCTCTCGGAGCCTTCCTTGTCTACCTACACTACTTACCCCATTGGAAAGAAACAAAAGATCCAGGAAAAATTCTAGCGGTATTCTCTACAGAACCTGCCATCAAAGACACAGTCTCGAATATGATTAGCGAAGGTTTTGGAACCTTTCTCCTTATTTTAGGAATTCATGCCATCTTCTCTCCACTTAACGGGGGAGCCTCAGGAATTGTTGGTGCCGGCTTCGTAGGTTTACTTGTTTGGGCCATTGGCCTTTCCATGGGTGGGACCACAGGTTATGCGATCAACCCTGCACGCGATCTTGGCCCAAGAATTATTCATTCCCTAATCCCCATTCCCAATAAAGGAAATTCGAATTGGAAATATGCTTGGCTTCCCGTATTTATACCGTTAGCTGGTGCAGGACTCGCAGCGGTTGTGATAAAGTATTTGGTATAACTGCAATGCCGATATCATGAATAAAACAATTGATGACATTATATCATTTACCAAACACAGACCCTGGAAAATGCCAAACAATAAGTGGTTTTGGTATCAAGAATGGAATGATGCTATTTTTTTACATTATCAAATTGAAGAAACTATATTAAGAAATTTAGTTCCGCACTATTTAGACTTAGACCAAATAAATGGATCTTATTGGATTTCTATAGTTGCTTTCACAATGAACAAAATTCATATCAGAAACACTTTTCAGATAAAATATTTTTCAAATTTCCATGAAGTTAACTTACGAACATATGTTAAAAACAAGAATAAGCCGGGTGTATTTTTTTTGAGCATTGAAGCTCAAAAAATTCTTCCAACAATCATGGCAAATCTTCTTTCTGGTTTACCCTATAAATATTCAAATATAAAAAGATCTTCTAACTCATACGCTCTATTAGGGAAACGAAGTAAAATAGATATTGAATTCAATATTGCAAATAAAATAGACAATCCGCAAAACATAGATTTGTGGTTAACAGAAAGATATTGTTTATATAAAAATTCAACTGTATACCAGAATCCATTGGAAATACATCACAAACCCTGGGAATTATTTCATATTGAGTTGAAAAACTTAGATATAAATTACAAAAAATTTAGTGGTTATGTGAACTTCAACAGTCCTTCATTAAGTCATTATTCACCAGGAGTTAAAGTTATTGCTTGGAATCAGCAAAAGGACTCCTAAAAGTAGTTTATTCTCTTTCAAAGAATATTACCATACATTTCCGAACTTTTCAATTTCCAGTCCCTTCATAACAGTTATCATTACCGTTTTTCCCATTAATTCCAAACAAACGCAAAATTTTCTAATTCATTCTTATTGATTAATAAAAGTATAATATTAGAAAAATATTGACCTGGTTTATCTTAAAAAATTAATGATTAACATCAGATGTTCGATTGATTCAAGTTACAGTAAACCTTGAATCAATGTAAATTAAAGATTATTAAAATCTAATCATAAATAGAGATAACATATGAATCAATATGAAGTTATATTTAATCAAGTTATTGGGGAACATAAAAAGATTTTTGGCAAACCGGCAAATGTATCCATACCATTTGAAGCTCAGAAAACAATGAATAAGAACATCCTTCTTTTCGATTGGTTTCATATGAGTAAAAACAAAAAAATCGATTTCTATGATCGGTTTGGAGACATTGAAGAAGAGAATGTTCTCGGTAAATACATTATTGATCATGGAGACGATGAGATATTTGCACCAGAATTACGCGAAGGAGTTGTTCCTTTTGCCTATATTGTCGATGATGGAGCCATCGGAAATGATTATCAAATAGAAGGAATTTTGATGATAGACCTTCGAGAAACAAATCATCTTGTTCTCATTGCCGAAGTGGATGGTACCATTGATGGACAAACTCCATTTGAAATTGTGAGTTTTAAATCATTAAACATCACCTCTGGTAAAATCAAAGTAAATGATTAAAGTATGAAAAAAGTTCTACTCCTACTCGCAAAAGGTTTCGAATCTTTTGAAGCTAGTGTCTTCATTGATGTTATCGGTTGGAACCTAGTCGATGGAGACAAAACAACAAAACTCTATACATGCGGTTTTACCAAAGAAGTCACTGGATCTTTTGGTGTTAAACTCTATGTTGATTATTTAATTAATGAAATTGATATCAATGACTTTGAAGCTTTAGCAATACCAGGTGGTTTTGAAGAATATGGTTTTTATGAAGAAGCGTACCATCCAGAATTTTTGGAATTGATAAGACGGTTTAACCAAAAAGATAAAATCATAACATCCATTTGTGTGGGAGCTTTACCAATCGCAAAGTCTGGTGTTTTGAACGAACGAAAAGCAACGACTTACAATCATAAAAAAAGTGTCAGACAAAAACAACTAGAAGAACTAGGTGCTATTGTTCAAAATTCTCCCATAGTTGTAGATAAGAATATTATCACTAGTTGGAGTCCGGCGACGGCAATAGGTGTCGCGTTACTACTTTTAAAAATGTTAACCACTGAGGAAAACTCAAATCATATAAAAGAAATAATGGGCTTTTGACTGCAAACTCTTAGAACAGACATTTGCAAAAAAGTCAGGAGATTACACCTGACCTTCATTCTCTAATTCCCGTTCTGGATCTTCTGAAACACTTCACAAGATGAAACTGTTTCAATCTTTCCTTCTTGTAAGTCCTTACAGCTAAATTGCAAAATTTGTTTGTGACAATCCTTATAAGCAGTTTGAATCGCTAATGGATCGGCTCCCAAAAGTTTGTATGCATTGCTCTCACGAAACCTTTTTTGACATTGGGTTTCTTCCAACCTTCCTTCCGTAAATTTCTTTAGATTTTCAGGAATAGATTTCCATTCTTTGTCAGCACACTCTCTATACTTGGCGCAAATCTCAGCCGTTAAACTTAAAGATTCATTTTGCCAATCTACATTCATAATGCCTTTATCTTTTTTACAAGATATAAGAAAAACTAATATGAGTGAAGATAAAAATATCGGAAACACTAATTTCAAATCTGTAAACGCTGTTAAGTGGGAAGCCGGGATTTTAATCGTAATTCGTTTAAAAAACGAAATTGCAGGGGGGATATACGTATTGCGTTTATTCGCCGCGCTCACTTTAATTTCCCACCTACCTCGCACGTTAACCGCTTCACGTTTATTCCCCAAACCATGCGCGATATGCGTATTGCGTTTATCTCTCTCAAAAATTAATTCAATTATACTTTTAAATTTCATAAATTTATATCATTTTCCTTTTGTTATTTTGGATTTTCTAATGTATCTTTTTTACGAATGAGAATTTCGATTCGTTCTTCTTTGGCTTTTTTTTCTGGTGTGTCTGATTCTTTCGCTTTTTGAAAGACCGCATAACCTTGAACAGAAACTTGTTCTTTGGGAATGCCGTATTCGTTCACTAATTTTTCAGCAAGTAAAGAAGCCCTATGAGAATGGTAATCCCATGAATTTTGAAATTTCGATTTATCAATTTGCGATTCATAAGGAATTTGCACTCGAACGACAATGTCTATATCCATTCCCTTGGATAAAACTGCCAATTGTTCAAATGCAAATTTAAGGTCTGGATCTGCTTTCAAAATATCGTCCGAGGCCAAATCAGAACCAGCAAAAGTCAGTTTGAGTTCTTCCGTTTCTGCAAGGCCAAGTTTTAACTTTGCTTTTTCTCGAAGTGTTTTCAACGCAAAACCTATCCGTTCCCAAAGCCGAAATACTTGTGATTTTGGTTCCATCGTATCGTCTTCTAAAATTCCCGAACCACCTTCTAAAATGGCTCCCACAGAGCTTACGTTCAAACCAAACCCTCGTTTGATATCCTTGGCTACTGCAGTTAGGCGATTGGCGTCAACTTTACTGATGGCATATAGTATAATAAAAAGTCCAAGTAACAATGTGATCATATCGGCATAAGTCAATAACCAACGATCATGTGCCTCAATATGTTCTTCTTCTTTAGATACAAACCTGGAACGTCTTCTCATGTTTCCCCTTCGAGGGTTGGGAAGGCTTTATATAAAAACTCCCATTCCTTTTCCTTTACTTTCGCATAGAACTCGTTAAATAAATCTTGGCCGACAGGTAATGTGGCATAGTATCCTTGTTCCACTTTTTTAAACAAAGGATACACTCCAAGTAAACGAGACATCATTGCCGCGGGTTTGATAATATAAGCACTCACTGGTTTGTGCGCCAATTCATAGAATTTTTTAAGATTAAAGAGTACAACTTCTAATTGTTTTTTTCGAATCTCTCTTTCATCCAATTCGCAAAAAAGTGTAAAGTATTCCTCTTGATCCAATTCTTTTCCCGATTGCCATCCTTTCGAAAGGAGAAGTTTGGCCATTTGAATATCAAGTTCATCGGTAATGGTATTGAGTTCCATTAGTCGTTCGACACTTTCCCGAGTGCCTTCCTTCATCATGTTTTTGACTTTATCGTAAGTAGTAAAAGCCAACTCCTCCCATTCTTCCTTCCCATCTAAATTGTATACAGTTTCAAAAAAAAACTTTGCCATCTCAATTGTCTCTTTGCGATGAAAAAAATCATAATAATAAAGATGAAATCGATCCACTTGGACACGCACAATCTCCCTTCTAGCAAGTGTGACTTCTTCCGTCAGTTGGTGTTTCATTTCAGTTTAGTTAGCCGGTGCTCCCAAAAGATAGGATGGAAATCCTTGTTGGTCGCGTTCAAAAGGAGCAATGGAAAATTGGTTGGGAATAGAAACTATCTCATGATAAAATTTATAAGTAGATCGAAATAAAATTTTTGGAGTCACTGATTCTTTCGGGGTATAAAAAAACTTCACCCCATAACGAAAGTTATTGGCCCATCCTTCTTTAGTTACTTCCAATAAAGGATAGTCCGCCGGAATTTTTTTATTTGAGACAATATTGTAAACAATGTCTCCCTTTTTATACAAACGAACTCCTTGAGTCTCCCCTGGCAACCGAACACTTCCGGCTTCAGGAAAAGACAAAGATAGATATGCCAGACTCACATAGTTTCCACGATTCTTAAGTTGTAAAGTCACTTGGGATTCTTTACCAATTTCAAATTTCGGAGTCACTTCTAGAGATACAAAGGAAGGCACTGGTTGCATGGGAAGGTTTGCAATCATCTCCCAACCATTGAATACAAATTCTTGGGAAAAATTTGGATTGGTGGGAAATATACGAAAGGATTTGTCCTTGGCGCTGTATTCAAAGTCTACACGTTTACTTCTTTTTAACTCTTCATGTTCTTTGAGTTGGAATCCATCCCAAATTTTTTTGCCTTTACGATATCCCATAGGAACAGAAAATAAACCTAACGGTGGTTCTTCGGCAAGCACTTCAATAAATACAGAATTAAAATTATCTCCAGGAAGTTCCGCAACAACAATTCGACGAAGACAATCCCCGGCAAAAGTAACCTTTTCTTTTCCCGGTGCTGATCCCGAAACCCAGGACTTTAGTTTGGCATCATAAAACATAGGCCCTAAGTTTTGTAAAAAATATTCCAATTTCCAAAGAAAGGTCCAACTCGAACCTTCTTTGCGAAAAGCTGCAAGAACCTCACTTGTCCCTGACTGAAACAAAACTAAAGTTTCCATTTCGGGAGTTTCATCCAAATTGATCTGCTTTTGGCCTAAAACCCGAACCACTTGTCCGGCATCTTTTCCGTAAACCGCCTCCCGAATTTCTGCATCGGAAGGAAGTTCCTTTTGAGAACAAAACAAGGCCAAAAATAGAAAGAACGTCGCTGTAAATGGATACCGAAGGGATAAATTCATAGGAATTCTTTCATTCCATCACACCAAAACTCCAATTCAACCTTTTTTGCTTTTCCTTCCTAACTCTTCCGATATACTCGTCTAAGTAGTAAGAATTGGGGACGACATTGGTTTCGACTGTTGTTGGCTTGGGTTCAGTGGCACGTAGGGGTGAGGGTCCTCTTAAAAACCTTCAAAACAATAACTGCAAATAACGAATTTGCTCTAGCAGCTTAGTTTTAAGCTCTACGGTTTCCATGGCTGTTTCCTTAGGTGGCCAAGAAACCGACACCTCTCTAAGGACCTTTCGGATCTGTCGCCCGCTTCGGGCCGAATTGAACTCTAAGTAGGATAGGAATGAGTCCCCCGTTTGTAGGGTAAGTCTTTCCGAAATTTATTTGCAAACTAAACGTGTAGAAGCTGCATTTGAGGACGATAGGACCCGGGTTCGACTCCCGGCGTCTCCAAAGTTCGGATATTCATTGCTCGCGTTCGCCTGGCCATCCATGGCCAGAGCTCCCGCCCGCACCCATCCTTGGGTGCTTTTCGCAACAAACACCCTCACTATTTTACCTACGCTAAAGTATATAATCGTTTGATTGGTTTTTTATTATTATTGTCGTATAACAAATGATTTACGACGGGAGTCGAACGACTGCGAGAGTCAGAAACAGTAGCGACCCATAGGGAGCGTGAAGCTGTTTCTGTCGAAGGCAGGATGCCTGAGACCTCGAGCAGGACGGGTCGGAGGTTGCCTGACCTGGATGGGAAGGCACCGGAGACCGACTAACTAAGAATTAACGAAGAGGGGTCGGATAGTTCCGATTTCTGCAGAACTTACTTTCAGCCAAACAAAAAAAACAGATTAAGCAACAAACCAATGCAATACTTTGTAAGTCTTTTTGAAAATCCCATATTTTGTTAGTTGACGAACCTTCGATGCAAAATAAAAAGAACCAATAAATTCGTACAACGATTGTAATAGGAAGTTTAATTAATGTATAAACTTTTTTTGGCGTTTTTTCTATTCTCTATAGTAAATTGTAAAACTACCTTTTATCAGTGGAACTTGAATGGGAGAACATACGTTCCAATAAACCCAACATTTGAAGATGAATATTGGAAAATCATAATTCATGAAATCAACGAAACAGAAGAGCTTGATAATACTAATAAGTATCTCAAGATAAAATTTTCATACCAAAACAAATCAAAAAAATATAGAATCTTAAAATTAATGAAAACTTCTTATGATGAATTTAATTTTAAATATATGAAGGGTAATAATCTAGAAGGTATTGCGGATGTTCATAATAAAAATCCTGATCTTATTGATTTTGAACACCTATATCGGAAAGCAGGAGTTATGGTTAAACTCAAATCCAAATTAAAGGATAGGCCTGAGAGATTTGAAAGATTCTATAAAAACAATAATTCAGATTTTGTAGTTTTTTCCTGTGACGGAACGAATTCTGGTAACGATGCTAGATCACCAGGAAGCGGAAGTGAATGGCTCCCTCCCGGAAAGGTAGGTGAAGAGTACATCCGATGCCCAATTCCTCAAGGAATGCAACTTGTAAGTATATTCTCTGATGGTGATTTTGAAATTCCGATCCAAGACCGTATTTCTTATCACCCAGATGTTGTAAAAAGTTATGGAGAATATATCAAATGAGATATCTAGTTATCATTTCTATTTTATTTTTCGCTACCAACTGTGTTAGTTCGTTTTATAGTTACTCTATCCATAAAAATCAAATGGATTTTTCTTCTCCTGACAACAAAAGTCCTTTAAAGAAAAAAAATATTCTTTTTATAACGGATGGGTACTTAGAGGATTTAGCTGATATGTTGGAGAAACGCGGACACACTGTGGATCGTGTAAAAATTGCCAAAGAAAATTTAGCTATGAAAGACAAGTATGATACTGTCATCATTTTAAAATCAGACCGACTAGACGTTTTAAATGAAGCTTACCTTGAATTACCTATGATTTTCAGTTTAGGAATTATTCCTAGTTATGCAAAATTCGATAGGAATTACGAATTTATTGTAATTCAAAATAATACTTCCACAGAGGTAAAATACAGTTTAACTCTTAAAAAATATACAGGATGGATTATGTATTATTCCAGTTCAGATGAAAACGCAATTTTGCTGACCTAAATTAAGCTAATACTCCAAGCCGAAAATGGAGATTAGAGATGGAAAAACAAGTAAGAGAAAGACGTACGTTCAAAGCGGATGACAAGATAGGCATCATCCGAAAACACC
>NZ_AOGY02000015.1 GCF_000332455.1 Leptospira vanthielii serovar Holland str. Waz Holland = ATCC 700522 | reverse complement strand
TTCGGAAGCAGAAACTGCCTCTGTCACCAAAATCAACATTGCAGCCGCAGAACCGTCGTCAGATGCCTTTTCCGGAATACAGTTCATAAATACAAAGGTAGAATCAAATTTTTAACGCAACACCGATAATCTAATGAATAAGGTGTTAATAAATGAATCATTATACAAGAATTAATTTGAAAGAAAGGGAAGTAATTGCTGAGATGCGATTTAAAGAGGAAAGTATTAGAAGTATAGCTAAGATACTGAATCGAAGTCCTTCAAGCATTTCCAGAGAATTATCTAAAGGTTATTCAAGAAATTCTTTCATTAATTATTCAGTATCAAATGCTCAAATCATTTCACAGAAGAATGAAAGTTCCAGAAATTCTGGTAAAATAAAAGTTAGCAAAAACAATCCAAATATACGTGGCGTTATAAAATCTAAATTAGAACTTAAATGGTCACCAGAGCAAATAGAGATGTCTTTAAAAGAAAATCTGCCAAGCGGAATTACAGAATCAGTTTCCCATCAAACTATTTATACTTATATCTATCTTTTACCGAGAGGCGAACTAAAAAAGGAATTGCAAAGCTATCTACGCCGAAAGATGAAACCCTACAAAAAGTCGAAAAATACTGATAATAGAGGTAAAATACCAGACATGATAAGCATTGAAGAACGACCAAAATCAGTATACGTGGCGTCAATTCCAGGACATTGGGAAGGTGATTTGATAATTGGAAAGAATCACAAAAGTGCAATTGGTACAATTGTAGAGAGAACTACTAGAAATGTTATACTGGTTCCTTTAACAAGCACAGATGCTGAGACCGTCAGAAAAAGTTTTGCCAAGGAACTAAAAAAAATGCCAACAGAGCTTAGACTTTCGATAACTTATGATCAAGGTAAAGAAATGAGTAACCATAAGCTATTTACAAAAGATACTCAAATGAAAGTATATTTTTGTCATCCGGGAAGTCCTTGGGAAAGGGGGACTTGTGAAAATACGAATATGCTAATAAGAGATTTCTTTCCTAAAAAAACTGACTTTAATGATATATCAAGAAAAGAACTGAAAAGAGTCCAAAAGCTTTTAAATGAGCGTCCAAGAAAAACGCTTGGCTGGAAAACTCCCGCGGAAAAAATAAAGGAAGTGTTGCGTTAAACTTTAGAATCTATCACTTAAAACAATGGTAATAGGAATTCTATTCCTGTTTGGAACAACGGCTTGGGCACACGACGGTAAAGCGACATTGGTAATGGAAGAGATGGTAAAGTTTCATGACGCATTAGTAAAAGAAACTTCTGGAAAGCTTGATACTAAAAAACTTACAGAACTTCTTACTAAAGGCGCTGATGATAAAAAAGACACTGAAACTTTTAAAAAAGCAATTCCTCTTACCGAAAAATTAGGAAAGGCAGAAACTCTGAAAGATAAATTAAGCGCCTACTCTTTGTTAGTCAATGAACTATCATCAGTTGTAGGTCATCATGATAAATCTAAAGCAAATTTATTCTACTGCCCAATGGAAAAAAAGAAATGGATTGCTAAAGGGGATACGATCGTAAACCCCTATTTAAAAGATATGCGGGATTGTGGAGAAAAGCAATAATGGCTGCCGGCATGATTCTAGGACACAAATACTTGATGTCCCATGATAAGCATGAAATGAAAACAGAAGAATCTAAAACTGTTCCTAATAAGAAAGATGAAAGTAAAGATGCCCCGATTAAAACAGATGAAGGAAATAAAAATCACTCGGAAGATCATAAACACACTCACTAGGAATAAGACAAACAAAACCAATAAGCCGTCCCTGTTTGTGGGCTGGCTTATTGGTAGTATCCCAACATTTAAAAAGATATGAGCAACGGAGAAATGCAGTTTGCCTGCAAAATAAAATATGAAAAAATTAATTGAATTTCACTTATTTGAGTTGAAGCAGAATCTAACAGTATCAAAATTTTTTACTATTGCAATTTTAATAGTTTTTATTTTCAGCATTCATTTTTTATCTCTTAATGGTAATAATGAACTTTGGACAGCGATCTCTATGAGATTCTATTATATTCCCATTCTATACGCTGTAATATTTTTCGGATTTATCACGAGTACAGGTGTAAGTATAATTGCAGCAATAGCGCATCTATTTACAATGTTCTCTTCGGAGCATCATGTCCACACAGTAATGTTGGAACATTTAGTTGAAACTCCTTTTCTTGTAATATTAGGAGTAACCGCTGGATTTTTAAGAGATTTTCTTTTATTTAACCACATAGGAACTTCCTAAGAGTTTTTCTATAACCAAATCCCTATATCCAGAAATGGTTCCCGTTATGCGGGACAGATTGCCTATTATGGGAATCCAATAGGCTTAAAGGCGACTATATTTTTATAATCCTTAAAAGTCTCTGCTTCTATAAAAATATCATCTGTAAGGTTCTCATAAAGGTGATCTTTGGAGTGGTGATTGTATTCCCCTTCTAAGTGTAGCTCTGAGGAAGTAAGTGAGGGAATGTAAGCACCTTCGCTTGTAGTCTTTGAGGAATTAGGTGAATGTTTACCCTTTGAGGATAATTTGGGTGATCCTTTTTTTGGTCTATGGGTAGATTCTTTGGTGTGTAATTGCTTCGAGGATACATTTGTAGAGGCTGAAGTTCGTCGGGAAAGGTTTGGAGAAGGGGAGACGTTGGGAGAGCTTAATTTGGGGTCACAGGTGTTAGTTTTTGTGGAAAAATCTGTTGATTTGTGCGGATTAGTATGGAGAGATATGGATTTTTTGAGCAAGTTTAGTGACTTTCTGTAAGATTGGCTGTAGAGGGAAGAATAAGAGAAATTTTGCATAATGTTAGGTCCTGCTAATGTAGGTTAGATACTTCACATTCGTGGGAAAAAGATATGAAAAAATGTCAGATTAGAGCAGATAAGGCTTTTTCCCTTGAAGAATAGTTTATATTGAGATAAAAACTGGAACTCCTTTAGAATAAAAGAGTCTTGAAATGTATGAATTAAAAATGAAGTAGAAAAGTGTTAGCTAAAACGCAATCAGGCTAGACTAAAACGCTGATCTTAAAAAAAGCATCGGTAAAAAAATACCACCACTGGCAATAAATATTCTCAAATCCACCGTTTAGCTTTTTTGCAGAAGTCAAGATACTGAGTGCCATGCTGTCTAAATAAAAATTCTTCTTCTAGGCGAACTTGTATTTGTAAAACAACAAAACTAACTAGCAAGACTCCAAAAAGTAAAGTATTAGGCAGGATCAGAAATAATCCTAATATAGAAACTAAAATTCCGAAAAAAATAGGGTTACGTGAGAACTTAAAAATACCTATTTCTATTAGTTCAGTTTTGTTTACTTCATCAATACCTATTCGCCAAGATTGTTTCATTTGATATTGAGCAATTATTGTCCAGAATACGGAAAAATGGAGTAAAACTAATCCTATAATTTTTAAGTAGGAATGCTCTAAATAGGAAATAGGTACAAGATAAATAATAAAATCTGTAAAAAATGCGTTTGTAAATACTGTAAAAACGATTAAACCAATCAGGAATTTCATTGTTTTTCCTGAATAATCGTGAGCAGTTTCTTTGTTAGAAAAAACAAATGGGTTGATACCTGTTTGTTTCCATACCCTATAACTTGGCAGGAAAAAAACTAATCCAAAATAAACTAAAAAATAACCTAATAAATAAAACTTCATAAGTTTAGCAGTTGATAAGTTCGCAACTTTCAGTTTCAGTTTCAGTTTCGATTTCAATGGTTGAATGTTGGATTTGCAAACTTTTTAACATATCCTTAATAACGTTTTTACTGTTTGTATTTCTGCATTCTCATTTGTAATAAAATGAACACTAAGAATATTATATTCATCATCCATTGTCCAAATAGAGAATCGTTTATCGACATAGGTAAAATATTTAGTTCGTTTCCAGGCGGATATTTTTTGAAAATACCAAGCCAATCCTAACGACAGGCTATCTCCTAAGTCATGCAAAGCATCTGACATTATAGCCACAGAGTTTGTAAAATAACCACCGACAAATTCTAAAATAGAAAAACCCAAGTTAAATCCAAAAGCAAAAGATATATTTTCTCTACTGCGATTTTTAGTGTGAGAATGGTTGTGTCCCATACGCTATAAGTTATTAAAGTTGTTATGAATTAATTTTTTCCAACGAAATTGTCGCCAATGATAAAATACAAGGGCAAATAGCCAAATAAAAGGAGTAAGTCTGTCTGCTTCTATCTCTACTCTGTCTTCATACTGACAAGAATCATCCGTAATTTTCTGAATAGTAATAGCATGATACCAAAGGCTAATAAGTTGCCTATACCCATTATCTATCAAAAATTTTAGATCATCTGAGTTGCTCTCAGGCTTTTCAATTACGATAGAATGTGAGCCAAATGGTAAAACCCCAAATACTTTTAAGTTAGTTTTATAAGTACCTATTTCCCAATGTTTAGGAAAAAAAGTAGGTAAAATGGGAGTAAAACTAAGAATAGGCTTAGCAATGAATACCAGCGTTTGCGGTAAAAGTACGTTTTGCCAAGCTGTTTTTATATTAGTCCTCAATATCGTTTTGATACAAATTTGCATTTAAATAATTGTTTTTAGACTAAAAATACATTATCGAAAAGCTCATTAAAATGGAAAGCATAATTGCATATATTTTATCACTACCCCTTAGGACTCTGGTGCAGGTTTTTCCTATATCCGATCTCAAATTAGCCTGACTAAATAAAAACGGACATCTTCGTTGCATTTAAAAATGGGAATGGTGCCTATGAGCAGACGTAGAAAATACTCTAACTAGATTTTAGAACAATGCCATTCGAACAAATAAATCCAATATCAATCAAATCTGAAAAAGATAATAAATTTTCGTAAGGCGTCCTTGCTTTAACAATAAAAAATAAATTATATCCACCGATCAAATTTTATAAAACTTTACTTAAACTTGCGTTAAACTTCCATTGCATCGGAATATGTTATATTTATTTAATCTGTAAATTTGCTTTTATAAAAATTTTAGCAACTTCATTGGTAAGAGGTAACGGGGTCAAAATTCCTAGATTGGCACCGCCTGTATTTCCAATTGGTGTTCTTCCTAATAGTGAGCCTATTCCTGCAACCAAAAGTCGAATCACCTGACCAATAATTTCTTTACGGTCTTTCTTGCAAATTCCAATTTTCAACATCCACCAATGATTAATAGTATGAGGTATAGCATTTCGTTGCCCTAAAATATGGGCTATCTCTAAATGCGAAAAGGCTTCGTCCCAATTTTGGGTTAGATATAATTCTTTTGCAATTTTCATCTCTTTATTAAATGCTTCTCTAAGAATCGGATTCATTGTAGGTCTCTTAAATTGGGTTCGTTATGCTTTTATAATTCAGAAAGTCGTTAAATACCTTAATTGTTCAATCAAAAATTTACTTTACAATTTTTTGTCAGAAAGAAGATGTAGGTATGGGTTCCGTAAGTGCGAAAATATTAGTGGTTTTTTCTTTAATTTCCGCTAGTGTTTTGGCATCAAATTGCAATTTGCTGTGTGAGCTAAATGATCTTGATAAGATTGCAACATCATTGCAATTGGGCATAGAGCCATGCCATAATTCACAAGAAAAAGGTGAGTCGGCAGGCTGTGAATGGGATTCTGGCTCTCTAGATTTATCGAATAAAGATAAATTCACAAAACTGTCTGTTTTCTTTTCATTGCTTCAATATTTGATCTTCTTTCTTGATCAGAAAATTGATTTTAAAAAGGATTTAACTTCTTTAGCTTACTTCAAAATATTTCTCCAAATCCCATCTGATACAATTCAAAGTATCAACTCAGTCCGTATCATCATTTAACCTTCGTTTTTAGAGTGAATACTTTAATAACGAGGAGGTTAGTTGTATGTACTCATATATTGTATGGTGGAATCGTCTTTTCCAGAAAGCTATAACATTACTAATAGCATTGATATTTCTATTCGCTCATTCTTTTGTTTATGGAGAATCGAGTCGTAAAGATTTAGGTTTGAATGAAATTATAAATTTAGCAGAGAAAAATTCACCTTTGCTTATGTCTATGAATTCCGATTTGGAATCATTGTATTATCGCAAGAAGCAGGAAGGGATGACTCAGAATCCTTCCGTTACTATCGACTACGGACAGAGAAAAGCTGCAAACGAGTCTGGAGCTGAATATTCTTTCCAATTTGAACAACCAATTTACTATCCTGGAAGAAAAGAACTCAAACAGTTGCTTGTTGATAACGAGGCAAAAATTAAAGAAGTCCAATACAAGGAAGCAAACAATTCAATCCGTTTGAATTCGGTCAAGTTTGCGTATCGTTATTTCATTGCGGATAAGAAAAGAAATCACGTTAAGGAAAGAATCAAAAGACTTTCCAAGATGGAGACTTATATAAAGTCAAACCCTTTCATAACTCCTCAGGCGAGAACAGATTTATTCATTATAGAAAGACGGTTACTTGGTCTAAGAAAACACTTTAATGATTTGGAACTGGATGCTTTTAAAAATTATGAATCAATGAATTTCTTTTTACGGATTGAATCGGTTCCGATTCTTTCCCTTCCTCTCTTTAACGACGGGGTCAAGTTTGATAAGGTGGAACTTCTCAAGAAATCAATGAACCAGAATCCGATGATTCTTGCAGCAAAAGGTGAAATAGAGAAAGCGAAAACCGAACTTAGAATGGCAAATTTGGAAAAGTATCCTGATTATGCGGTAGTTAGTCAGCTAGGTGAAGACCGTTCGGGTGTTTCCAATCGTTTCTTTGATCTTGGATTGAAGTTTAGAGTTCCCGTTTGGGATCAATACCAGAACAAAGTTGGTTCTGCTGAGACGAATTTGGAAGCTAAATCAAACAAACTAACTTATCAGGAAAATCTTATAAGTATGACCTTTAATCAGGCTTTCTTGGATTATGAACAAGCAAAGGTAAATATTAAATTACTTAACTTATCAAAGTTAAATGAAGTAGAGAAAGATTTGAATTTTGCTGATGTAGAGTTTACCAAAGCACGGATTCAGCTCATTAGCTTCTTGGAGCTGGAAAACCAACTCCACGAAACACAATATGCGATTTTAGACGCTCAACTAACACACATAGAGGCTTTTCTGAATCTTCTCTATATAGCCAATGAACAAGAAATTATAGGAGTATTAAAGAATGTTAGCCAGACTTTTGAATACAATTTTGAATAATTCAATTTTATATATAGGTATCATCCTATTTCTTTTTATTTTTGCATTTTTCAATTTAAAACAAATTTCCATAGATGCGGTTCCTGATATAACGAATGTTCAGGTGATCGTTACGACCAATACTGGTTCACTTGATCCTGAGCAGGTGGAAAAGATTGTTACCTTTCCGCTTGAGACCGAATTATTGGGATTACCAAATTTAATTGATGTTCGTTCCGTTTCAAAGTTCGGTCTTTCTAATATATCTTTGATTTTTAAAGAAGGTACTGATATTTACCAAGCTCGTGCAATGGCATCTGAAAGAATATCTAGTGCAAAAGATAAATTGCCGAAGGGACTCTCTCCCGAAATTACTCCGAATGCTACTGGACTTGGAGAGATTTTCTTCTATTCTGTGGAAGCAAAGCCTGGTTCCTCGTTAGATAAACTTACGGATAAAGACCGATTGTTATTTCTTCGTACAATTCAGGATTATACGGTTCGTCCTCAATTAAAAGCCTTAGTTCCTGGCATAGTCGAGGTTGATTCTAACGGAGGTTATGAGAAAGAGATACATATTGATCTCATTCCTTCACAAATGAATCAAAGAGGAATCACAATTGATCAATTGATTGCAACAATATCTACGTTAGGTGAAAATTTCGGAGGAGGGATGATCGAAGAAAAAGGAAAAATCGCCATTGTAAGAACTTACGGTTTGAAAAAAAATCTAATGGAAATCTCCAAGATTCCAATCAGAAGGACATCCTTTGGTGAATCCATACAAATTTCTGATATCGCCAAAGTAAATGAGCACGGAAGGTTCCGATTGGGAGGTGCCTCGTCGGGAGGAAAGGAAATAGTCCTTGGAACAGCACTGATGTTACGAGGAGAAAATAGCTATAAAGTAAATGAAGAATTGAATTTGGCAATTTCCAAACTATCTCTTCCTGAAGATGTAATTGTCAGAGTCCTTTTAGAACGATCTTTTTTGATCAACTCCACAATTCATACGGTATTAAAAAATCTAACGGAAGGTGCGATACTTGTCATTGTTACACTTTTCTTCATTCTTTGGAATTGGAGAGCTTCTTTGATTGTCGCATCCATAATTCCTGGATCGATGCTGCTTGCATCTCTTTGTATGAATTACTTTGGAATTTCCGCAAACCTAATGAGCTTGGGAGCAATTGACTTCGGTTTGCTCGTTGATGCATCTATCGTCATTACTGAAAGTGTTTTGGCAAGGTTTGAAAGAGAAGTTTATACAAACAAAGAAGAAAAAAGAAAGATCATTTTAAAATCTTCCATAGAAGTTTTAAAGCCAGTGTCTTTCGGAGTGATTGTGATAATATTGGTATATCTCCCTATTTTAAGTATGGATGGGATACCTGGTAAAATGTTTCGACCGATGGCAGAGACAGTTATTTTGGCTTTAATATTTAGTCTTTTCCTCGCAATATTTTTCCTTCCTCCACTTTTATATTTTTTTATCACACCGAATCATAATGCTAATGAATCAACAAAGCAAAGTAAAGTGATTGAATTATACCGAAGCTTTCTGCCGAAGATATTGGAAAGACCGAAAACTCTTATTATCAGCTCCGTTGTTTTCTTTTTGCTTACTGGAGTAGTTTATTTCCACCTTGGTACCGTTTTTTTGCCTAAACTCACTGAAGGTGATCTAATGCTAGTTATCGTTAGGGAAGGTAACATTGGTTTAGAAGAGAGTATCCTTGAGCAACGGGATGTGGAAGAGATGCTCACAGAACTTCCTGAAATAGAAAGCGTATTCTCAAGGATTGGAACTAGTTCTGTAGCGAATGATCCTATGGGTCCGTTCAATGCGGACACTTTTATAATATTAAAAAAGGATTCCCTTCCTGAATTATTAAAAACTGAAAATTGGGAAAGGTTTTTGGATAAAATTCATTCGACCGTCCAAGAAAAATATCCTAACTCCGAGCTTACACTCAGCCAACCTTTAGAAGCACGCTTCAATGAATTGCTGGAAGGCAGTAGAGCAGATATTAGTGTGAGGATTTTGGGTAAGGATTTGAATACCTTGTTCCAATTGCAAGAGTCCTTAAAAAATACTTTAGAAAAAATAGAGGGAGCAGAAGAGGTTGAACTCGATCCGATTATGGCTCTTCGAAAAGCACAGGTGATAGATTTGGTTCCTGATTTGGCGAAACTGAACTATTACAATATCCCACTAACATCTTTTAATACTACAGTAGAAGCAGCTATGAGTGGCTTTGAAGTAGGTAGTTATTATGAAGAGGAAGTCAGGTTTCCAATAAAGATGTGGCTTTCCGAAGAGTTTCGGAATAAGGAATCGGAAATTGCGAATATCAACATAGGAACGGAAGACAGAGGGATGATTCCGATACGGCTTATGTCATCCATAGATAGAAATGAAAAAGTAATGACGATCTCCAGAAATCGCTCCAGACGTTTTGTTGCAGTCTCAGTCAATCTACGAGGAAGGGATTTGGAAGGATTTTATGAGGAAGCAAAAGAGAAAGTTATAGCTTTGAAGATTCCAGAAGGGTATTCCGTTTTTTGGGGTGGGCAAATAGAGAATTTAACGAGAGCTAAAGAGAAATTATCTGTGATTATACCCTCTACGCTTTTTATGATTTTTGTTGTATTGTATATCGGACTGCAATCGTTTCGTCAGGCATTACTTGTATTCTTTTGCGTCCCTTTTGCTTTAACGGGTGGTATTTGGTTGCTCTTTATTAGAGGGATGGATTTGAGTGTATCAGCTTTTGTAGGCTTTATCGCTTTGTCGGGCATTGCTGTATTAAACGGTCTTGTTAAATTGGATACCATACAACGAATTCGTGATGAGAAAAAAATATCCGTTAAAGAAGCGACAATGGAAGGAGCCACCAGTAGGATTAGACCTGTTATTGTGACTGCTCTTGTTGCTTCATTCGGATTTTTACCTATGGCATTTGGATCAGGACTCGGTTCCGAAGTTCAAAAACCTTTAGCTACCGTTGTCATCGGAGGAATTATTTCATCTACGATTTTAACTCTGATCATTCTGCCAGTATTCTATTATTGGTTGGAGAAAGAATGATGGGAATGCTGAGACAATACTAAAACAGAGATTCAATTGTGATTTTATTAAAAGAGAGTTTACCAAAATGAAGAATTTATCTGACACAAAAAAAAAGAAAGAACAAACCTGCTGTTCTGATGTAAACGGACTTGCGAACAATAAACCTTCTCAAGGGGAGAAGGATGTATTACACACTTATGAAAATTCGAATTATCGAATATTTATACCTGCGATCGCATCTCTTGTCCTTTTGGGTGTGGGGACAATATTTGATGCCTTGTATTCTACATGGTTTTTTGGTTGGTTTAGGCTTGTATGGTATATACTCGCCTATATTCCAGTAGGTTTCCCCGTTTTGAAAGTAGCGTTAGAGTCACTTTTAAAGGGAGATATTTTTACGGAATTTTTATTGATGGGCATTGCAACGATGGGAGCATTTTATCTAACAGAATATCCCGAAGGTGTTGCAGTCATGCTGTTTTATGCTGTAGGAGAGATATTTCAAACACTCGCAGTTAGAAAAGCAAAATTGAATATCAAACTACTTTTAGATCAGAGACCAGATAATGTAAACATCGTTGTAGGCTCCGATATTATAGAAAAAAAAGCCTTTGAAGTTTCCATAGGAGAAATAATCCAATTAAAATCTGGCGAAAAATTAGCCTTGGATGGAGTTCTTATTTCCGATGTTGCGAGCTTTAATACTTCCGCTTTGACAGGAGAAAGTAAACCAGATACAAAAAGAGAAGGTGAGACCGTCCTTGCAGGAATGATCAATATTGATAGCTTAGCAAATATAAAAGTTACTACCGATTACAAAGACAGTAAACTTTCAAAAATCTTGCAACTTATGGATGAGGCTGTAAGTAAAAAAGCTCCTACAGAAAAATTTATTCGAAAATTTGCAAAAATCTACACTCCCGTCGTTGTACTTTTAGCTACCGCCATCTGCATGATACCATACTTTTTAGTAGAAGAATTTATTTTTAATCAATGGTTTTATAGGGCATTAGTATTTTTAGTTATTTCTTGTCCATGTGCTCTGGTCATATCCATTCCGTTAGGTTATTTTGGTGGAATTGGTGCTGCATCTAGAAACGGAATCTTGATCAAAGGATCAAATTATTTAGATGCAATGGCTTCTATTCAAAATGTGGTTATGGATAAAACGGGAACTTTAACTGAAGGAATATTTGAAGTTCAAGAAGTGAATATCAAACCTGGTTTTGAAAGAGAAAAGATTCTAGATTATGTTAATGCTATAGAAAGTAAATCCACTCACCCTATAGCGACTGCGATTCATAATTTTATGGGTAAGATCAATGATGATTTGATATTAAAGGATGTGAAAGAAATTGCTGGCTATGGTATGTGTGCCACTATTGATGTGAACAAAGAAATTTTAGTTGGTAATTTTAAATTATTGGAAAAACACAAAATCAGCTATGATGTGGATACTTCAGCTTTTGTTTGTACTGTAATTGCCATTGCTATCGAACAAAAGTTTGTCGGATATATTACTATTTCTGATAGAATTAAAGAAGATGCTGAAACTACAATTCAAGAATTGCATAAGATGAATGTAAAAACAACATTGTTAAGCGGTGATAAACTTTCCGTTGTCCGTTATGTCGCAAGTAAAATTGGGGTGAATGAATTCTATGGAGAATTATTACCAGAAGATAAAGTGGAAAAAATTAAACTGATTAAGACTCGTAAAGAATCGGTAGCTTTTGTGGGTGATGGTATTAATGATGCTCCAGTAGTAGCATTGAGCGATGTGGGGGTTGCCATGGGTGGACTCGGTAGTGATGCTACAATTGAGATTTCTGATATTGTAATTCAAGATGATCAACCGAAAAGAATTCCTATGGTAATCAGGATTGGACGAGCTACAAAGAATATCGTATGGCAGAATATCTGTTTGGCATTCCTTATTAAAATCATAGTTCTTGCTTTAGGTGCTGGCGGATTGGCTACGATGTGGGAAGCTGTTTTTGCGGATGTGGGAGTAGCACTCTTGGCTATTCTAAATTCAGTGCGAATGCAGATAAAGAAATTCTGAACTAATATCTCTTAACTTATTTTATCTGATTATGAAGAGAGAAGAAGTATCTCAATCAATGCACCGAATCGATCAATTCTTCTTGCCACTCCCGACATGATTACTACAAGTGAAGTTGTCATCGAATATTTTATGATTAAATAAATAATCGAATCATGTAAGTTCTAATTTCTCGAAGTGGTCTAGACTACACAAGATAGGCATATTTCGGATTGTGGTTAAATTCAACTAAAAGTGGGTTGTCGGGAGAAAGAATGAAAATTACTTGTAGACTATAAAAATATACTATATGTAGAAATAGTTTGCAATTAAAAAGTGCCATGCTTTGCGATTACCTAATTATTAATTCTTTCCATTCAGCGATAGAACAAATCAGTTTTGAGAAAAATTCCAGGAACTAAATAATAAGCCTGAATTTATCTTTTTAGTGGTTCAGATTAAATCAAACCTTTAAGAACAATAATATTCTAAAATTTATAAAGTAACAAGTTGAAAGTTTTAATATGATATATAATTAGATAATGATTGAATTTTGGTAGAATATAGAATAACTTAGTATTTCATACTTTCTGTTTTATCTTCTAAAGATTGAAGTATATCTGTAGATATCATAGAAAGCTTTGTTTTTTTACTGAACATTTTACTCAGCCATTCCAATCCTTTGGGCGTAACATAGATGACTGGTATCAGCCTATGGAAATCCTCGTTATTAAAACAATGGACTACGAAATATTTTTGATTAATAAAATATTGATAGGGTTCATTGAACTGACCTTTCTTCATCAAAATTTTCTTATCTCTTAACAGAGCTATAAATTCATTTCTTCCTTTCCCAATATCCAGAATCTTGGCGGTAGCTGATAGAGAAAAATTGCCATGGTACTCATCGTAATAATTCGAAATTATATCAAGGAGGGTAGGTTGAGCAATTCTAGTCTCTAATTCTTGAATTTACCACATAGGAACTTCCTAAGAGTTTTTCTATAACCAAATCCCTATATCCAGAAAGGTATGAGGAGGTCAGATAGGTAACAAAAGAGACAACTCACATGGGTAACACCTACATTGTGTATCGGAGGACAATCCGATGCCTTGGAAGGAAACCAAAGTGATAGAAGAAAGAATCAAGTTCATAGCAGCTGTTAAAAGTGGTCAGTGGTGTTTTGCCGATCTTTGCCGAGACTTTAATATATCGAGAAAGACTGGCTATAAATATCTAAAGAATTATGAGTCGGAAGGTATCGACGGACTCAAAGATAAATCTAGAAAAAGAATCACTCAGTCCAATGAAACTCCTGAGAAAATCGTTCACCTAATTGTATCTTTACGTGAAGACCATCCATCTTGGGGTCCCAAAAAACTCCGTCCCATACTCAAAGCAAAGTTTCATCGCATGAAACAGATTCCAAGTGAAACTACAATTGGAAACATTCTTCGCAAAAAAGGCCTAGTCAAACCTAAGAAAAAAAGACCAAGAGTTCCACAGTCTCTATTTCCTTTTTCCAATGTAGTCGCTCCCAATGATGTATGGTGTGTTGATTTTAAAGGCCATTTTACAGTAGGAAATGGCAATCGCTGCGATCCACTAACAATTACAGATGCATATAGTCGCTACCTTCTAGCATGTGAAATCCTGAATAAAACGAATGCAGAGCAAACAAAAGCGGTATTTGAAAGGGTTTTTAAAGAATATGGACTACCACAGGCAATCAAATCAGATAATGGATCACCTTTTGCAAGTAAGGCCATTGGCGGCTTAACTAGTCTTTCTATATGGTGGTTGAAATAGGGATCCGACCGGAACGCATTGAACCAGGGAAACCATCTCAGAACGGTCGTCATGAGAGAATGCACAGAACACTCAAAGAAGAAACTGCATTACCTCCAAGATCTAGTTTGGATGCACAACAGACCGCCTTTGATTCATTCCGTGAAGAATTTAATAAGGTAAGACCACATGAAGCTTTGGGTTTTCTGACACCTGCAAAAGTTTATAAATCTTCGAAAAGGACATTCCCAAAAAAGATTCTAGAGGTAGCTTATCCCACACATATTGTTACCGATAAAGTCCATGAAAGTGGTTTTGCGCAGTACGGGCCCCATCGAGTGTTCTTTGGGAATCCTTTCATTGGAGAGGTAGTTGGCTTTGAAGAGATATCTGATCGGCATTGTCGTCTTTACTTTGCGGATGCAATTCTTGGAATTTTGGATTTGTATACGAGTAAAGTGTTGAAATACCAGAGGCTATTGTATAGAATTGACTAGTAAAAGTGTAACCCATGTGAGTGATCTAAAGTGTTACCGATGTGCCTTTTCATACAGAAATGGT
>NZ_AOGY02000016.1 GCF_000332455.1 Leptospira vanthielii serovar Holland str. Waz Holland = ATCC 700522 | reverse complement strand
GTTAGGGACTGGCACGGAGTTTGCGGATGCAAACGAGTGACAGAAGGGAAATGTGGCGAAGCCCAAGCGAGGGCTCGTCCCGAAGCGCAGCGTTTCCATGCTGTTATACGACGTAGCCTATTGTTAGATAATAAGTTTAGCTAGAGATTCTAATATTTTCTTAATCTCTTCTAACTTGTATTGTCCTTGCGACTCCAATTACGAAGTTATATAAGAATACGTGGCGTCAAGTATTTCGTATCCGTTAATATCGAGAAAGACTAATGAAGAAGCCAATGCAACTCGTTTATTTCCATCCAAAAAAGGATGATTTTTGCATAAGTAATATAAATAGGCAGCTGCTTTATCGAATAGAGAAGGGTGTAAACTGATACCATCAAAAGTGGCCATTGGTTGGTTAATGGCCGATTCTAGAAGTCCGTGATCACGAATGTCTTTTGCTCCGCCATAGAGTTCGATTTGATTTTTATGTATAAAATTACATCCTCAATGGAGAGGAATATAGTTTCATCCAGCATTATTGGGCAAGTTTTTTGAGTGTTTTGCCGTGAGCTTTATTAATTTTTTCAAGAGATTTTGTAATACTCTTTTCTATTGGTTTGATAATCAAAGATTTGCCATCAGTAGTAACTTCGAGAGTCGAGTTTTGATCAATTTTTAAAATTCAAGAATCGGTTTCTCAATAACTAAAGCGGAGCTGTTCCCGTGTTGTACTAATTTTTTTAACATATTTAGCCTGTAATAACAATGTTGTAACATTGTGTAATCAATTTCAATCAGAAATTTCTGAATTTTTTCCGGAAAGTTAAAGAAAATTGTAACTTGAATATGGGTTGATTACGCAATTATTGTTTTTTTCCCTTCCTATTTCGCAAATTCAAATGTTAAAGCTTATTTTTTAGGCTATGTCGTATAACGAACTAGACTTACCGAAGTTGTCCGACCCTGAGTCCCGGAAACGGGACGTTAGGGACTGGTACGTAGTTTGCGGATGCAAACGAGTGACAGGAGGACAATTTGGCGTAGCCCGAGCGAGGCCTTGTGCCGAAGCGTAGCGGTAAGGCGCTGTTATATGCAGTTCGTAGGTATCTCGGATTTATTTTTGATTATTATGCATTTGGCATAAACCGCCAATTAGAAATTTTTCATTATATTTGGAAATATGAAAACAATATTTTTTATTATCGGTTGTTTGATAACAATTTTCTTTATCACCTGAATCGATAATAAGACTAGAAATAACTTGTTTAAAAAGTTCTTTGTTAGAATAAGAAGAATATGGATAAGGTAGAATGTCAGTTCCGCACAATAATCAGCCCAAAAGAATTCGCATTGAGTCATTTTTCAAAAATAGAGTCATTAAAATTGAATTTTAGGTCCTGAAAACTTTTAATAAGTGTTTCCTTGTCTTCAAAACCAATCGAAGTTTCTAATCTTTCGATTTTACAATCATTAACTAAAATTTCATAATCTATTAATTCATCAAAAGTGTATAATCCGAATTCATTATATTCCGGATAATCTGATTTTAATTTTTGCAGATATTCTTTCCTTTTAACTATTTCAATTTCTTTATATATTAGATTTATCGGATCACTTCCTTTTTCCAGAATAAATTGACTAAAAACATAACCTTCATTGTCTACTAATTTCCCTGATAGAACTTTTACTTTAATCCATTTGCCAATTAAATTTCCGATCTTTGTTTTATTATTAGGTTCCAAAATAATTTCTACTTTGTTCCCTCCTTGGAGAAAACCTAACGACTTTGATTTCTGGTCTGGTAATTCCCTAAGATGAATATTTTTTCCCTTTATAAAAGAGAAATTTTTTGGTTCTGAATTTTCTGTCTGATCTTTACAAAATTGTAGAACCAAAATTAGGATTAGAAGAAAGTATTTTATTTTTTTCATATTGTTTCTACGAATTGCATATAACGAACTAGACTTACCGACGTTCCTCGAAGCTGAGCCTCTGAAGGAGGCGTTAGCGTCGGCGCGTTTTTTGCGTCAAAGGAGCAAAAAACGTGCCGGAGGGGAATGTGGCGAAGCCTGGAGGGAGGGCGTAGACCCTCCCGGAACGGTAAGTCGCTGTTATGCGAAGTAGAGGTAGTTAACCGACTTTTTTGAATTCTTCGTTCACTTTTTCTGAAAGTAAAATCTTGATGAGAGATTGATAGGGTACATCATTTTTATTAGCTAAGGTTTTAAGTCTTTCTAGAAGAGCTTCTGGCAATCTAAGAGAGATCATTTTAGTTGAAGGTTTAAGATTCGGGAACGAAATTTTCTCTGAGTTTTTAAAATTGAAAAAATCCGTAGCATCATTTTTATCCCAGAATTCTATTTCCTCATCTGTAGATTTGAATTTAGGAATTTTCTTTTTGATAGTTTTCATAAATTTTTCTTTCCTTTTTACTCATATCTCTAACTGAAATTATTCTAATCTTATTATTTCGAATTGTGAAAACAGCAAATAGCCGTCGTGATTCATTTGAAATTCCTAATGCAGCAAATCTGATTTCTATTTCTGAATGATTTTCATCATTAGCTAAAAGTAAAGGTTCATTAAAAAATATTTCCTCAATTTCTCCGGCTTTTACTTTATGCTTAAGCCAATTTTTATTTATATTACCCTTATCCCAGTCGAAACCTTCAATTGAGTTGAAATCAGGGAATTTCATGTATATTTCAAAAATATACAGATTTTAATCATTTATCAACAATTTTTCTCCCTTTTTTCTTCTTTTCTTTATCTAATTAAAACTATTACCCATGTCCTGAGGCATACATACCTCTATTTCGCATAACGAACTAGACTAACCGACGTAGGCTGGCCCTGAGTCCCGGAACGGGACGTTAGGGACTGGAACGACACTTGCGGATGCAAGGGGAGTGCCAGAAGCCTATGTGGCGCAGCCCAAGCGAGGGCTCGTCCCGAAGCGAAGCGGTTAGTTGCTGTTATGCGTAGTTTTTCATAGTCTACTTTTGAGTTTAATATTTAAATCTATATCATCATTATTTTGTTTTTCAAATAAGCCATTTTTCATTACAAAATCAAAAGAGAATTGAGACTTTCTCGGAGTTTTAATAATTAAAGTATTTTTGCCTTCATTGTAAAATAGCTTATCGAATTTAATAATTGATCTTGAACAAGTAACGAAATCTTCTGATGTTTTTATAATATTAAGTTGATTAGGATAGTTATCATTTACGAGCAAAGGACGTTCTAATTGAATTTTCGTTCCTTTTTCGGTAAAGGAATAAGGGTAAATATATTCAATTTTATTTAAGTATTGATGGCCATTTAAAGAATAATCGTAAAGGTATAGATCTAATTCTCTATTTCTGAATTTCTCCTTATCAAAACAAATCTCGGAAAGGAATAATATATCAGATTCCTTAATGTTTTTAAAAAAACTTTGTTTATTTGATTGATCAATGATATTATTCGGATCATCAAAAATTGCGTTGAAATTAAGTTTTTCAATAAAAAACAAATTAATTTGGTAATTTTTTGTACCGTAAAAGGAGGATTCTTCAAATTTGTTATTCGATGTTTTTCCAATTCTATTTTCAGAAGTCAAACCTGGTGAAATCAAATTCAACGAAGAGCAAGACCAAAAAAGTAGAACCATTAATATGTAATTATTTTTCATAGTTTCCTTTGAAATTTTTTTGAAAAATTACGTATAACGAACTAGTGGAGACGACGTTCCTCGTAGCTGAGCCTCGCAGAGGCGTTAGCGTCGGCGCGTCTTCTTGCAGAGCAAGAAGCGTGACGGAGAGGAATGTGGCGTAGCCCAAGCGAGGCCGCAAGTGCCGAAGCGAAGCGTTTCCATGCTGTTATACGCCGTAATCTTGATGTAAATTTATTCGTCCTTTCTATTTTTTAAAGTCTTTGAGTTAAGGAAATAACCAAGGATAGTAATCGCTAAAGTAAAAATGGAGCCTATCAACCATTTTAATATATCAAAAAATCTTCCAAATTCTGCATTAGTTCGATTTAATTCATTCATCATTAGTTTTTCCATATAGTCCATATCTTTTCTAAGAATTGGAATAGCTAAAGATTTTGATGGATCTGTCGTAATTGCATCTTCGATTTTTTTTAAACTTACTTCTAGATTGTTTACTTTTTGCTTCACAGTTTCAATTTTGTAAATTAATTTAGCGTTTTCGTTTTTCCTATTATTTTGAATCTGTGAGCTTTCGATAAGATCGATTTTTGTTCTTATTTTTTCAAAGCTGCTGTTCAGATCATTTATTTTATCTAATGTTTCGTATTCATATTTATTGAGTTGGGATTGTTCAGAGCCAGTAAAATTGATAAATAAGTTTATTACTAAGACGATTGAAATTATGCTTACTATTCCAGATGATAATATTCCGGAATATGTAAAGAATTGTTTTTTTAATTTAGTTGTTTCTCGTTTAGATTTTCTTTTATAATTTGAATTTCTATATAATTTCCATAGTTGGCTAAAATCAGGGAATCGGTTTAAAGTAAAGTTACTTGTATAGTTTTCTTCAAATTGATGGAAACATAATTTAGAATTATCATCTATGAATGCATAGATTAGTGGAATATTCTCCTCGTATTTGAATAAATCTACTAGATATTCAAATGGATAGTGTAATTTCGGTGCTTCTTCATATATTTTAAAAACTGCTAATATGGTTTTTGAGTCTGCATCCTTGATGATTAAATCAAAATCTATCTTTTTCCCTTCAATGGAAATTTCAACTTTTTCCAAAAGAGATGAATTAGGATAGTTTTGTTTTAACAAATATTCTTTAAGTTTTTTAATGCTAGATTCGTTTGTCATGCTTTTCCTTTGGTATTTTTGATTATGGCGTATAACGAAATAGCTAACCGACGTAGGCTGGCCCTGAGCCTCGTAGAGGCGTTAGGGATTGGCACGACGCTTGCGTAGGCAAGAGGAGTGACAAAAGCCTATGTGCCGAAGGCCGAGCAAGGGCTTGTCCCGCAGCGAAGTGGTTAGCGGGACGTTAGGGACTGGCCACGACGCTTGCGAAGGCAAGAGGAGTGCCAGAAGCCTATGTGTCGCAGACCGAGCGAGGCCGGCAGTGCCGAAGCGAAGCGTTTCCTCGCTGTTATACGAAGTCTCCAATGTAGACATTCAATTTTTCTTTAATGAGATTTCTTCTAGGTAAGTTTGGACAGCTTGGATAGTAGTCATCCAATTTCTATTAAATTTTACAGCTGATAGTTTTCCGGTTCTAGCAAGTAAAGAAAGATACTCTAATGAAAAATTGCAATATTTGGTAGCTTCTTTTAGAGTGATGTATCCCTGTCTTTCATTAGAAGAGTCAGGTCTAAGAGCATTAAGATAGATAATCAAAGATCTTTCAATTGATCGCCCGACAAAATCAAGGAATGTGGAAGCATTTCCCTTGTCAGCTTCTCGTAGAACTTTATAATATTTTTTTCTATCAAGATGTAGAATAACTGCTGGAGGGTAACCTTCCTGCATAAGAATTAGATTCATTAATAGCCTTGCAGTTCTTCCATTACCGTCAATGAAAGGATGTATGAATACAAGTTTGTAATGCATCCACGCAGCAATCTCTGGTATTGATAATGATTTATAATTTATATAATACCATTCAACTAATTCCATCATTAGATCATATATTTTTCCTGCACTTGGAGGAATGTGAGAAGCTCCCGTGATTCTAACATTGGTACTTCTAAAGACGCCAGCCTGTTCATCATCAATATTCTTTAGTATTTTCCCGTGAATTTCTCGAATTAGATTTACTGAAATGAATGTTTTTTTCTTTATTATTTCCTCTAGGAAGTAAATTCCTTCTTTATGATTTAAAACTTCAAAATGCTCCCTAAGACTCTTGTTTCCAATAGTAATTCCTTGTCTTAAAACTAAATCCGTTTCTTGTAGGCTAAGAGTGTTTCCTTCGATGGCATTTGAGTTGTATGTCCACTCTAAATAGAATTGTTCATTTAGTTTGCTTACAATGCCTTTAGGAAGAGGCCTTAGTTTATCTAATTCCTTCTTTTTTCCTTCGATACTTTTTTTGAGATTTGGGTCCATATCGGATAATTATATTTTTAATTGATCCGATACTATTTCAATCTTTTATTTATCTAATTTTGGGAAGATTTTTGGAGATTTCGTATAACGAACTAGACTTACCGAAGTTCCCCGACCCTGAGTCCCGGAACGGGACGTTAGGGACTGGCATGTAGCTTGCGCACGCAAGGCGAATGCCAGAAGCCTATGTGGCGTAGCCCAAGCGAGGGCTCGTCCCGAAGCGAAGCGGTAAGTCGTTGTTAGTCGCCGTTATTTGTATATCTGATTAATATTTCATTCAATTCTATATGGGCGATATATGACGATATTATCCCTGAAATGGAAGGAATAATCGTAATAAATAGCAGAAAAGGTATATTTTTTAAATTAATTTCATCTTGGAATATAAGTAGAATAATAGAAATGATTAGTCCTGCTACTGGATATAAAATTAATATCAGGCATCTCATTTTCAATGATGGATATAGTGGCCATTCAATAAGTATTTTAGAATTTCTAGGACGAAAAAGTATATCTTTCAACAAATAGTGCGATGCAAGTATAAGTGGAATATAGATAGTAAAAATGATTATAAAATTTGAGTCGATGAGTTTTTGAATTGGATAACTCATTTTAATTACTATTGAATTGAAGAAGATTTTTATATTAATTAAAAAAAGTATTAATACAAACTCTATTGAAATGAAAATTGCACGAAAAAAATCTACAATTTTATTCATGGTCTAGATACCGATTTTTTTCTACATCATCAAGAATTTTTTTCGCTTCGACATAGAGTGATTCTGCACTTGAATCCTTATCAAGTTTGAAATTACTGGAATTTTCATAGGTGTGCAAAACTTCAGTTTTTCCATCAATGTCGCCTACAATACTTGATTTACCATATCCATCAGCTGACATTAATACTGCCATGTCTCCTATTGGGATGGAATTTGGATTAACTATTTTTAAATCTTTTCTTGCTACTATTAATTCGATTAGGCTTTTAAGGTTACTAGTTTCTATGCTATTATTCTTTTTACTTTCTTCATCTATTTTCAATTGTTCAAGATTTCGATTTTTAAGATAATCTTTAAGAGGACCCCATAAGTGACCAAATAATGGGTTTGGTGGATTTATTTTTGACTTTATTTTTACGATTCGATTGAATTTATTAAATCGAATAAAAAATTCATCGTGGTTTGTTATACTTTCAAGTTCAATTTCTGCAAAAAAGCGATGTGCTGAAAAATGTATTATTTCTTCAAATCGCCGCATAAAAGTGAATTGCTCAATCATGTTCCAAACATGAAGATATGCTATCGCAGAATAATCTGGCAAAATTACGAATGGGCTACTAGCCAAAGTAAGCTCAGGAATTATTTCAATGATCGATTCATTTTTTACTTCATCTACACGAGTGACACTGCCTTCATGGGCGTATTTTACCATTTTTCCAAAAATATATTTTTTATCGGTTCCAATTTTCGTATCGATAATCGTCCAAATATTTTCCCTAATATTAATTTTGGCTGCATTTCTAACTAATTGTTCTAAGAGTTCATTCGTGAGTAATCCTAATTTGTGATACCTAGCTAAAAAAAATGTTCCGTTAGACATTGATGTTCCTTATGAGTAGTTTTAAATAATGGCGACTAACGAACTAGACTTAACGACGTTCCTCGACCCTGAGTCCCGAACGGGACGTTAGGGACTGGCACGTAGCTTGCGTATGCAAGCGAGTGACAGAAGAGGAATGTGGCGTAGCCCGAGCGAGGGCTCGTCCCGAAGCGTAGCGTTAAGTCGCTGTTAGTCGCAGTTGCGATTATTGAAGCTCATCAAGTAGTAGTTTCCCGAAATTTTCAACAGTGTTTAGCCATTGATTTACTTCCCAATCGGATATTGGGGTTAAATCAGTAGTTAGGTTGTCCAATGTTCCCTTTCGATCAGCTCTATGTACTATATTATGCCTTCTTAAGAACAGTTTAAGAAGATCGGGAAACAAAGCTTCAAAGATTGATTTATCTATGCCAATATCTGATAGTATTGCTACAACGTCTTCTATCTTGTTATAATTAGTGTACTTTAAATATTCTTCTAGTGATTTATTGAATAATTCTTCAATCGATAATGTTTTATGGGCATATAAATCTTCAAATGAAAATGCTTTGAATTGGTTTTTGTCAGAAAGTCCATAAAGTGGGATTTTTTTCCATTTTTCTCCACCTTGCATGCTCAGTTTCCATTTATATACTCCTCTGAGTAGATCTTCAAATGTAGCATGTAAAAATACTATTGCAGAACGTAAAATATCATAATCTGCAAGGCTTGGATTTTGGCTGTTTCCAGATTGACTTGATGAATAAAAGGAAATTAGTGTTCTTACGCGTGAGATATTTGTTTGAAATGTTGTTTCTATATTCTCCTTCAATTTTTTACCCAAAAATGAAGTCTGATAAATTTCTGCCGTAGGGAGTTAGAATTATTTTAGAATGTCTAGTTACTCCAGTTTGTGTGTTATTGGTTATTATCGGATCTTGCCTTAGAACCGGCCATGTTATAATATTTCTTGAAATAAGGTGGTCTAAGTATATTTTTTCATTATGTTTGTTTGATAATAAATTTTCGGGAAATGAAGTTTTGATCACTTTTTGATTTTCAAATTGATTTTTTATTCGGTTTAAATCAAGTGTATCTGTTATTTCAATTTCATTGGTTCTTATATGTTCTACTATTTTTAGTTCATCTAACTCTAATTCATTAAAAATTATTATATACGATCTGAGAAATTCTTTATTTCTCGATGTAAAATTGGTTAAAAATTTTAGATATAATTCACTTCTTCCTATACTTGTATTGTATTCAAAAAAACTAAGGAAAAGGGATAGTAGATCTTCTGGAGTAGCTTGTAACTTATCTATTGGGATTTTATTTATTTCTTCAGTAAACTGATGTATTGAATTGAAAAGTTCTCTTCTTTCGAGAAATTCCTCTAAATAACTTATACTTTGCATCTTTATAGTTTTTCACACTTGTTTAATAATTCAAGGAGAAATATTTGCAATTGCGACTAACGAATTAGTGGAGACGACGTTTCCCGACCCTGAGTCCCAACGGGACGTTAGGGACTGGCACGGAGTTTGCGGATGCAAACGAGTGACAGAAGGGAAATGTGGCGCAGCCCAAGCGAGGCCTTGTGCCGAAGCGCAGCGTTTCCATGCTGTTATGCGTAGTTGACCATTTATAAAATTTATTTTTTTATTAAATTGCTAGCCCAACTAAAAACAAGTTCAGCTAATTCAATTGCCTTTTCATATTCAGTATTAAGAATTTCTTCATAATCACCCGGATATCTAGTAGAGACGGCATAATCTGTTAAAATTGCAAGTTCATCAAAGAAACTAGGTTTTTCAATTCGATCTGGTAATGAAAGCATTAGAGTTTTAATATTGTGAGTAAATAGAAATTCCACATTCTCTTTTATCAAGACAGCCTTTAAAGATTTTTCAGCAGTTTGTTGAGCATGAAAACAAAGTTGATTTAGTAAAATATCATTTTTATCCCCAAGTTTTGCCAGGAGTAAGTCGCTTTTTGCATGAATAAGCCAAGCTTCTGGAGAACCTGGGTCATCATGCAGCATAGAGTTCTAAACCATCTTTAAGGGCATGAAAATAAATTAAATGTCGGATATTAGAATATTTTTCGAGAGTTTCGGGAGTAGCCACAACAATATCAAATGAGATTTTGATATTATCTACATTTTTATAAAGATACTGTGCAATTTCCCTTTTATTAGTGCCGTTAGGCATAATGATTAGAAGATCATAATCACTATTCTTTCCTGCAGTTCTAGTTGCTCTTGATCCAAAAAGGATAATTTTTAATGGATTTACGAGAGAAATGATTTGTGTTTTTAAAATTTCTAACTCTTTTTCCATAGGCAAAAGATATGGCAATTTATGAAAAAATCAAGCAAGAATAACTGATTAAAATAGCCTTATTTCACTAAATAAATTCAAAGTGTTACCCATGTCCTGAGGCATACATTTGGTCAATTACGCATAACGAACTAGACTTACCGAAGTTCCCCGACCCTGAGTCCCGGAACGGGACGTTAGGGACTGGCACGGAGTTTGCGGATGCAAACAAGTGACAGAAGGGGAATTTGGCGTAGCCCGAGCGAGGGCGAAGTCCCGAAGCGTAGCGGAAAGTCGCTGTTAGTTGCAGTTGCGCGTTTTATTTTTTGATGTAATATTGTTCAAAGTTTAAGGTTCTTAGCTTTGAATTTTTAGCTATTTTTTCGAAATCAGAATCATAAGAAGCTAGTGTTAAATTGTTTGAAATGGCTATTTGAGCAATTAAGACATCGATCGAAGCAACGGTAATGCCTTTTTTTGCTAAATCATTTCTTAATTGTGCAGCTAGAATATGATCCTTGTTTGTAGGATTAACATAATTAAAGAATCGGAGATGATTATTAATGTCATCGAAGAGTTTTTGATTT
>NZ_AOGY02000017.1 GCF_000332455.1 Leptospira vanthielii serovar Holland str. Waz Holland = ATCC 700522 | reverse complement strand
ACGCCACGGATAACTGTTATACTTCTTAATAATTTTTTTGGTTTTTTCATTATTATTTTTATTAAATTTCTTAAATTATTTCGCATAACGAACGAGGCTAAACGACGTTCCTCGGAGCTGAGCCTGCATGGCAGGCGTTAGCGTCGGCGCGTATTCTTGCGTAGCAAGAATCGTGACGGAGAGGAATGTGCCGAAGGCCAAGCGAGGGCGAAGACCCGAAGCGCAGTGTTTAGCGTCAGTTATATGACGTGTGGCTTAGACACTGGCTAAAGTTTTCTTCCCTTTTTTGATGACGATTTCTCCACCAAGGGTGTGAATTAATTTAGAAAGGACAAGTAACGTAGGGTTATCTTGTTTCCCACTTCTAATTTCCTGAATTACAGTGCTGGAAACATTGGCTTTTTTAGAAAGTTCTCTGACTGAAACTTTTTGAGATTCCATTAAATCAATTAATGTTTCAGAAAGATTAAGAGCATCATATTCCTTTTCAAATTTAGCTTTGAAGGATTTATTTCTCATTAATCGATCAAATGTAGATTTAGTAGTAGATACCTTTTTTATTTCTTGTTTCATAATCTTCCCTTCTTTTGAGAGCCCTAATCTTTTCATTTTTTGGTAGTTTATCAGTTTTTTTGATAAAAGCGTTAGTAATGATAATTTTCTTCCCTTTTACAAAAAAACAAAGGAACCTGTGAGGAATTGGTTTGAAAGCGAATAGGGAATCTCCTTCAAAATTGAATTTAGTTTTGTCTTTGATTTCTCCAAAATCAGCAAATCTTTTGAACAAAGCCAAAGATTTAATTTTAAAATCGTCTGATAGTTCATTGAAATATTCTAGAACATCAGATTTTTCTTTTTCATCAAAATACCATTCAATAGTGAATTTTTCGCCTTTATAAGCTGTAAATTCTCTCACTTTTTAAGTGTAACGGAATAACGGTACAAATTCAATTCTTTTTTATTTCGTTAATCCGATTTTAAGAGTTTTTCACTAGATTTGCCACATGTCGTATAACGAACTAGGGGAGACGACGTTCCTCGTAGCTGAGCCTACGTAGTAGGCGTTAGCGTCGGCGCGTCTTCTTGCGGAGCGAGAAGCGTGACGGAGAGGAATGTGGCGCAGCCCAAGCGAGGCCTTGTGCCGAAGCGCAGCGTTTCCCCGCTGTTATACGCAGGCGATAGTTAGTCAGTATAAAACTGCTTATGTTCTTCTTTTATCAAAAAAGATGTATTAATGTGTTTAAAGAATGATATTTCTTTTAGTTTTTTCATTAAATTTTCATTTGATAATGAGTAGTAAAATAGTAATGTGAATTCATAAGGTGATAATATAGATTTAATATGACTAATGAATAATTTATTGTCTATGCTTTCAATTGAAAATGTAATAATTTCTGTAAGAAAATTTAGATAATTGTCCAGCTCTGATGAAATTAATGGGTAAAATGTTGTAAAAGTAAAATTCGTAAATATTTTTTCGTTTTCTGAAAGTATTCCCCCTTCAATGAATTTGTCAAATAATGAATCAGGTATTTTAAAAATTTCTTTTAACGTGTCTCTATGTTTCTTTTTTCTATCTATATTGTTATTTCGTGGATCTATATATTCATAATACATTTGATACCAATGAAATGCATATTGAAAGTATTTACTCCCTTTATACTGATTTTGTATTAAGTCATGTATTCTACCTGTTTCATTTGTTATTGGCTGATTTAATGAGAATTCGACGTTTGATCGGATATGAAGAAATGTGTTTATGAGATTAAAGAAGTGGCTATCCTGGTTTTGTCGATTTAGTGCTTCTGATGTGTTTTTAAATTCTCTTTTTTGAATGTCAGTAGTTAGAAAAAGCAGGGAAATGGTGGTAAATAACCAAATGGTGCCTGTAATACCTTGTATTATTGATGCAATTTTATTGCTTTCATCCAAATTTATTTGAAACGGGGAATAGTGAAATCCGATGCTTCTTAACTGTATCAATAAGGATGCTAAGAAAATAAATCCTAATACAAATGAAGTAATTGATAATAAATATAGGATTGTCTGTTTTTTGATCATTGTTTTATCGCTTGCGTATAACGAACTAGACTTACCGAAGTTGTCCGACCCTGAGTCCCGAAGGGACGTTAGGGACTGGCACGTAGCTTGCGTAAGCAAGGCGAGTGACAGGAGGACAATTTGCCGGAGGCCGAGCGAGGCCTAGTGCCGAAGCGTAGCGGTAAGTCGCTGTTATGCGCTGGATTGCAAGTCTATTTTTTTAGCATTTAGTCTTAGTGTATTTTGCTTTTATACTCAGCAACTTTAATGTTTCATTTAATCGTGGTTATTGCAAATTTTATTATGCTAAATATTGTGAAATTACTTTAATTTAGATAAATCTAATGAAATCGATTAGTATTCGAATTATTTATTATATTCAGTTGTTGTTGAAGTATTTAATTTAATTATTTTCTTCGGAGCTGGTGGATCATCAATATAGAAGCTTATAATTTTACCTGGAACTCCTTCTTGAAAATCTAAATAGAGATATGCTTTGCTTTTATTGAAATGAATTATTTTAATAGATTGAATTATTTTAACTTCGTCTTCGATTTTCCTAGTGAAACTCCATTGTTTCTTTTTGTAAGATGTAAATTTCCCATAATTGTTAGAAATTGTTTGTTTAACTTTAATAAAGTTTTTTATAAATTCTTCCTTTCCTTCGAATGGTGGAAAATAATCAATAACTATAGATTTGAACTTATTTTCGGCAACTAGATCAACAATCTTGTTTGAAGTATCTAGATAAGGCTGAAATTCGACTAAATCAGATGATAAATTGCTCTCCATGTCTGGATTTTCAAGAGTACCGGATGATACAGAATCCTTGAGTTTACATGCACCTAAAGTTACTAGAATACTTATCAAAACGAGAATTTTTTTCATTTGTTTTCCTTTTCTTTCTTATTTAGTAATATTTTTGCAATCTTGCGCATAACGAACTAGCCTTAACGACGTAGGCTGACCCTGAGTCCCGGTAACGGGACGTTAGGGACTGGAACGACACTTGCGTATGCAAGGGGAGTGCCAGAAGCCTATGTGTCGCAGACCGAGCGAGGGCTCGTCCCGAAGCGAAGCGTTAAGGCGCTGTTATGCGACGTGATTAAGGTTACTAAATCCAATTTATGAAGTCACTTGGAAGATATTCAGCTCCTAAATGAGCACCTGGTTCAATTGCCTGAAAGCAACTATATATTAAAGGATTAATGGTTTGCTTCGTCCATGGATTGTTATAAAAAACTTTGAAAGGGAATTCACCTTCTCGTCCATAATCTAATGGATAACGATATAGATCTGGCAAAGATTCATCCCTCGTAGCTTTAACAATAGGTAAAAGGTGCCTTGTTAAAATTACACAATCTACGCCGAGAAATTTCTCAATTTCACCATTCTTGTCCTTTAAGAATGAATTTTCGGAAAATAGACCTCTTGCATATGGGGCGATAGCTGATATTGGTTCATAAATAAAATCGTCCCATACGACGATAAGTACACCTATAAAATGTTCAGATTCTTTTTTAAAAGGTAAAAATTTTTCATTAGCGCTTTGTAAGAAATCTTTTAGTGTATTGTCTCTTGGAAGCATAGTTTCATTTTTATTGACAGTTTCAAAAATCTGAGTTCGTGTCGAAATTTGTTGGCTTTTGGATGATCTTTCGTTTGCTTTTTTGAAAAATTCAGGACTTTTAACTTCTATTCCTATTTTTATAGATTCATTTTGAATAATTATTTCAGGATTTTTTCTACTATCGATTGCTGTTGGTTCTTGAATTAATTCATATCGTGGTGACCAATCAAATGTTGAAGCTTTATGTACGACCATTAACTCAGATAATGTTTGTAATAATTGTTCGTAGTGAGGAAGATATTTTTCTTTTCCAGAAATTGATCCTATTTTTTTTATGTATGATTTCCCAAGATTTTCCTTTTTATTTTCTAGATCAGTGCAAAGAACTGCGATTGAATTGGCTAAGGGATGAAGAAAAATTCCATTAGAAATTAACTGGAAATGATATTTGAAGTAATGCCATTCTTTGAATATCTTAGAGTTTAATATTTCCTTTGTGATTTCTTTGTTATACATAAAATTTAATCATGTCGCATAACGAACTAGACTAACCGACGTAGGCTGGCCCTGAGTCCCGAATGGGACGTTAGGGACTGGAACGACACTTGCGAATGCAAGGGGAGTGCCAGAAGCCTATGTGGCGCAGCCCAAGCGAGGGCTCGTCCCGAAGCGAAGCGGTTAGTTGCTGTTATACGACGTCCAAATTTAACTCGAATTATTGTTTTTAGATAATATATATCGATTTCTTATCGAGGCGATCCGCAATTTAAGTAGACAGTTGCTGATTGAGTATCACAAAATCTAGAATCATTTTGATTGATTAGTAGGCAAAGTTGAAGAACTTTACGATCATTCTGACACCTTTTTTCTTTTTATTTTCCTCGGATGAGCAGTTTAATTTAAAAGTAAGAGAAGATACTATTGAAATTATTTTTACTATTTTCATGTTTTCAATTAATGATTAGATTTTAATTCTATTTAGTAACTTTTGTAATTCTCTACTTTGATGAAAAAGTGCATATATATGTAATTCATCTTTCTGGAAAGTATATATGATTCTAAAAGGAAATTTTCTCGTTAGAATTTGATGGAAGTTTTTATAAATTACAACGCCGATGAGTGGCTGAACTTCTATTCTTTTTAATGAATTATTGATTTCTTCTATTAGTTTATTTCCGAGTCCAGGGACTTTTGATTCATAATAGTTGAACGCATTTGTAATATCGCTTTGCGCAGAGGGTTTGACCCAGACTGGGTAAAGCTTCATTTCGTATTTATTTGAATATTTTTTTTAAAGAATTTCCAATTGATTCCCGTAGCCGAAGATTCATTAGCAAAGCGTTCATCTAAAACTTTTATTTCTTCTATTGAAAGAGGAATCGGCTGATTTGTTTCGACAATTGAATCCCAAATAGTTCCAAGTGTTTGGATTTGATCCAAAAAATCCATTTTCTGAATATCTGCAATTGTGAGTTTGGTATCAATGCTCATACATTTACACTTTGGTCTATTCAGTTGAAAAATCAAGTTTAAAGTTTTTACTTTTTCCCCAATTTTCTGCTTTTACTGTCTTAATTTAGAAAGAAAGTATTTGGATGTCGTATAACGTAACTAGCTACACGACGTTCCTCGGAGCTGAGCCTCTGGAAGAGGCGTTAGCGTCGGCACGTATTCTTGCTGAGCAAGAATCGTGACGGAGAGGAATGTGCCGAAGGCCGAGCGAGGGCGAAGTCCCGAAGCGAAGTGTGTAGCGGCAGTTAGTCGCAGTGTTCGTTTTTTAAAACTCAAATTCAATTATTAGAGGGACATGATCACTTAAGTCTATCCAATCTTCAAACTTTCCTAATTGAATTTCGGAATTTTTCAGCAATTCATTTGGTAAAAATGCATAATCGATATGATAAGATTTTTCTTTCTTTCTCTGAAGGAAGAAAGTTGGTATCTTCTCTTCACCTTGTTTTTCTGTATATGCTTCATGATAAAGGCTTTTATAGTTCCAACTATTAAGTATTTTAATAATTTCAGTATGATTCCACCATCTATCAATTTTATCCCAAATTGAATTGCTGTTAAAATCTCCGATAATTATTGTAGGTTTTTCAACTATGTTTGATTTATTCGCTAATAAATATTTCCAAAATTGTCCAATATATCGAAAGGATTGATTCTTTCCTCCTTTTGTCCAGACTGCGATCAAATTGTGATTTTCCGATATTGAAACGCCTAAAAATTGTTTTAAATCTTTTGTATTCCATCTTAAATGCTCTGATATAACGCCAGGAATACTGATAGAAAATTCAGAACTCCAATTTAATAATTTAAGATCTATTGTCTCATTAAAAAAAATTCCAATTCCCCTGTTTTGATTCTCACCTTCCCAAAAATATTTAGTATGCTCTAATTTTTTGAAAAATTCAGGATAATTATAAGGATTTTCACATTCCTGAATAATTAGAATATCAGCTTTTAAATTAAAGGTTCTCGGATATTTTTTCCTAAATCCTCCTGAGCAATTCCAACTTATTATTTTCAATTTTTTAAAATTTGTTTTCGAACATTGCGACTAACGAACTAGTGGAGACGACGTTTCCCGACCCTGAGTCCCGATGGGACGTTAGGGACTGGCACGTAGTTTGCGGCTGCAAACGAGTGACAGAAGGGAAATGTGGCGTAGCCCAAGCGAGGCCTCGTGCCGAAGCGCAGCGTTTCCATGCTGTTATACGCCGTTGGATAGTATTTTTATTTCGTTGTTGATATAAAAAAATAGTTCTTCATCTCTATTTCTTTTTCTAGGGATAGTGATGTTTATTGATTCTCCTGATTTTAGGAATATATTTAATCGTGAGATATCTTCAGAAATTATTTCTTTTTCAATATTGTGAATATCTGAGAAATATATTTTATTTATATCTGAAAGTTTATCATGGGTTACAATTTTATTATTTGAAACTAATACGAATCCATTGTTTTTTCCTAAATTGTTAAAGTGAAAGAGGTATTGCATCTTTTCATTTGGTTCTAGGATATTTAAGCTATTTATAAACTTATAGTCTGCCTTGTCAAAATCATCTTTATTGTGAATGTAGGTAATTGTGAAGAAATAGTGAAAGATTAGGTTTATAATTAGATAAAATATGTAGAGACTGGAAATTCCAAGGAATAATTTGTCACGAGAATTATTAATTAATTTTAGATGGTTCAGTTTTAAGAATTGAAGATGTTTTTCAATTCCGTTGAAGAGAATAGCCAACGCTAGAACTAATTTTCCTATTAGAACAAAATTTATTCCTGAATTAAGATATTCGGTTGCAAAAGTAAATAAGACGAAAGCAGCAAACGCCATTTATGAATAGATTATATTCATATATATTCCAAACGAAAGAATAAAGAGAACTATAATGGTGAGAAATTGTATGTCCTCGATATTAATTTTTCCAATGTTTACTTCGATAAGATTAATTATTAAATAATAGATTCCCAGAATTGATGGGAATAATGCAAAATAAGTATTTCTATTTTCTGTTTGT
>NZ_AOGY02000018.1 GCF_000332455.1 Leptospira vanthielii serovar Holland str. Waz Holland = ATCC 700522 | reverse complement strand
TATAATTTGAATGAGCTTTTAAACCACTAAAGTTAAATATTAAAAAATATGAGGCCATCTAATAGGTTTTTACTTCGCATAACAGCGACTAACCGCTTCGCTTCGGGACGAGCCCTCGCTTGGGCTGCGCCACATAGGCTTCTGGCACTCCCCTTGCCTGCGCAAGTGTCGTTCCAGTCCCTAACGTCCCGTTCGGGACTCAGGGCCAGCCTACGTCGGTTAGTCTAGTTCGTTATACGCCATTGGATAAATTTTAACCAAACATCATGAAACAAACAGAAAATAGAAATACTTATTTTGCATTATTCCCATCAATTCTGGGAATCTATTATTTAATAATTAATCTTATCGAAGTAAACATTGGAAAAATTAATATCGAGGACATACAATTTCTCACCATTATAGTTCTCTTTATTCTTTCGTTTGGAATATATATGAATATAATCTATTCATCAATTTCATTTGCTGCTTTCGTCTTATTTACTTTTGCAACCGAATATCTTAATTCAGGAATAAATTTTGTTCTAATAGGAAAATTAGTTCTAGCGTTGGCTATTCTCTTCAACGGAATTGAAAAACATCTTCAATTCTTAAAACTGAACCATCTAAAATTAATTAATAATTCTCGTGACAAATTATTCCTTGGAATTTCCAGTCTCTACATATTTTATCTAATTATAAACCTAATCTTTCACTATTTCTTCACAATTACCTACATTCACAATAAAGATGATTTTGACAAGGCAGACTATAAGTTTATAAATAGCTTAAATATCCTAGAACCAAATGAAAAGATGCAATACCTCTTTCACTTTAACAATTTAGGAAAAAACAATGGATTCGTATTAGTTTCAAATAATAAAATTGTAACCCATGATAAACTTTCAGATATAAATAAAATATATTTCTCAGATATTCACAATATTGAAAAAGAAATAATTTCTGAAGATATCTCACGATTAAATATATTCCTAAAATCAGGAGAATCAATAAACATCACTATCCCTAGAAAAAGAAATAGAGATGAAGAACTATTTTTTTATATCAACAACGAAATAAAAATACTATCCAACGGCGTATAACAGCATGGAAACGCTGCGCTTCGGCACGAGGCCTCGCTTGGGCTACGCCACATTTCCCTTCTGTCACTCGTTTGCAGCCGCAAACTACGTGGCGTCCCTAACGTCCCATCGGGACTCGAGGG
>NZ_AOGY02000019.1 GCF_000332455.1 Leptospira vanthielii serovar Holland str. Waz Holland = ATCC 700522 | reverse complement strand
ATACAGTTTGTAGATTATAGTGAACCTTCACAATCAATCTGTATTTGTTTCCATGTATATTGAAAACGATTCTATTATCCTTAAGGAAACTAGCATTTCTGTATTTTTCCTTAACATCTGAGGGAGATTTCCAGAAAGCTTTCGAAGTTTCTTTAAACCAAACTTCTATCGGAATTTTGGAGTCGGAGTATTTGGGAATAGAGTAGAAATCTCTCAGTATTTTTCTAGAAATAACCCTCACAAATCAATAAGCACATGTTCCCGAATTGGTAACAACAACTTTTTTTGCCTTTTTAGCGAGCATGGACGCTCGCAATTTATTAAAATAAAAGCGCCCGAAAATTTTCGCATAACGAACAAGTGGAGACGACGTTCCTCGTAGCTGAGCCTCTGAAGGAGGCGTTAGCGTCGGCGCGACTTCTTGCGGAGCGAGAAGCGTGACGGAGAGGAATGTGGCGCAGCCCAAGCGAGGGCTCGTCCCGAAGCGAAGCGGTTAGTTGCTGTTATACGACGTGCTTGGGTTTAACTCGCTTTTAGTTCTTTATATTTCCTAATTGCTCTTAACTCATTTTTCAATTCATATTGTTTAATTTCTAAATCATAATGAGCTTGAATAGAAAGCCAGAACTCAGGAGAATTTCCGAAGAATTTAGAGAATCTAAGTGCTGTATCTGCAGTAATTGCTCTTTTACCATGAATAATTTCACTAATTCTTTTTTGATCGATAAGAGTGCTTTGTGCAAGTTTATAAGCTGATAATTCCATAGGTTTAAGAAAGTCTTCTAAGAGAATTTCCCCAGGATGAATGTTCATAAGTTCTTTATTCATACAGAATCTCCTTAATGATAATCTACAATTTCAACATTTTCGACAGAACCGTTATTCCAATTAAAACAGATTCTATATTTCATATTGATACTTATTGAATGTTGTCCGGCTCGGTCATCAGAAAGTTGATGAAGTCTGTTACCTGGTGGTGTTTTTAAATCATCTAGATTTTTAGCACTATCAATGTGGATCATTTTCCTTCTAGCAGTTCTTTGAATATCCTTTGGAAATTTTTTAGATAGAGCACCATTCCATATAGCTTCAGTTTCTTTGTCTCTGAAGGATTGTATCACAGCTAAATACTGGTGTGTTGGGATACTAGCGTCAAGTAATATTAAAGAAAATCGTCGGATTTATTAATTTAATGCAGTCACTTAATAGCTGACTTTTTTGGATTTCCTACCTTATTATTATCAAAGAAATTTGAAATTTAAAAGTTTATTTCCAAGCATGTCGTATAACGAACTAGACTTACCGAAGTTCCCCGACCCTGAGTCCCAGCGGGACGTTAGGGACTGGCATGTAGCTTGCGAACGCAAGGCGAATGCCAGAAGGGGAATTTGCCGGAGGCCGAGCGAGGCCTTGTGCCGAAGCGTAGCGGTAAGTCGCTGTTATGCGCCGTACTTTATTTTTTACTTATATTGTATGCAATAGAGTCTTTTACAATGGTTTCGAATAAACCATCTAATTGATAGATAACAATTCTTTTTTCAGATTTTAGATATTCAATTAAAATTTTTGTAATGAATTTTGAAACTGCTCCAGGAATTTTCCCAAATATTGTTCCAATAATTTTTTCTGTAATAGGTAAGACAGAAACCGCCATTCGCTTTAAACGTAGACTGTCAATGTTATTATAGTATAGGTTCTTGCTTTTTAATTTCAAATTATCAATAGCAGTGTTGTATTCGATTGATTTAGATTCCAATTCGATGTGACTTTCACAGTATGAAGTAAACAAGTTACTTTCAATAATAGTTTCAAAATTTTTAATATGTGTCGAATCGATTTCCTGTTTTGGAAAAGGAAGTTTTTGAGGTGATGTTTCAATTAACGATAATAGATTTGAAATTGTATAATATAATTCGGCTGGCAATAATTCTTTACACTGATTAATGTTTGGAAAGTTAAACATATTAATTACGCTAGTATTAGTTTGAGCGGCGAAGAGAATGTTTTCTAGATAGAATTCAAGATTTTTAATTTTTTTGTATTTTTCGTTGGATGAGTAATCTTTTGGTAAATAATGTAAAAATAAATTTGAAATAATTGATTCTTTTGTTTTAGAACTAGTTTCGTTAATTAATGATATCTTAGTGCTAGGAAAGTCAGTTACAATACGGTTTTTTGGTGTATCATGAATATTTATATGTGAAGCTCCGCATTGTAGTAAAGTTGAATATATAATTGAATTTACATTGATGGGTTCTCTTTTTTCTTTATGTATAGATATATTTGCCACAAAATTTAATGCTGATATGGCTCCTAATTGAAATTATTCGTGGCGT
>NZ_AOGY02000020.1 GCF_000332455.1 Leptospira vanthielii serovar Holland str. Waz Holland = ATCC 700522 | reverse complement strand
TATAAACCAAGTAGGTGGATAGGTATGAGGAGGTCAGATAGGTAACAAAAGAGACAACTCACATGGGTAACACCTACATTGTGTATCGGAGGACAATCCGATGCCTTGGAAGGAAACCAAAGTGATAGAAGAAAGAATCAAGTTCATAGCAGCTGTTAAAAGTGGTCAGTGGTGTTTTGCCGATCTTTGCCGAGACTTTAATATATCGAGAAAGACTGGCTATAAATATCTAAAGAATTATGAGTCGGAAGGTATCGACGGACTCAAAGATAAATCTAGAAAAAGAATCACTCAGTCCAATGAAACTCCTGAGAAAATCGTTCACCTAATTGTATCTTTACGTGAAGACCATCCATCTTGGGGTCCCAAAAAACTCCGTCCCATACTCAAGCAAAGTTTCATCGCATGAAACAGATTCCAAGTGAAACTACAATTGGAAACATTCTTCGCAAAAAAGGCCTAGTCAAACCTAAGAAAAAAGACCAAGAGTTCCACAGTCTCTATTTCCTTTTTCCAATGTAGTCGCTCCCATACGTGGCGTATGGTGTGTTGATTTTAAAGGCCATTTTACAGTAGGAAATGGCAATCGCTGCGATCCACTAACAATTACAGATGCATATAGTCGCTACCTTCTAGCATGTGAAATCCTGAATAAAACGAATGCAGAGCAAACAAAAGCGGTATTTGAAAGGGTTTTTAAAGAATATGGACTACCACAGGCAATCAAATCAGATAATGGATCACCTTTTGCAAGTAAGGCCATTGGCGGCTTAACTAGTCTCTATATGGTGGTTGAAATTAGGGATCCGACCGGAACGCATTGAACCAGGGAAACCATCTCAGAACGGTCGTCATGAGAGAATGCACAGAACACTCAAAGAAGAAACTGCATTACCTCCAAGATCTAGTTTGGATGCACAACAGACCGCCTTTGATTCATTCCGTGAAGAATTTAATAAGGTAAGACCACATGAAGCTTTGGGTTTTCTGACACCTGCAAAAGTTTATAAATCTTCGAAAAGGACATTCCCAAAAAAGATTCTAGAGGTAGCTTATCCCACACATATTGTTACCGATAAAGTCCATGAAAGTGGTTTTGCGCAGTACGGGCCCCATCGAGTGTTCTTTGGGAATCCTTTCATTGGAGAGGTAGTTGGCTTTGAAGAGATATCTGATCGGCATTGTCGTCTTTACTTTGCGGATGCAATTCTTGGAATTTTGGATTTGTATACGAGTAAAGTGTTGAAATACCAGAGGCTATTGTATAGAATTGACTAGTAAAAGTGTAACCCATGTGAGTGATCTAAAGTGTTACCGATGTGCCTTTCCATACAAAAAGAAGAATTATCTAAAGAGAAGTAAGAAGTTTTTGCATGTAACTCCGAGAGCTGCGTATTTCGTACCACCAAACGATCTTTTATCTTTTCCTTGAGGTTTATAGCTCGAAGTGTTCCCGTGATATTACTTTTACCAGCAGAATACTGGCTCGATTCTAAGTGGCTGCCAGTAACAATACTTTTTTCTAAGGACTCAAGATCTCTGATTTCTCTCGTAAGTGCGGTTTTGATAAGGATGGTTTCAAAGTAATTTCGAATGAATTGATTTTTGATCCACTCGGCATTCAATCGATCTAACTCAGAATCTTTTTGGACAATCTGTTTCTCTAAATTGAGTTTCCCTGGGAATGGGATTTCTTGAGCAATCGAATATTCATTTCCTGTCATTCCTGGCGTATCAGGACGACTTCGATCACGGGTCACATCCCCACGATAGGGATAGGACCGATAAGCAAATCCAAATTTGGGATCTGGATAAACATCGGCATGTTCCGACCGATGGTGTTTCTCCCTCGACTCCAAATATTTTACAAGTAACTCTGGGTGAGAACCGAGTAAGATTTGTATTTTTGATTCCATGGATTCCGATTTTTCAATCGCAATCACGCTTTGTGTAAAAAAGAATATGATTATTATTAATATACTTTTATATAATTGATTACTAAAACACTGTTTTTCTAAAAACATAAAAACTCCTATTCGTAAGTGAAAACGAAGAGGAGTTTAAATGAGAAGGCGTACAGAATCGGAAAAATATTCGGTTGTGTCGGTTACAGAAGAAAGTTTGCGATCTATTACAAAGTCGATAAAGGAATGTAGAGGACGGTAAGAAAGGTAAAATAACAAATCACTTTTTAATGGCACCACACCCAATATGATTGTCAAATTGTAGGAATCATTCCCTAACCCGATTTCAGAACAACGACAATCCGTTTCATCAGGAGCATCACCGGCATGGCAAGGTAAAGATTCCAATGCATCTGAGCTTAAATTCTGATGACTAGAAAAAGTTTTGGGACAGGAAATCAATCCCGCGGTGCAAATAGTAACCACTAACATAGAACCAAGGACTGCCATCGTAAATATACGAATCTTCCTCTGATTGGTTCTGATTCTATTTCCCATACCAATCCTTAGACTGGAAAAAAAAGCAAACGATCACCATCTCCAACCCAATATTATTTTTATCAAAAATCTAACACAGGTATCGGCTTCTTACAGAGGCTTCCCCATTTCGCGAACGATTAGTTCCTGGCGGTGTATTTAGAGGAAGGAGATTAAGATTAAAAAGTTAAATTCAAACCGGCAAAGCTGCGCAGTGACCCATAGGGAACGAGCAGGCGACTTTGGCGGGCGTAGCAGCGAAGCGTAGCCAAAAGTCGCGGACATTAGCCGGCACACACAGAGCGCCCACAAATAAAAAAAGCGCTCACTCAGGTAAACGCTTTCAGAAACAATAATGACTCTATGGCAACGTCCTACTTCCCACCCCCACTCGCTTCTCCGCTCCGCGGGCTGGCCCTGCGCCTTGCTCAATCCTTTGGTATACACCACCCTATTTTTCTTTCAGAAAAATCCTAGCAGGCTTCAGCTTCTTACGGAAGCCTCACCCATTTCGCGAACGAATGGTTATTGATTACTATTTGGGTTCAAAGGCGATTCTAGATTATAAGAAAAAATCAAACCGGCAATCATGCCGGAAAAAATGGAGCAAGACACCTTGCTCCATTTTTGAGGCAGCGACCGCTACTGCGAGTCGCGGACATTAGCCGGCACACACAGAGCGCCCACAAATAAAAAAAGCGCTCACTCAGGTAAACGCTTTCAGAAACAATAATGACTCTATGGCGATGTCCTACTTCCGCCCCCACTCGCTTCTCCGCTCCGCGGGCGAATGTCCGAGCCTTGCTCCCTATGGGTCGCAAGTCTGTCATTTCGCGAACGACTGGTTACTAGCGGTACTATTGGGTTCGTTCAATGGGGATTTTTATTTTGTACATAAAAAAAGCCAACCTTTCGGCTGGCCTTTTTTTATTGAGTTATAAATGCTAACCCGGCAATGTCCTACTCTCCCATTGAGCGAACCCAATAGTACCATCGGCGATGAGAAGCTTGACTTCCGTGTTCGGAATGGGAACGGGTATGGCCTTCTCTCCATAATCACCAGGAGTAATTACCATTACTTCCAAGTGGACTGGATTTGCAAGTAATTTTAAAAGAAAAGTTACAAATTTAAATCGTAAGTAACACCGAATTTGACACCTGACAGGGTGATATCATGTGCAGCGGTAGCGGAAACAAACTCCATCAAAGTTCCAACTCTATCTAAGTTGTCACCAGCAAAGCTGAGTGCGACAGGACTCTTTGATTTTGCAGTCATATTTTCTCTTTCAAAACTCACAAAAAGTCGAAGTTTAGGCAATACAACTATGCTTCCACCGACACTTATTTTTTCAGAATAGAACGTATAACCACCGTTAGCATAATTAAATCCTAAACCATTATTATAAACTCTGAACTGTTCGGAGTTGTAAGTTCCTGAAGAATTCAAGAGGAAAGGTCCAAAGAGCAGGAAGTCTGCAAAGAGAGTTGCTCGATCGTTCAGATCAAATTCAAAGCCAACACCTACGAGCCCAGATGTACCAGATGTAGTTTTTGTGTCTTGCCCTAAATAAGATGGGCCACCAATACCTAAATAATTTCCTTCGAAGGATTGGCTCATACTTCTAATCACATATTTGGGTAGGATTCTAAAGTTGGAACTAGGTGAAAGAGTAAATCCCAAGTTGATATCGGAATAGAGTAACCGATAATCTCCCTCTTTGATACCAATACCCGAAGCATAATAAGAATTCCATTCATAACCGCGAGTGAATCGATTTAAATGTAAACCTAAAAATACATTACTCAAAATGCCTGCATTTAAGGAATGGAAATAATCAAACCCCAAATCATTGATAAGAGTCATTCCTCGATTGTTCTGCCAATCTTGATTGTATTCCAATCCAACAATATCGCCGTAAAAGTTTCTCTTTTCCAGGTCGGTGCGAAGGCTACCAAAGAATAAGGCACCCTTCAATCGTAATGCGTTCCCTTCCACTTTACCTTGTGCATACGCAGAACCAGTAAACATGGAGATGATGATCATAAAAAAAACGAGACTACGTTTCATTATTTGAATTACCTCTATCATCCAATAACAAATGAGAGACGGTTGGCTCAAGGAAAATTTATCGAATATAAATCAAAACTTAAAACTCTAAGGGCATATAAAGGGCAAAATGGAAGGTTCTTAATTCGTAAGTATATCCATTTTCTTTGACGATAGGGCCACCAAAGGATATACGCCCTCTCATACCGAGAAATGGTGGTGACTCTAAATACATCATAAATGCAAACTTTGCTACAGAATTGACACTTACCTGATTTCTCATCAGACTACTAACGGCAAGGGATTCCACTGCGTTAAACCTCCCGCTGAGGTACGCTGTGGCCGCTGTCAAATCTGGACGAAGTAATCCTTGACTTGCTAAATAATATCCGACTAATTCTAAATTATTCCCAGTGGATAAATTTGTAATTAGATATGTTAGAGTTGTATCCGTATCTGGATTGATGTTTCCTGAAACAAACTGGTATCCTCTCAGATTATTCAAAAAAACATCGCGACCGGAACCAGAATAAGCAATTAATAAGTTGGCGGCCGCATCTTTAAAATCGACATTCCCTCTTAACTTAACATGTGCCGGACCAAATCCTAATCCAAAACGAAACGTATCAGGATTTCCTAAATAAAAAATAGGAACTAACATAGAATAGGTTCCTTCAACACTCGTATCGACATCTTCCGTTACCTTAGTACGGTTTGGTTTGAAGGAATTATTATTGGAACCTGAAGACCCAGAATCGGACTCTGAAGAAGAAACTTCGGGAGAAGGATTTTTTGAAAATATTTTTGGTATGGATTGTCGATTCAAGTAAAAACTCGAATTATGTAAAAGTAAATTCATTCCAAAATATTTCGTAAATTGGATTTCTGGAGACTTAACGTCTAATAACCAAGAAACACGACCGGGATCATCCTGGACCATATGTGCATCCCGATTCCTGCCTTGGATAGACAAAGATACACTTTCTAAGGTCACACCGGGATTGATGGAAATATACTTATAGGAATTTTTTTCCGCACTTGGTTCTTGGGAGTTATTGTTCGATTCCTCCGAATACAAGGAACTAAAGAAAAGAAAAAACAAAAGAACTGAAAAATAACGATACATAAATGATTTCTTAAACTTTATTGGTTTCGGTCAAAAGTTGTGGGATTATTTGATTAATAAAGTTTTTTTTATAACTGTATTTCCAAATCAGTTGTAGGAAAGGCAACGCAGGAATGAATCCAACCAAACTTACGATCGGACTTGCGAATTTTGGCCTCCGGGGGACTAAATACTTCTCCTGATTTTAATTTCACACGACAAAGGCTACACTCTCCCGAACGGCAGGCATTCTCAGTAAAAAAACCATTCCGTTCTAAACTATTTAGAAGTGGTTCTCCCGCTAACGCTGGAAAGGCATTGTTTCCCAGTTTGATGGTGACCACATCCTCAGGGCGAACGGTCTTCGGCCAAGCAGGCATTCGCTCAGGCATTTTAGGTGGTCCATTACTTTCAATAAGAATACGACCCGATTTGACACCAAGATCAGAAAGTAGTGCCGAACAATTTTCATTAAAGGGCGTAGGGCCACAAACATAGTACATCTTAGATGCCGCTTCAGGAATTAACTCTTGTAATACGGATAGAGTAAGCCTTCCACGATATCCCTTAAAATTTGGACCGGACTCACGTGATAAAAACTCAGTCAAAAAGAAATTCTTGTGAATCGCCGCAAGTTTTCGTAGTTCCTCAATAAAGATAACATCATCTTCAAAACTATTCGAATAGATGATATGAAACCGAAACAGTTCGGATGAGGACAAAATCGCTTTTAACATGCTCATAGCGGGAGCAATGCCGGAACCTCCCGCAAGAAATACCAAATCCTGACCATGAAATAGAGGATTATGATGAAACGAACCCATAGGCCCTGTGCTTTCAAACTCTTGCCCAATTTCTACATCATCAAGTAAATAAGGACTTACAAACCCACCTTCGGCTCGTTTGATGGTCAATTCATAGGAATGTAAATTTGTTGGTGAAGAGGAAATAGAATAAGGTCTTGCCGTAGAAATTCCAGAAAGGGATACAAATAAATTGATGTACTGGCCTGCTTGAAACGGAGGTAAGTTCCTTCCATCCACTGAAACCATCTCTAAAGTTTTGGTCGAAGTTGTATCAGTTCGAATATTTTTTATTCGTAGACGAAGCCTTTTAGGGTGGAGACTATCAATGGCTCGGCGGACATTTCCTTTCTGTTCCTGAAAGTTGGTACCATTACTTTCCATTTCTTCTTTTTTAGTCACTGCTTCCCGAAATCCTACAACGGAATTGAAAACGTTTGATTCTACTTCTAGATGATTACCTGACATGTTTTTATCTTCCTTCCTTATGGGTGATCGTAATTCTAACAAAACTCATTGTTTGTGATTTTAGTGAGTGGTTTTTGCGACTTTGCGCTGGGCTTTCATTCGTTTGATGATTTTCCGTGCTGTATTATAACCATTCAAATAGGTAGGTTGGAATCCACCCATACTCGTCCAACTACTTGCGGAGTAAAGTCCCTCAATGGCATCAAGAGATTCACGCATTAGTGAGCCATCTTGTAACGTCTGTTTGAATCCATAAATGGCTCCACCTGGTGTATTCAAATAACGCATCATCGTCATAGGTGTAGCCACTTCTGCTTTTTCTATATGTTCTCTAATCTTCGGATAGGCTTGTTCGACGAGTGTAATGAGTTTATCACCAAACTCATATTTTGTTGGAATATACGATTCTGGCGGAATATCCTTCCACGCTTCCCCATATTGTAAGGCGACAAGAGTGACCACAGCTTTTCCTTTTGGTGCTAGTTCCTCATCAATAAAATTATAACAAGTGACCATACCCCAATCGGGAGCATCCAAAGTATACATTCGATCTTCTGTGACTTCTGCATTGGAAGTTGTCATGACAAAGGCGGAAGCGGTTGTAAACCCAAGTTCTTCAGGAGAACAATCTAATCCAAGATAAAGACATACAGCAGAGACACCCATCCTTCGGGATTTAAAATCTTGGAGTACAGAAGAAGGGGGAGTTTCCAAATCAAGCATTTCATGATAGGTGATGAGAGGACTAACATTGGATACAACAGCATCACAGGTTACAGTTTCTCCTGATTCCAAAAGAACGGCACGGACAGCACCGTTTTCTGTGAATATTTTTTCTGCAGCACAGTGAAACCGCACCTCTCCTCCTGCCTCCTCAAAGGAAGAAAGAAGAGCACTTGAAAGCATTTGAGATCCGCCTTTGATATGCCAAGGTTTATAAATGCAGTAAAAATAGAGCATCCCGATAAATTCAGCGAAAACCAAATCTGTTGTAGGGATTCCCACATAACTCCAATATGGTGTTATTACATTAATTAAATCTTCATTTGAGAAAAATTCATTTAAAACTTCGATCGTAGGGCGAAGACCATAGGCTGCAAAATTTGGACACTTGGTTCGGAGTTTTTCTTCATCGTTTGTTAGCCGAATTCGAGGTAAAACAAAATAATACTCATTAACCACGGCTTCGCTTAAGATAAAAAATCGATTGATTGAATCCTCTTCCTCTGCGAAAAGATTTTTCAGGTGGTGTTGTAGTTCGTTCCAGTCCGCAGGCAAGGTGACATCTAATTTCCCAGGCATAATGATACGATATAGTTCTTCTTCTTGAACGAGTTCGATCTTATTTAGAACGCCAAGTTCTTCAAAAACGCGACGCATGATAAAAGGACTCGATTCTGTTCCCACACCACTCAGCTGGTGGAGAGCCACTTCAAATTCAAAATCTCCACGGACAAAGGAGGTAGCACATCCGCCAGGAACATTATGCCGTTCCAATAACAAAGTTTTTGAACCTTCGCGTTGTAATCGAGTGGCCGCCATTAAACCAGCGTTACCGGCGCCAATGACAACTGTGTCATAATGAGACATTCTGTTCTCCCCAGGGTCCAACCCCTTGCAACCCAGCCAATCTTTACAATGTAAAGATTGCAATCACTTTTCCAACTATCTTTCAAAAAATAGATTTTTTTACCAGTTCAGTGGGTTTAGATTCGGATCTTCTAGAATCTCTTTCGAAAAGACTTTACCGGTTTGCCAAGCAGTTCTTATAGGTTGTAATGGCCAAGAAGAAACAAAGTCAGGACAAAGAGACCAGTCCCTACCATCATGGGGATCTTCGCCCCGCCCTCATAGCGGCCGCACGCACGCTATTACAAAACCAAGGAACAGAAGCACTTTCTCTTCGCTCCATTGCCTCGGCCATTGGCGTGACCCACATGGCACCCTATGCACATTTCAAAGGAAAACAAGAACTACTCCAAGCTGTGGCAGCTTCTGGTTATGATGAGTTAGCAGACAATATGGTGGTAGCACAGAAGGAAAATCAAAAAGCTCGCGGACGTTCCCTCGCTTATCATTACGGTGTAGAATACATTCGTTTTGCAATGAAACATCCAAATCTTTACCGCCTGATGTTAAACCAAATCGATTTAGATAAAAAATCAACACAAGAAGCAGCTAACAAAGAAATACGGATGAGTTCCGAGCGCCCCTTCCGCCTACTCTATGTTGCCTTTGCCGGTGAACGCGTTAGTAAAGAGTTAGCTCATGCCAAGGCCCTTGGCGCTTGGGCAATTGTTCATGGAATTGCCTCTCTTGCCATTGATGGCCATTTGGTTCTTCCCGAAGGAATGGATGTGTATCAGTTATTCAAAGTTACTGTGGGTTCTTCGGTGGATCTGAGTTAAATGGTAATTTAGAATTTATGATTCATCTTGCTTAAAATTAGCTTCATTTGGATAAAAGGTTATGGCCAAAAGTAAATTATTGGAAATGCACAATATAGGTATCGTAGTTGAATCCCTTGATTCGGCAATTTCGTTTTTCGAAGAAATAGGGCTGACCTTAGAAGGTCGTATGGTGGTGGAAGGAGAATGGGCTGGACGAGTTACGGGACTCGGCAACCAAAAAGCGGAGATTGCGATGATGGTGACTCCCGATGGACACACCCGGCTGGAACTTTCAAGATTTCTCTCCCCCAAGACAATAGCGGACCACAGAACCGCCCCTGTGAACTCACTGGGTTATCTTCGGATCATGTTCCGAGTGGATAACCTTGACGAATTGTTATCTCGACTAACAAAGTTTAGTGCTGAACTTGTTGGTGAAGTCGTTAATTTTCAGAATATCTATCGACTCTGTTACATTCGTGGTGTGGAAGGAATTCTGATTGGACTCGCGGAACAAATGGGAAATCAAACAACAATAGACATTCTTGAAAATGAGTGAAATCAAATTTTTGTTCAGATATAGATTCTTTATAAAAATCTAACACAGGCTTCAGCTTCTTACGGAAGCCTCACCCATTTCACGAACGAATGGATCTAGTAATACTTATGAATGTTCGATTATGGGATTTATCATTTATAGAAAAGAATCAATTTTAAACCGGCAAAGCTGCGCAGTGACCCATAGGGAACGAGCAGGCGACTTTGGCGGGCGTAGCAGCGAAGCGTAGCCAAAAGTTGCGGACATTAGCCGGCACACACAGAGCGCCCACAGATAAAAAAAGCGCTCACTTTCGTGAACGCTCTAAGAAACAATAATGACTCTATGGCGATGCCCTACTTCCGCCCCCACTCGCTTCTCCGCTCCGCGGGCTGGCCCTGCGCCTTGCTCAATCCTTTGGTATACACCACCCTATTTTTCTTTCAGAAAAATCCTAGCAGGCTTCAGCTTCTTACGGAAGCATCACCCATTTCGCGAACGAATGGTTATTGATTACTATTTAGGTTCAAAGGCGATTCTAAAAATCAAACCGGCAATCATGCCGGAAAAAATGGAGCAAGACACCTTGCTCCATTTTTGAGGCAGCGACCGCTACTGCGAGTCGCGGACATTAGCCGGCTCACACAGAGCGCCCACAAATAAAAAAAGCGCTCACTTTCGTGAACGCTCTCGTATGGATTATAAATGCTAACCCGGCAATGTCCTACTCTCCCATTGAGCGAACCCAATAGTACCATCGGCGATGAGAAGCTTGACTTCCGTGTTCGGAATGGGAACGGGTATGGCCTTCTCTCCATAATCACCAGGAGTAATTACCAAATGTACAGAGAGGTGCGGTATGTCAAACACTTCACTAAGAAAAGGTTGCTTTTTTTTGCAAAACTGAAACTTTTTCTATATGTCGGAAGTGACGGAACCATTAGTCAAAACGGAAAAATTCACGGTCATGGGACTTCGCATCCGAACTTCCAATGCACCGGGAGACGCTGATATGAAAATACCCGCTGTGTATTCTCGGTTTTATAAAGAAGAAATTCCTAAACAAATGGAAGTTTTAAGGAAATTTGATCCACTTTTTGGTGTGTATTTTAATTATGCATCAGATGAAAATGGTGCGTATGACTTTTTGTTAGGTTATGCTGTGGAACCAAACGCAGAATTGTTTGCAGGAATGGAAAAGGTTCAGGTAAGTCCGCAGAACGGTCGTTACTTTCAAATCCAACCGGGAGCTCCCGAAGAAGTCGTTCCCAAATTTTGGGCAGAAATTTGGAGCCATCCAGAAATTCCAAAAATCAGAACCTACCAAATGGATTGGGAAGAGTATTCGGAAGCGGGAATTAGGGTATTTTTATCTACAAAGTAGATACCGACATGTATACTCCCTGGGAATCGATTGTTCATTCACTCTTTGCTGCAATCGCCAGATTCTTTGTTTCGTCTTTGCAATCTTCTTTACTTACCTGCACGAGTTCTCTCCAGTCATTCACAACCCAAACCCAAATTCCTACAAACAGAGATGTCGCAATCCAAAGACCGATAATCGATCCTGGAATCAAAAGAAAATCAACAACCCCATGTTGCAATACTGCTAACAAAAATCCAAAGCCAATATAGAGCCTTTTGTTCGTAGATTCCAGTTTAGCATTGCTCTTCAGTAAAAACAAAGAGAAACAAAGATTGATGAGTAAATGGATATTAGAGGAATGAATGGTTCGAGCAAAAAACAGATCTAACTTTTTTTCATCCGGTTCCCTAGCAATGTAATGTGTGTTTTCGATAAAGGAAAACCCCATCGCTACAAAAGATCCAAATAAAACTACATTAGGTGAGAAGGTTTTTGTTTTTTTATCATAACCCAAAACAAAAGACAATATCATAATAAAAAATACTTTGAATGTTTCTTCTGTGATGCCCGCCTGAATGAAAGCAAGGTGGGCTGTTTGTGAGAGGAGACTTATTTTTTTCTTTGGCATAAAATCGGTTTCAGGCCAAAGGATGGGGTGGAGCCTCAGGATAAGGTCTGTAGACAACCAACCAAAAACTAATGCCAAAAGAATTCCTAAAACTTCCTGCCAACCTTTTTTTGGTTTGTATGCCTTCCAAATGACTATGGCCCAAGGAAGAACCGTAAGCGATCCAATCAAATAATCAATAGAACCAACTTCTTTCATTCTGATAACTCTTCCATATAACGGCCGTCAAATAAGTTGATCATTTCTTTTTGTAAAGGTGTGGGAACAAATTCAGGGTCAATCGGACCATTCCAGAATAACTCAGTTACTCGGATGTCATTTTTGCTTCCGGGTGGTGGCATGAGTGGACCCAAACTCTCTACGAGTTGTAAGGTTCGCAAATCTTGGTCAGGGTAATCGGAGGCTTCCACAAGTTCCACATCAATCACATCTCCCTCTTGAGTGATGGTATAAGCAACCACAGAGGAATAAGGATGAGGTGCTTTTGCCCAATAATCCATATAACTTTCGGGAATTCGCATCTTCGCTGAGATATAATTAGAGTAAGTTGGTGGAACTTTTTTCCCGCGAATCTTTTTGATATAACCTTTGACTGGGCCATTGTCCGCTACTTTTTCGTTGGAGATTTTTTCCCCTTTCTCTTTGTTTTCGGTTTCATTTCCAGTAACAATTCCACCATTCAGTCCCTTGGTATCGTCTGGGACATTCGGATCGATAAAATAGAATTCCATTTTCTCTGGTCGGAAATGTTCATTTTTTTGGGAAGACTGATCTTTCTTTTTATTACGTTGGAGGGTGATTGGGATAAGAAAAACAAGAGAAATCAAGATCAAATGAAAGAGTAAGGATAAAGGCAGAACATTTCGAAATCCTTTGCGCAAACCCGGTTTAAAAAATGGTTCTGACTCACCAACTTTGTCTTCCTTAACTCCTAAGTTTTCTAAACTAAAAGATTTTTCGAGTAAGTAGGATGAATAAAAATAAATTCCAACCAGAGCCAAAACAGAAAATCCCGCATAGGCTACGTTTTGTGCCGAGATAAAAAAATCTTTATCGGGGACTCCTGGTTTTAATCCAAACCCTGCTAAAAATTGAATTCCAAATATGGGGCTTAAGTAGGAAAAAACCCAGACTGCTGAAAACAAAAACAAAAGTAGAGTTAGAAATAAAATCGGAAACCCGCGCCAATATTCATAAACATAAACATGTCCAAACCCAGGCAGGATTCGATCTCTAAATTTTGCCTTTTCTTTTACTACCAATTCCAAACGAAATGGAAACCGACTTTGCGAAACCACTGCCGCTTTCCATCGTTCCCGAATCCGAATTCCTTCCATATAACGCAAATAAGGTTTTGCAAGGATGGACGGAATTTTATTTCGATTAAAACTAAAAAGCAAAATACAAAGGGAGATAGAATAATTAAATACAAATTGGTAAACATCCACGAGTGGGGCCAGTGGCGAAAGAGATTTGTTTGGATGTAATTTTTCGGAGAAGTATTGAAACCCAAAATTAAGAAGAAGTGCAAGAAATAATACAAGTAGAAGTGTATCAAATTTTGCATCGCGGATTCGCATCTCTGTACGAATTGCGGAATGGAGATTTTCTCTTTGGAGTTTTGTTTTTCGAACTGTCTCTCTTTTTTGGTTACGACTTCTGCTATGGATGTAGTTCACTAGAAGTAGTAAAAAACAAATCACCACAAATCCAAACTTCAACTGAAGGCTTCGGGAATCTTTGGCAAGAAATTCGTTAATCACTGCTTCCCATTCTAAACCAGACCTATGGAGAAGTTCCACAGGATAGAATACAATCCAAGAGAAAACATAAACAGCAATGACAGCTAAGGCACGAAGGCGTAGCCTGAATTCGCCTGGAAATGCGAAGAGGATACCAAATGCCAGAAATGGTCCCAAGGAAAACATGGGGGACATCCAAAGGAAGAAGGTTAAGGATTTTTTAGCCCAGGGAGAGAGTGTTTTTACGTTTGCCGAATCCATTCTTTAGTCTTATCTCAAGGAAAATACTTTGAATTTTCATGGAAAACAAAAAATTTGGCGGATATGGCACAGCCGAAAGAGAAAGAAGAGCAGTCGCTCAAACCCATAGTAGCAGTCTCCAAAAGAAGGGGCTTTGTTTTCCCCGGATCCGAAATTTACGGAGGCCTCTCCAACACATTTGACTATGGTCCGAACGGAATCGAAGTATTAAACAACCTAAAAAGACTTTGGTGGGAATACTTTGTTCATAGAAGGGACGATGTTTTGGGCCTTGATTCCTCCATCCTCCTCCACCCTCGCGTTTGGGAAGCATCCGGCCATATCTCCAACTTCAATGATCCCCTGATGGACTGCAAAAAATGTAGAACACGAGTCCGTGTGGATAAGTTCTTAGAAGATAAAGAAGGAGAAGGTGCCGCTACCGGAAAAAGTTTAGAAGAGCTCACAAATACCATCCGGGACAAAGCCTACGCATGCCCTACTTGCGGAACGGTGGGAAGTTTTACTGATGCCCGCCAATTCAATTTGATGTTCAAAACATCCCACGGTGCCTCCGAAGAAGGAGCGACAGACATTTACCTTCGCCCGGAAACCGCCCAAGGGATCTTTATCAATTTTAAGAACGTAACCCAAATTGCGCGGAAAAAAGTTCCCTTTGGGATTGCACAAATCGGGAAGTCTTTTCGAAACGAAATTATGGCTCGCCAATTTATCTTTCGCACGCGAGAATTCGAACAAATGGAGATGGAGTTTTTCTGTGAACCAGGGACTCAAAAAGAATGGTTTACCTATTGGGTGAACTACTGCATGGACTGGCTTGTAAATGTAGTCGGACTAAAAAAAGAAAACCTTCGCGTGAGAGAACATGCCAAAGAAGAACTTTCTTTTTATAGTGATTCCACAAGCGACATTGAATACAAATATCCTTTTGGTTGGGGAGAACTTTGGGGTGTTGCCTCAAGGACGGATTATGACCTCACCCAACACGAAACATTTTCTTCCGAAGATTTAAAATACCATGATTTGGATCAAAAGAAAAAATACCTTCCTTATGTGGTAGAACCGGCTCTCGGTCTCAACCGACTTTTTCTTGCAGTACTTTGTGATGCTTACGAAGAAGAAAAGTTAGAAAAGGATGAAGTTCGCACTGTTCTTCGTTTTGGAAAACGAGTGAGCCCAATGAAGGTGGCGATCTTTCCACTCATGAAAAAAGACGGACTCGATACCAAGGCCAAAGAAATTTATACCGATCTTCGTAACCATTGGTATGTAGATTATGATGATAGTGGTGCCATTGGAAAACGTTACCGTCGTCATGACGAAATTGGAACGCCTTTCTGTATCACAGTAGATTACGACACGATGAGTGATGGAACCGTTACCATCAGGGAAAGAGATTCGATGAAACAAGAAAGAATTCCAATACTTGAGCTCAAAACTTATCTCATCAATCGAATGGTTTAGGTGATAAGAGACTTAAACGAATCTGACAGAAACCAGACCATCGAACTCGTAAATCAGTTTTACCGAAAGGTAAACGAACTTGAGTTAGATGGTCTCTTTCGTATCCGCCCAAGGGCCGCAACCAAATTCACAGACATTTATTTCAAATTGATAGGAACCGGCAAAGTCTATATGAGAGGTTTCTTCGATGAATCCGAACTTGTATCTTTACTCATTGGACGCATCGAAGAAAAACCCCATTTAGAAGAAGAAAGAAGCCTATTTATCGATCTTGCCGTAACCAAACTTGGTAAAAAGAAAAAAGGGTATATGACTTCCCTTCTTCTGGATGTAGACCTTTGGTGTAAGGAAAAATCCATCCCGGCGATGGAACTGCGCGCTATTTTACAAAATGAGGAAGCCATTCGTTTTTGGGACAAATCTTCCTTTGAACGATTTTACATTCGTTACCGCAAACGAATTCGATAAACAGAAAAGATAGAAATTTAGCTTTTGATTTCTGACTCAATCCAAATCAATTCTAGAATCAAATAAAAAAATTCTTATTTTTCTTATTTTCAGGTTACCAACTTCCCGAACTACCTCCACCGCCAAAACTACCACCTCCCCCTCCCGACGAACGGGAACTAGACGAACTACTGTAACTCGAAGAGGAATAAGAAGACGAGGAAGAACTGCTACCGGAAGAGTAAGAAGAATAAGATCCACTCCCTGATTCATTGGCAAGTACATAAAGAAAATGCAGAATGAATAGAGAAACATAGGAGAATACGAAGGTCATTGGCGACCATTTGTCTGAGAATCCCAAAAGATAATGTAGGGAAAAACCTGAAGTCCAAACCGCAGCAATCAAAGCATACTTGAGAAATCGATATTTCCAAGATTCTACTTTTATAGAAACAGCCAAAAGATAACCAAACACCAAACAAATAAACCATTGGAGCCAAAGAATCATAGTTTCTGAATCAAAGGAAGGAACTGAATCATTGGCAATCGGCCAAAAAAAATACAATCCAGCTACGAGAAAAAGCCAAAGGAAAAACGCAGAAAAATAATGAAAAGTTGTAAAACCAAAAGAACTTTTTCCTAAACCATAGATCGTAAATAAAATCAAACCTTGGTAAAAGAGGATGTAAAAAAATCTTTCTCCATTCCAAAGGGAAAGAATCGTAAAACCTAATGTCAAAAAAGAAAATATATGTAAAAACAAACCCTTGGGAGTTGAACCTATTTTTTTGGCAATTGCATTGAAAAATTTAATGAAAGATTCATCCAAGGCAATTTTTAAGGAATATAAAATCAAACTGATAATTCCAAATACCCAAAACAAAACATTTAAGTCCGCTTTGAATGTATAATTGATAAACGGAATCCAAAACAAAATGGAAAGAAAGGAAAAAAGATAAGATAGTGGAGACCAAAGCCCGTAGAGTAAATACAAATTACCCGCAAAAACCCCAAAGCAGAATAAATAAAACACAGCATCGGGAAAAAAATACCAAATGATGGAAAGGACAAATAAACCATACAAAACTCCCATCCATTTTCTCTCTTTGTATATTTTGTTATCTTTTAGTACATAGTGAACGATGAGAGCTAGGACCAAAATTCCAACTGCAAATCCAATGTTTTTGGGTGTGTTGTCACTCGACAATCCAACACCAATTCCATCAGGATAATCCGTATTTAAAGCAGGGTTGGATTCGGACGCTCCATACAAAATGGATTCAATTGCATGAATCCCCGAAACCAAACCTAGAGGTATTTCTCCTTTTTTAAATTCAGGAATCATCACATTACGAATGATTCGATTGCACAAAGTATCTGTTAATGTTTCTTCTAGTCCATATCCAACTTCGATACGAACCTTACGATCCCCCGTAGACAATAAAACTAATACTCCATTGTCTTTTCCCTTTTGTCCTAACTTCGAATTTTCGGCAACAGCCAAAGAATAGGTTTCTAGATTTTCCCCTTCCAAACTCGGGATGACATAAACATATACTTGTGCGGATGTTTTTGTTTCAATCGCCGAAAGAATCTCTATGATTTGGTTCCTTTCCCAAGAGGGTAGGATTCCCACTTCATCAGTCAGTGGATTTGTGAGTATTCGCACATCTCTTGCTGCAAGGGGAAGAATCCAAACTTGAAAGAAAAAGCTGATGAATAATCCAAAGTGAATCCAATTCTTTCGGGTAATTTTCATGCGACAGAAATTACCAAACTTGCTATCCTTTGGCAAGTATAGTTTTAGCGTTTTTTCGTAATTGGGTTTCCTTTCACCAATCGAAACATACGAAAGATGGGACCCATCACATTTTTAAACAAAGGAAAATTGGAAAGTTTGATGAGTTTGAATGTCAATTCTAAGGAATCATTCATTAAAAGTTTCGTACTAATATAAGACTTTGAGGAATCAGACAACCAAAAGTAAACAAGCCCCATTTGTTCCATCCATAATAACTCTGGTAAAATCATAGCAAGGTCTTCTCGAATTTTCAAATTCGATGTTTCTAATGCCTCACGAATCATAGCCACAGCTTCTTCTCGAATGAGAGTTGTCTCTGGACTGAATGGTGAGAGGGGATGGCTTGGATCCCCTGCATGCCTTGCTAATACTTGCAAAAAAATTTTATATTCTGAAAAACTTTCTAATTGGGTTAAGATAATGAATTTGAGTCTGGCCTTAAAATCTCTTGTAGTTTTAGAAAACTGTGAGGCAAGTAGTTTGACTTCTATTTGGGACTCTCTGTAAAAATGAAGAACTATCTCTTCTTTTGTTTTGAAATGATAGTAAGTAAGGCCTAAAGAAACTCGAGCCTCTTTTGCAATTCGACGCATGGTAGCGAGTTCATAACCTTCTTTCCGAAACAAGGTAATTGCAGAATTATAAATCCTCTCCTTTGTCACTTCTCGTTTACTCAATGTTTGGTTGGATATTTTTTTTGGGACCGTGTTTGGCATAAAACTGAAGATTACTTCCCATCAAATGGAAATGAGAAACAATCGAACCACAAGTAATTTTTGAACACGTTCAATTATTACAAAAAATCCCATTTTTTTCAAATCTGTAGCGAAATTATCCTTGCCTTATGTAAGGCAAATTGACACAATTTTATCTCAGAAAATTCAAAGGTGAAAAATTTATGATAAAGAAAGGTCTTTTAGCCATTTTTATAACCGTCGCTTTAGCAACTCCCGTTCTCGCTAGTTCCGGTTCTTCTTCCAAACCACTTGCGGGTACCTACCCCATCATCCTATCCCATGGCCTTTTCGGTTGGGGCGAAAACTCTGGCGGTATCATCAGCATCGTAAACTATTGGGGTGGAACTGACGATTACCTCAGAAGTCAAGGAGCTACCGTATTTGCTCCAGGAAAAACTGCTGCCAACTCCAATGAAGTGCGGGCTCAGGAATTAAAAGCTGCCATCCTTACTTACTCTGCTGCTACAAATTACACTGGAAAATTTCATATCCTCGGCCACTCCCAAGGTGGACTTGATAGCCGTTATATGGTATCGAACCTAGGACTTTCTGGACGCACGGCATCCCTCACCACATTGAATACACCACACTACGGTTCACCGATTGCAGACATTATCAAAACTGTTCTTCCAAGTTGGATCCAACCATTTGTGGCTAGTATCGTTGAAACTCTTGTGAAAATTGTTTATGGGGGAACCAACCAACAAAACGCTCTGGCTGCATTGTCATCTTTAAGTAAAGAGGGACTTACCTCTTTTAATGCCTATACTCCAAACAAATCAGGTGTAAAGTATTTCTCTTACGGATCATCTATCACAATTCCAGACCTTATCCAACACCCACTAATGGGAATCCTTCACCCAGCTTGTGGTGCTGGTGGACTTTTCCAAGGACAAGGTTTCACGAATGATGGGCTCGTTCCACTTTCTTCACAAAAATGGGGAACTTGGAAAGGGGGACCTTCTTATGGAATCTTCACTACAGGTGTAGACCACTTACAAGCATCCAACACTCTTCGTTCTGGGAGTTTTTGGTATGATGTTGAAGGTTACTATTTGAATATTGCTTCCAACATGAAGGCAAATCAGTAATTCAATTCCGAAGTTTTTTCGAAAAACCCAAGCGAGTGCTTGGGTTTTTTTGTTTGCAGAAGTTTCAATCCGTCCTTTACTACGATACCATCTCCCATGAATGTTAAAAATTTACGTTACCTTAGTTACGGCATAGGAGCCTTACTCCTTTTATACATTGCCTTTCGCATCTTTAGTCCGAACCCAATGGAAACCACAAACGACGAAAATCCAAACGACAAAGCAGAGTCTTACTTTCGCACACAAAGTGATGGATTCTCTGTGGATCCATTCTATTTAGAATCAGCAAAAACCATCTTCACTGCTGATGGACAGTTTTTACGTTTTGAGGAAATCCTTACCCGTGCCAAATCGGGTGAGTTAAATTTTGTTTCAGAACTGTGGAACTTACGTAGACAATGTCCCGAAGGAAGCACCAGGGAACAATGTCATGAATACATCAAAGCCTTCCTCCAAAACGAATATAGCGGAGAGGACGCCAAACGATTGATTGGCATGTTATCCAATTATTTAAAATATGAAGAAGCTATGGTTCAATTAGATCCATCGAGTAAATCCTACACCAACCAAGAACGATACGAACAAATCAAACAACTCAGAAGGAAATATTTTCCGAAAGAAGATGCGGAACTTATCTTTGGGTTAGAAGAAGCTACCGCTGATTTTAGTTTTAACCGAAAAAATTTCCTCGATGAAACCAAAAACTTAAAAGCCGATGAAAGAATTCGTTTATACGAAGACTACCGTAAAAAATCCTTTGGTTCCTTTTACAATGCAGTGACCGCAAGAGAACCTAAGTTTGATAAGTTTGAAACAGAAATGGACCTTAGACAAAACGAACTCTCTAAGTTATCTGGTTCCGAGAGAGAGGCAAAAGAAAAAGAAGTTCGAATTCGTTATTTTGGTAAAGACGGAAACGATCGGATGGAAAAGGTTTTGAAAGAAATGAAAGAAGAAGAGGAAAAAATCTCCAAACTGCAAACGGAAGAAAAAAACTTACTAAAAACCTATCCTAATCTTTCAGAATCAGAACGCGAAAAAAAATTAATGGAACTTAGAATCCAAACCTTAGGCAGCAAGGAGTTGGCAGAGGAATATTCAAGAAGAATGGAATATGAGAAAACACTCAAAAATTCCGGAAATTAAATACCCATTTTTATTACTCATACCAGTAGCATTTTTTTTCGCACTGGCACTCGAACCCTTCGGATTTGCCTCCGCAGGGTTTCTTTGTATCTTTCTACTTCTTTACTTCACCAAACAACTTTCGATCACTTCCAATTGGAAACAAACACTCGCGGCAACTCTTCTTTTCTCCAGTTTTGTGACTCTTACCAGTTTCTATTGGATCTGGAATGCTATCCGAAATATTTCGGGACAAGGGATTGTCATTTCCTCCCTAGTCTTTTTTGTGTATGCTTGAAGTTCCTAACGCATTATATACTCGACAATAGGCAACAAACGACTACAAGAGGTTGCCATGAAGCGGAGAAAACAATACACCACAGAGTTTAAGAGAGAATCGGTTCATACGTGGCGT
>NZ_AOGY02000021.1 GCF_000332455.1 Leptospira vanthielii serovar Holland str. Waz Holland = ATCC 700522 | reverse complement strand
TTCGGAAGCAGAAACTGCCTCTGTCACCAAAATCAACATTGCAGCCGCAGAACCGTCGTCAGATGCCTTTTCCGGAATACAGTTCATAAATACAAAGGTAGAATCAAATTTTTAACGCAACACCGATAATCTAATGAATAAGGTGTTAATAAATGAATCATTATACAAGAATTAATTTGAAAGAAAGGGAAGTAATTGCTGAGATGCGATTTAAAGAGGAAAGTATTAGAAGTATAGCTAAGATACTGAATCGAAGTCCTTCAAGCATTTCCAGAGAATTATCTAAAGGTTATTCAAGTAAATTCTTTCATTAATTATTCAGTATCAAATGCTCAAATCATTTCACAGAAGAATGAAAGTTCCAGAAATTCTAGGTAAAATAAAGTTGCAAAAACATCCAAATTTACGAAAATTTATAAAATCTAAATTAGAACTTAAATGGTCACCAGAGCAAATAGAGATGTCTTTAAAAGAAAATCTGCCAAGCGGAATTACAGAATCAGTTTCCCATCAAACTATTTATACTTATATCTATCTTTTACCGAGAGGCGAACTAAAAAAGGAATTGCAAAGCTATCTACGCCGAAAGATGAAACCCTACAAAAAGTCGAAAAATACTGATAATAGAGGTAAAATACCAGACATGATAAGCATTGAAGAACGACCAAAATCAGTTGAAAAAAGATCAATTCCAGGACATTGGGAAGGTGATTTGATAATTGGAAAGAATCACAAAAGTGCAATTGGTACAATTGTAGAGAGAACTACTAGAAATGTTATACTGGTTCCTTTAACAAGCACAGATGCTGAGACCGTCAGAAAAAGTTTTGCCAAGGAACTAAAAAAAATGCCAACAGAGCTTAGACTTTCGATAACTTATGATCAAGGTAAAGAAATGAGTAACCATAAGCTATTTACAAAAGATACTCAAATGAAAGTATATTTTTGTCATCCGGGAAGTCCTTGGGAAAGGGGGACTTGTGAAAATACGAATATGCTAATAAGAGATTTCTTTCCTAAAAAAACTGACTTTAATGATATATCAAGAAAAGAACTGAAAAGAGTCCAAAAGCTTTTAAATGAGCGTCCAAGAAAAACGCTTGGCTGGAAAACTCCCGCGGAAAAAATAAAGGAAGTGTTGCGTTAAACTTTAGAATCTATCGAATTTTAAAACGTTCGGATATTGCTGAGGTTTACGCTGTAGCAGAAAACAAAGGTAAATTAGATATGTTCCCTGCCCTCTCCATTGAAATCAATACATCCCTTGACGACTTTGATAACCTTCACCCAGAGGGATCTGATCTAGTGATCGTTCCCGCTATACACAATGCTGAAAACAAAACTATCATTCATTGGATTCAAAACCAATATGAACGTGGAGCTACCATTGTCGGAATTTGTGATGGAGTTTGGACATTGGGTTATGCTGGGTTATTAAAGAATAAACATGCTACCGGGCATTGGTATTCAAAAGAAAAACTATCTAATGTTTTTTCAGATACGATCTGGATCAGAAACAAAAGATACGTTCAAGATAAGAATATCATTACAACCACAGGGGTCACAGCTTCCATTCCAGTCTCTTTAGCTTTAGTCGAATCCATAGCAGGAACAAAAAAAGCAAAGGAAATGGCAACAGAACTCGGAGTTACCCATTGGGATGCACATCACAATAGTGAAGGATTTTATTTGGATTGGCAACAGTATATAACGGCAGCAAAGAACCTTATTTTCTTTTGGAACTATGAAAGGATTGGAATTTCTATGTATGAAGGAATGGATGAAATATCTTTGGCTTTAGTAGCCGATGCCTATTCTCGTACATACAGATCAAAAACCGTAGCCATCACAAATGGGAATCGGCCCGTCCTCACAAAATCAGGAATTAAGTTCGTTTCTGAAATGGAGGAAGGAGAGAAAATACAAATTCATTCGCAGATAGAAATACCAAAACAAAAAAAAGCTTTCGATCAATTAGTACATACGCTGGTAGAGATCGAAAAAAAATTTGGAAGAACGACCAAAAGATTTGTAGCGACACAAATAGAATTTCCAATCGATTAATTTTGCCATTATGTCACGTACAAAAATCAAAAATTCACCTCCGTCGTTTTTAGACTAGCATCTCGTTTGTTATTATGAAAACTGGAATGAGAAAACTTATGCATTCAAAACTTAGATTATATTTTCTCCTTTCCTTTTTGACGTTTGGATCTTTGTTGTTTTTCAGCATGACCATGATATTAAAAATGCAAAATTCACTACCGGAAAACCTAACATTGACAATCGGTTTTGAAATCACTATCCTCGTCACTTTGGTTTTTATCTTTGGTTTGGTCTTGAGTCATTGGTTCAGCAAAATTTTTGGAAAATTGGAAGTCGCTTTTAAAGAAGTGGGCCTCGGAAATTTACAAGTTCGACTTCCTTACAAAGAAAATGATTTATTATCCGAATTCTATTTGAGCTTTCATAGAATGTTACAAGCTCAAGGAGAACTCATCCAACATATCAAAACCTCTGCTGATACCCTTTCCTCTGATTCACAAAAAATGAAACTAGTGACTCTTGACTTTTCAAGTAATCTCCAATCACAATCTGCGGCAACCGAAGAAGTTTCAGCGTCCATAGAAGAAATTTCAGGAGTAGCTGTATCCATCTCCAACATTGCAGAAAACAATTCTCAGAGTATGAATAACTTAACTTCAGAAGTGGATAACCTTTCAATGGCTATCGATAGAACCAGTGAGTATGTAGAAGGAACTCTTGATTCCATAAAGAATATCATTGATCGAGCAGAAGCCGGAAAAAATACACTGCGTACGATGAACGAAGCAATGGATAATCTATCGCATAGTTCCCTTGAGATTTCTAAAACTGTAGATGTCATTGCAAAAATCAGTGAACAAGTCAACATGCTTGCTCTCAATGCATCCATCGAAGCAGCAAGAGCCGGAGACGCAGGAAGAGGATTTGCTGTTGTTGCCGAAGAAGTTTCTAAACTTGCAGAAAGAACTGCGGGTGCAGTCAAAGGGATTGATTCTTTAATGAAGAAAAATCAAAATGATGTTTCTTTAGGTCGAGAACGTATCGAAAAAACAACAATGGAGATTCAAGAAATCATTGGAAACATTGATTCCATTTCGGGGAAAATTTCGGAGGTTCACTCCGCTGTAAATACGCAAAAAGAATTAAAAACAAAACTTTTAAAAGAAGCAATTTTTGTAAAAGAAAGATCTGAAGAAATCAAAGATGCAGTGACAGAACATAAAACTGCAACAAACGAAGTGATGGCATCAGTGTCATCGATCAGCCAATCCTCCTTCAGTAATTCAGAAAGTAGTGATTTATTCGCAGAGAAAATCACCGCAATTGCAAGTACAGCAGACAAACTTATTTCTATGGTTGATCTTTTCAAAACTAATATTGTATCTGATGAATCTTCTATTTCAGACCGGGACGAAACCACCCATAAACTCCAATTTCGATCCGAAATCGGAAACATCTATTATATTAAAGAAAAAGATTTATTAGAAGTAGTATGGACACCCCACTTCAGTGAAGAGAAATATACAGAAATACTAACGGAAGCTCTAAACATTATAAATAAGTATAACATACGTAAGTGGCTAGCTGATACCAGAAGAATGGGTCTTGTCACACGATCTGCGCAGGAATGGGTGAACGTCAATTGGTTTCCTAAAGCAAGCAATTCCAGCTTAAGAAAGATGGCAGTGGTAGTTCCCAACTCAGCATTAGCTGCCATCTCAATAGATGACCAAACACTAAAAACTGGGAATGTAGAACTAAAATCGGTTCCTAGTTTAGAGTCTGGAATTGCATGGTTAAACGACTAAAATCGTATCCGACAAAACTTACAGATCATTGATTTCTTCTAAATCACAATGGTCTGTAATGTCTTATATCCTTATTTATCCCTTTCCAAAACAAAAAAGAAAGGTTGTTTCATCCCTTTATAATCCATACATCCAAAGAGAGTATCTTGATTTACTTTTTTAAAAATGTCATGGATGGGAAGATTATCATAAATCATTGCAGCAGTAAGTTGTCCACGAAACTCTATCCGTCTGACACGAGCTTTTGATTTCGAAGTCTGAAATAAAAATCGAACTAACAAAAATACATATCGTAAAGGCCATAAATTAGTAGAAGGAATCAATGTTGCTAACCGAACAGGCATTAGGGAAGGATTTACTTTAAATAAAGATTTCCCAAAAGATTTAAAAACCAATGGATGAACGTTATCTGCATCCACAAATTCTTTTCCATACCAATTGAATGTTTCCAAAGCACCATCCATCGTATGTGAAGTGTGAAATCCAGATCCATGCCACTGACCGATTGTATCTTCGATAGAGACAGTTTCTAGTGCATCAAAGAGTGCGAACGAATCTTGCGTAGAATTGTTCTTTTTACCGCACATTTCGTTGAATTTTTTTTCAAGCGTATTCATAATTAAATTGTAACCTAGGCCAATCTTTCTCCTCTCCTGCTTTCAGGAAATATATATACAAAAAACAAAAAGAATTTCGAAACTTCAATCAAGAACAGATTCAATTCGCTTTCGTTCTTCGTTGATTCTTATTATAGCTTCTTCTATTTTTTCTTGTAATAGAATTAGATTCGATAACGTCTAATGAGTTCCGTCGAATCCCGTAAACCCCAATGATTTAAATGTCATAGTAGTAAACAGCGGGAAATGACGAATTGACAACTTAAGTCGATTCTGCCCCAACCTCATTACGAATGACCGCAACAAAAAAGGTAGCAATCGAAAGTTTGTTTTTAAAATCAATCCGCCACAAAGTTTAGGTATATCATACCAAACGACTATGCACCACTACAAGCATTATTACATCCATCACCATTTATCGTATTATTATCGTCACAGACTTCATTTCCTTCGATAACACCATTACCACAAGTTGCATCTTTCACTTGTATAGAAATAGTTGCTGAGGTTGACCCGAAACTATTCTCAGCAGTAATAATATAGTTGGTTGCAGCCTGGTTTGCAGTCGGAGTTCCAGAAATGGTGCAAGTGTTTCCTAAGTTAATTCCAACTGGGAAAGTTAGGTTAGACTTACAGGACTCAACTTTTCCAGTCACGGATGGAACTTTTGCAGAAATTGCAGTATTCCTAAAAAAAACATATGGCGAACCAGTATAACTTAAACTAGATGGGGGACTGGAAGAATTACCTGGGTTTGATGCAACAACCAAAGTAATTAATTCAGCAGGAGTAAATTTCGCATCTTCTTTACCAGAAGTTAAATCACAACCCAAAAAGCCAATCAAGGGAAATAAAGAAAAAACAAAAATTTTCAGAACAAAATGATTCATCAACTAACCTCTGTGAGAATTTTTTATTTAATCCAATCGAAGTCAACTGATTCTTGTTAAACTTATTTTTTAATCAAATTACAAAAATATTAGGGATATATATAAATTCCCCACTTGCAATTTCCAATCCATCCTTTATACTATTTCTATGAATGTAGCAGATTCCGAAATTAAAACCCTCCTTGACTCTTATAAAAAGATAACTGTTTACGGATTAAGTAATGATCCATCCAAACCAAGCCATTATGTACCCGCATACATCCGAGACAAAGGATGGGAGGTGGTCGGAACCTATCCCAAAGAACATACTGTAGGTGAATTTACTATCTATAAAACCTTAAAAGAAGTTCCCAAGGAAGATAGGAAATTCATTGATGTGTTTCGAAGTTCCGACAAAATTCCCGAAGTTATAGACGAAATTTTAAGTTTGGGTGGGACCGAAGTGGTATGGCTCCAATTGGGAATTTCCCATCCAGAAGCAGAGAAAAAAGCGGAAGCGGCAGGGCTTCGTGTTGTTTCTAATCGTTGCCTAATCATCGAACATAGAAATTATTTTTAATCACAACACGACCTACCGATTCTAATCAAAGAATATGATTTCTAAGAAAAAATATCTGAAAATTGTTATTTAGTTTTTACGCTTTGTTAGAAAGTCCTGCCAAGAACCACAACTCCAAATGGCCCAGAGGACAAGCACTGGCTGAAAGAACAAACGTATCAAACGTGCTCTATCGGTATCTAAACCAAAAGCACTGATCCCATTTATATATTGGGATACGTTTCCAGGAAAAATCATTACAAAAAACAATGCAACAACCCAACCAACTTGCGCTTGTTTGTTGCGCAGAAAAATCAAAGACAAACCCAAACTGATTTCCACCACCCCCGATAATAACACAACCAAATCAGCGTCTATTGGTAACCAAGTTGGTACTTGGGCCAAAAACTCTGTCCTATGCCATGTTAGGTGGCCGGTTCCGGCGAAAGCCAAAAAAGCTCCAAGGAGGATTCGCAGTGTGGTTTGAAAGACATTTCTATCCGTTGTGTTTGTTTGATTCATGAAACCTTAGACTAAAAATTTGTTTTGATGGCCCAAACCAAGTTCGATTACTAAGGAAGCCCCATTATATGATTTTGAGTCCTACTCTCATTAAATTCTCGACATAAAAGCACGCATGCGGAGGAATGGCCGTATGAGTATCCATTTTGAGAATTGTTCTCATATAGAGCCCCCACCCAATTCACTCACCTCCCCCTTATTGCAGGTTCTATTCATCAAAATTCAGACTTTGTTTTTTATTTTTTGTCTCTTTTCCTTCCCCCTTCTCGCCCAAAGCACAGAGAAAAAACCAGAGCCCCAAATAGAAGGAATGGAGACAAGTCCGAGTGCAGGGGCCAAACCCGCAGAGCAAGGGATTCGTGTTACAGGTAAAAAAGATCCGAGAGACCGGGAGATCCTTCGGACTCCGAATAGCATCAGCCGTTTGAATGAACAAGACATTCAAGATGCTGGTATCAATCGAACCAACGATATAGATAAACAAGTTCCCAATTTCTCCATCATTGATTCGGGATCGCGTAATTTTACTTATTTCAACATACGTGGGATGCGAAGTATTGCCTTCAGTGAACCGGCTGTGGGTTTGATTTTAGATGGAATTCCTCTAAACGATAATGTGGCGCTTAACACGGAGTTATATGGTATTGAGAATATCGAAGTATACCGTGGTAGCCAAGCTACCTTGTTTGGAAAAAACTTTCAAGGAGGTGTTGTTGAAATTCGAACAAAAAAACCAACCAATGTTGCAGAAGGGAAAATTACTTTTGATGCCGGAAATTATAAAAAACAAGAAACATCTGCTTATTACAATGCACCAATCATTAAAGATAAATTATTTTTTGGAATCGCAGGTAAAACCACAGAACGCGAAGGATACCTATCCAACGTAACAGGGTTTTATTACCCAACCAATCGACCTTATGAAGCTCCCGTAGAAATCTATAAAACTCATCCCGATGGTAGAAAAGGAAAAGCTGGACGTTTTCGTTTGTTCTTCACTCCCAACGAAATTTTTGAGGCAGACTTACAAGTCAGTGCCGAAAGTTTCGACGATGGTTCACTCAACTTAGTAAACTACTTAGGTGCCAAGTCGGAAAGAGAAAAAGCATTATTACAAGGTTGCGTCGCGATGCCTTCCAACTGTTACAAGTTATATGGAACATATACGAACAGAGTCAATGGAGACAGAAAAGTCTATTGGGATTATGAGGGGAAAAGTAATGTTACAGGAAATACCTACTCTCTAGCAACGACTACAAAACTACCTCATGCAAATCTCAAAACAGCATCTGCGATTCGTAAGATGGACATTGACCCCATTACCGCAGATTCAGATTTTACAACAATAGATCAGAACAGATCCATCTATGTAGAAAAGGCAACAACATTCCTAAATGATATATTTGTCGAATCGAAAGACAAACATGATCCCTTCCAGTTTAAAGCAGGAATTTATTCATCGAACAAAGTAACCAATATAGATCAAGCAAGGGAACATAGATCCCCAATTTACGTCATAAATGATTTTCCAGGTCTCACCGCACCGACAAGAGAGAAAAATTTATCAAGACTACAAGACCGCAATATTAGTTTTTATACTCATAATAGTTATACATTTGCCGAGAAATTTACGTTTACAATCGGCGCAAGGTTAGAACGACAAGAAAGCCGCCTATCACATACAGAACAAGCAGAAGGCATTTCACGTGCAGGTAATCCACTCGGAGAAACTTTTGTAATGTCTGACCCGTATTCAATAAACAATCGTTATAATTACAATGTTTCTCGTTTTATTTTTGATTACAAACCAATCGAAAATCTAATGTTTTTTATCGGGTTTAGCCGAGGTTATAAAAATGCCGGTTATAGTACAGTAGTCAATATTCCAAACAGAGCCACATTCAAACCAGAAATCAACGATACCGTCGAAGCCGGGCTCAAATCAGAATTTTTTAAGGGAAAATTTGGACTAAAATACACCCAGTTCTACACAGAAACACAAGACTTTCATGTGGTCCGAGCTATTAACCTTTCCCAATATATAAACCTCAATGCAGAACTCGTTACCATTAGAGGATATGAACTCGAAACATTTCTAAAACCACATAAGGATGTAAAACTAGGTCTCTCGGCTGGTTATACAGAAGGAATTTTCAACAAGTTTCATGATTCCGTTCTCAATCGAGATTTTAACGGGAAGTGGGTTCACTTCATTCCTAAATACGATATTGTAAGTTACCTTCAATACAGAAACGAATACGGAATGTTTTTTCGAACTGAGTTTCAGGCCGTTGGCCAAATGTATTTTGCCGCAGATAACACGGTGTCTAGCGATCCATATTATGTAATCAACTCAAGGATTGGATACGAAACAGACACCCTCTCTGCTTATCTCTATATGAATAATATCAACGATCGGTATTACTTCACATCTTACATCGATGGGACATTTCAAGCAGTACCCGGTGCTCCAAAAACATACGGATTTATGTTGACTTATAAAATTTAAACTCTGGAGACAAATATGAAAACAAAACTAAAAACCCTTCTCACCCTATTAACCATTGGTTTCTCCGTATTCCAATGTGATCTTTTTGATCCCAAGTCCAAGGTATCAAACGAAGATTTGGTAACAATGTTAGGCTTACAACAGATGTATGCAAATAGTTTAAGCGAGGGTCAAAAACTTGGCCTTAACATTGCCTACAGCCATCGTTTTAGCATAAAAAATGGACCGCATCTTTTTTGTAGAGAATACTCAACTGCTTACCTAGAAAAACAAGCTGAATGGGAAAAAAACATGGAACAAACATATACAACTATTGGAAATGCAATTGGAATTCAGATTGTTGTGGAAAAGTTTAATGGACCATGTTCCGTCGCCGACAAAATTAGTGCCTGTCATTATGACGGTGTTGACGGAATCAATGATCTAATTCCTTATGCGTACACTACGGAAGGAGAACATAAATATTTAATTCCTGCGAACATTTATTATGGAGTAACGGATTTAAAGAATGCTAAAGAAGCTTGCGAAAGATTCAAAGGAACTTACGTTTGTTACGATCCAAGTAAATGTTGGCAATAAACTAACGATTACACAGAAGAACTCAAAGGAATCTTTTGAGTTCTTCTTCTTTTATTCTTTCTCTTAATATAAAATATGCTAATCCCACTAATTGCAAGAATCGCCGGGGTAAGTCCCCCAATCACCCAGATTACCTTACTCAAATGATTGGCAAAAGTTCCGAAGTGAAGTGGCCGAAATGAATCCAATATTTGATTCCAGAATTCTTCCTTTGATATATCAACCTTATCAAATATTTTTTTAGATTTCACATCATAACGAACATAAGAACCGTACCGACTTTCCAATCCAGAGGAATCGAAACGATTCCCATAAATTCCAATTGGTTCTTCTTTAGAGTGGTGTGGAAAAGAAACATATCCCAATCGGAATCCAGGAATTTCCTTTTTTGTTTGCTCCACCAATTGATTGATCGAATCTTCTTTATGCCAAAGATGATGGACTACCCTTTCTTCTGGAAATGTAAGAATCACGGTATCTCGTAAACTCCACCATCCGCCAGTGATTGCCAAAATCAAATGAAACCAAACTGCGTTAATACCAACAAACTTGTGCAAGTCGGAAAATAGTATTTGTATACTTTCTTTCCATCTCAGACGAAACAAACTGATCCAAAATCGTTTGTAAAGTTTGATCCCACTAATCACCAAAACCAAATAGATAAAGGCAATACATCCCGTTAAAAAATAACCTACCCCACCGAGAAAAAGACTATAATGTAAAACTAATAAGAATCCATAAATACTATCACTTCGATCCTCTTTTAGTTTTCCAATCACCTTGCCATTGTATGGATTGATTAAGTAGACAGATTCACGACTAGGCATTTTTAGATTATGAAACCAAACTTGATCAGCTTGGTCATTTAAGTCAGAAACCAACCAACCCGCAACACTTCCATCAGGCATTTGAGTTAACAATTGTTTGTATAATTCATCCAAGGACAACCGACGATCTTCCACTGCTATGGAATGTGAGCCAGCAAGGGATTGAATTTCCTTTCCGTAGACCAAAAGAGATCCGGTCAGACCCAAAACCAAAAGAAAACTCGCACCAAAGATCCCGAGTATCAAATGCAGTTTATACCAAGTTTTTGCTTTCACGAATGATCGACTCCAAGTGGGGAATAGAGCCATATTATGAGAATGGGTCTCATTTTCAAGAAAAACTCAAATAAGCTTACTTTGCCTGAGAGGCGGGATTTCACTGCCAACTTCTCTGGCCTGGAAGATTTCCGGGTTTCCAAGCGGCGGTAACATTTCCACTCTGAACAAGAATTATGTTTGGATTTTCTTTTTTGCGTTTCAACCGTCGAGAGTTTGCGGGTGCCTTTGGGGACATCGGAACTGACTTACCTCTCCTAGTTGCTATGATCCTTGCGGCGGGCCTTGATACACCGAGTGTGTTCATTGTGTTCGGCTCAATGCAAATCCTAACAGGACTGATTTATAAAATGCCTATGCCCGTGCAACCACTGAAAGCCATGGCAACTCTTGTTATCACAGGTAAAATTGCTGGGCCTATTGTGTTAGGTGCAGGGATTGCAATTGGGACCATCATGTTTTTCCTTTCCTTATTTGGTTTTTTGGATCGCCTAACAAAGTCAATTCCCAAAGCGGTGGTTCGAGGGTTACAATTCGGATTAGGTGTTAGCCTTTGTGTTCTTGCCTGCAAGGAATACATCCCCGCCGAACAAACAAAAGGATATATCCTCGCAGCCATTTCCTTTTTTATCATTATTTTATTACTCGATAACAAAAAATATCCCGCTTCCCTCTTTGTCATTTTACTCGGAATCGTATATGCCTTGACTTTCCATTTCCATCTGACGATCATTCAAAGTAGCATAGAAGTCCATATTCCGATATTTTTTTTACCTGATGCCGATATGATCCTAAAAGGTTTTGTGTTATTAGCAATTCCTCAAATCCCTCTGTCATTAGGAAACTCCATCCTTGCCACCAAACAGGTATCTGATGACCTATTTCCTGATAGAAAACCAATCAGTGTCAAAAAAATTGGATTCACCTACTCATTGATGAATTTGATCTCTCCTCTTTTTAGCGGAATTCCTTGTTGCCATGGAGCTGGCGGGATGGTGGGTCATTATACTTTCGGGGGAAGGACAGGAGGTTCAGTGGTGATTTATGGTTCTCTATACATCATCCTTGGACTTTTTTTTGGGAATGGGATCCAAAACATAATCAAAACATTCCCACTGCCGATGCTTGGTATGATTCTTTTTTTCGAAGCCCTATCTCTTATCACCTTACTAAAGGATACTATCCCAAACAAAAGAGAGTTTATCATCGCCATCCTTACGGGAATGATTGCTTTTGGGCTTCCTTATGGATTTTTGATTGCAATGGTTGTTGGAACTGGAGTTTATTATTCACCAATTACACTTTCCACATTATCTAAATTAGGTGATAGAATAATCAAAGAACAAAAAGATTATTAAGAAAATAGAGAAATTCGAATCAATCCGAACATAGAGAATCTAAGTAGTTACTTTCAACTAAATAGATTCCTCCAAATGATTCACCATCTCTCGAATGATTTTGTTCACTTCCGGGCGACAACTGCCACACCCAGTACCAGCACCGGTTGTTGCCATAATGGATTCTAAATTGTTGGCACCATTTTTAATTTCGTCTTCTATATTTCCCCGACCCACACTATTGCAGGAGCAGACAAGAGCACCTTTCGGTTGTTTGGTGGCAGTTCCCCCAGAGAGTAACTTCCCTCGTTTCTCTCCAAGTTCTATTCCACTCGCAATCAAGTTTTTATATTCAACAAATTCGGCTTTATCACCGATGAGAATGGCACCAACGAGTTTATCACCCTTCACAATGCATTTTTTATAACGCCTTCTTTTACGATCTAAAAATACAATTTCTTCGTATTCATCGGATAGATTTTCAAAAGAAACTCCAGGAAGACGAAGGGAAACAAGTTCAAGTCCAGGAATTTTTAATAGATTGGAATGTAGGGATCCAGAATAAGTTTTGTATTTATAACCAAATATATGTGAGGCGGCGACTTTTGCTTGTTCTTCTGCCGCAAGAACTGTTCCGTAAACTCCACTGGCATGTTCTGCCACTTCTCCAATGGCATAAATATCAGGATCACTGGTTTGTAAAAATTCATTTACTTTGATCCCTTCTCCTAATTCAAAACCTAAGCCCTTTGCTAAATGCAAATTGGGACTGGTTCCCATCGCATAAACGATTCCATCAGGATATAGTTTTCGTCCATCTTTCAACTCTACGTTAGTGATGCGACCATACCCATTGACTTTTGCAATTTCCGAATTAAAAAGAACTTCGATTCCGCGATTCAAGATCTCTTCTTTTAAAATCTCACAAGCCACAACATCCAACTGTTTGGACATCAACCGGTCCGTTCGAACTAGAACAGTGACTTTTACATTTAGAGATTTTAACGCAGCTGCCAATTCCAATCCAAGAAGTCCACCACCTACAATCAGGGCATGGGAATCAGGAACAAAAAAACCTTTGATCCGATCCGCATCAGTTTTAGCACGTAAACTAAAAACTCCCACCATATCAGGTGTTATGGATTTGGGAATTTGAGGAGAACTTCCTGTAGCAAGGATTAGTTTGTTATACGAATGCGAATTGCCCAAAGCATCTTTAACAATCTTTGCTTCTGGTAGAATTTCAGTCACAGAGGTAGAGGTAAAAAGATTGATATTCCAAGAGACTACTTCTTCTGAATCTGCACTCGAGAGTTCATAGAATTCTTTTTCTCCGCTGATAAAGTCAGGAAGAAGGATTCGGTTGTATAAAGGATTTTCTTCCTTACAAATTACGGTGATTTCATCATCGGGAGCTAAGTCTTTATATTTTTTGATAAATGCATGAGTGCTATTTCCGCCACCAATGATAAGAATCTTTTCTTTTTCTTTGGTATATGGTTTTACTTGCACAGCCGAGATTTTAAAACCAGGTTGTTTGGAAAACGGATCAAAGTCTTTGCTTGTTAGGTTGTTTGCTCGAGATTCATCGTTTTTGTTTTTTTTTCCCCAATGCATAGGCAAAAAAACTGTCCCTTGTTTGATTGAGTCTGTGATTTTGGCCCGAACACGAACCACACCTCTTTCATTCGATACTTCCGCAATCGCGCCATCAATGAGATCCATTCGTTTTGCATCCTCTGGATGAATCTCCAAATATGGTTCTGACTTGTGTTCCATCAGTTTTTGCACTTTTCCCGTTCGAGTCATGGTATGCCACTGGTCTCGGATTCGACCTGTGGTTAAAACGAAGGGATATGTTTCCGAAGTTTTTTCGGAAGTATCTTCGGGTGATACATCAAAGATTTTTGCTTTTCCATTCGCACGATAGAAGATATGATCCGAAAATAATCTCGGAGTTCCGCCGTGGTCTTTGTGAGGATAAGGCCACTGCACAGAACGTTTTTCTTTTAATATCGAATAATCCAGTCCACTGATATCAATTTTAGTATGTTTTGTTAAAGCACAATGTTCTAAAAATACATCTTCTTCCGATTGATAAGCAAACGAAGAACCAAAACCCATCTTCTCAGCAAACTTTTGAATGATCAGAGTATCCGCAAGTGCCTCACCGGGAGGATCTATGATCTTAGAAAGATAAGTCACACGCCGATCGGAATTGGTCATGGTTCCTTGTTTTTCTGCCCAACCCGCTGCAGGAAGCACATAATCCGCATAAGGAATGGCAGACGAATTCATAGATATATCTTGTACGACAACTAATTCAGCAGCACGTAACCCTTGTTCTACCATTCGTGCATCCGGTAAACTTGTGGTTGGATTTGTACACATAATCCAAACAGCCTTCATTTTTCCTGTGCGTAGGTTTTCAAACATCTCCACTGCCGTAAACCCAGGTTTACTTTGGATGACTTCGGTTTCCACTCCCCAAAACTTTGCTACTTCTTCTCTATGATTTGTATTACTCAAATCACGATGAGCCGGTAACAAATTCGAAAGTCCACCGACTTCCCGTCCGCCCATGGCATTGGGTTGACCGGTAAGGGAAAAAGGGCCACTGCCTGGTTTTCCAATTTTACCAGTTAACAAAGATAAGTTGAGTAGGCTTAAGTTTTTGTTAACACCCACTACACTTTGGTTCAGTCCCATGGCCCATAAGGATAAAAATCCATTCGCATGACCTATGTAAGATGCTGCCAAGTGAATGTCACTTGCGGGAATTCCGCAAGTCTTTGCTGCCGATTCTACGTCAAAGTTCGATAAGAGTATTTTTAATGCTTCAATCCCTTCTGTATGGGATTGGATGAATTCAGAATCAATCCAATTGTTTTGAATTAGAACCTTGGCAATTGCATGGAAAAGATAAATATCGGTTCCTGGATGAATTTGTAAATGTAAGTCGGCGTCCTCACAAGTATCCGTCCGTCTTGGATCCACAACGATGATCTTTACATCAGGATGGTTCTTTTTATGAGCTTCAATCCGACGAAATAAAATGGGATGACACCATGCAGGATTGGCTCCGGCAATGAGAAAACAATCGGCAAGTTCAATGTCCTCATAAGCAATCGGCACACTGTCTTCACCCAGAGCCATTTTGTATCCCACAACAGCCGAACTCATACAAAGCCTTGAGTTGGTATCAATATTATTGCTACCAATAAATCCTTTGATGAGTTTATTGATAATATAGTATTCTTCTGTAAGCAGTTGGCCAGAAACATAGAATCCCACAGAGTCTGGGCCGTAAGTTTGAATCAATTTTTTGAATTTATCAGCAATCCCAGAAAGAGCACTCTCCCAACTAACTTTTGATAACGGAAGATTCTTATCTTTTCTATAGGAAGGATAGAGGAGACGATCACTTCTATCCATCACCGTATAATGCAAATTCATCCCTTTCGAACACAAAAGCCCCTTGTTCGCTGGATGGTCCTTGTCCCCTTCAATAGAGATCTCTGTCAGGCCAGTTTTGTGGACGGTAACACCACAACCAACCCCACAATAAGAACAAGTGGATGCATAGGTTTCTTGAATCTGCACACAGATAGTCAGCAATAACTATGCCAATTGCTGAAATATTCACAAAAATGCTTATTCCCATAGGAATTTGGATTAAATCGTCCCAGGTTGAAGTTAAGACCGGCAAAATCACGAAAAAAAATCGTAGGAAACTGCACATAAAACGTACAGAACCGTTAGTTTCTAACAGAAAGGATGAAAAAAAGTTCAAAAGGAAGGGGACTGACTTGGGAAACTCGTGCACCAAAAACAGGCAGCTTCCCATTTTTTGTAGCTAAATTTATATTTTTTTTACAAGGACCCACTCGATTCCCTAAGTATATCCCCAAAGCAGTAGTATTTTTAATCTAGCTGCCTCTGTTAGGTACACTTCGTGCATATTGTAGGATGATTGGAACCATTCTAGCGGTTCTTTTTAGAAAACTTTTGGGTCCAGGTAGGGTAACAAAATGATCAAGCGAAAGTTAATCGTGATAGGAAACGGTATGGTTGGCCACAGGTTTTGCGAAAAATTAGTGGAGTTCGGTGGCACGGACAAATTTGAAATCACAGTCCTTGGGGAAGAACCAAGACGAGCCTACGACCGCGTCCATCTTTCTGAATATTTTGCCGATAAGTCTGCCGATTCCTTATACCTTTGCCCTCCTGATTGGTATAGGTCAAATGGAATCAAATTGTTATTATCAGAACCAGCAGTATCAATTGACACCATCAAACGAAAGTTAGTTACTAATCTTGGCACAGAACTTGATTTCGATGAATTAATTTTTGCCACTGGTTCCTCCCCTTTTGTACCTCCACTGGAAGGTTTAGATAAGGAAGGAGTTTTTGTTTACAGAACCATTGAAGACTTAGAACAAACTATGGAATACAGCAAAAAAGTAAAAAAGGCAGCTGTACTCGGTGGTGGACTACTCGGACTCGAAGCTGCGAAAGCACTGGTTGATTTAGGTAAAGAAACTCATGTTGTGGAGTTTGCTCCAAGACTTATGCCAAGGCAGTTGGATGATGGTGGTGCTGCCATTTTAAAATCCAAAATAGAAGAGATTGGTGTTGAAATTCATTTAAACAAACAAACTGAAAAAGTCCTTGGTGAAGAAAAAATCGAAGGTTTTGAATTCAAAGATGGTGGTAGTCTTCAGTTTGATATGCTCATTGTTTCTGCGGGAATTCGTCCAAGAGATGAACTAGCAAAAGAAGCAGGGATTGCTGTTGGGGAACGCGGAGGAATCATCGTAGATGATGGAATGGGAACCAATGTTTACGGAATTTATGCGATCGGTGAAGTTGCCTTACATAGAAATTTTATTTATGGCCTTGTAGCTCCGGGTTATGAGATGGCAGAAACCCTTGCCTTCAATTTATGTAGCCCAGGGAGTAAACCAAAGGTTTATATTGGATCTGATTTATCCACAAAACTAAAGTTAATTGGTGTAGAAGTAGCTTCTTTTGGAGATGCTCTCGGCCAATCGGAACATATTCCGATCGTTTTTAAAAACCCAAGAAGTGGTGTTTACAAAAAACTAGTCATCTCTCCTGACGGTAAATACCTGTTAGGTGGAATCCTAGTAGGGGATGCAAAAGCATACGGAAACCTACTCTCCTTCTATTTAAACAAAATGGAACTACCGGAAGAACCAGAAACTTTGATTGTTGGTTCTGTTTCTGCAGAAAACCTTTTTGGAGCGGATGCCCTACCAGATGAAGCAAAAATCTGCTCTTGTAATAATGTTTCCAAAGGAGATATCCTTAAAGCCATTCGCGAAAAAGAATGTTATGACATCACTAGTTTAAAAAATTGTTCGAAGGCCGGTAGTGGTTGCGGGGGATGTTTGCCACAAGTAAACTCCATCCTCAAAGCAGAGTTAAAAATCCAAGGGAAAGTAGTCACAGAACACCTCTGCGAACACTTCAAATTTTCTAGAAAAGAACTGTTTCAAGTCATCAAAGTCAAATCATTGAAAAGTTTTCCCGATGTCATCAAAGAAGTGGGTCGTGGGAACGGATGCGAAGTTTGTAAACCAGCGGTTGCCTCCATCCTTGCGAGTGTATGGAACGAGCCCATCCTCAAACATAGAGAAATCCAAGATACCAACGACAAATACTTAGCCAATATCCAAAGAGGAGGAACCTACTCTGTGGTTCCTAGAATTCCTGGAGGAGAGATCACTCCAGAAAAACTCATTGCGATCGGGGATGTTGCCAAAAAATACAATCTCTATTGTAAAATCACTGGTGGCCAACGTATCGACTTGTTAGGTGCAAGGATTGACCAACTCCCCGCCATTTGGAAGGATCTAATCGAGTTTGGATTTGAAAGTGGACATGCTTATGGAAAGTCCATGCGAACGGTCAAAAGTTGTGTGGGTTCCACTTGGTGCCGGTTTGGAGTACAGGACAGTACCTCCTTTGCCATCAAATTAGAAGAACGATACAAAGGGATTCGTGCTCCTCATAAATTAAAGTGCGGAGTGTCCGGTTGCATTCGCGAATGTGCGGAAGCTCGCGGAAAAGACTTTGGAATCATTGCCACAGAAAGAGGTTGGAACCTTTATATCGGTGGAAACGGCGGAGTGAATCCTAAACATGCGATTCTTTTTGCAGAAGATCTCGATGAAGACACCTGTATTAAGTATATCGACCGTTATATGATGTTCTATATAAGAACCGCAGACAAACTGATGAGAACTTCTACTTGGTTAGAACAATTAGAAGGTGGAATTGATTACTTAAAAGATGTAGTGATCAATGACAGGCTCGGAATCAACTCACAACTAGATGAAGAGATGAATGCCCTTGTGAACACTTATCTCTGTGAGTGGAAAGATGTTGTGGAAGATACGGAAAAACAAAAGAAATTTAAACATTTTGTGAACAGTAATGAAACAGATCCGAATATCAAATTCATCGAAGAACGTGGTCAGATTCGCCCAGTGGATTGGGTAGAAAAAGATTTAGTCAATTCATAAACAGGAGAAACAAAATGTCAGTAGATACAAAAAACAAAGAAAGAGTATTCATAGGTCCAGTTTCCGAATTTGAAAAAGAAGGTGGAGTCACAGCAAAAGTGGGCGAAAAACAAATTGCCATTTTTTACTTTGAATCTCGGAACGAATGGTATGCCTGCGACAATGCATGCCCCCATACGGGAGATATGGTTTTGTCTCGTGGGTTTCTTGGGGATACCAATGGTGATCCAAAAGTAGTCTGCCCTCTCCATAAAAGAAATTATTCACTCACAAGTGGGGAATGTCTTAGCGGTGAAAATTACAAAGTGAACCTTTATCCTGTGATTGTGGAAAACGGATCCGTCTATTTGGATGTGGATCCATCACTTCCGAGTACCAACGGTTAAACGTTAATTCTATGGAACTTTTAAGCAACCAAACAAACAAAGGTAAGGTGTATCTCGTCGGTGCAGGGCCGGGAGATCCAGAACTCTTAACTGTCAAAGCCTTAAAAACTTTGCGAAAAGCAGATGTTGTTTTTTATGATGATTTGGTTTCTCCAAGAATTCTTGGTGTTTGTAGAAAAAATATCCAATTGGTTTATGTGGGGAAAAGACTCGGAGTCCATAGTTGTTTACAAGACGAGATTAATTCCAAACTCATCCAAGCGGCAAACGAATTTAAAACAGTAGTTAGGTTAAAAGGTGGCGACCCTTCCATCTTCGGACGGGTGGGAGAAGAGTTTGCAGCTCTTCTTGCAGAAGGAATCCAATGTGAGATCGTTGCTGGCATCACTACTGCATCAGGTGTTGCGTCTTCCTTAGGATTTCCTTTGACCCATAGAGACTATGCAAGAGAGATCCTTTTCCTATCGGGACACAAAAAGGATGGAGCCAACTCGGAAGGTTTTAAAAACCTCAACTGTATTGGGAAAACCATCGTAGTTTATATGGGACTCAATTCGATTGGTCTCATTGTCTCCGAACTCCTGGATGCCGGAAATGTAAAAGATACTCCTATTGCAGTCATTCAAAATGCAACTCTCGATACTGAACGAGTTTTTACTGGAAATCTGAATTCCATCCAATCCATCATTGAAGAAAACGAGGTCAAATCCCCAGCCATTCTTGTGATCGGAGAGATTGTTCGTTTCTATCGTGAGATGGAAAATTTGAAAAATGACTGTTCTTCCATTCTCACACCCTGATAAGGGATAGGAATGAATGATATTACAGGCAAACGAACCACCCTTCGGTATGCAGAAGCGGAAGGGTATGTGTATTGTAAGGCGGAGACAATCGAAAAAGTCAAAGCCAACACATTACCAAAAGGGGATCTCTTTGGTGTAGCTAAGGCTGCCGCCCTTCTTGGATCTAAAAAAACCTCTGAACTCATCCCCCACTGCCATCCGGTTCCCATTGATTCTTTTTTAGTCAAATTTGAAATCCTAGAAGAAAAAAATGCCATTCGAATCCAAACAGAAGCCAAGTCCATTGGTAAAACTGGAATTGAAATGGAAGCACTAACGGGAGTTACCGTTGCTGCTCTTGTGATTTATGATCTCCTAAAACCGATTGATAAAGAAATAGAAATCTCTGCGATCCGACTCTTAGAAAAAAAAGGAGGAAAAACGGATGCACAAATATCCAAATTTGCCTCTGGATCCAATGCAAAAATTTTAGTTTGTTCCGATTCTTGTTTTGCAGGAAAAAAGGAAGACGGTTCGGGCAAAATCATCTCGGAACTTCTCATCCAAGAAGGTGTAGATGTTTTAGAAATTAAAATTGTTCCCGATGAACCAAAAGAAATTCAAGAAACCATAACCAATTGGACAAAGGAAAAAATTGATCTGGTTGTCACAACTGGTGGAACAGGACTTGGGCCAAGGGACAACACTACTGATACCATAAAACAGATGTTAGAACAAGAATTACCCGGTGTGGCTGAGGTGATGCGTTCCTTTGGACAAGATAGGACTCCTTTTGCGATGTTGTCCCGTTCCATTGCCGGTAGGATCGGAAAGTCTTTGATTGTTTCCGTTCCGGGAAGTAGCAATGGTGCCAGAGAAAGTATGACGGCAATTTTACCTGCCATCTTCCATGCCAAAAAAATGATGCGAGGAGAAGGACATTGATTTCTTTTTCAGAAGCTTTGGATAAAATTCTATCAGAAGTTCGAATTTATCCGAGTGAGATCATATCTTTAGACCAAACTTTGGGCCGTGTACTTGGCGAGGATATTACAGCAGACAGGGACTATCCACCATTTCATCGTTCAGCGATGGATGGATTTGCTTTGCATTCTTATGATTATACGCCGAACCAAATTTATCCTTACCATAGAGAACTTCCTGCGGGAATGAGTATCGATTTAGAACCGAACGAAAAGGCCATTCGGATCATGACCGGTGCCCCTGTTCCCGATGGTTTTGATTTAGTGATTAAAATTGAAGATGCGACTCTTACCGAATTCAATGGACAAAAACAAGTTTCGTTTTCGTTAAAAGAAGTCAAACCTTGGCAAAATATCGCCAAACAAGGAGAAGACGTAAAAAACAACCAATTGGTTTTACCCAAAGGAATCCAAATAGGAACTTCGGAATTCTCACTCCTCGCAAGTCTTGGAAAAGATAAGGTATCAGTTGTCAAAGCTCCCAAGGTTCATATCATCTCTACAGGAAATGAAGTCGTTCCCATCCACCAGTCTCCCCTTCCCTTCCAAATTAGAGATTCCAATTCTTATACCATCGCATCCATTCTATCCAAGTACAAAATCCAACCGGAATCCGTAACCCATGTCCCTGATCGGGATAAGGAACTCACGGAACAAATCCAAAAAGGATTAGAGGCCGACATACTAATTCTTTCTGGGGGTGTTTCCATGGGAAGTATGGACCTTGTGCCTTCCATATTACTTAGATTAGGTGTTGAACTTTTATTTCATAAAACTTCAATCAAACCAGGAAAACCCATTTGGTTTGGAAAAAGAAAAAACACGATCGTATTTGGAATGCCAGGAAATCCTTTTAGCGTCCAAACCTGTTCTCGTATTTTTCTTGAACCTTTTCTAAGAAAGTCATACGGCCAAAGTCAACTTCCCTCTTATAAACTTCCCTACTCTACCACCAAACAAAAAAAAGGTGCTCTTACGGAATTTTTTCCTGCCCGATTAGAAACAACAGACAAAACCTATCTCACACCGCTTGCTTTCAATGGAAGTGGGGATATCCGTGCCGGCATTTTCTCGGATGGGCTTGCCATCTTTCCAAGCGACCTCTCCCAAATCCAACAAGGGGATATGATCGAATTTTTGCCTTGGTGATCCCAATCTTCTCAATATCTGTATAATTGGTACGCAGTTTATACGCTTTCTGGTCAAAAAATTGCCGGATTGTAGTACATATTCTACACCAATGAAAACCATAAGCGTAAAGTTCAGTTTTAGGGCGTTTTAACCCATTTTAGGTCATTTCGTGCTCTGGTACGCTTTTTGCACTGTTTATCAGCATTAGGAGTACACTACCCGTGACCATTACACCTCATGCGAAAGCAACTAAAATCGAATTATTCAGCCTGGCGACACCTCAGATGCGTACCTTTCACCTAACATGGATTGCATTTTTTCTATGTTTTTTTGGATGGTTTGGTATCGCTCCCCTTATGGTTTATGTTAGAGAAGAACTTTCTTTAACAAAAGCTCAAATTGGAAACATCATCATTGCCTCTGTCGCCATAACCATCTTTATGCGACTCTTTATCGGTTGGTTGTGCGACAAAATTGGACCACGGATTGCTTATACTTTTCTTTTAACTTTAGGATCAATCCCTGTTATGTGTATTGGTCTTGCAGATAGTTATCTTTCCTTTTTACTTCTACGATTGGCCATTGGTGCCATCGGTGCTTCTTTTGTGATCACTCAATACCATACTTCTGTTATGTTTGCACCAAACATCATTGGTACTGCAAATGCAACCACTGCGGGATGGGGTAACTTAGGTGGTGGTGTGACTCAAATGGTGATGCCTATCCTATTTGGATTTTTTGTCGCTTTCGGATTTACTACGGGAGTTTCTTGGAGACTTGCCATGGTGGTTCCTGGGGCTGCTTTGTTTATCATGGGTGTCATTTATTACTTCGGAACACAAGACACTCCAGGTGGAAACTTTAAAGACATCAAAGAAACCTATCCTACTTTCCAAGGTGGAAAGAAAAATTCACTGAGTAACTTCTTACTCGTGATCAAAGATCCAAGAGTATGGTTACTATTTCTTGCATACGGTGCTTGTTTTGGAATTGAACTTACCATCAATAACATTGCTGCCTTGTATTATGTAGATCAGTTCAAACTTTCTCCTGCTACTGCAGGACTCATTGCTGGACTTTTTGGACTCATGAACTTATTTGCAAGAACACTCGGTGGTGCTTTTGGTGATAAGTTCGGAATCAAATGGGGTCTTCGCGGAAGAGTTGTTTGGTTGAGTGCTGTGCTTGCAGGGGAAGGACTTTGTTTGATTTTATTTTCACAAATGAGTTCTCTCATCCTTGCCATCTCCTCAATGATTGTTTTTAGTTTGTTTGTGCAAATGTCAGAAGGAGCCACTTTCTCTGTTGTTCCCTTCATTAACAAAAAAGCAATTGGTGCAGTCTCTGGAATTGTGGGTGCTGGTGGAAATGCAGGAGCTGTGTCTGCGGGATTTTTATTTAGAGGGGACTTAACTTACCAAAACGCACTTCTTATCATTGGGATCACAGTGACCGTTGCGTCTTTTTTTACTCTTCTTGTAAGATTTTCAACAGAAGAAGAAAAGGAAGTGGGTGATGAAATGAGTCAGATTTTACCAACTGGTGAGAAGAAGTCCACTCTAGTTTCTGCCACATAGAACGTCGAAAGAGTCGATTTTTTTAAGAAAACTAGATTCATTTTAAACTTGTCGAAAGAAAAACTTTCTCTTAAGATTTCTGTCTTAGGAGAGAGTTATGGACCAAATTCATTACCGGTCTTGCAGTTTGTGCGAGGCAATGTGTGGACTACAAATCGAATTGAAAGATGGCTCCATCCAAGGATTCAAAGGAGACCAAGAAGACAAGTTTAGCCGAGGCCATATTTGTCCTAAAGGACCCGAACTCAAAAGCCTCTACCAAGACCCCGATCGTATCAAATTCCCACAGAAAAGAACAAAAACGGGATGGGAAACCGTTTCTTGGGTGGATGCCCTCTCCGATATCGCGACCCAACTCGTAAAAGTTCAAACCACATACGGAAACGATTCGGTTGCAATCTACAACGGAAACCCGACGGTTCACAACTATGGATCGATGTTACTCGGTCAAAGATTTGCCAGTAGACTCAAAACCAAAAATAACTTCTCCGCCACCTCAGTAGACCAGTTGCCCCACCAATTACTTTCTTACTTAATGTTTGGCCACCAACTCCTAGTCCCCATCCCAGACATTGATCATACCGATTTTTTTCTAATTTTAGGTGGGAACCCATTTGCATCTAACGGAAGTTTAATGAGTGTCCCCGATGTCAAAAAAAGATTAAAAGCAATTCAAGAGCGCGGAGGAAAGTATGTGGTGGTGGACCCACGTAAATCCGAAACGGCAGACCACGCCGATGAACATTTGTTTATCAAACCAGGAACCGATGCCTACTTACTACTAGCGATCCTCCATGTCCTTTTTGAAAAACAACTGACAAAACCAAATGACTTAATTCGCAAAGAAGACTTACAAACCATCGAAACGGTTACGAAAGAATACAGTCCCAAAAGAGTATCCCAAATCACAGGTGTATCCAAAGAGACCATCGAAAAAATCACATTCGAATTTGCGAATGCACCTTCTGCGGTTTGTTACGGAAGAGTCGGTGTTTCCACACAAGAATTCGGTGCGGTCTGCCAGTGGCTCATCAATGTCATCAATATTGTCACTGGAAATTTAGACAAAAGGGGTGGTGCCATGTTCACACTCCCTGCGGTGGACTTAGTGGGAGAAGGATCTGTGATGCGTTCCTCTCCGGGAAGTTTTAATTCCTACCAGTCAAGAGTTCGCAAACTTCCTGAATTCAGTGACGAACTTCCGGTAGCAGCACTCGCTGAAGAAATTCTCACCGAGGGGGAAGGAAAAATTCGCGCGCTTTTCACTTCGGCAGGGAACCCGGTTTTATCCACACCTAACGGAACGAAGCTGGATAAAGCATTATCTAGTTTGGATTTTATGGTAAGTGTTGACTTTTATTTGAATGAAACCACAAAACATGCGCACTATATCTTACCACCTACTTCTGCTTTAGAACATGACCACTATGATTTGATTTTTAATGTATTTGCCGTTAGAAATACGGCAAGATACAACCAGCCACTTTTTACGCCGGAACCAGGGATGTTGCACGACTGGGAAATATTTACTGACTTAACCAAACGTTTGGAACTAACAAGGGCTAATAAAGAACTCCCCAAAGAACTAGTCAAAACAAAACTAACACCAGCTAGTATCATTGACCATGCACTCAAATCAGGACCGTATGGAACCAAAGGGCCTCATAATCGAGAGATGAGTTTGGACCTTTTAAAAAACAGTCCCCATGGTGTGGACTTAGGACCATTACAGCCCAGTTTTCCAGAACGTTTGTATACCGAAGACAAAAGGATCCATCTTTTCCCAGAGATTTTAAAAGAAGACTTACCGCGTCTTAAAAGTAAGTTTTCTGAATGGGAAAAATTTACCTCTGACAAATCGCAATTTTTACTCATAGGAAGAAGGCATTTACGAAGTAATAATTCCTGGATGCACAATCTACCAAAACTGATGACAGGTAAACCCCGTTGCACTGTCATGATCCATCCCAGTGATGCCAACCATTTAGGAATTATAAATGATGAGGAAGTTATTGTCGAATCCTCTGTTGGCAAAATTCAAATCCCGGTAGAAATTACCGAAGAACTGATGCAAGGTGTTGTGAGCATTCCTCATGGATTTGGACACAATCGCAGTGGTACGAATCAAAAGGTAGCTACCGAATTTTCAGGAGTGAGTATCAATGATCTTACTGATGACCAGGCGATTGATGAATTTTCTGGAAATGCTGCCTTTAGTGGAATCAAAGTGTCGATCAAAAAACAACCGGCCTAAAGGGGAGCTTCGTTTTTCAAGTATTGGGTGTAGGCTCTCCTTCCTCCCTTGAGTGAATAAACCTGGTTTGTCATTTGTAAGTAAGCTAATGCTTTTTTAGAACGAACTCCAGTTTCACAAATACAAACAAGAGTTAGGTCTCTACTGAAATCAGGAAGATAGCCTCTTTCCAATTCCGATAGAGGCAACAAAAAAGTATCGGAAATCGGATTCGAATCGGTTTCCTCTTTTTCTCTGACATCGATAAGAAGAAAATTTCTTTGTTCCTTAAGAGTAAAGAATTCGATAATATAAATTTCATTCTCCTCCAAATGGGCAGTGGTTTCTTTTTTCCCCTGCCCGCAAGTGGGACAATTCACATTCGCATCTATTTTAGATTGGTATAACATGGGCGGATTCCATTCCATAAAGTATACCGAAGATAGGTCTGTCGATTTTGGATCTAAGAGATACTGCATTGCCAAAGAAGATTGATAAGTTCCGGCAAGTGCTGTTTGCACCCCAAGCACACCACCCAAACTACAATTTAAAGTATCCCCTTCTTTTAAATCTGGAAACAAACAACGGTAACATGGTCGTCCTTTCCCGGAAAAGATGGCAAACTGAGCACTCGTTCGAAATACAGAGGCCGTCACTAAAGGAATCAATTTTTGAATACATAAATCATTGATAAGATACTTCGATGTAATGGTGTCCGTACAATCCAAAACTAGATCCCATCCATTGAAGAGGTCAGGTTTTGTATCTTCCGAAAGCAGTTCTGAAAAACAATCTACTTGCAGCCAAGGACAATGTTCCAACAAAACCCGAGAAACCACTTCTATTTTGGGTAAACCAAGATCACGGAATGTAAACAAAGTTTGGCGGTGGAGGTTTGAAATCTCCACAATATCAAAATCAACCAAACCAATGCGGCCAATTCCTCCGAGGGCTAGTTGCAAGGCGGCAGGACATCCGAGCCCCCCAAGGCCTATGACAAGGACCGAGGAGTCTCGCCATTTTTTTTGACCGATAGAGCCAATTTCAGGAACTTGGATTTGGCGTTGGAAGAATGATTCCTCTTCTGTACCCATAAATTAGAGAAGAATTAACGATTTAAGGCAATCAAGGAGAAATTACGCTTTAGTTAAAATAGTTTAATAAACGAATCCGACTTCCTATTTTTGTTTTCAAGTAAGAAAACTAGATTAAACTCGACCTTAAGGTGAATGCGCACACTAGAAAATTTGAAGTGCTTCGAGTGAGTATTCTATCTCATTGTAGTTTTGCTTGCGTTTATTGTGCTCCCAAAAACAAACCTGAACTTCCTAACTTCTATCCAAAAATTCATTACTTAAGTCCTGAACTTTTGGAATCCAAAATCAAAGCCCTCACATCTCACATCCAATTAAAAGAAGTCCACCTAACAGGTGGTGAACCTACACTCCATAAAGATCTTATTCTACTCATCCAAAAACTGAAAGAAATCTCGATTAAGGATATTGCCATTACATCCAATGGATTCTTTGAAGATGGACTGATTCAAAAAATGAAACTAGCCGGACTCACTCGAATGAATTTTTCACTTGATAGTTTTTCGCAAAGAGGTTTTGAAAAACTCAGTGATCGCAAACTTCCTGTTGAACGTTTGCTCAAACGAATTTTGGAAGCAAAAACATTTGGATTAGAAGTTAAAGTCAATTGTACAGTTTTAAAAGGTTACAATGAATCGGAAATTCTTGATCTCCTAGAATGGTCAGGGGGAAATGGGATACCCATTCGATTTTTAGAGTTTATGAAAATGGGTCCGCTGCAAGAAGAACATTCTGACTGTTTTTCCTCTGCAGAAGAAATTCGTTGTATCATTCAAAGCCGATACAACTTCCAACCTTACCCTACAGCTGCAGATTCCACAGCCACCTATCACATCACAGACGAAGGATATATATTTGGAATCATTGCCAATCATACAGAACCATTTTGCGAAGGTTGTAATCGCCTGCGTATGGACTCTCTTGGTCGGATTTATGGATGTTTGAGTGACCAGACATCTTTTGACCTTCCAACTGAACCTTCTGAAGTCCCATTTGTTTTACAGCAGGCAATGAATACAAAAAAAATGGAATTCACTGGTTCTGCACTTTCTATGAAATTTATTGGAGGATAAATGGAAATCCAATTGTTATCGTTTGCTGCTTTAAAAGATTTTTTTCCATCCAAACAAGATCTAAGTTTAGAAGGAATCAAAACTGTTTCCGATTTAAAAATGTATCTTTATCAACTAAAGCCAGATGCTACGAACTTAATCAAAATTAGTCGCATCTCAATCAACCAAATCATTGCTAAAGACTCCGATCCTATCATCGATGGGGCTGTCGTTGCAATCCTTCCTCCATCAAGCGGTGGTTAAATGGACGCGAATACAAAATTCAAACATATCACAGAAAACAAATTAGGACTTCCCACGGAATTTCCACCATTCCCGAGTATGGGTGGGTATGTATTTTTTGCCGGTATTGTAAGAGATATCAATGATGGGAGGTTAGTCACACATTTAGAATATGAAGCTTATTCCGAAATGGCCAACCAAATGATTGCAGAAATTATCAGTGATGCATTCAAAAAATGGGACTTACAATACGCAGATTGTATTCATAGACTAGGGAAACTTAGATTAGGTGAAGTGGCAGTAATCGTCAATACTGGTGCCATTCACAGAGACGAAGCATACAAAGCCAACCGATACATCATCGATCGAGTCAAACACGAAGTTCCCATTTGGAAAAAGGAATACTATGTGGATGGAAGTTCCGAATGGTCACAAGGCTGCGTGGATGATACCCACAACCACTGATCCAATTTTTGTTCTTCTCGCTGGTGGACAAAGTGTACGAATGGGAGAAGACAAAGGATTCGTACCAATCGGACCCGATTCCCATTTCCTTAGCCACATTCTAAAAACACTGAACAAATTCAGTACCTCACTCTATGTTTCGCTACGAAAGGAACAAGTAGATTCTTATTCTAAGTATATACAAAAACCCTCACTTATTTTAGATAAGGAACTCACCGTTGAAGGACCCCTTAAAGGAATCCTCTCTTCTTATATCTATCTAAAAGATAACAATCTTTTGAATGATTTTATCTTTGTATTGCCAATTGACATACCTTTTATCGAAGAAAAAACCATCCAAAGATTGTTAGATACAATCAAAGGTCGATCGAGATCTATCCCCGGAATTTTTTATGAGTCAAACACCGGCTTAGAACCATTATGCGGAATTTATACAACACAGACTTTATCTCAGTGGATGGCATCTTTATCCATTCCAGGGAAACAGGAATTTTCCCTGCAAAAACGAATTAAAATACTAGAACCAAAACCTCTTTTCATAAAACTTCCCGACGAGGAAGAATCTAGTTTTAGAAATATAAACTCAAAAAATGACTTATAAAGGAATCAATCTATGAGTTTTTTCAAAAGGAAAAAGAATTGGATCTTTGATATGGATGGCACTCTCACAATCGCCAAACATGATTTTGATGCAATAAAACGAGAACTAGAGATTCCTTTAGATACAGATATTCTCACTTCCCTATCTAAACTTCCTGTAGAAGAAGCAAAAAAGAAACATATTCATTTAGACACAATTGAATTAAAAATCGCCAAGGTATCTATCCCTTCCCCGGGAAGTTCTGAACTATTACGAAAACTTAAAACACAAACAAATAACTTAGGGATACTAACAAGAAATAGTTTCTCTAATTCTATTGAAACCTTGAAGGCCACAGGTTTAATTGATTACTTTCAGTCAGATTTTATTTTTTGTAGGGAACGTGCCCTACCTAAACCAAATCCCGAAGGGATCTTTCGGTTGATGGATCTCTGGAAAGCAAATCCAAAAGAGACAGTGATGATTGGCGATTATGTTTTTGATTTAGATGCGGGAGCCGCTGCCGGTGTCGAAACCATTTACCTTGACCCTTCAGGAAAATTTCCTTTTAAAGATTCTGCAACACACTGCGTAAAAAACTTAGGCGAAATCCTAAATCTATAACGAAGACAAAGAATCCATCTTTTCTTATTAAAACAAGATTGTAGTGTTATTCATGAGTTATTCCAGTTGAATGATTGAGTTACACGACAATACAAATACTTTCAAATATTCGAATACTCTAAATATCAAATTTTTCTCCAAAACCAGAATTTCAGACAAATTTGTGAATCAAATATTTCCCCCAATTGTTAAGTGGTATAGATGCGCCTCTCTAATTTATTTTCATTGTTAATACTCTCATTCTTTCTAGTTTCGTGTAACGGTCAGTCTACTAAAAACGACATCTCTGCATTTGCCCTTTTGGGTTCCCTCGGAGCTCCGGCAGACCCAATCCTTGAGAACAAATTCGAATCACTACAATCTACTACTTATTACAGAAAAGATGGAAACTTCCAATTCCAAGACATTGTGTTGCAATATAAATTAAAAACTGCGAAAGAGGATTCAGAAACGATCGAAGCATATATGGGAAACCCTAATGAGATAACATTCAATTCCAAAACAGGAATTGTTTCAGGCCAAATCACACAAATGGAAGACTCATTCAAAACCAACTACATCGTATTCTCTTATTCAGATTACACAAAAATATTCAAATTCATTATAACATTAAAGAAGGATGGGAAAATCATTTCTAATCGGGAAGTTACCTCCACGCCACCAACGGTACCGGCCATCCCACCAAACGCCATAACTTTACCAAACATAAGTTATGAAACAGTACGTTCTATTTTTTATAGTGATGGAGTTCCAACGGAATACCAAATCATCCGAGTCAAATTTCAAGCCGGCTCAGACCTATCCGCCTACAAGAAATTAGATGCTTATTTAGGTAGGCCAACGAAAATCAGTCTTGCTGCAGACAATTATAATGTGATAAATTATATTAAGGTTAGTTTTTATGATAAATATGCAGGGTATTTCTATTTTATAACACCTGAAGTAAACTCAGCATATAAAATTATCGTTGTAGGTTCTACCGATGACGCAAAAGGCAATCGAAGTATTGACACTGTCCCACCACCACCGCCCGCCTCACCTTGCCTTGGTAGTGTGAACGCACCTGCGACCATTGGAAACTGTGCGTCACATTGTTTGGTTGTCGATTTAGTTGGCAATCAAATGGAATATATAGCAAAAACATCGGTAGGAACTACCACTGAAGAATATTTATACTTAGATTCCACCAGTTCCACTGTAGGTGGCGGCATTGGGCCTGTAGGTATGGCCTATATCGAACATTTTTCTCCTATCGGAATTGGTGCCTACCAAACAGACCCAAAATCGTTTGATGTTACCGCTTATAACAATGCATGTGTTGTTTTGTCATCCTATCTTCAACAAGAAGGACCTACTGGAATTAGAGATAATTACATAACGGGAAAAGTAAATGTACCATAATTACTGTTCTGTCAAATATAAAAGATTTTGCTAAATCTGAATCGTATTTTCATTCCGAATAGGAAACCGGATTTCAAAACAAGTACCAGTTATTTTTTCAGTAATCAATGTCCCTCTAAGTTGTTTAACTAAATTTTTAACAAGTGTTAATCCGATTCCTTTAGCATCCCAAAAATCTGTTCCCATCCCTGAACCATCGTCCTTCACCACAAGAACAAATTGGTCATCCATCCTTCCCAAACTAACTTCAATTTTTCCATGATTACGATTCATAAAAGCATGACGGAAGGAATTGGAAACAAGTTCATTGAGTATCAACCCCATAGGGATAGCTCGATCCAGGTCCATTTCCAAACCTTCTTCAATTAACTCATGCAACTCGATATTATTTTTTTCATTTATATAGGTTCCTTTCAAATTACCCAATATAGAATTAAAAATCTGATTCAAATCAACATACAATAAATTTGGTGATCCATAGATAATTTTGTGAACCGATGCAATTGCCATAATTCTATTCTGAATTAAACCGAGAGAAGTTGTTAACTTCAGATCATTCTCTGACTCTACCTGCATCGCCAAAAGACCGGAAATGATTTGTAAATTATTGTTCACTCTATGGTGTATTTCCGTGAGTAACTTCGATTTTAATTTTAAGTCGGACTTAATTTGCCTTTCATGTTCAATCCGCTGACTTTGTTCCTTTTTCACAGAATGAACATACAAAAAAATAAGAAAAAACATAGCATAGAGGTCTTTAAAAAAACCTTCGTAATCATCGAAATATTCAATCGCATATCCATGTTCCAATACGTTGGAAATACTCACATAACAAGGAATAATGGCAAGGATCAAAACGAATGTCCCTTCTCCACGGAAAATAGGGCGACGGATCAAATTTTTGATTATGATAAAAATCGCGATCAGATAAATGAATAAGGATGATAAATTTAGTAACACGACTAGATTCATATCAGTGATTTGATACCAGAATTTCTTTTTTCAAACTCACCAGAAAAAGAATTGAGGAAAGAAAGTAAAAGGAGTGTTCGAGGAGATTAAAAAAATCATGAAAAAAGAAACCCTCGGCAACAGTAAAAATAGTACTAAGCCATATACATAAAAAACCAAAAATCAAAAAATGAAATTTGGGTATTAATCCTGAACTAAGTAACCGTAAAGTTATCAATAACCCTACACTATCAAAAATAAGATTTAGTATTTCACTTACTTGATACATATATTACCGAAACCGGAGTGATCCTGGATTTTCCTAGACGGTATACTATAACAGGATTTTATTTATGGTAAAGTGATTATTTAGAAAAAAAGGGAACATAAATTCCCCCAATGAAAAAGAATCCGTTTATCAGAAAAAATTGATTGATCAGATCCAGATTTATTTCATACAAAATGGGAATGGCCGATTTTCCCTTTTTGAAATTCTCTGCAAAAATTGAGATTATAGGGATCAATCCATTTGTATTTTTACCCAAACACATTTTATCATCATTGATGGAACAAGCGAAAACTGATAAAGGTAAAATTCGAGTCACTCTCAAAATTGATGGATTCCAATTCACGCAAACACTTGTTAAATATAGTGGAGAGTGGCGTCTTTATTTGAATACGCCGATGAGAAAGGCTGCAAAAAAAGAAGTTGGAGACCGAGCAAACTTCGAAATAAAGTTCAATCCAGAAAAAAAGATTCAGCCAATATCCTTGGAACTCAAAGCAGCATTGGAGAAAAATAAAAAAGCAAAAGCTAAGTTTGAAACATTAAGTCCTTCTCTTCAAAATGAAATAATGAGATATATCGTTGGGTTAAAATCGGAAGAAAGTAAAAAAGAAAACGTAATTCGCGCCATTCAATATTTACTAGGTAAAACAAAATTCCTCGGTAGAGAAATCGAATAAATTTACCAACTTCACCTTACAAAACGACATTCAATCTAAATCCATTGGTTTCATTTTTGCAAGTCGCAGAACATCTGTCAAAAATTTCCGATGACTAATGATCGACTCTTGTTTCGATTCGCGAGCCGGATTGAAGATACCGCGTTTGCGAAAAACTTTCCATGGATCCAACTGAATATCAGACCACGTACCAATTTCCAACGTTAATGGGAGAAACCTTGAACCATTTGGATTCGAATGTGCTTTCGTTTTTTGATACTCGTTATAAAGCCGATCCCAAAGATCACCATGGGTTGTGTATGTTTCACTTTGCGGACCGAACTTATAAAGTATATGATTGAATTTTGTGGTAAGATGATTTGCGATTTTCTGAAATAATGATTCATCTGCACACTGCTCATGTGTACCTGCATAAGGCCACCAAACATGATCGATAGCACCAAAACCTGAATGAACATCGATGACAGGGATCATGGAGTTTTCAGCAGGTAACAGATATTCTGTGTAAAATCGATCTAAAACTTTGGATTCTGCTTGTAAGACATTCCCCCTATAATAAGGAAATACATTTGAAATTTTATGTCCGCCAAAAAAGAAGGGTGCCTTCACTGCCTCCACACCAGAGTTTCTCATCAGATCGACACCACTTGGGTTCGATCTACGTTTCATTGCCACCCCACCTGGGTTCAGAATGGGAATACAAACAATTCCGAGCTCCCCATCTTTAATCTCTCGATACAATTCGGATGTTTTGCGCGCAAAAAGATCATCTAAAAAATCTAATAAAACTCGGATCCCAATGGTTTCAAGTCCATGAACACCCGCAACAACACCGGCGACATTCCGTTTGATTGCCTTTTCCTTTCCAATTTCTAAAACATATATAGGGAACCGAAAACCTTCGGCCGTTTTTGTAGAAAATCCAAATTGTTTAAATCGAACTAATTTCCCACCTAACTTAACAATTTTTAGAATTCTGTTTTCATATCGATTAAGACGTTTCATTCCTCTAAGCATCAATTATTAACCTAAGAACCCTCGTTACATTATTAAGACTCACGGAACCAAAACTCATTAGAACCGATAGAACTCATAGTCTCAAAATGAATCCTTTTAGAGAAATTCTATTTAATATATTTATATTACAATTTGGTTACGAAAAATAGGATTAGAGGAAAGTAAAAAAAACAGGTTAAGAAGATTTCAATAAAGAGAGAAAATATATTCAAATATCATTTACGAAAGAACCGGAAGACTTTCAAGTTTACCCAATGAGACAACCTGCACCCAAACCAAAATCAAAAAAATACAAAGAAGAATCCATTACAATTAATGGTATTAATATCCGGGTAGGTATTTGGCCAGGGAATAGACAAACAATCGTTTGTCTGCACGGATTGTCAGGAAATTTATACTCAATGAAACCTTTAGCGAAAAATTTAAACCGTTTAGGTTATAGAGTTTTGTCTTATGATTTACGTGGTAGAGGTAAATCAGACAAACCAGAGTCTGGTTATGGATTTCAAAATCATATCAAAGATCTGGAAGGTATCATTTCTCATTTCAAAATTAGAAATCCGATTTTTTTTGCGCATTCTTTTGGTTGTATGATTGCCCTTCGTTATGTGATATCCAATCCTGGAGCTGTCAAATCTATGATCCTTATGGATGGAGGAGGCCTACTTTCCCTTTCCAAAAGACTCCAAATTCTAAAGGTTCTACAACAATCCTTCGAAAGACTGGATGTTACATATCCAACGATTTCGGATTATTTGAAACTAGTAAAAAACTCACCTCTAGTGCCTCATTGGACCAAAGATATCGAAGACTACTTCCGACTCGAATTAGAAAAAACTAAAAATGGTTATGTTTGCCATATGCCGAAGTTTGTTATGGAAGAGGAATTAAAAGAAATGGGAGGTTCTATGAATCTTTTAAAGGTAATCAAATACTTGATGAAGGACCCCAAAAGAGTGATTTCGAAAATCAAAGAAAACAAAAATTTGGAGTTTGAAAAAATACAAACGCCGACCCTCATACTTCGTGCCACTGAAATGAACTTATTCCCCAAAGATGACTTATTGCCTAAGGAATCATTCGAATCCATGTTAGAACGAATTCCAAATTCTCAAGGGATAGAAATCAAAACAAACCATTATGGAATTCTTTTTGACAAACTAAAAGAAAGAGACTCATCCATCGAATTTTTTTTAAGTGGTTTGAAAACCAAACAAGGAATTTCTAAATAACTAAATTCCCTGTTTGACGCAAGAATCTATCGTTTATGAAATGGACTTCGATGAAATGAATACTCATACTGAAAAGGAACGCTGTTCCTGGTGTTTGAAATTTGACCAATACATTCAATACCACGATGAAGAATGGGGGGTTCCCGTCCACGATGACAAAACCCATTTTGAATTTTTGATTTTAGAAGGTGCACAAGCAGGACTTAGTTGGGCAACTATCTTAAAAAAACGGGAAGGTTATAGAAAATTATTTGCAAACTTTGATCCAACAAAGGTTGCAAAGTTCACTGATAAAAAATTAGAAACCATACTTCTTGATCCATCCATTGTGCGAAATCGATTGAAAGTATTTGCCACAGTTAATAACGCAAAACGGTTTTTAGAAATTCAAAAAGAATTCGGATCCTTTGATTTTTACATTTGGAGTTTTGTAAAACACAAACCAATCACAATCCGCAGGAAAAGTTTAAAAGAAATACCGGCAACAACAAAAGAATCTGACGCACTGAGTAAAGATTTGATCAAACGCGGATTTAAGTTTGTAGGTAGCACGGTCATTTACGCACATATGCAAGCCTGTGGACTCGTCAATGACCATGTCGAAACTTGTTTTCGTTATAAAGAACTAATGCTAAACTCTTCTGCATCCCGCAAAAAATAACATTAACAACTTCCTTTTCTCTTTGTTTTTTCGAATCGTTCTATTTGCTCGGGGAAACATCTCTGTAATCTCCCAAATCAACAACTCATTACGTAAGGAGATTTTTTTACGAGCAAATGGTGGATTTGAAATTTATTTCTTCTCAGCAACCACCACTGCTTTGATCATTTTCCATTCCCCATTGTCAAAATAAAATGTATACATTGACTGGAACTTCATCACCTTACTTTCCAAATCAACTTTGACAAATCCAAACTGGTCAATAAAATCTATCGAATGAATGCGGACATCTCTCTCCACTCCACCGATCTTTCCATCCTTTAGCGATTGGATATAATTTGTTTTATTGGAACTAAATATAGAACCACTTCCTTTTATATAAACACTATCCGCATAATCAGAATGAAACTTCGATTCTATTTCTGAAACTTTTCTTTCGTCTATATTCTTCATAATGAAGAGAAACTCTTTCCTTAAAGATTCCTCATTCCTTTCTGCGCTGATTTGATTTGTGATCATAATTCCTCCTAAAATCACTAAAAATCCAAAAACTTTTTTATTCATTCCAAAACCTCACTTCGTTGCTATAGCAACATAAAATACAAAAAAAATCAGTCTATCGATTCCTCATAAATTTGATCAATAATCCTTTTAAACGTCTTAAAATCCTGAGTTGATAGTTTTTTAAACATCCGTTTTCTTTCTTCCGTAACAACAGAGGCCATCAATTGATAAATCTCTGAACCTTTTTTTGTAGGAAATACCTGGTTTTTCCTACCGTCTTCCGGATTTGATTGGATTTTGATCCAACCCTTCTCTTCCATGTTTCGGAGTGCTCTTGCCATAGACGGCCTATCATCAAAATCCCTTCCCAAATCCGATTGGCTACAACCAGGTTGTTTCATTAATCGAACAAGAACAAACCACTGCTCTGGAAATAGTTCCAAGCCATTTGCTGAAGCCAACCGCATAAACTGACGTCGCAAAGCTCTAACCGTACGATAGATCAAATATGCATAGGAATTCTCTAAATCAAATGAGTCGGACATCTGTTGCTATAGCAACAATAAACCAACTTCCCATATTGTCAACTAAGAATCAAGTTTTGGGAACCTTAAATTAGACAATCAACCTTGACAGTACAACTATCTTAATTATAGTCTAAAGTTTTGCACAAATCTAAAGGAGTATTAAAATGAATACGAAGAACAAAATATGTGTCACTCATTTTGACTATAACCGATTAAAACTAATGATTTCGGATTATACAAAAAGAAACAAAATGGACCCAAATACAAAAGATCTACTCGGCGAAATAGAAAGAGCTCAAAAAGTGGATTCACATTCAATTCCAGCAAACTTTGTTACCATGAATTCTGTGATTGAATTAAAGAATTTAAACGAATTAGAATTTCAAGAATTTAGATTGGTTTTTCCCGAGGACGCCAATACGGAGCAAAATAAAATTTCTGTTTTGGCACCGATAGGCACTGCGATCCTAGGTTACAAAATTGGCGATGTGATTCATTGGAAAGTCCCAGGAGGAGAAAATCAGTTCCAAATCACGAGTATCAAATACCAACCAGAAGCTAACGGCGATTACCATCTGTAATTAAAATTGCTTACAGAAAATGTTTCTTTTGGCGTTCCCAATCCAATTCCTGATTGGAATTCCTTCAAAGAAGGGCCGGGCTCCTTCGGGGTCCGCGTTCGCTCCCGTCTGCCTCTCGGCAGACCGAGCCCTCCAGATCCCTAACGTTTGTCATATTTCGTTTAACACAACCTTACATTGGTTAGATATTTTTGATTCATTTTCGAATAGACATTTTAAAATTCTTCCACCGCCAGGAATGATCCAACGACAATGTTCACTCACATCGTCTTTACAAAAACCTTGCGACTTACTCTTCATAGTATCTGAAAGTGCACTTTGTCCAGCTTCACAAACATCCGAAAGATTTTTACCGCGTTCTTTCAAACATTGTAGAATCCTTGCTTTCGTAGGTTTGATCCCTTGACAATAAGTGGCTATCTCATTCTGACAGACTTCGTAAATGGGTTTTGTTTCTGCAAATAAGGATAGGTTAAAAAAGATAATAAGAATGAGTGTGTATAGTTTCATATATAATTTGTTCCTCTTGTTTAAAAATACAATGGTCTGAGAGTCATAGTTCGGAATCAATTTTCCTATTTGTAAATTAAGAAGGCAAGTCCATTATTTTGCAAAATTGAAACCTCCATTAGGAAAAATTTCCACTTTTTACAAACACGAACAGTTTGTATTCAAAGGGAAACTAAAACCTTGCGTTGAAATATGGTGTTTATCTTTGGTATAAAGAAAATAATATGGATGATGGCAAACGGAGGAAATATCCCAATTTTAATAATTGATTGAGTAGCGATTGTTTGATGATTCCATTTTTTTCAAACCGATGGGCCGAGGTAATGGCTGGGTACGGCAAAAGAACTGGCCAAGTTATTTTACGAAATTTTTGACTAAGCTCCGTATCTTCAAAAATATATTGCAGTTTTAGGTCCGATTGCCAAAGCCTTCTATCAAAAAAAACACAATGATCAAGATAAACTATACCCTTTCTCTTGAAACGAATGAAATTAGAATACCATGATATAAACCTTAATAGGAAATGTTCTTTATCAAATTGATGTAAAAACCCACCCCACCTAACTTTTTGTTCTTTCTGACAACTCAATTCGATTAAGTAGTTTATCGCCTCTCGGGGTAAGTATGTCCTAGGATGATGAAAGAGAACCACTTCGCCCTTCGATTTGTGAAATCCTATATTCAATCTTTCTGCGCGCGAGGAGGCTTCTAAAAAACTTACAGGAAGAATTTCAACCTCTGTATGGTTTTCAAAATCCTGAAGGGACTTTTGAAATAGAGCATTCTTTCCATCGTCTGTAGGAATAACGATACTCAACATCTATGTTTCTATTGATTCTATCATGATCCAATCAATAGAAACCTGCAAAGTGAAAAATCATTCTTTAATTAAATAGATATGAATCGTTGATTGTGAATCACCAGCCACTTCTTTTGTACTTCCAGTGACTTCACGATCAGAAATAAAAGTTCGAATTCGATTCTCATCAATGGCTTCTTTGCTTAAAACCTGTTTTATTTCATCAAATCGACGTTTTACAAGACGAACTTGGTAAGCCAAATCGCCGGTAGTTTGCGATTTACCAACCAATACAACTTTGAAAGGTTCCTCAGATTTTAAAATATCACGAGATAAACCAACTAATTTCGCTTTGGAGTCATCTGTAATTTTATAATCATCAGGAACAAACAATACCATTTGTATCGGTGTTGTTTGGCCCTCCGGTCTCCAATAAGATAACTTTGAAGGTAAGGTATACGAGTTTGGTTCTTTTTTTATGGAATCCAAAACAACCGATTTCGGACAGTAAACTTTGATTTCGGTAGAAGAATTAAAAGATAATAAAAAACCCAAAGTTGTTACAACAATATCCCAAGGTTTTGCGTAGGATTTAGATTCTAATACAAATAAGTCGGTTTGATTAGTTGTAGAACTTGAATCTAAATTATGCGAATAAATGGGTAACAAAAACAGTGCTCGATAGGTGCGTTCTTCAGAAGTCATCTCACAACCATTTGGTGGATTGATGGGGAGATGACGTTTTTCTTCCAAAGGAATGCCGAGGGACGAACAAGACGTTGCCAAAAGACCAATCAGGAGGAGTAGAAAGATATTTTGTTTACAATTTTCTTTTTGAATTTCCATAACGATTATGTATTAATAATAATGTTGGTTCCAATAAGGAAACTGTTTTCTACCCCTCATTCTTTACTAATTCCAAATTTTGGCAAAAAATAGCCGATATGCCTATCCGCAGTCGGATTCGGTTGGTTAGGTCCAGGTGTTGGCAGTGTCCAGGAGTCCAAATACTTTCCGTTCGTCGTTATAAAATCTGAATTCAAATAGTAATTTTGAAATTCATTTTCTTTATGATCAAATTTGATAAAATCAATTGGAGAAAACTTAGCTGAGGTTAACCCTGGTTCGGTTTGGTATACAAAGTTGTTAGTTGCATACATATCTAAAATGAGAGTCTCTCGATTCCCTTCAGGCAGGTCTAAAACAATAAGCCCATCCTCGTTGTATCGATCCATGGAATATTCATTGTCTAGGTATTCAAAATCCAAACGGTCCGTAAAGGGGGCTGTTAACAAACCCCAAAAGGGATTGTTTGTGGGATCAGCTAGTTCTGCCGCTTCTGTTCCCGCATTTCTGTGAATGCGAGGAGAATAGACAGCATTGTCTTTTAAACTTAAGTAACCAGTTGTTGCGGAAATAAAGTAGTTAATTGAATTCACTTTTTCTACGCTACTATCAAAGGGATATGCATTCAAAATACTTCGCCTTCCGTGCTGCGGATCTGCTTTCCCGGTTTCGGATTCATACCACATTGCATAGGAAATGTATTTGTTATGTGAGTTTGCTAATTTTGCTTCATCTAACTCACATTTTATGGCTCCAATCTTAAGTCCTATTCGATCATACTTTCCATCTTTCCAGGCAAAAGGATTTACGTTACCCGATCCACTGATTCCGAAAAAAGACTTACCAGAATCCAAAGGGTAGCTCACTTTCATACGACCCCCGTTTTGGTTATCAATCCAGTCTCCGTCATAAACAACAGCGGATGCATTGGAAATTCGTTCTTTCCCTAGAGCGACAGATCCTTTTTCCCATACTAGGATAGTATAAATATTTAATCTGGCTTTTTTACATCCCACCGAATGATTTAATTTTCCATCATTGAGAAATCGAGCCGGCAGAGGATTACTCCCTCCAGCCCGAAAGTTTTTTACCGAAATTTGCGAGTTGGCAGATTCTACAATCCGAAAGACAATATTTTTCTGAGAGAGTAGTAACAAACCAAAAAACAATTCATCCGTGAGATCATTTTTTTTGGTTGGGCCACAAGAGGCCGCAACAAAAGAAAATAAGGATACTAGTAAAGTGGTTTTCACTCGCATAAGTTTTACTCCACACACTCATCAGAAATTGGACTCAACAATTTTTGATTTGCGCGAATCGTCAGGTAGTCATAAAAAAGAAACTCTTGGTTATCAACATCAAAGAACTTGCCTCTAACTTTCCAAGGATCAGAAATCTCCAACTGATAAACCGCATTCGGAGAGTAATCACAACGTGTAATATTCAAAGGCCCACCATAGTTTGGACAGTAATAACTAGTTGACGTCACAATTTTTCCATCTTGGACAGGAGCATTCGTCCATTGTGTTTCAAACACACCTTTTTTGATATTGGCATTGTATTTATAGACAGCTGCTTTTCGGTTCAATGAGCCTTTGTCAAATTGTAATCGAATGTCTTTATTGGTATAGGACATCGCAACATCAGGGACTGTGCAATACACGGGAACGGAGTCAAAGACGGAAATTTGTGCAGGAATTAATATACATAAAAATCCATAGGGAATGACAACTGAGAGATTCAAACAAGTTCGGAAATCAGGATTCTCAATTCTACGTTCCACTGTTCTCCAGCTACAAATAGCGCTAGTTTGGCGATCATACTTAATAAGTTCAGGGATTTTTAAATTGAGTCTTAGATAAGCAGGTGGATTGGAATTTACATTTTCAAAGTCCATCAATCTTGAAAAATTAACATTTACCTTCGCATTATTAGGACAATTAACAAGATTCACATTATTGATTTTTGGTAGAGAAGGTGTCAACCTGTCAGCGGTGGTAAAAAAACGAGAAGCAGTTGTCGTAACGGAAGCAATTCCATCTATGTTGCGAATTCCAGAAGGCACTGTATACTCGTATTCTTTATCACTCAATACTTGGTCTGGATTCAAATGGTAAATTGCTTCACCAATCACAGGGTCATAAGATGTTAAAATAACGTATTGTAATCCTCCATCGGAAAGATTTTCCAAACGAAGTGGATTGAATTCGAGAGAGTTCCGATCCATAACATCATTAAACTTAATTTTGATATTGATTCCACTGAAGTAAAAAACATCTCTTTCTTGGTCCGGAGAAACAGATGTTACTTGTGGCGGAGTTACATCTGTTGTTCTGAATGGATGGACCTTTCCGGTTGTCATAACATTTCCGAAACTATCTTGGATTCCCGGAAGAATTTCTAGTTCGTATTCTGTTTTTTCAATGAGCGAATTTGATGGGATATTGATGTTTATTCGTCGGTTAGGATCATCATACACAACCGAATTAATAGAAACGAGTGTCCCCGATTGTTTGGCTCTTAAAACAAATTTGTTTTGGGCACTAGATCCATTCAAAGCTTCGCTAAAGTCTACACGAAAACTGGTGATGGTAGGATCCACCCTTTCGCCTTCAGGAAGGATCAAACGAACAAAAGGTGCCTCCGTGTCTTGTGTGATTAGAAAGTATTGTTTTGATAAAACAGCTAAAAAATTTCCGGATGTGTCTTTTGCTTCCGCAGAGGAAACCAAAAGGTAAGCGGCATCACTTCGTAATGGTTTTGATGGATTGAAGGAGAAAGTTGCTGTTTTTTGATCCGCACTGAGTGAAGAAAAGATAATTTCCGGGTCACCCAATCCAACTAAGCCAAATCCTTTAATCGTAGCTGGATCCATTGGTTCACTGAAATGAATTTTGAATTCTGTGATGTTTGGATTTACATCCTGTCCCTCTGGTTCAATCGAAGTGACTCTTGGTGAAATTATGTCTACTGTATGAAACGATGTTACCAAACGATATCCGTTTTCTAAATTTCCAATTTCATCAGTCACACCGTTTACGTACAATGCATAATTGGCATCAGAGTCGAGAGTGAATTCGTTTTTATAAGTGACAATCTTTCGATCCAAGGAAATTGACACAAACTTCAAAGGAGCATAAAGATTTTGGTCTCTGGAAACAAATCCTGAATGAATGACTGTCAGTTCGTTGACAGGTTCATTGAAGGTAACTGTGAAAAAATTACCTGGTTGTAAAGGGAGGACATTTGTATTAGGTGTTCCAGAAACTATCTGCGGTCCCACCGTATCATTGTTATTTGTAGGGTCATACGGAAAAGAATCAATTATATTGGCCGCTCCGTCTTGATCAAAATCGTCAAAAGGAAAAGAAAGTCGAAGAGGATCCGTACCTGGAGCATATTCCGCTTTTACAATATTTAAAAATGGTATAAATGTTCTTGAAAATAAGGAATAAAATCGATTCCGATTGCTGAGTTGATTGATATCATCCAAATAATTACGAAATTGGACTGCTGCCATTCGAATGGATGCCGAATCAGTGATGATTCTTGCGACAATCATTTCGATGTTTACATGTAAGGCTGCGTAAATAGAAAAATGATTTAACTCGGTGGTGAGTTTTCCTGCAATTGCGTCCACGTTCGTTTTTTGTTGTTCCCACTCTTTGTTTGCTGGATTGAAATAATAAATTTGAGTGAGTTCGTTTTGAATTTGTGACTGGACGGACTTTGGATCATACTTAGTTGTCAGAGTGACTGGTTTTGCAAAACTAGTGCCTTCTGGTTCTAATATAAGTTTTGAAGCAACAGGAGTCATTCCAGGAACATCTGTTCCCTTCATCTCTTCTACTCGCATAGTAATGACTACATCTTGAGATAAAGCATCCTTAGGAATATTCAATGAAAAAGCTTGGTTCTCAATTGTACCACCATTTTTACCGATGGTTTTTGAAACAGACCCATTCCCTGAGAAAAAGACAGAGGCCATTAAGAATTGGTTTCTTAACTGCAAAGCATCTTGGGCTTTATTTGATTGGAAAAGGCTGAAATTTCCATCTCCGTCCATAAACGCAGCACAGGATGAAAATACTATAGATGTAGCGATTAGAGTAAAGCTAACGCATACCCTCTTAAAGAAATGTTCCATTTTCGACTCCGAAGTTTTAGCATATAATTTTTGTAACAGGTGCAATGTGGTTTTGTGGAAACAAAAAAGCAATGCGAAAACGATTTAGAGAATTAAATTTTTATGAAATACCGTTTAAAACGTTTTGAACTAGATTCAAAAACATTTTAAACGTTTTTAAAAACAAGAACAATGATCAATGAGTTACTACTCATCGCCATCTTAGGGAAATCGGAAAATGAAATTGTGAAATTTTTCGTCTATATTTTGTTATGTGGAAAAATAAAAACAGCCATCCACTTCGGGTTTTTACGCTGGTGGGGCAGTTCTTTATAAGTTTTTTACCACTTGGGTTAAAAAGATTTTACGATACGATCATTTACTTTCGATCTTTACGAATGATCCATTCTGCAAATAAAAAATTGATGAACCAACCTGCACCCATCATTAAATCTCTGGGAATTCCAGAAGGATCTCCACCTACCAAAATGAACCAAGGCAAATGGGTAAACACTTGTGTTCCTGCACCCATTCCAATCGCATAACCACGAATCATCCAATGGCTATGTTGTGAGATCTTCTTTTTTCTAACAAAAAAGAAACCAACGAATATACAGACAGTCATCCAAATCCCAACAACCATACGAATTCCAAATAACCAATCTCCATCAGTTGGAACTCTGGGATATACAAGAGTAAGCCATAAACCGGAAAGTGCAGAAACAAGTCCCATACACACAAGGAACCTTCCAGAAATTCGATGCCAAACTATATGTTTCTTTCGAAAACCTGGAGCAAACTGAAAAGCACCTAAAATGCTAAAAGCAACCACCGCAAGAATATGAATGATTACAGGAATAGGATCGTTAAAAAAACGTTGGTTTTCCACTGTATAACCTTCACCTTTCATTAGTTGAAGGAAACGAATGATACCTGCAATACCAGGAACTAAACTTAGGAAAAGAAGAGAGCCAATAATCCAAAAATCTTTTTTTGTATTTGTTGCCATAGGAATCTATGGCTCATTGCCTAAAATAATTAGAGATTCGGCAACAAAAAAAGGATATTAGTAGGTAGATTTTCTCTGCCTTTACCGCCTATCGTCCGAAAGGTGATCTAAAACAAATACCAACATATCTTTTCTACAATATCAATGATGAGACTTGAGGATCATCACCATCATTCGAATATTGATCCATAAAAATCGTATCAATTGCCAAGGTAAAAATGTACGAAAGAATTTCGTTTTTGTATTAGGAACTGCGACAAAATCACCTTGTTGGTAGGAAGAATTTAATTCTTCTTTTTCTAATAAGACTAACTCTACTGATTCATTACCTTTCATATACATACTCCCTTCATTCTGGAATCAACCACCAACCTGGTTTACACTTTGCTTTATACATAAACATATAATGCAAAACCATCTTAATCCAATGGCCAGCAAGACCAATCTCTCCCGTAGTATAAGTAAGAGACCTACCCCATTTCGGATACTGTTTGAAGTCAGGGACAATTGGATAAACTGTCATAGAAACGGCAGTTCCAGAAAACACACCATTGCCCGCAGAGGCGATACAAGCAGCGCCCATCTCCGCCATAGAAGCCCTGTGTTTTAGTTCTTTGGTTTTAGTTTTTATTTGGTGGGCTATATTTTGTGCCACAACTTTCCCCATAATGGCAGAGGGCATCCCTGTTCTCGGAGGTGTTGGAGAAATTTGAATTCCTTCACTGTTTTTCATCACTTTAGAAATGGGATGTGGGGGAGCAAAAGCAATTCCTACTCCAAAGAGATTGGAATAAAATGGTGACTGGTAAGTACTTGGCCAATCTTTTGCATCCCATTTTTCATACACTTTCGCTTCATAGTTTGCGTCAACCTTCATCATTCCATTGGCAGCAAACAATGTCGAGGTGATATCCTCCCCATTGTTTCCATAGGCCTTTAAACCCACCCCACTAAAAGGGGGGATTAACATAGAAAAATCATACCGCACAAATCCATTTTCCCCTTCGAGCGTTGTATAATGAATTTTATCTTTTTCAATTTTTGTTACATGGGCCCGAGTTTTCCACTGGATTCCCCTTTCGGTGAACAAGGATTCTGCAAATATTTTACTACTTGTGACGTAACCACCTTGTTCTAAATGCATTCCCCCCATACCAAAGTCACCTAACTCATATTCATTGGAAATCCAAAGAATTTTTGCCTGGTCCCTTACGCCTGCCTTTCTCAATTCATGGTCCACGTTAAAAAGATATTCAAAGGCAGCACCTTGGCAGGTACACATTCCATGTCCTGTTCCAAATACAAATTTAAAAGATTCTCCCTTTTTCATTCTTTGAATTAAAATTTGTAATTTTTCATTTGCTTCTTCTGCATGCAAATAGGTACAGACTGAAACAGTATTCCCTTCCTCGGGACCAAGACCTGGCGTTGCAGAGAAGTTAAGTTTAGGCCCTGTCGCATTGATACAGTAGTCATAAGTGAGGCGACCTATTTTACCTTTTGATTCTGGAGCCGTAGATTCGTATTCAACAAAGGCGTCTTTGGAACCTTCTTTCCCATCAGGATATAAAGAAGTAACTTTGGCTTGAATGAATTGAATTTTCATCTTATCGTAAATCGGTTTTAATCCAAAAGTTACTTCCTTGGGAACCATCGCGCCAACACCTACCCAAATATTCGATGGAATCCAATTCCAGTTTGCATTCGGAGAAATGACGACCACCTCATGTTTTTTACCCAAGTATTTTTTGAGTAACGTAGCCGCTGTATGTCCTGATATCCCTGCACCCAAAATCACTGTTCTCATACTTTTATACCTATACCCCTATATGTATATAAGCAAAACAAAAAGCAACCCAATCTTAGCCTGAGCCAAACATTTCCAAAAATATTTACTGAACACAGTTTAGAAAAAATGCATTAAAAAATGATAACAAAAGCGGAAACGGTAATTTCCGGGATAGAATCATTCTAAGAATTTGGAATCAACAAACTAGTGTTACTAAATAAAACAACAACCGTGATATAAATTTGAGTTTTGTTGAAAGGATTAAGATTTTTTCCAGAGATTTGGAATTTTTTAATCAATCAAGCGGAAACATCGGGTGTAAGACTACTCTACTTCGACCTAGATTTAACCTCATCAAAAATTTCCTGATAGATATTAGCACCTAACTGGTATTCAATTTCAGATTTTCCAACTCCTTTTAAAAATTCCGCAAATGTCCAATCGGAACGATTGGGGTCCTTCCCCGAATCAAACCAATCTTTGAATATGACATGGTTTCCTTCCAATATAACTTCGACTAGGTGGTATGGTTCCGAATTTTGCCAATATCGATTTTTAGTCATGATAGATTTGTTACCTTTACCAAAGACTACTATATTGGGATTGAAGTTTCAACTTTTTTCATAGAATTTAACACCTATAGATATGTTATCTATTGTTTATCTAAAATATCTTTATAAATCAATTCAATCAATCTCGGGCTCTCAATGGAAACATTCATTGAGTTACAAAATAAAAAAATGATAACAATAAACTAGAATTACCTTGCATTTTTCGTCTCTAAAAAATATGAATCAGATCAACAAGAAGGATAAAATCGAATGATCATATTTCAATGCCCCACAGCAGTTACAGAATACCTAGAAGATAAAAAGATCGTTGTTCTTACGCAAACTGGGAAAAACACTGGGGCAAATTTAAAGGAGAGTCTTGACAAAGGTGTGGAGGCACTCATCAAATACAATGCAGTTAAGTGGTTGTCCGATAACCGAAATATGGGTACACACACTGCAGAAGATGTGGAATGGCTGAACAACGATTGGACTCCGAGAGCCATCAAAGCCGGCTGGAAAAAATGGGCACTCATCCAACCTCAATCAGCACTCTCTGCTATGTCTGAAAAAAACCTTGTCGATTTTTTTGCTTCCAATGGTATCGAAGTTAAAATATTCGAAACTCCAGAAGAAGGACATAAATGGTTGGATTCAGTCTAGATTCCATTCATGAAACATAGTAAAACCACCCAATACGTAGCTCTATCGATTGCCTTAATTTCAACTCAGCTTGGTTCTTTGGCGTATCAATTATTTGGTATTCCAGAATTAAGTTGGATCATGATTTCCATCCAATCGACTGGGCTCCTTTTCTCTTTGATTACTATATTATTTGCTTTATTACAGATCAGAAATTATAAAAAACAATTTTTGATTATCAAAACGACAATAACCAATGCAATTAAGGGAAATTTATACATTGAACCTTCGATTAAAGCAAAACTAAAAAAAACTAATGAAGTAGATTCAATTTTGCTTTCCTTGTTCGAACTGTTACATATTTTCCAAGATATCATTGCACTTTTAAAAGATGCAACGAAAGGACTATCCGCATCTGTAGATGATGCGAAACTAGCCGATGATTCCTTTAATTCCAGTTTAATCAGGCAAAAAGATTATTCTCAAAATTTAGATTTAACGGTTCGTAAAATGACGGACAATATGACAAACATCGAAAATGCATCTGCGAATAACTATGCAACATTGATAAGTGTTTCCGAAAGTATCAAAGTACTTTCGGAACATATAAATGAGTCAGAAGAGAATAGTAATCTATCAAAAAAATTGACATTCGGTATTTCCGATAAAATCCAAAAAGGGAATAAAGCATTGGAAGAGATGGCCAATGTAATTGAAAACATCGCCATCAGTTCAGGTAAAATTGAGGGTATGGTCATCGTAATTAAGGAAATTTCTGAACGTGTTAATTTATTAGCCCTAAACGCTTCTATAGAAGCGGCAAGAGCTGGTGAATATGGAAGTGGATTTGCAGTTGTTGCGCAAGAAGTTTCCAAACTGGCCACCCAAACATCCAATAGCATCAAAGAAATTGATAATAACGTAAAACGCAATAAAGGAGAAGTAACTCTCAACCGTCAAAAAATCAACGAAACCAATCAATTGTATAAAGAAATCATTAGTGAAGTAAAACAGATTTTTGAGAAGATTGATTTCATTTCAGAATCAGCAACCAATCAAAGTCAAATTAAAGAAAAACTTCTATCTGAATCTGACCAACTATCACAGATGTTAGCCGAGATCAAAGAGAACATCGCCGATCAAAACAACTCGCAAAAATTAATTTCCGATGTTGCCCAAGCAATGGATTCAAGCGTAAAGGCAACATTTTCTGAAGGGGAAAACCTATCAAAATTATTAGAGAAAATTAAATCCACAACTGATGATATTGGTGGTGTAATTTTATTATTCAAATAATACTTTAACATAAATAATTCCTATAGGATTTATAAATCATATTGTTTTTGTTTTATAAATCCAAACTTGATGATAAGTTCGTTTGGTTCCTTCTCCGAACTTCGTTCTTAAAACAGATTGTCAAAATATTGCATCCGCAGTAAAAAAATTGGACATTTTGTATTTTTTCTAACCATTCCCTAACTTTCATCCAAACAACGACCAAACACAAATCCAATAATCATAAAAATTAGTACAATTACCACTTCACAAAAGTTATATTTTGTGATTGCCATATTATAATTTCCTGTTTTTCTGATTCTCTACGTTTTTTCCACCGCCATGGAATAAGAAAAATGGATAAAAAATCACAGAGATCAAAAACCCATTCGAAAAACAATATAAAAAATCAAATTGATTTCCAGAAGATTTTTGAGTCTCTTTCTGAGCTTTATATGATCTTAGATTTAGATTTTAATATCATCGATGTTAGCGATGCTTATGCACAAGCAACTCTTATCCAAAGAGAAAATGTAGTTGGACATAACATTTTTGAAATATTCCCGGACAATCCCAATGACGAACTGGCTGATGGTGTTAAACAACTAAAATTTTCTTTAAATCAAGTGCTTAATTATAAAGTCGCAAGCACCATGACATTACAAAAATATGATATTCGTAAACCTGACGGAAGTGGCTTTGAAGTTAAGTATTGGAGTCCAAGAAATTCACCCGTATTAGACAAAGATGGCAACTTAATCTGCATTGTCCATCGCGTGGAAGATGTTACCGAATTTGTTTATCTAAAACAACAAAAACTAGAACAATCAGAGATTACTGAAGAGATGCATGAGCGTATTGCAAAAATGGAATCGGAAGTTTTTACACGTGCAAAAGAAGTTATTGAAAAAAACGAAGCTCTATTAATCAGCGAACAAAACCTTTCTATCACCTTGAGTTCGATAGGTGATGCAGTTCTAACTACTGATGAATACGGAATTGTAAATCGATTAAATCCTGTTGCTGAAGAACTAACTGGATGGTCAGAAAAGGAGGCAATGGGCAAAAAAGTAACTGAAATTTTAAAGATGGTTCATACACAAACACGTTTACCCAAAGACATTCCCATTTTCGAAGTATTATCAACTGGAAAATCAAAAGGAGATAACCAAGATTCACTGCTAATACATAGGAACGGAGGAAGGATAAATATTTCAAACAATTGTGCCCCAATTCGAAATAAAACTGGTCGCATCACTGGATCTATATTAGTTTTTCGTGACATTACTGAGGAGTTTGCAGCAAAAGCCTTTTTAGAGAAAGCAAAAGAAAATGCAGAGTTAGCAAACAAGGCAAAGGATTCCTTTCTTGCCACAATGAGCCATGAGATACGCACCCCACTCAGCGGCTTAATAGGGATGTTGGAATTACTCTCCCAGACATTACTTAGCATAGACCAGAAAAAAATGGTTCAGAGCGCATTAGAATCGGGGAATAGTCTACTTCGAATTTTAAGCGATATACTGGATTGGTCAAAAATAGAAGAAGGGAAACTTGACTTATCCCTACAACCAACATCTATTAGTCGAATTCTCTCCGAAGTTGTTACAACATATTCGCATATTGCTAACTCAAAAGGGTTATCTTTGAAATATAATATTGATAAGAATATTTTAAACTCACATCTTATGGATCCATTACGTGTTTCTCAAATATTAAATAATTTCGTTAGTAATGGAATTAAGTTTACTACGGTGGGAAATATTACAGTTTCCGCAGAGTTAGTTAAAAATCTCACACATGCTCAGCAGATACGATTTTCTGTAACTGATACTGGAATTGGACTTAGAAAAGAAGAACAATCAAGACTGTTTCGAAATTATTCCCAAGCAACTGCTGATACCGCCAGATTGTATGGTGGAACAGGTCTTGGTTTAGCAATCTGCCGGAGACTTGCTGATTTAATGGATGGCATTATATCGATTGAAAGTATACCTGAAATAGGCTCAACATTTAGCATTATACTTTCTCTTCCTGTAATTGATATTGATATGAACGATCTGGACTCATTAACAATGGAAGACAATTCCGTTGAACCCATAGTAGATACAAAATCCTATATCCCCAGAATTCTTGTAGTAGATGATCATTCGGTAAACTTAGAGTTATTAGTTCGGCAGATAGAAATGCTTGGTCTTCGTGTAGATGGCGCTGAAGACGGAGAGAAAGCAATAAAATTATGGCTCGAAAACAAATATGATCTCATCATTACCGATTGCCATATGCCAATAAAAGATGGATATACACTTACAAAGGAAATCAGAAAAATTGAAATCAATCGTCACCACAATAGAATCCCAATCATTGCCTATACAGCGAATGTTTTAAGTGAAGAAAATGAACAATGTTTGTCCGCAGGAATGGACGAAATATTAATAAAACCTGCACGACTCGCGATACTGAGGCAAACTCTTCTTAAATGGTTACCAAACTTATTAAAACCAAACTCAAAAGATTCTTTGGAAGTTTCCGTTAATACTGAATCGCCAATCGACGAATTTGAATTGAGAAATCTGATCACAGACAAAACTGGACAGATTTCAATTTTAAAAAAATTTAGAACGCATCATCAAGCAGACTTATCTAACCTTATTTCTGAACTATCTAAAAACAATCTAGACGAAGCCGCACATATTGTGCACCGACTAAAAGGTTCCAGTAAAGTTGTCAGTGCTAGAAATTTAGTGAATGGATATACAAAAATCGAATCACTTATCAAGGAAAATCAGATAGACAATGCATTAAAGGAAATTAAGAGAATGGAAGTAGACGTTTCAGAAATTGAGTCTTTCATTGATGGCTTATAATCATCAAATAACTTTATAAAGGTGGTATTATGAATACAAATGAATTAACTTTCTTAGTTGTTGAAGATGATGACTTCCAAAGAGAAGTAATCGTAGATATATTGATGCGATTGGGAGTACAGAAGGTTACCGAAGCTCGAACGGGTACCGAAGCATTAAAAATAATAAATGAAGTAAATTACAGTCCGATTGATATCATTCTTTGCGATTTAAATATGCCAGAAATGGATGGGATGGAATTTCTTAGGCATATTGGAAACTCACACTCCACTATCGCTACTATTATTATGAGTGCCTTGGATGGAGCTTTGATTGAATCTGTCAAAAAAATGGCCGGCGCTTACGGAACATATTTACTTGGTGCTATCGAAAAACCAGTAACACCAGCGCACTTAGAAGCATTATTTTCTAAATACAAATCTCAAGATTCAAAGTCAGGCAAAGAATCGCAAAATGGATCAAAATTTAGCATAGGAGAAATATTGGAAGGATTAACTGGAGGAGATTTTAATCCTTTTTTCCAGCCGAAACTGGAATTGGCAACTGGTAGATTGATTGGCGCCGAAGCTTTAGCACGGTGGATTCATCCACAACATGGGATTATTCCGCCGTATGCATTTATTGATTTGTTAGAAAAGTCCGGTAACATTGATATACTAACATTCATTATGCTAGAGAAGTCAACGAAAGCTTGTAAATTATTCCATACAAATGGACATCAAATTTCAATTTCAGTAAATCTATCTCTCACTTCGCTAGCAGATATAAAACTTGCGGATAAAATCACTCAAATTGTAAAAAATTTTGGAGTGGATCCAAAATACGTCACACTCGAAATCACTGAAACCGCAGCAATGACAGAAATTGCACCCGCACTTGAAAATTTAGCTCGACTTCGTATGAAAGGGTTTGGCCTTTCCATTGATGATTATGGGACGGGATATTCCAGTATGCAGCAGATTACTCGCATTGCCTTTACGGAATTAAAAATTGACCAATCGTTTGTTCGCGAAATGACAACTAGCAATGTATCGAAAGTACTAATCAATTCTAGTATCGAATTGGCTGCAAAACTTCAGATGAAGTGCACTGCCGAAGGTGTTGAAACTAAAAATGATTGGGAACAACTGAAAAGTATGAATTGTGACTTAGGGCAAGGTTATTTCATCGCAAAACCGATGCATTTTGATGATTTTTTGAAATTTTGCGATCAACAATCGGATTCTTAGATTGATAAACTAGATAAAATCTAATTCCAGCAAATGGAAGGGTTTGAAAAAGATTGTTTTGTGGTAATTGATAAATTTATCTAAAATTCTTTAATGAAGAACATTCAGATTCAAGGTAGTAATGATTGATTCTCATCGAAGAAAATCAATCATACTTAAAATTTACTATTTCTTTTTTGCTGGAGCAGAACCCTTTTCAATAACAGGAGTTCCTTCGACATAAACACAATTTAAGACTAAGTAAACGCCATGTTTTCCTTTTATTGTAACATCTTTTAGACCTGTAGCGCCTGGAGCTTTGCGAAGCGCATCACGAGCAGCTTCAGCGATACTTTGGTTATACCACTGATTATTAAAACCAGAATATCCACATTCGCTTCCTTCTACCGTTCCAGTTCCAACAACTTCTAAATTTGTAGGGGCCTCTAGAGAAAATTCTTTAAAATTACCTACTTTATAGGAACAACTTACTGCAAATGCAATTGCTAAGAATGACAACCATTTCATATTCATATTTTTCCTTATTTATTTCAACTTTCTTATTTGGGCACAAGCTGATGCAAATTCCGCATTCCATTGTAATCCAACATTTTGGTTTTTGACATTACCTTTAGCTTTAGCATCGCTAAGTACATCATCATAAATCCCAACGATAACTGTTGCGCATTTTTCACCCAAAACAGTTTCCGACAATGCAGCTGAATCATTTTCAGCTGGTACAATGTATCCAACTTTTCCGGCTGTAACACAATTTGACAAAAAAACAATAATTCCAAGAAGGAATATTTTTTTCATTTTTGTTCTCCTTAATATGGTTATATGGTCTTAGTCTAACTTTTCTGTAAAGAAAATAAAGCGTTAGTTGTCCTTTTGTTCTTAACTAAACTGTAATAAACAAAGATGTTTCAGGTAACCAAAAAAAAATTCGTATACTTCGGGGTCATGCTCTTTGTTCCAGGATAGATCACTTATTAATTTTGAGTATCTAGTTTAAGTATCGACGTCGATGTGGATTGAGTCGAATCAACCGATTGAAGTAAAGACAGAAATTATGATTTCAATCAAATTCAAAATCTAAAAAACCACCATGGAAAACAAATGATTAATATCTGTTCCCTGATGGTATTATGAATTGTTAATATTTCTGATTCCTTTCTGAATCATTCATCTGAAAATATTGATGGTTATTTTAATGGAATTACAGTTGAATTCTCATCCAAAAAAATCAACTTTTCTGGAACATTCACTTTTGGTAAAAAATAGATCAAAGTGCGAGTAGCTACTTCATTTGGCTTTAAAGTTATTGAATTCTCAATTTTCCCAGTCGCAAAATTATTACCAGTAGTATCTTCTTTTATGTCATTCCAAACATCAACTTCGAAATGTCTAACAAAGGCAGGTGAATTTAATTTTTTTGTTTCTTTCCCTTTATCATCCAAAACCGTTATGTAAGTCGGTTCCAAAGCGATTTTCGCAAAAACAACTTCATAATCAGTGTTTTTAAGATTTTTTAATGAAACCGTTACATGGATCAATCTCATCTCATCCGACTTGGGGTAAAAATTCGTTCCACCAGAGGCAAAACTATCTGGTCCGTCTGTTAGTTTTACCATCTCAATTTCTAAATTTTTGGATTTTGATTTCAGGTTTTGTTTTAAAATAACTGGCGTAGCACAATTGATTAAAACAAGAACGGGAAGAAGAAACAATGTTAGTTTAAGTTTTGTCATAAATTCAAATTTGATACCGAAAGGGTTGAGGTCAATACATTTTATAACAAACGTTAACCCAAATTAAACATAAAAAAATTAACCTAACTTACCAACAACGAATGACTAGTAAAATACAGATGCATATTTTGATACTGCGTATGCAGTAATCTATTACCTGAACCACACACATGGTGGATGTCAAAACGAAACTCAAGTTATTTACAGATTGAAAATTACATTAGCAGACGTTATCGTGTGGTTAATCCATTTCACTAGGAAGGGACCTCCCTGCACTTTTTTCAAACTGAAGCATTCGCTCACGACTGATACCAATTAGGTTGTGTTTCAAAGTCAACTGGTCACCTAAAAAATCAGGGGCCAGACGAATTTCCACCACACGAAACCAAGTTTCCTTTGGAAGAACGGTAAAGGCATGATTGACACACAAACATTTAAATTTGAATCCAAAACTATGTTCTGCAGGCAAGGCTGAATGGGGAGCTGCAAAAAAATACACCGGTGTATCAGTTGGATTTTTCATTACAAGTAGGAACTGTTTTTTGGAACCTGGTTTAAGAACCAATTTACTTTCGGGAATCAAATCGCCAAAGGGAGGTTGTTTTCCTTCTTTTACTGATCCTGTAGTCCATAAAGCGAGAGTTTGTGCCCCACTTGGCTCTCGAATTTCCATCTGTAAAGGAAGCATTGTGGTTTCCCACTGAATGTGAATCGAAACCTTACTTGTTTTTTGCGGATTGGAGATAGCAGGTTCAAGATGAGAATGTTCGTTTTTTTCGCCTTCTCCTCCGCAGGAGAAGGTAAGAAAAAAGAGAAATGACCAAATAGCAATTGTATGGCGATGTAATTTCTTTTTCATCAGAGTGTTATTCCAAACTGAGTTCCAAAGTAGAGAAGTCTAAATTTTCTGTTTTTTTAGAATTGGTTAAATAAAATTGTTTTCCCCGCATTTGTAAGGTAACAAACTCTTGGAAAATTTTTTCTGTATTGTTGGGATCTGGATTTTTGACAAGGTTACAATCTCGTCCGCATCCATTACAATCTCCTCCACCATAATCTAAAAAATTTGTAAAGGTTTGTTTGCGAAGGAATCCAAAAATCCGCATATAAATCTTTCCAGGAGAAATTTCTTTGATTTCATAATTTCCCATTCCATAAAAACGATGAGAACTTTCTTCATTAGCATCGTAATTGGTTCTGGCAGTGGATCCTTCCAAAAAGAAAGTTCCATCGGAACGAAGACGAATGGTCCAATCAGAAGATGTGGGTGGATCTAAGTTCTCCTCCACCGCAACTTCCGTTTCTGCTCCCGCTGGTAAATCAGAGATGGTTTCATCAACAACTGCCAACACTTCCCTTCCCGTCAAACCACGATTGAGTACTTTACGTAAGGAAGCTTTTGCAAAGGAATCAAAGTTTTTGGCAGCCGTATCTTTTGATTTAGGGAGAGTGTCCATTGCGAACCAGTCGCCATCATCACCAAAACGTAACTCTGATAAGACGATCCCTTTTTCTGTTAAACCTGGATAAATTTCTTCGACTTTCATTGTTAGCTTTTTACCTTTGAAGGGAATGGGGAGTTGGATTTCTTGGCTTCCCATGGTATCTTCTAAATTGATCTTTGCCGAATACTCATCATCCCCTGTTAAAAGAAAAGATTTTACTCGACCATTTTTAATACAATGAACGTCGGAACGTTGATACCCATTCCAAATTTTCAAAACCGATATTTTTTTCTTCTCCGCAAAATCAAAGTTAAATGTAACACCTACTCCACCTTTGACCGATGAATATCCGTTTTCATATTTGGAATCAAAAAGGTTCATAACCGAGTATGTAGGTTCTGGAGATGCCGTTTCAGAAGCGGAGACCGAACCTGCGATAATCTCGGGTGCATACGTTCTATATGTTCTATTCTTTTCATCGTAAAACTTAACAGACTTAAGACAGATGTTTTGGTTTCTTTGGAAGTTTAATGTAACAGACCTTGCCTGCACCACTGGATCAAAACTTACTTCAGAATTTGATTTCTGAATATCAGTACTTGCATAAACTTCGTCAAAATTGACATAGGCAGCAATACGGTCTTTGAATGGTCCTGAACAGGATTCAATCGAAACCTTACTCAAAGAAAAGGCATTGTCTGCATAAAAATGTAATTTGACAAACTCTGCACCTGGTTCCGCTTTCCATTCTTTCCCATCTAACACAAGAAAGGGGAGACCGTTTTCCATTGATGTAGAAGTCACCATAGAAAAGTGGAGTTTTTTACCACAATTCACTGTCAGAAGAGCAAGTAAGATCAAAGGGGGAAGCAAATACGATCTAAGTTTCATAACCAATCCTTACAAAATGTGGATCAAGGAGATCTCATTGTACAAAGAAGGCAAGATATTTTTTAAGGACTAGTTGTATCTTTCAAAACCCGTTCCCAGGTCTCGGCATTTAGGGCACCGACAATCCACCTACCATTCACCCAATACGTGGGAACCGAGCTCACTCCAAATGCAGCACCTTCTTTCATATCACTTCGCACTTGGGAAATATATTTCTGAGAAAAATTCTTCGCCTGGCACTCCTGAAAAGATTTCCATTCAAGAACTTGCAAATCCTCACCACGCATTATTTTTTTGGAATTAGAATATAACAACTGTATATGGTTCTGGAAATGATCAGGATCTTTTTCCCACAAACAACGACCGAAAGCCAAAGGAAGGAGTCCTTCATCAGAATCTCCATCCAAAGGAAAATCTTTATGCACATAAAAAATCTGTGATTTGTACTTTGACAAAATATTCTTTGTATGTGGGAAACTATCTCTGCAAAAAGTGCAAAGATAATCGCTCCATTCAACAATCACCCATTTGGCATTCGGCGAACCAAACTTAGGTGATAATTTAACATCCAGTTGTTTCAAAAGATTCGAATTGGTTGTTTTTTGTTTTAAAGAAACTCCCGCTTTGTGGAATATGCGGCTCCAAACAATGCGGTTACGAATTGAATCCCTTTGTCGATCAATGACGTCAGTATCGTCAATATGCATCGGTAGTATTTTTTTCTCTTTTTGCCAATACAAATTGATTTCTTTTTCTGATACATTCGATCTTTCCCATTCTTTCCACTCAGTCAGAGTTTTTTTTTGAAGTTGAGCATGTGTATTTAAAATCGACAGATTTGAGTCAGAAGACAATGAATGTTTTACTGTTTCTTCAGAGGGAAGATTTTCGGGAAGATACAAATTCTCAGAAGGATTCTCACTGCAGGAAACAATAAATAGGAATAAAAAGAAAAATACCACAACGTAAATTTATAAAATTCTGAACTCACTGGGACAACTTTTTTTAGGGACTTGAATGCAAATTTTAATGCTAAATTGGAAAGAACTCTGCGCTCATTCTAATTCGAAAAAAAGGGAAAAGTTTAAAAAAGATGATCCATTTTTGAAAGTAGAGAATCGTGGGACGAGGTAATAAAAAATTTCACCGAGGATCTCACAAAACACTCACCGTTTTTATTATTCAAATCTTAATTCCGTAGCGCTTAATATGACAATCGTTAGTTCTTAACAACCCTTATTGAATAGTAGCCAATTTATTTCTCCGAATTCCCGTCCCAGGACGACAAATCTTTTTATTCAAGTTATGGTTAATATAACTTAATTAATCTGATTGGATTAAATCCATCAGAAGGAGAATCCATTGTTAAAACCTTCTATAAAAGAAAATAAAATACCGAATCAGTATTTATCACCTTTATTCTGTTTGTTGTTTGTGTCATTATTGCACTGTGGTGGCGACGGTTACGATAAAAACAAGAGTAAGTCTAACGATTTATACACTGCTATTTTATTAAGCCTCCCTAAAGCAGAGGAAAATTTACCTCAACCAGCCATGAATACGGTAGAGATTACAGTCGGAGATACAAAGTATACCAAAACACTTGGCGTTTGTCGTGGTGATTTGAATGTGAATGGAAATGATAATATTATGGTTCCAGGGAATGACCAAACGTTACCTCTTTTCTATCTACATAAAGTTGATTTCACTGCGACTACAAATGTATTCCTTACCCCACAAGGACCAACTTTTATATTTAATATTGATATGCCAGGAGGTGGTGGGTATGATCCAGCAGTCGTTTGCGAAACAAAGATCTTGGAAAACAGCACAACAATCTATGACATTCAGGTAAAAAATTGTGCTGTAGATAAAATCTTTGGTGCGGTTACTCCTCCAACCAATACGATTTCTTTTCGAGCTCGTTGTACCAAGGGACTGTAACTAAAAAACAACAGTAAAACATCACCTTTTTGATGTTTTACTGTTCTCTAAGAAATAAAACTCTGGCATTTCCATCAATTTCTGTTTCATTTACCTCCGAGGTATTTAAAATGAATTTTATCTTTTCCCATATCAAATGGATTATGCTTGTTTCCGGGATCATCACTTGTTCCATGATCCTTTCTGCACTACACCCCAGCTTAGGACTTACTTTAACTTTTGGGGAAACTCTCAGCGGTGATTTATCCAATATCATTGTTCGGAATTGGGGAGCTCTCATTGCCCTTGTTGGAGGGATGCTGATTTATGGAGCTTATAACGAACCAAATCGCAATTTGGTTCTGGTCGTTGCTTCGATTAGCAAAAGCACTTTTGTTATTCTCAATCTTATTTATGGAAGCGCCTACTTTGCAAAATCAGGACTGGCTTTAGTGTTTGATTCTGCTCTTGTGATTATTTTTGTTTTGTATCTTCTTTTGCATAAACCAAACAAATAAAAGAAAAAGAAGATACAGAAAAACTTAAGAAAGAAAATCAATCGATCCATTCATGGCATAGGTAATCAATAAATTTTGTCTTTATTTTTTACCCATCGCCTCTTCCAGAAATTGATTCAAAGGATATAAGTTTCTAAATGATTTCACAGTTTCCTTTGCAAAGTCATTGGAAGTTAAGTCGGTATTTTTTATTTTTTTGGCCACAGCAAATCCTTTGTATTTTAATAGTTCGATCATGGGATGGTCTTTAGCAAAACCTTTCGGTACCGTTTTTAATTTTTCAGCATAAAACTCTTTTCCAAAATCCTGAACAAACTTACGCTCGTTCAAAAGTTGTTGGATTTTTTTTGAATCGGCAATCATCCTTTCTCTTATTTTATACAATGATTTTGGATCCGGTTGATAACAGCCACCACCGATTAAGGATCCGTTCGGTTCTATGTGCAAATAATAACCAGTGCCTTCTATTTTTTTACCTCCACCTCTAATAAAAATTCCGAAATGAGTTTTATAAGGACTTTTGTCCTTTGAAAATCGAACATCTTTATAGATTGATAGATTCTAAAGTTTAACGCAACACTTCCTTTATTTTTTCCGCGGGAGTTTTCCAGCCAAGCGTTTTTCTTGGACGCTCATTTAAAAGCTTTTGGACTCTTTTCAGTTCTTTTCTTGATATATCATTAAAGTCAGTTTTTTTAGGAAAGAAATCTCTTATTAGCATATTCGTATTTTCACAAGTCCCCCTTTCCCAAGGACTTCCCGGATGACAAAAATATACTTTCATTTGAGTATCTTTTGTAAATAGCTTATGGTTACTCATTTCTTTACCTTGATCATAAGTTATCGAAAGTCTAAGCTCTGTTGGCATTTTTTTTAGTTCCTTGGCAAAACTTTTTCTGACGGTCTCAGCATCTGTGCTTGTTAAAGGAACCAGTATAACATTTCTAGTAGTTCTCTCTACAATTGTACCAATTGCACTTTTGTGATTCTTTCCAATTATCAAATCACCTTACCAATGTCGTGGAATTGATCTTTTTTCAACTGATTTTGGTCGTTCTTCAATGCTTATCATGTCTGGTATTTTACCTCTATTATCAGTATTTTTCGACTTTTTGTAGGGTTTCATCTTTCGGCGTAGATAGCTTTGCAATTCCTTTTTTAGTTCGCCTCTCGGTAAAAGATAGATATAAGTATAAATAGTTTGATGGGAAACTGATTCTGTAATTCCGCTTGGCAGATTTTCTTTTAAAGACATCTCTATTTGCTCTGGTGACCATTTAAGTTCTAATTTAGATTTTATAAATTTTCGTAAATTTGGATGTTTTTGCAACTTTATTTTACCAGAATTTCTGGAACTTTCATTCTTCTGTGAAATGATTTGAGCATTTGATACTGAATAATTAATGAAAGAATTTCTTGAATAACCTTTAGATAATTCTCTGGAAATGCTTGAAGGACTTCGATTCAGTATCTTAGCTATACTTCTAATACTTTCCTCTTTAAATCGCATCTCAGCAATTACTTCCCTTTCTTTCAAATTAATTCTTGTATAATGATTCATTTATTAACACCTTATTCATTAGATTATCGGTGTTGCGTTAAAAATTTGATTCTACCTTTGTATTTATGAACTGTATTCCGGAAAAGGCATCTGACGACGGTTCTGCGGCTGCAATGTTGATTTTGGTGACAGAGGCAGTTTCTGCTTCCGAA
>NZ_AOGY02000022.1 GCF_000332455.1 Leptospira vanthielii serovar Holland str. Waz Holland = ATCC 700522 | reverse complement strand
ACGCCACGTATCTGCATATAACAGCGCCTTACCGCTACGCTTCGGCACAAGGCCTCGCTCGGGCTACGGCAAATTGTCCTTCTGTCATTCGTTTGCTTCCGCAAGCTACGTGCCAGTCCCTAACGTCCCGTCGGGACTCAGGGTCGGACAACTTCGGTAAGTCTAGTTCGTTAATTGCAATTGGTTAATTCTATTCTAAAAATCCAGCGCGCAATTTTTCTTAAAAGGTGAGGGTCCAACTTTGCTCAATTCGATAATAGATCTTTATATCGGTTTTATTACTTTGTAATGATACGTGGCGTTTTAAAGAAAAGAATAAGAATTAAGAGATTTATTTCGCTACATTTCCTATTATTTTTTGGTCACGGTTTGCATGATGCAAAAATGATTGTCGCGCTTTGAAGACCAAGAATAAGAAAGAAAATTTGCGCGCTGGGATTTCAAACACTTCGTATTATTAGCAAATACAACACAAAACCAACTGCAATTAACTACCGCTAACCACTTCACTTCGGGACTTCGCCCTCGCTTGGCCTTCGGCACATAGGCTTTTGTCACTCCTCTTGCTTACGCAAGCCTCGTGCCAATCCCTAACGCCTCCTCCAGAGGCTCAGGGCCAGCCTACGTTGGTTAGCTAGTTCGTTATACGAAATTGCTAAATTTCATTCATTAATAATTGAAAAATTCAAGCTATTATAAATAATAAGAAATCTCAAGTAAACAAATAAATGAATTATAAAAGAATACTAAATTGGACAGTTTCAATCATTGGATTTATAGCATCAGTAACAACAATATACCTTTACTTCTTTTCCAGCTCTAATCTATCAAAACTTGAATTCAATTATAACGGATACGAACGTTTAACAAACTTAACTGACATAAAAGAACCTGAACTTGCAGGAATTTATTATTTTAATAATATAAAAATTCGTCACCTCTGGAAAGTTACTGTTACAATCATCAATACAAGCGATAAAACCATAGTTGGTGAAGGGAACCAAAAGAATATAATTAATGATAATTTAACTTTTTATCTACCTAAATCATATAAGTTATTGAAAGTAGAGAAAATTTACTCCGATTTACCACTTACACATTTTTTCAAAAGTCGTAATTTTGTTTTAGAATTTTCCCAATGGAGGAAAAACGAGAGGATTGTATTAAGTTTTTACGTAGAGACCCCAACTCCAGAAATAGACAGAAGATTATTTCTAGAAACCGAAAAAAGGCAATTACTGGACGGAGATATTGTATATAACAACTCTGAAAATAAGCCTAAGCCATATTATTTTTCAGAATTTTTGCCTTCTATTTTTCGAAAATTCTTCTATATAATTGCAATCGCATTTCTATTAGTTATCATAATACTGATTTCATTTTACATAATAAGCGCACCTATCTCATACCAAAAAAGAAGATTATGGAAAAAAGAAAATATTCACAAATTTAAAGAATTTCTGAATATTAAATTTAAATCAAACGATTCGTTAAAAGAAAAATTCCAAAAAAATCCGAATGAATTACCTAAGCCATTTTGGAAGGAATTTGATGGTGAAAAATATCCGAAATTAACGGTCGAACTTTCAACCGATACAGCTACTGAGTTAGTTATAATGATGCTAATATTTTTTGCGATTAATTTCTCTTTAATTGTAATAACTAGTGACCTCTCTCAATCTTTCTACAGAAACTGGTAAACATACAATTAGCAACTTCGTATAACAGCGACTTACCGCTACGCTTCGGCACAAGGCCTCGCTCGGCCTCCGGCAAATTCCCCTTCTGGCATTCGCCTTGCATTCGCAAGCTACATGCCAGTCCCTAACGTCCCGTTGGGACTCAGGGTCGGGGAACTTCGGTAAGTCTAGTTCGTTATGCGCAATGTCCCAAAAATGAATTAAGAAAAAATACGATAAGATATCTTGAATCTTAGATCAATTTCACTATTTAAGCAAAAGATTAAGCTCGCAATAAATCATTATATATATATGAACCTTTACGATTCCTTCGAAAAAAACTTAATAAACTATATCGAATCTTACAAATTTGAACTTGAAAAATATAAATTCAAATTTTATTCAAAAACTGTGGGTCCAGGAATGGGGGCCATTGTTGAATTGTCATATAAAGATTATAATTTAATAATAACAAACGATAGAGGACAATTTTTTATCGATTTAAAGTCTAAAGCGGATTTCAAAAACCTGAATTTTCAATTGGATTCAATATTATCTTATATTCTATTTAAAAAAATGGAAAATTTGGATAAAGTTAATAGAAAGCAAGTATTACTTGGTGAAGAATTTCCAGATTTACTGACTGATCCATTGAAATATTATTTCATCTATCGTAATGAAATAAATGAAGTAGAACTTAATACTCAATTTAACAAAATAATTAATAAATTGCAAACTGAAAGATCGAAATATTTGTTTGCACAATGAATATTCCATGATTAACCAGAATATCAAATTAAACAAATGAAACTCAAAATTCAAAACNTAAAAATTTGAAGAATTAAGTTTTAAATATCTAATTT
>NZ_AOGY02000023.1 GCF_000332455.1 Leptospira vanthielii serovar Holland str. Waz Holland = ATCC 700522 | reverse complement strand
CAATTTCGTATAACGAACTAGCTAACCAACGTAGGCTGGCCCTGAGCCTCTGGAGGAGGCGTTAGGGATTGGCACGAGGCTTGCGTAAGCAAGAGGAGTGACAAAAGCCTATGTGCCGAAGGCCAAGCGAGGGCGAAGTCCCGAAGTGAAGTGGTTAGCGGTAGTTAATTGCAGTTGGTTTTGTGTTGTATTTGCTAATAATACGAAGTGTTTGAAATCCCAGTGCGCAAATTTTCATTCTTATTCTTTGTCTTCAAAGCTCGATAATCGTTTTTGAACCATGCAAACCGTGACCAAAAAATAATAGGAAATGTAGCGAAATAAATCTCTTAATTCTTATTCTTTTCTTTAAAGCGCTTGAATCATTAACAAAGTAATTAAACCGATATAAAGATCTATTATTGAATTGAGCAAAGTTGGACTCTCACCTTTTAAGAAAAATTGCGCGCTGGATTTTTAGAATAGAATTAACCAATTGCAATTAACGAACTAGCCTTAACGACGTAGGCTGGCCCTGAGTCCCAACGGGACGTTAGGGACTGGAACGACACTTGCGAAAGCAAGGGGAGTGCCAGAAGCCTATGTGTCGCAGACCGAGCGAGGCCTCGTGCCGAAGCGAAGCGTTAAGGCGCGGTTATCTGCAGTTTTTCAATTAACTAAATTTTAATACGTTCTGAGAAACTAACTAGATTCGAATTACAAATCACAGAATTATCTCTAAACAAATATATTGAATTGTTAAATTTATAATCTTTTGATTCTTTAATATCATTTATGTTATTAAAATTTCCGCGTGCTACTTCAAGAAGGCTTTTAAACGTAGTTAGTTTAAGTCCCCAAAACCATTTTGTTTGGTATTTATTGATGTCAAGCCAAGTAAGAAATATTCTAGATTTCAAACTTGGTTGATCTTGAAATAATACACCAACATAGGTGTCAAAAGCAGGAGAGTCAGTGTCTACTTTTAAAGTAAATGTATTGAATTCAAAATATTCATTTTCAGATATTTTATTTATAGATAATAAAGAATCTCCAATAAAATCTAAGCCAATTTTTCCAAGCAATTCACAGTAGTGGCCGCATTTTATCAAGTTGAAAAGGTCTAAATTTTCATCTTTTTCTTTCCCTATTGTTGCTGGATCTTCGATTAGTAATTGGCTTTTTTTAATTTTATTTCTCTCATTTGCTATTACAATTAAAGAAATATATCCTTTCAATTTAATTGGAAGGTGATTTTGCGATATTTTAATAGTTTTAAATTGTTTTCTCCATAATTTAAATTTTTTGTCCGAGAAATTTATTATTTTGCGGCTTCCCTTCGCTTCAGCAATACAAATGTCTGATGGTGAGGTTGCTGCTATAAAATCTGGAGTATCTCCTTTTTTAATTCGTTCAATTTTAGTATTTCCAAATGAATTATGGAGTTGTTTTCCAATATACGTTCCTATATGAGATATGTAAGTTTTATTGAGTCTATAGTATAAGAAATATCTACATATCGTTTGTCCGATTACTCTTGATTGTTCTTTCCTAGAATCTTTAGATGAACCTGGTTGTGACAGTTGAAAAGTAAAATAATTTGTATTTCTTTTTAGGAATCGCAGGGCTGGAAAATCTTGATAGTCATAGAGAGATTTGTAACAATTAAATTCCTCTATATAGTACATTCTTGCTAATTTATCTAAATTTATTTTTATATCAGATATATAACTTAAAAATTTACCATTTACTGATAGTTTTTTTATTAAAGGGGTTTTAGGAAATTTATTAAACTTGATATCAATTATTCTATTTTTATTCATTTTTATACCGGTTTTTGAAAAATTGCAGATAACGAACTAGACTAACCGACGTAGGCTGGCCCTGAGTCCCGAATGGGACGTTAGGGACTGGAACGACACTTGCGGACGCAAGGGGAGTGCCAGAAGCCTATGTGGCGTAGCCCAAGCGAGGGCTTGTCCCGAAGCGAAGCGGTTAGTTGCTGTTATGCGAAGGTCAGCAGTTTAATTAATCCAGTTTTCTATTTTAAGTTCTTTAATTCTCTTAAATTCTTTTTCATTGTTCGTAACTATTATAATGTCATTGGCGATAGCTTGAGAAGCAATGAGTAAGTCATAGGGACCTATAATTTCTCCTTTCTTTTCTAATCTTGTTCTAATAGATCCAGCTATCGAAGCAGCTTCTGAGTCGAAAGGAATAATGTTTAGATAACCAAGAAATTCATTAAGAGTTTTTTGGTTTTGATCTGCTTTTTGACTTTTTTGAACACCATATTTTAATTCGAATTCAGTAATGGTTGAAATGAAAATATTATCTAAGCTAACTTTTTTAAATTTTTGATAAACGTTTTCAGGTTTTTTATTAATGATATAGATACAGGTATTTGTATCTAACAAATACTGACTCATATCGAATTTCTCTTATCAAAAGATTCTGGCTGATTTCTTTCAATTTGAAAGTCACCTGAAAAATCATTGAGTGACTTCCATAGTCTATCAACAGCATCATCGATTGGAGATATGATTACACAATTTCCGTCTTTTCTAATGTAGACTTCTTTTCCCTTGAATCTAAATTCTTTTGGGAGTCTTACCGCTTGACTATCACCGTTTTTGAATAATTTTGCGCGATTCATATATATTACATAGTATATATATATGTTGATTTGTCAATTCATAAAAATCAATATTTTCCTTAGTGTTACCCATGTCCTGAGGCATACATTGCTGACTGTCGCATAACGAACTAGGCTAACCGACGTAGGCTGGCCCTGAGTCCCAACGGGACGTTAGGGACTGGCACGTAGTTTGCGGATGCAAACGAGTGCCAGAAGCCTATGTGGCGCAGCCCAAGCGAGGGCTCGTCCCGAAGCGAAGCGTTTCCGCGCTGTTATCTGCTGTGCCCTATGCTAAGTT
>NZ_AOGY02000024.1:0-237500 GCF_000332455.1 Leptospira vanthielii serovar Holland str. Waz Holland = ATCC 700522 | reverse complement strand
TTAAACTGCATATACCCATAACCCTCGCGAGCATTCTGCCCATAACTTACTGCCGATGGACTCACAGGTAAATACCCAAACTCTAAATCCGATCGGGTTGCTTCGGGGTGCACTATCGCTTCGGTCTCACCCAAAGTGGTTGGTTACCAGATAAAGATAGAAGCTTTGGTTGAGTTAGCAACGTTTTGCGTGGCTGCAATTATTTTGCCACTAACAGAGTCTAAAACAACACTAGGATAATAACCAGAATTACTCCCTTGTCCCACCGATAGGTCTGTATGGGTGCAAGCGGTCCCATCTAGATTACAGCGGAAAAGAGAGGGTTTATACGAATTCGCTACATTCGTAGTAATAACGAGTAACTTTCCATTGGCAGAGTCTAAAGCAACACTGGGATACTGCCCAGAACCATTCCCTTGCCCCGTAACTGCGGATAGATCAGTATGCGTGCAGCTAGTTCCGTCTAGATTGCACCGAAAAAAACTGAGTTTGGAGCCGTTACCGTAATTCCAAGTAACAACCAGTAACTTTCCATTAACAGTGTCTAAAACAACACGGGGGTTAGAGCCAGAATCAGTCCCCTGTCCCGCAGATATATCTGTGTGAGTACAAACTGTTCCATCCAAATTGCATCGGAAAAGACTCGGCTTTTTAGAGTTCGCCCCGTTCATAGTAACAACGAGTAACTTTCCATTAACCGTATCTAAAACAACACTGGAAAAATATCCAGAACCATAGCCTTGTCCAACGGACAGGTCTGTATGGGTGCAGGCTGTTCCATCTAGATTACAACGAAAAAGGCTCGGTTTTTGAAAGTTCATTCCGTTCCGAGTAACAACGAGCAATTTTTTATTGGCAAAGTCTAAAGCAACACTGGGATACTGCCCAGAACTATTCCCTTGCCCAGTAACCGCGGATATATCAGTATGCGTGCAGCTAGTTCCGTCTAGATTACAACGAAAAAGACTGAGTCTGGATCCGTTACCGTAATTCCAAGTAACAACCAGTAACTTATCATTGACAGTGTCTAAAACAACACTGGGAGTCTGTCCAGAACTAGTCCCTTGTCCCACAGATATATCTGTGTGAGTACAAGCTGTTCCATCCAAATTACATCGGAAAAGACTCGGCTTGTTAGAGTTCGCTCCGTTCATAGTAACAACGAGTAACTTTCCATTAACAGTGTCTAAAACAACACTGGGAGTCTGTCCAGAACTAGTCCCTTGTCCCGCAGATATATCTATATGCATCCCTGTCGCGCTTGTTCCTGGAGGTGTCGCAGTAGTCAACGCACCCGCATCCAACAACGACAATGCACTTGCACCAGCTGCATTACTAGCCACCACCCTAAAGTAATACAAAGTTCCACCACTTAACCCAGTAATGGTCGCATAAGGATCCGTCACTGGCCCAAAACTAGTTGAAGCTGTAGTTACACCAGGACTTGTGCTATAGTACACAGTGTATGATGTGGCACCAGTGACCGGCCACCATTGTACAACGGCACTGGTTCCTCCAGCTTGCGCTTCCACAAAGGCAGGAGCATTGGGTGGGCCCACATGAAAACTTTGACTTCCAGCTGTGCTTAAGTTTCCCGCGAAGTCACGAGCTAAGTATTTGACTTGGTTACTCCCATTGGATAAGGCCACTGCTGTTGCATATACCGTTCCATTTGTGACTTCTCCCGAACCGTCAAACGTTGGTTCTGTGCCATTGAGTGTATAAATGACTTTGTCACATCCAGAACCACCAGTGTCGGAACAACTGAGTTGGAGTTGGGTTCCAGAGGCAAATGGGCCTGTTCCTGTTGGAGATGCCATCGTCACAACTGGAGCGGTTGTGTCTTTATTTGATGTGCGTGTGGTAGAACCAAAGCTTCCAACTAAGTTCGCCACACAAATGCGGATGGTATTGTCCCCTTCCACAAACTGTGAGTTAGCAATGGTGCTGGATGTATCTGATGCGGCAGCAATATTACCCGTTACATTTGAATTGGAACCAGTATTGGTGAGTGCCGTTCCATTGGAACAGCTAGACCCGCCCAAACGAATTTGGTAGGAACCTGCTTTGCTACTTTGCCAATGGAGCAAAACATTGGATGATCCATTGATAGCTGCTGTGTGCGAATTGACTGTGATGGTGGCCGCTTGCGTATCTACAGTATAATTTTGTGAACTCACACTCGATACATTGCCCGCTTTGTCACGAGCCACAAACTTTGTATAGGTGACAGATCCATCTGTCAAGGCAATGGCGGCAGAAAATAATGTCCCACTGATTATAGTTCCTGTTGTCCCTTGAATAGCTGGATTTGTTGGATTCGATCCTGCTTGAACCGCATAAGCAATTTGATCACATCCACTTCCACCGGTGTCAGAACAGGATAGAGAAACCGAAGTGGCCGTTCCGTAACTTCCTGCTCCAGGATCAGCAGACACGACAGGAGCCGTATCGTCCCTTTGCAAAGAAACTACGGCAAAACCAATAAGGGCATTGGAACCAGTGACACAGATACGGTAAGTCTTCGTGCCTTCGCCTGTAAAGTGAGTATGAGATCGAACGAAGGTTTGGTCAACGTTTGCGATAGCCGTTCCAGTCGCGGCGATAGTTCCGGAATCACAAGCACTCCCTTCGCGGACGGTGAATGAACCAGAGCGATTGGACCTCCACGTTGCTGTGGAACTACTGATGGCGCCCGCTTGAGAACTGATGGCAGGCGAGGATTGGTTTACAATGGTAATAGCGGGAACTTGGGTATCGATCGTATACACAATGCTAAGCGGTGCGGATAGGTTTCCTGCTAGGTCACGACAAAATGCATTAAGAGCATGAGGTCCCTCTTTGGATAAGGAGATGGCTTTGGAGGATTTAGTGATCACCACACCATTCTTAGGCGAAAAACCAGGGATTGTGGCATCTAAGGTATATACGATGGAGCCTGGTGCTCGATTGTCCGTACATGTCAAGGTCGTAGATTGGGTGGTTGAAAATGTGCCAGCTAACAATGAACTAGTGAGTATTGGTGCAGTTGTATCATTTAGGATAGCGACAATAGTAGTGTCATTCGGTGTTCCGTCCCCATCGGTATCGAACCCAAGAGGATTGCCATTTGCATCCACAATGATCACGACAGGATTTCCTGACCCACCGGGGCCTGATGTCAAAAATCCAGGAGGATTAGGACTGATGTAATAGTCCGCGATTCCGTCTCCATTGGAATCAACTGCATCGGGAATCCCATCTCCATTGGTATCGAGTAACAAAAGATTCGGAGTTGTGCCACCGTTAAGAGTGATTCCATCAGAGACCCCGTCTCCATCCGAATCGACCAGCGTCCCATCCGGGACTCCATCGGCTGACAGATCCACAGCGGTGCCAGGTGTTAGGTTTTGGGCTGAACTCGGGGATCCACCCACAAGACCGAGTAAAAAGGCAAAAGGACTAATCCCTTGTTGTGGAGTACCATTCGGTAAAAGAAAAACACAATTGCCGAAAAGAAGTATGAGTAGTGAGAAAAGGAAAGACTGGAATTGGACTCGCATATTGTTTGGCCTAAGATTTCGCATTTATATTATAAAATGCGAATGTAGGTAAGCTTTGGTTCGATGCCCATCGCATTTTCTCATCCAAATAAAAAAAATTCATTTTTCCGTTAATAACGTTCTAAAAAAGGGCTTCCACCGTTTTTAGCGGCTTGGAAATAAGAAAGGATTTAACGAGAAGCTAATCTTAGGGAATTACCAAACAGTAGAAGGCTTAAATTTGTTTCTAGTTATGGCTAATCACTACCATTCTGAGTCAATCATCACACCTTTTTCCTCTTACCATTCATGAAAACTTCGCTGAAAATTGAATTTTTATAGAAGTAGGATAATTTGCATAATTGAACATATAACAATAATTATTATCTTCGGAAGGTAATTTTTCTTTCCACAAACACTGAAACACTCGATAGGCAATGAAGTTCCTAAATGAATTTATTGAGGCGAAAAAAAATATATAAATTTATCTTTTTAAAAATATTTAAGCGGAATTTCGAAATTTGAATCGAAGGGCAAAGATTTTTTCGAATTGGAGAATATCTTTGAAGTGAATTTTCATCCAACAACCCTTCGAAAATTCTCTTGCAATTTCTTGAACAAATGCAAAAATTTTGGGAATCTATAATGGATCTCCTTATATGAAAAATTTCACCTTCTTAATTTTCTTTTTGTTATTATCTTTCCCACTCCTTGCAGTGAACACAGTCATTCTAAAAAATGGAAAGACTCTAAAAGGGAAAGTCACTGACCAAAACGAACGCGGACTTACAGTACAAACCGCAGAAGGCCCACAAACCATTTCTAAATCACAAATCCTAAAAGTAATTTATAAAGATGTAACTGAGCAAGAAGCAGAAAAAATTCGAATCGCAGAAGAAAAGAAACTACGCGAAAAAGAAGAAAGAGATAAAGCCAAACTAGAAAAAGAACGGTTACTTGCTGAAGCAAAAGAACAAAAACGCTTGGAAGAGGAAACAAAACTTGCCGAACAAACAAAACTCGCAGCGAAAAAAAACAAAGAAACTTTAGCAGAAAAAGAAGCCAGGGCAGAAGCGGAGTGGCTTGCAACTCGAAAACTCGGCCCTTCGCCTGCCGCAACTAAGTGCGGCGGTCGTTTCGCTATTATTTGGCGATCAGCACTAATACCAGGATGGGGTCAATTCTGCGGAGGATCAAAGGTATCTGCGGGAACATTTAGCACCTTATTCTTTGGAACTCTTTTGTATACATTAGGCCCGCTTCACACAGAAGAACAAAACTCAAAATCTCATTATGATACTATGATTTTGCTCAACCAAATAGGAGGGCCAGGCACAAGACTCAATGCACAAAACATCAGTTTGCCTTCCGAATTTTTCCAAGTATTTGCAGAGTCTTCCATTGCAGAAGATTACATTGCAAAAAGTCGAGAGGATGCGAAAAGCACCAATACCAAATATTTAGCAGGACTGGGAACAGCTGGTATCATCTACATCACCAATGTGGTTCATGCTTATATGATAGGAAAAGACAGTTATCCAGACCGGCCCACAGTCAGCACTGGTGGAAAACAAATCAAAGAAGGTTTGGATTTTGAAACGAGTTGGGATAGGCCATATTCCATTACTGGAATTCGACCACAGACAAATTCAGTGTACGCCGAAGTTCGTTATTCACTTCTATTCTAAGGGGATTTTTATGAAACAATTACTTACCATACTACTACTGATTCTTTTCTCCTTTCAATGCAAAATTTTTAAACCTTCTGATTTGGATCCATCCCAAGACTTAGGTACCTTACAAACATTACTAAGGTATCTTGCATTAGCCGATGCTTTTAACACCTACAGCCAAACCGTTACCTTTATGAAGTTTACAGATTCCAATGGCAATCCTTATGTGAATGGCATTGTTGAATATTCTGTCTTTAATGAAGCCGATGAAAATGGGGTTCCTGTTTCGCCCTTCGGAGAATCAGGCAATATCCAACCTTATACTGTTACTTTGGATACTTATGGACGGGGATTTTTATTCTTCAGCGAAAGAGGAATTGCAAAAATCACAGTTAAAAATTCAGGGAATGCCGTTGTTGGAAATGCTAGTTTTCGAGTTTATAACGGAATCACCAAACAATCGTTCTTCTGGCTAACTCAAAGTGGTCCCACTCAGTTTTTTTTGGAAGACCTAGCCAATTACCGAAATCGTTTGGGAACGTCTAACGTATTTACCTCGCTTGGATCAGCCAACGGGCGACAGTTTCTCTATTTACAAATACAAACCTCTTACACTTCATCCACTCAATATTCATCCACAGGATATATCATTTCCAGCGCCGATGGGGAGAATTATGACCAAGTAACAAAAGTTGATGGAGTAAACCTAAAAGTAGATTCAGGATACGAAACCTTTTTAAAAATTTCCAAACCAATGTTTAATGGATCGGAATATGTTTTTTTCTTATCGGAAGAAAGGGCAACCTACCCAGCTCCCGGAACCTATCAATCCAATAGAAACCTAATTTTTAAAATCCACCAGTCTTTCCCTAGCACAAGTGAAGTCATAAACCTTCCCATTGCCTCCGATGCAAACTTATATCGACCCGATATGTTTCCTTGGATTTACCCTGCCTATTACTTCTCTGGACGTTACCTTGTGACGCCAACTTACAGTTCAGGAACACAAACCAGGCCAACTCTTTTAAACGAAAATTTTGCAGTAAACCAAGATGTTGTATTGGGATTTAGTTGTGCGGTGGCTGAACCGAATCTGACAGCCTTATCTTACCAATTAGTGAATGTAGGTGGAACAGAATACCTACAATGCCAAAGTTCATCTTCTCCACCATTAGGTAATACAACATACCAAGTCCGTAGCTTGGACAGTGTTGGACTCTCCAATCGTATTGTGACTTTTGATACCGGTGGAGGTGGGTACACATTCCAAACTCCCCCATTTCATGTGAGGGGGAAATTAGTTGCCTTATTGACGAATAGTGGGGTTATAGGATTTACTTTTCCCACTGACAACTATGCAGGAGCCAGTCCAACAATTTCAAGAAATGCAAGTCAAATCACAGGTTTTACCACCTTATTAGCAAATGGCAACCCACTCCTTCGTAGTGTCAAAAGTTCTGGAAACGCAGACTTTTTTATCCTTTCAACCCAACCAACATTTGCAGCGACTACCATAGAAATCTACCGAAGTACAGATTCGTTAGCCAGCGCCTTTCCCTTACCACCAATTCCTAACGAATACAATTCTCCAATAGCCAATGCAGAACAATTGCAATCTGCCAATGGAAAATTAAACTATAGTTGGTCGATTTATGGGCCTATTGGAATTGGCTCCTTACCAGTTTTTCTCACTCGTTTTACAAAAGATGATGGAAACTGGGAAGATGTCCCTCGATTGATTAAGATCCGCTAAAAAAGGAAATCATTTGGGAAAGAATGTATTTTCCTTCAAAAAAGAATTCACAATCGTTTCATATTCAGTAAAACGTGTATCTATCGACTTACAATGAAGTGCACCCCAATCTGTAACCAATAGTTGTTTACGATTTGATTTTAAATTTTGGAAAATCTCTTCTGAATGAGAAACAGGTGTAACCTCATCTTCCTTGGAATGGATGATAAGGACTGGTATAGAAATGAATTTGGCCGCTTTTTTCGGGGACACTTCGTCCACAAGAAAGTCTGCCCTCAGTTCCGCAAGAGAGAGAGCAATAGGAGAAAGAAAGAGAACTAAAGGGGAATAAATATCGACAGCACGTTTTTCTACGATCGAACGCATATCCATAAAAGGAGAATCCGCAATCACAAAGGCAAAGTCACTTCGTCCTTCTGCATATTGTAAGGCCGTCGCCCCCCCAAAGGAAGCACCAAAAACTCCAATCGCTTCTTCGGGAACAGTACTAATCTCAGAAAAAAATTCCATCGCACGTTCCAAGTCATGTTTTTCGTAAAACCCGTACGTTCCGTATTCCCCCGCACTTTCTCCATGGTGGCGAGCGTCATAAGTAAACAAACTGCAACCTCGTTTCCAAAATAGAGGTGCATATTTGAGAACGCTATAACGGGTCCTTTTGTGTCCATGGAGCAAAACAACACCACATTTTTTCTTTTTAGGGTTTTTGAAATACCAACCGCGCAGTCGCAAACTTCCATTTTGAAACCGAACAGATTCTGGGTCAGGAAGCCCAAAATCGGCAAAGGATTTGATCTTTAATCTCGTCTTATCTTCCTCTAAGTTGGAGACAGGAAAGGAGATGATAGAAGATGAAAAGTAATAACCTGCGCCTAGCAAAAAAAAGGTGAGAAATATTATAAATATACTAAGAATCTTTTTCATCAAAGGACCTAGTTGGAAAAATCTAGGAAAGACCACAATAGGAAAAGCGAATTTTCCAAAATGCCAGTTTTTGATGCGAAAAAGAATTGCCGGCTTACGATCCTTCCATCATTTCTTAAGGAAATCTATGAAACTATATTTAGCGTGCCTATCCCTCCTTCTTAGCCTTTCGTTTGTAAACTGCCGCACTATGGATGCTGCTGTCCAATATCCTGAATCGGGAAAATCAGACCTGGGTATTTCTAAAGTCGCTGTTTTGCTTTTTGACATTGAAGAAGCAAAATGGGGGGACGAATTTACGGATGCAGTCTCATTACAAATTGCCAAACTCCTCCCAATCAAAGTCATAGAGAGAGAACAACTTTCTAAAGTAGTGAACGAACAAAGTTTTTCAAAAACAGGGATTATCGATACGCAAACAGCTGTTCGTCTTGGAAAAGTTTTAGGTGTGGATGCCCTTATCTTTGGACGAGGATCTGCCCTAAAGAAATACGATGAAAAAGGCAAACTCATCCCCAATTTAGTAGATACAGTCTCATTAAAAATCGTTCACATTGAATCTGGCCATGTTATTGTCAATGCACGCAAAAAACCTGGTGCAGACTGGACCATGGGTCGCCTTCTCCAATATAGTTTAGGACTCGGACTCATTTGGAGCCGAGAGGACATTCTACTCACAACCAGCCAATACGACGTTGTCGCGGAAAGTTTGGTGGAACGTATTGTTTCAGAACTAAAAAAATAATAAATCGCTAATTTAAGGACAAATGATGAAAATTAATATTGGAATCCCAGAAGAAGAAAGAAGTGCTATCTCAGAGTCTTTAAAAAAACTCTTGGCAGATACGTACACTCTTTACCAAAAAACCCATAGTTACCATTGGAATGTTACAGGCCCCATGTTCCAAACTCTACATATTTTGTTTATGACCCAATACACAGAACTTTGGAATGCCATAGATCCCATTGCAGAAAGAATTAGATCCCTCGGATACTATGCTCCTATGGGTGGATGGGAATTTGCAAAGTATTCAAGCATAACAGAAGATAAAGAAGTACCCAAAGCCAAGGAAATGATCAAACATTTGGTGGAAGGAAACGAAGCGGTGATCCGCACTGCACGCGCCGCTTACGAACCAGCAGAAAAAGGAAACGACCAAGCCACTTTAGATTTACTCACACAACGTTTAGACATTCATGAAAAAACCGCTTGGATGTTGCGATCGTTACTAGAAGAATAAACAAATTGGAACAGTAGTCAAATCCAGACTACTGTTTGTTCGTCCGTTAAAACCATTCTAGTTCCAACAGAAACTCACCAACTAACGTATAATTTTTCTTTTTTTATTGCAAACTTATCGTATCTTGCTTTAATTTCAAGTTATGCGAATAAAATACTCAAGAAATTAATAATACTTCTTTGTTCAAAATTTCCAAATATTCTTTCTGGTTGGTAAAATGGATGTAATGTCCACCGAATGGAATCGTTTTGATTTTAACATTCGTAAAGAATTTTTCTATCAAAATCAAATCATCCTTTGTGATATAGTCAGAAGCTCCGCCCACAATAAATAAAACCTTTGTATCAGAGGATATTTTCTCTGGAAAAGGATGATCAAAAACCTGCCTGGCTTGGTTCAGTCCTGCAACATTCAGTTTCCAACGATACTCCCCCGAGTCCAACCGTTCCAAACTCATCTGTAAAAATTGGCGGATAAACGTGTCTGGTAGATATTTTGCCATCTCTGTATCAATGTCCGTTCGTGTAGAAAATCCACCAAGTGGGAAGGACATAGATGCGATTTCTTTCTCATAAACAAAAGGATAGGACCTAGGTGCTATGTCCTGAACGATTAAAGCTTTTAAAACACCCTGATGAGTAAAATCAAAATACATCGCAACAAGTCCTCCCATCGAATGTCCGAGTAAAATTGGATTTTGAATTTGATGATCAGAAAGGAATTCTTCTAAATCTTCAGACATTAGTTTAATGGAATGTTCGTTTGTATGAGGTGAATCCCCATGATTTCTTTGGTCTAAGGTATAAACGGATCCAAATCCAGAAAGTGCCTTTGCCACCGTTACCCAGTTTTTGGAAGAACCGAATAACCCGTGTAAGATGACAATATCACCGATAGATTTTTGATTTTCCGCAGTTGGTAAAAAAGGATAAAGTTTATAGCTGAGTTTCAAGAAAAAACCTTCTTACCGAAAACATTCCTTCTTTAGAATCTGTAAATGAGGAAGGATTTGTTTTTTTTCTCTAGGGCCAATTTCTGAGGCATACCGTATCATTTGGTTAATCTCAGATTTAATCCCTTCCCCAACAGGGGAAAAACAAGGAATAGAATCTGGATCCTTAGTCATGGATTGTAAATTGGCAACCAAATCTTTTGTGTATAAATTTACATAATTACCTGTGGGGAAAAGATAAAGGTAACGCAGTTTTCCCTTACGCATTTCTTCCAATCTGCATTTTAAATCGGTTCCGCAATCTACACTTGGCATACTTTCTGACGCCAAATAACCTGCGTAATCCGAATGTTTTGTTTTGGGATAGGACTCAAGTAACTTCCAAAAATAATTGGAATCTACATAATATATCGAGGAAGCATAATCATATAATAACTTAGTTTGGTGGCGTTTTAAAAATTCCAGAGTGGACGGATCATTATCAGGTTTGATTTCCTTTTCATTCATCAAATCCACGGTTTTCTTCAAAAAAAATCCAGCCTTTGCTCGAATGAAAATAAAGTCATCTCCAGTGAATTTCCCAGAGCCGGAAACGTGAAAGAGGGTATCGGTTATTTCTTGTTTGGCCGTAAAATCAATGTTCTTTGAGAGAATCATTCGTTCCGCTTCAAATAACAAAGTGGAGAGATATTGTTTCGGTGGGACAGAACGAACCGCAGAACGTTTGATAAATCCAGAAAGTCCATCTTCCAACTTAACAGGAATCCAGTCTTCTTTGGGGCTCTCGAGCGAATCCTTATCATAAATCACGGGTTCACCGAATTTAAGTTTGCGCAAAACATCACTTTTCTCGTCAGCAAACAAGTGTAAGTTAAGGCCAATTACAGGAATTACAATCAAAGAACTGGAATCACGTTTACGAAGATCCGATGGTTTTGTTTGTTTAATTTTTTCCTGAATGGTTGGGGCCGCTAGAAGCGAACCAAATACTAGTGAAAAAAATACAACTTGGGTAACAAAAGAAAATTTTCCAAAACCCGAACCTTTAGGATATCCTAAACGAAACGCAACCGGCCCTCTACAAAAAATTTTTAGTAAAGGGCGGAAATTCATTTTACTTTTGTAAATCCAGAACCATTTGTTTGATGCGAGAGACACCTTTTTCGATGTCCTTATCACCTAACGCATAAGACAAACGAATGGCTTTGTCATCCCCGAAAGCAATTCCAGGAACGGCCGCAACATTGTATTTATCGAGTAAGATATCACAAAAAAGTTTGGAATAAGAACTTTCTTTTTTTTCTGCCACTAACCTTTTAAATCCGGGAGTTTCATAAACACCAGAGATATATGGAAAAGCATAAAAAGCACCTTCTGGCATACGACATTCAAACCCAGGAATCTCGCGTAACAGCCCTACGATGAGCTTTCTACGTTTGTCAAAGGCCTTTAGCATTTCTGCCACAGGCGCTTGGTCCCCAGTGAGAGCCGCCTCTGCTGCTGCTTGCGAAATGGACGAAGCATTGCTCGTCGATTGGCCTTGCATAGTATCCATGTTTTTCACAATCTCCGCATTCCCTGCTCCGTATCCAATCCTCCAGCCAGTCATGGAATAGGCTTTGGACACACCATTCACCACAAAAGTTTTTTCCTTCATTCGGGGAGAGATCATCGCTGGATTTACAAATTCTAATCCATCATAAATGATTTTTTCATAAATGTCATCGGAAACAGTGATGATGTCTTTTGGTTCCAAAACCTTTACGAGTGCTTCCACATCCGAACGAGTGTATGCGGCACCAGTTGGGTTCGATGGAGAGTTAAAAATAAAAACTTTTGTTTTTGGAGTAATTGCCTTTTCCAATTGTTCGGCAGTGATTTTAAATCCACTGGAAATATCGGTTGCAACAATCACAGGAGTTCCCTCTGCAAGCCGAACGATGTCCGCATAACTCACCCAATACGGTGCAGGAATGATGACCTCGTCGCCAGGATTCAGAGTTGCCATAAAAAAATTGTAGAGAACCTGTTTTCCCCCTGTTCCAACGATGATTTGGTTCTTTTCGTATTTTAAACCGTTTTCGGTTTCAAATTTACGAATGATTGCCTCTTTCAAAGAAACAGTTCCACTCACGGGAGTGTATTTGGTTTTCCCCTGGTCCATTGCTTTTTTGGCAGCTTCTTTGATATGCACTGGCGTATCAAAGTCAGGTTCCCCTGCACCAAATCCAACAACGTCAAGTCCACTCGCTTTTAATTGATTTGCTTTTGCAGTGATCGCGAGAGTGGGAGAAGGTTCTACGACATCCAGTCGTCTTGCTACAAGTTTCATTTTGTCCTCTATTTAGTGAGTAATTCTTCCGGAACAGTTTCTTTAAACTGATCCAAAGTATAAATTTCGTATTCATACCCTTGTTCAGTGAGAAAAAGTTGTCGGTTCTGTCCGAATCTTTCTTCGTTTGTATCACGCGAGATCAGCGAGAAAAATATAGCCGTATTGTCTACGGATTTTGGACGAAGGATCCGCCCGAGTCTCTGCGCCTCTTCTTGTCTCGAACCAAATGTTCCCGAAACCTGGATGGCAATGTTGGCATCTGGTAAGTCGATGGAAAAGTTTGCCACCTTCGATACCACAAGTTGTTTGATTTGGCCAGAACGAAACGCTTGGTAGAGTTCCTGTCTTTCAGGCAGAGGAGTTTTTCCAGTAATCAAAGGGATTTTGAAAGTTTGAGAAATTTCTTCCAACTGATTGATGTACTGTCCAATAATCAAAATGTTGTTAGATGAATGTTTCTTTAAAATATAACTGATGGCACGTAATTTCTCTGGATTTTCAGATGCCAAACGAAATTTTTCACGATCATCCGCCACAGAATACTTCATACGAAGGTCATCTTCCATAGGAACTCGGATCTCCACACAATTGGCTTCGGCAATCCAAGATTTGGCTTCGAGTTCTTTCCAAGGTACATCGTATTTTTTCGGACCGATAAGTGAGAACACATCTTCTTCGAGTCCATCTTCCCGAACAAGAGTTGCCGTAAGACCTAACCTACGTTTGGCTTGGAGTTCGGACGTCATACGAAATACTGGTGCTGGTAATAAGTGAACCTCATCATAAACGATGAGTCCCCAATTGTTTGCACTGAAGATATGGAAGTGGGTAAAGTCCCCACCTTTTTTCTTTCTATGAGTTAAGATATTGTATGTCGCAATGGTGATTGGTTTGATTTCTTTCATCTCACCCGAATACTCACCAATGTCAGACTCAGGAATATCCGTTTTGTCTAAAATTTCATTTCTCCACTGACGGATGGACAAAGTGTTCGTTACAAGGATAAGAGTCTCAGCCCCAACAATTTGCATCACCCCCATACCCACGATGGTTTTTCCCGCACCGCAAGGAAGAACCACTACACCGGATCCCCCTTCGTTACGTCCACCAGCATGGAACGCTTCTACCGATGCTCTTTGGTAGTCGCGCATTCCAAACTTAATTCCACCTTTTGTCGTAGGACGTAAGTTAAATGGATATTTGTTTCCTTCATCGTAACCCGCAAGGTCTTCCACCGGAAAACCAATTTTGATTAACGCTTGTTTGATGTGACCACGGTATTCTTTTTTAATCCGAATTTTATCACCTTCCATTCCATCCACAAAGGGTTGAACGGCCCGGTTATTCGCAATTTCTGTGATGAATCCTTTTTCATTGGAAATGATATACAATTCGCCGGTTTCTTCTTTTACAAGTTTCACTTTTCCGTAACGAGAGATTTGTTCTCTCACTTCATTCATTACGTTTTTAGGAACAGAATAACGGGCAAATTTTGTTAAACCTTCAATGATCTCTTCTGCAGTCATTTTTATGGATGCTGCGTTCCACAAAGAAAGTGGAGAAATGCGATAGGTATGCATATATTCCGGGCTTTTTTCGAGCTCGGCAAACTTGGCAATGAGGTCCCGACAGGCTTCAAATTCTGGGTTATCCACCTCAAAAAGCATCGTTTTGTCACTTTGTACGGTAAGTGGCTTGGTCATGGTATTCCCTCTCAATTTAACCAGGCTGGGAATGGAAACCGCCCTGTCAACCCATTTGATTTTAATAGATTTTGGATGCCATTTCGCCCCCTTTTTCGTTCAAATGGAGAATTTTTCGAACGAATCTGCCGGTTAGACCGTCTAATCTGGGTTAAGCTATACCAATCAGTTTAAAATTATTGGATTGACTTTTTCCTTTTTTATGGGCGTTCCCCAATCTCACCTCAAGCCAAATTTCTATTCTAACAAGGGTCAGGCTACTTCGGGGTGCGCTAACGCTCCCGTCCCCCGCCATCTAACGATGGCAGGTGACCTTTGCCCTCCGTATCCTTAACGCAAAGCCAAATAGTCTTTTAAAATGGATTCACTGGCATCGTTTGAATGCATTCTATCAGTCAAAAACTTTCGGTATTCACGAGCTCCTCTTTCCCCATGATAGAGTCCCAAAATATGGCGAAGGATGTAGTGAACCTTTCCCTCTTTCTCGATTACAAAATGAACATAAGGGATCAGTTCAGAAAGAACTTCTTCCCGAGTCCTTGCGGAACCTTCCTCATGATAATACAAAGAATCTACTTCACTAAAAAGAAAAGGATTGTCATAGGCGACCCGCCCAATCATCACACCATCTACTTTTGTTAGGTGGTCTCCTATTTCCGTATGGGATTTGATTCCCCCGTTGATAACAATGGACAAATCGGGAAAATCTTTTTTTAAGGAATAAACATCTTCATACCGAAGTGGTGGGATTGTTCGATTTTCTTTGGGCGAAAGCCCTTCTAAAATTGCAATCCTGGCATGAACAATGATTTGGTCCACACCCGCTTCCTTAATTTTGGATACAAAATGATATAGGTCTTCGTAACTTTCTTTTCCATTCACACCAATCCGGTGTTTTACGGTCACAGGTATTTTGACTCGGGATTTACAAAAAGCAACCATCTCAGCCACAAGGTCTGGTTCTTTCATCAGGCATGCCCCAAAACTTCCGCTTTGTACCCTGTCCGAAGGACAACCTACATTTAGATTGATTTCATCATAACCATATTCTTCACCAATTTTAGCACATTTTGCAAGAGCCGTCGGCGAATCACCACCTAACTGAAGAGCGATGGGATGTTCTTCTTTGGAAAAACTTAAGTATCTATGATTGTCTTTTCCACGGAGGATGGCACCTGTGGTCACCATCTCCGTATATAAAAGTGCGCGCCTTGTGATGAGCCGCATAAAATAGCGGAAGTGCCTATCAGTCCAGTCCATCATCGGAGCGACGGAGATTCGACTGACGGGGACCTGTGGATTCAAAAACTTATCTCCTTACGCTTCTTGCGGGTGTTCCTCTCTGGAGGGAAGGCTCAGAACCGAAGCAATTTCCGTAGGAACGCCTCTATGGATCTCTTCCGAAGCAATTACTGCAAAGTTCCTTGGAGGGAGTTCCTTTGTCAAAAAGAATGCAAACGCTTGTCTGAGGTAACGAGAAACCACAAAAATAAGGAATCTATTTTCATCGAGTGCCTTCTGGAGTTCATTATACACCGATTCCAAAATTCGCACACGCACATCATGCGGAAGGATGATGATTTTACTTCCGTCCGTTTCATCGAGTGTGATACTTTTATTCATCCGATCAATGATCCTTGGATCAATGGTAACCACATGTAACTTACCATCGGGAGAAAGAAAGTCGTTGATGATTTGGCGTGAAAGTGACTGTCTTACATGTTCTGCCAAATCAAACGGGTTGTTCGTTCTGGGAAGGTGGTTTGCAATCGCATCCATAATTTTAGGAAGGTTTTTAATCGAAAGGCCTTCTGCCAAAAGATTTTGTAAGGTTTGTTGGATGATCCCAAGCCTTCCTTGTTTGTCATAATCCAGTTCTCCCACAAGTGTCGGGTGAGTTTGTCTTAAGTGTTCGAGTAGAGCTTTCACTTCTTCTCGTCCGAGAAGCTGCGATGCATAATTGGAAATCAGTTCTTTTAAGTGTGTGATGATGACAGTCGACGGATCTACTACCGAATAACCCTTGTTCTCTACTTCAATTTTATCATTTGGATCAATCCAAGTGGCTTTCAGACCAAAGGCAGGCTCTGTAAATGCCTCGCCGATAATAGCATCTAAATTCCTTGCCGTGTTGTTCATGGCCATCAAACGGTCAGCTCTCACTGCTGACTGACCCACAACCACTCCATTGATACGGATACTATAGTTATCATGGGGGATTTCTAAATTGTCTATGATACGGATCGCAGGAATCACAAGACCAAAATCGATTGCAAATTTTTTACGAGTGTTGGCAATTTGTTCTAGTAAATGTCCTCCCGAGGAGGAATCCACTAACGGGAGTAAGTCGCGACCGAGTTCCACCTGAATGGCTTCGACAGAAATTTCTTTAATATAGTTTTCTGGCTTTTTCTCCTGGACTTTTTCCTGTGCCACAGTTTCGATTTTTTTAATTTCTTCTTTGGCTACTTTTTCAATCGAATAACCCAAATACCCGATGGCACTTGCTAAAAACAATAGAGAGAAAAAAGGAAGACCCGGAATCAAACTAGAAAGGCCGAGGGCACCTGATACCACATACAAAGTTTTGGCGTTTCCAAAAAGTTGGTCTTTGATCTCCACGGTCAGTTTCTTTTCAGAACTAGAACGAGTGACAATGATACCGGTTGCAGTTGTAGAAAGTAGTCCTGGAATTTGGGAAACGAGTCCATCCCCAATCGTAAACTTTCCGTAAGTTTCAATCGAAGCCAGGAATGATTCTCCACGAATGGTCGATCCAATCAAAATTCCACCTAGCAAGTTGATGGCGGTAATGATAAGGCCGGCTCTCACGTCCCCTTGCACAAATTTGGAAGCTCCATCCATAGCCCCATAAAAATCCACTTCTCTTTGGACTTTTTTACGTTTCACCTTGGCTTCAGCCTCAGTAATCGCACCACTATTCAGTTCCATATCAATGGACATTTGTTTCTGTGGCAATCCATCCAAAGTAAACCTTGCTGCCACTTCCGAGATACGAGTTGCACCTTTAGTGATAACTAGTACCTGAACTATCGTTAAGATGATAAAAATGATCAGTCCTACAACATACTTACCCAGTCCCGATTCCCCACCCACGACAAAGGTTCCAAAGGCTTCGATCACACTCGAATTCATGGCAGGCCCTTTTGACAAAATTTGTCTTGTTGTGGAAACGTTTAGGGCTAACCGAAACAAGGTGGTGATCAGTAGTAAACTCGGGAAAATAGAAAACTCACTCGGTTCTGTTACCGAAAGAGCCGTCATAAGTATGAGGAGTCCAAGCCCAATACTAATCACAATGAGAATATCTAATAAAAAACCGGGCAAAGGGACTATGAGCATCCCCAAAATGAGAAGTGTCCCCACTCCTAGAATCACATCCGATTGTTTGAGTAAGTCTCTAAAATTCATTCGCTTATCCCATTCCTACTTTTTTTCTAAACTTCTCAAGAGTGATTAGGATTTGAACCACCGCATTGAAGAACTCCTGCGGAATTTCTTTACCTACTTCGACTTGTGCATATAAAAGGCGTGCTTGTTTTGGACTTTCCACAATCGGAACATCATTTTCCCGAGCAATCCTTCGTATTTCTAGTGCTAGGCGGTTTTCACCCTTGGCTATCACTCGGGGCGCAGAGTCCCTTCCCATTTCATAAGACAATGCCACAGAATAATGTGTGGGGTTCGTAATGACAACATCAGCTTTCGGAACTTCACGAAGCATATTTCCTTGCATCATGTCCCGTGCGAGTTGCATCCTACGATTTTTCATCACCGGATCCCCAGAATCTTCCCTCATCTCTCTTTTGGCTTCCGAAGGAGTTTGTTTTAATGATTCTTCAAATTCTGACTTTTGGAAAAAAAAATCAGCCACAGCAATCCCAAGTAACAAAAGTCCGGCGGCCATCATAATTTTGAATCCAGAATAGGTGATGAGTTTGATGGCTTGCATCATCCCCATATTTCCTGTCAAAAGGACTTTTAGAAAATCACCAGAGATTAATATATAACTAATCGCTCCGATTAACACCACTTTTGCTAATGACTTAACTAAGTTAAACAATGTTTGGCGGTTCGGCAACACCCTTTTAAAATTCGGGGCAATTCGATCAAACCGAAACGATAATGCTCTTGGTGAAAACATAAATCCCACCTGAACCACATTCCCTACAACAGCAAAAACCAAGGTAATAGCAAGGACAGGCCAAAGGAGAGTAAAAAAATCACGGGATACTCCAGAAAGAATCACTCGGAACTCTTCTGCCCCGAACCGGTCCATCCTCATACCCATCGGAAGGTATTTTTTGATAAAAATCGCAGTGTTTTTAATAAAGGTATCACCTAACACAAACAAAACGCCTGTCCCACCTAACAAAACTAACGTAGATGCCACTTCATTGGATTTAGGAACATTTCCTTTTTCTTTTTCTTCTCTTCTGCGACGTTCACTTGGCGGTTCGGTTCGGCCTTCATCGGCAGCAGCAAAAAGTTGGAGATTTATCTCATAGTATCCAGAAGTAAAACCAGAGAGGACCGGTCTCATTTCTTTCGGTGAGAAAAAATCGAATTCCAAAGAAAAAGCGTGGGTCAAATAGAAAGATTTCAAACGACCAAACAGTAATTTAATCCAAATAAGAATGGTATCCTTACTCAACCTAAACTCAATGAATCCTATCCTTTTCATAGACTGGGCCACTCCCGAATGAGTAAACTAGCCTTATCCATAGAAATCTGGATTCCTTGTACCATTTGTGTGGCAATGAAGGTAAGTGTCGCAATAAGAGTGAGTGTTCCGATAAATACTTTGAGTGGAAAAGACATCGACATCACATTCATTTGTTGGGCGGCCTTTCCCATAAGGCCCTCTGCCAGAGAAACCAAAAACAATATCCCCATCACAGGCAGGGCAATTTTGAAAGCGACAACAAACATGGCACCAATCGCTTCTTCCATAAGCCGGTACAATCCTGCATTTACTTGCCCTGTAAAAGAAATGATGCGAATTTTTTCAAAAGAATAAGCGAGAGTTTCAATGAGAAACCGGTGTGCCCCGATCACAAGAAAGAGTGCTGTGGCCATTAAGTTTTTCATCGTACCAATGGCCGGAAGTGAGTTTTGAGTGACAGGGTCTAAAATTTCCGTATATCCAAAACCAATTTGGTTGTTAAAGAATTCCCCAGCCATTTGAAAGGCAGCAAACACCAGTGAGACGAGAAAACCAATAAACACTCCAATCAACATCTCAGAAATTACTAGAATCCCATAGTTAATCATATGCCCCGGAACCGGTGGCATAAAACTCGCAACTACCGGATAAACAATAAGAGAAACCATAAAGGAAAAGATCATACGTAGAGAAAAATTAATCGATTCCGATGAATAGAACGGTGCCACAAGGAATAGTCCGAGGAGGCGAACTAAGACCAAAAGAAAAGATTGAAAGTGTAAAACAAATGGTTCCATATCATATCTTTTCTATCATAAAAAAAATTTCACGAGTGTAGTCTGTCATCACTCGCACCATCCAAGCCGAAAAAAACACAATCACGGCAAATATAGATACGAGTTTCGGAACAAAAGCGATGGTTGGTTCCTGGATGGAAGTGGTTGTTTGTAAAATACCAACAATAAGGCCCACCACTAGAGCTGTAATGAGTATCGGACTAGAAATCTTTAAAGTCACAATGAATGCTTCCCGAAGTAAGTTGACTACATCGACTTCTGTCATTTATAACTCCTTACAAGCTCAAGTACAAGTAAGTTCCATCCATCAATCAAAATAAAGAGAATGAGTTTGAGAGGAAGGGAGATCATCACCGGAGGTAACATCATAAAACCCATAGCAAGTAAGGCCGAGGCAACAATCAAATCGATGACGATAAAAGGAATGAAGATATAAATTCCGATAATAAATGCTTTTTTGATTTCGCTTAACATAAAAGCAGGAACCAAAACATAAGATGGAACATCTTCAAAGGACTTTACATTTTGGACTTTTCCGATTTTTAAAAACAAAGCTACGTCTTTGGTTCCATCCCGACCGAGTTGGCGGATCATAAACTGACGCAGGTGTTTCATCGACCCTTCCATAAAAGCTGTTTGGTCAATTTTTCCGTTTAAAAAAGGTTGTAAGGCTTCGTCATTCACCTTACCAATGGTAGGTGCCATAATGAAAAAAGTCACAAAAAGGGCAAGGCCCATCATCACCTGGTTTGGTGGTAAGTTTTGGAGAGAAAGTGCCCTTCTCACAAAATCAAACACAATCACTACCTTTGTGAACGAAGTGACACTCATCACAATGGCCGGAGCCAAAGAAAGAATGGTCACAAGAAAAAGGATCATAAGAGAAAGACTGGTGTCTTTTGGTCCCTTCGCCTCATTCACGTTAAATGACAAATTGGGAATGGGAATCCTTGTTCCCTTATCTTGGGCCATAAGCCCAGTAAACCCACCAGCCGTGATGAGTAATAAAATGCTTATGAGAAAAATAATAGATTTATGTCTCTTACAGAAGGATAAAAAATGAACTCTCATGATTCCCCTCCCTCTAACAATTCCCGGTGTTTGCGTAGGCGTTCCAGTCCTTCTTTGGCCTTTATTTGGATCTCAGCGGCCCCATCAAATTCCAAACTTTCCATTTTGGATGGGTTGATGCGAATTTTTCTTTGGGCTTTAGATTGTAAACTCTCAAGAACCGATTCTAAAAAATTAGGAACATAAGGATCGGCTTCCTCTTTCATTTTTTGGATTTGCGATTTTTCTTCCGGGTTTGTCACTTCTGTGAGTAAACTTACCGAACCATCAGCAACACCTAACACGAGTGTACGCCCACCCACTTCCACAATTTGTACGGATTGTGTTGCCGAGAGAGAGAGACTAGACAAAACCTTCATAAATCCCTTTACAGGGTATTTTGCCGATTTTGTTTTTTGCATTTGTAATATGAGAAAATAACCTGCACCCACAAGGATGGCCAAAATAAATAAAATTTTTAATAAAATCCAAGTCGCAGAAGGAGAATCATCTGGGTTTTCTGAATACCTTTCTTGAATCAGATTGGTTTCTTCGGAAACCTTGGTTGCCTCTCCCGCATTCGTTTTATTAGAATTAGGTGATCCTTCAAACTTTGGAGCTTGATTGGAATTATTGGAATCCGTTGATTTGGATTTAGAATCTCCTAACTCTTGGCGAAGGATTTGGTCAAGTTCTTTGGTTTCCACAGCTTGTGAAAGAAGAGGAAAAACTGTAAAAACAAGAATGAGGCAAAAGTACATAACTTGCCCCTTTTGTTTTAACAATCTCTTGGAGAAGTCGATCATTTTTCGCCTTTGAGTCGGTCGGTAGGACTTACGATATCGGTAACACGAACACCAAAGTTTTCATCGATGACCACAACCTCACCTTTAGCGATGAGTTTGCCGTTGACAAGTAAATCTACCGGCTCACCAGCTAACTTGTCCAACTCGATGATGGAACCTTCTCCAAGGCCTAGAATATCTTTGATATACATTTTAGTCCTTCCGAGTTCCACAGTCAGTGCCATTTGCACATCCATAAGTAGATTGAGGTTGGTTTGTCCGGGACCACCACCTGCCGTGGCAAGAGAAGGAAAATTGACACCTTTGATCCCAACAGAACCTTGGCCACCACCCAATCCCATATTGGGTTGCATGTTGACGTTCATTCCACCGGACTGCTGTGGTTGTTTTTGACCCCCACCTTTTTGAATATCCAAAATGGAATTCGCCATAGAGAGGGAGATCACATAGTATACTTTAAAAGAACCTACTCCATCAATATTCAAACTGAGGGAGGTTTTCACCAAACTGTTGTCATCTGGTAACTGTAAATCACGCCCAGAATTAACCAGAGCGATTTCTGGTGGGCTGCCCGACATGGTGCCACCAAGTTTCATTCCAATTTGTGCCGTGACAGTTCCCAAAATCGGCGATAAAGAATCTTTTAGGGTTTGGAGTTGTGCGTTGTCGAGTTGCCCCGGAGGAGTCATTCCCCCCATCATTACACCAGCAATTTTAGCTGCATTCTCTTGGGCCATAATAAGACAAGCCCGTCCCGCCAAACTTCCGCTAATTGTTGAAAACAAACTGACTGATTTGGTTCCGAGTTCTTTTTGAACATCGGCAGAGGAGCTCGATTCGGTGGCAGGGTTCATAAAACGAGTGTTTTTTGCCAAGATCGTGCCAAGTGTGTTCCCCGCCACCTGGAATGCAGAGCCGATCACATCGGATATAATGTCGCGGTCAATTGGAGATAAGTTGTCCGATGACGAACTTGCGGCGCCACTTAAGGAAGAGAGGTCGAATGTATCATCCGCGCCTTGTAGTAATGCGTCTATCTCGTCTTGTGAGAGTGAACCTTCACCCATACCCTTTTATCTCCGGAAAAACTTAGGATAATGAGACATAATATGAATCTTTTTGTCACTCAGTTTTTTTCCGAATTGACAAAAAGTAAGCGAGATTAGTCGAAAGCACTCGCAAGGCCGTCAGAATAAGCACGAAGATTGTCATACGAGTAAATTCCCGTATTGTGGTAGTCACTCCAAACAATCGAAATCGCATAACGACCCACTTTGGTCCAGGAAAGGAGTTTGATGGACTCGATATGACCCGTTGCCTGACCCACACTCCCACCATGCCCCCCGCGACAAGTCGCACAGGGACATTTTTTTCGAAGGTCGAGAAGAGAATACTTGGATCCATGGCCGTCCTTCCATTCGATATAGAGCGAATCCTCATCGAAAGAGATTTCCTTAGGGAAAGTGGCTAACTGCGAGTTTGGCATTTTTATGCTTTCACCGGTAGTTTTGTCGTTTTGGAACGAAAATTTCCAACGGTGGTCCCGTATTGGATTTTGTCACCGAGAGTTATGTTTGTCAAGTCGATGGTATCGTTTTCGAAAACAAGAATCACAGTAGAACCCATTTCGAAACGACCGAGCTCTGACCCTTTGTCGATCATGATCGATACGTCTTTGTAATGGTGTTCCTTGGCAAAACGGATCCAATTGTTTGTCACGATTTTATTATCATAAGTCACTCGGATTTTTCCTACGTTCGAGGCCCCTACTTTGATCACGGCAATTTTTCCGTATTCTGTTTGTAAGAAGGTGATGAGTCTTTCGTTTTTCGGAAAAAGTCCTCGGATATTGAGAACCGCCAAATCATTTACCGGGAAAAGTTTCCCTGGTTCATAATAGTATCCTAAAATTTGACCAGCAAACGGACTATGGATGCGGTGGTAGTCTTGTGGCGATAAATAGAAAGTGATATATTTTCCGTTTGTAAAGTGAGGATAATACTTTTCGGAACCTAACAATTCTTTTACGGAATAATCGATCCCTTTGGCTTGGATGATGGTAGACTGGTTGATATTACCGAAACTCGTGATTTTGGAATCCGTAGGAGAAACCACAGCATTAACGGCCGAGTCAATGATCCTCGCTTCAGCACGAAGGGCACGAGTAAAGAACTGATTTAAGGATGCGTATTCTTTGATTTCCAGTTCAGCTTCACTTAAATTAATCTTATAAACCTTCGCAAAAGCCTTTAAAATGGGAATCATCATAAATCGTGGTAAACGTAAGGTAGAGAAGTATCCAAAAATTTTGGAGATTAAGTTTTTTGGAAGTAAGGTTAAAAACAAAAGATAAATATCTTTGAAAATTTCATACCGTGCTCCCGATTCCGAGAGGTATTTTTTAAGTTCAAAATTGGCAGATTTTCCTAGTAACATCAGGGAAACTAACAGGGGTACGCTTGTAATTACTGCGGCAATATAACCCCAATGCATGACAAAAACAAGTACGTCGATTCCGTACTTTACATAGAGGTAAGCAAAACCGAGTGTAGAACCAATAAACAACATTCTAAAAAAATTGGAAAACTTTTCTCCAAATACATAAAATGCATTTTGTTCTCCACTATAGAACCAACCAGCAAGGCTTAGGACTCCAAAACACAAGAAGGAGACAAAAAACAAAATGGCAGATAAGGATTCTTTTTGTTCTAAAATTCGATTTGGAAATGATAAGATGGTATCTAAATTGACTGCTCCATAGGAATACAAAACGAATCCAACAAGAGTCGCCATAACAAAACCTTCAAAAAAGGAGGCGAGCATACTCACTAACCCTTGTTTTGCGGCATAATCAGTTCGAACCACACCCGCAATTCCAGAAGACTTACCAACTGCGGTTTCTGTAGACAAAAAGAAAGTACTCAAAGAAACAGAAAGAGCGCGTAAAATTCCGAAAGCTCCACCACCTTGCAAAGCTTTGATGGAAAAAGCTTCTTTGGTGACATCGGATAAAAATCCGAAAAAGGAAATCATTCCATTGGAAAAAAGGGAAACATATCCGAAAATAAAAAGAATGATACCGATAGGAGCAAGAATTGAGGCAGCACGCCCCACTCGCCTAACACCACCAATTACTATAAAAAGTAAAATAACAGAAATAGAAATGGGGCCCGAAAGTCCGGATAAATTCAAACCTTCTTTTGTGATGTATGTGAGTCCCACAAAAGGGAAAATCCCACCAAACAAAAGAACCGTTACCATACTCGCTAGTGAAAATGCTACGGCAAGCCACTTGGCTCTAAGTGCCTTTTCGATAAAGTACATCGGACCCGAAAGGTAACGTCCACTAGGAAGTTGGTTACGAAACTTCACCGCCAAAGTGGAGGACACAAATCGGATGGGCATCACAAACAAACTCATTACCCAAATCCAAAAAAGAACGCCAATTCCACCATAGGCGATGGCAAGACCCGTTCCAATCACAGAACCTGCAAGCAATGAGGACCCAATCCCTGCAAAGAATGCTTGCGAATGAACCAACTGGCCCTTGGAACCTTTGAAGTCCATATTGCCCGTGAGGATCTTGAGTGCGAGAAAGAGAAAACGAATTTGTGGAAATCCCAATCGAAAACTCAAATAGAGCGAGGCGACAAGGATGAGATAGAAATAAGGGCTCAGGATGTCCGATCCTAAAATCAGATTAAACTTAGATCCGTTTTGAAAGAGTGTTTCCATATTGGTTCTTCCTCACGAAATTGGATGAAATTGTTATGTCAAGATGTATTGTGATCCTTCCGTTTCTGGTTTTTATGATTTCTTCTATTGTCTTTGGCAACTTAGCCTCCGAACCTTCTGGAATGGAAGTGGGGCTGCGGTATGGTGGCGGAGAAAGAATTCCAGGGCGATTTGATGGAGACCTAAAACAGTTTTCATCTACCTTCAGCCCTTTGATTGCTTCTGATGTGAACCTAAGTGGTGGCAGATCTACCAATTTGTATGAGGGGTTTGTTCGTTTCCTGTTGGACTCAAGGTCCCGAGTCGGATTTGTTGTCGGAAGAAATGACTGGCAAATGTTACACCTAACCGAAGTTACAAGTGACTTTTACTACACAAAACTTCGTTCCGAAATCTATTCCTATCATTTTTTGGGGATGTATTACTTTAATGTACCAGTATTTCGAAACTGGGAATGGGAAAATGGATTGGGTGGAGGGTTTACTTCCGCAGATTGGAACGTTCGTGGATATTCTGCTGGTGGCGGTTTACCTCCTGATACTCAATACTTCAATCAAAAAGGAAGATTGAGGGGAAGCGGACTCGCCTACAGGGTAGAAACTGCCATCAATCATAGGTTATACGAAAATACATTTTTTCAACTTGGACTTGGATACCATTATGTAGCTATTGATAAGTTTAGTGGAAATTATAACGGAGAAACATCTAGTTTCTATATCCGAGCCGATGGTAGAGTCGGTGTCGTTGATGATACAAGAATCATTGATGCCACTGTGAGCAGTGCACAAACTTTCAGAAGGTTGGATATGAATTCGGGATCATGGGTTCTCTATTTTTCAGTCTTTCAAAGGTTTTTGGATTGACGATCTCTTGGGAAAGGTATCATTCTTTAAGAAAATTACATGAAATCCTCTAAAATCATTACCATCGGTATCAAAGAACTGGCTCACCAAAAAGTCATCCTTGCTGCTTGGTATAATTTTCTAAAAGAAAACTTCGATGCAAAAAAAGTTTCTGCGGAAGAATTCACATTATACCTACAAGCACATGTGATGTATGATTTGGACAAGGATCAAATTGAGTTGATGTTATCTGGAACAGAACCTCTTTTAGAAGATTTCAAAAAGTCTATTTTTGGATGAACCTCCAAATCTTCGGAACCAAAAAATGCAAAGATTCTAAGAAGGCACAATTGTTCTTTCAAGAACGTCGTGTACCTTTTCAATTTATCAACCTCCAAGAAAAAGAAATGAGCAAAGGGGAACTTAAGTCCATTTTAGGAAGTGTAAAATTGGATGATTTGATTGATACGGAATCCAAAGTTTACGAAGACAAAAATCTAAAATATATGTTATACGATAAAGAGGAAGCCCTACTCACAAACCCGCTTCTATTCAAAACACCGATAGTTCGCGATGGCAAACGTGCCACCATCGGGTTTGTTCCTGACATCTGGAAACAGTGGATTTTAGAATCTAAAAAATAAAAAGTCACTCCCTTCTTCTATAAGGAAAAGGTCAGCTTTTTGCCTCACAAAAGAATTTCAAAAATCTCAAGACTCCCCCTTCTTTCGTCTTAAAAAATCCTTCGATATTTCTGGTAACATCGGAAGCGAACTGTGGATTCTATGCATTTCCAATGCAGGCCTTGCCGGAATTCCAAAATAAACTGTTTTTTCTTTCGAATCTTCAGTGAGTCCCGAAAGCCCCAGAAGAATAGACCCTTTTTTCATTGTTAGGTGTTCTGCGACAGCAGATTGTCCTGCGAGAAAACATCCATCTTCGATTGTAACAGAACCGGCAAGAACGGTGGCCCCTGCTATATAAACATAATTTCCAACACGACAGTTATGCCCCACATGTACATGGTCATCAAATTTTGTAAAATTTCCAATCGTTGTAGATTCGAGGGCCGCACGGTCCACCGTACAGTGCGCTCCCATTTCTACTTCGTCACCTATGATTACGTTTCCAATTTGTGGAACCTTATAACGTACGCCTGCATAGTCATAGAATCCGAAACCATCAGCACCAATGACTGTATTTGAATGGATCAAATTTCTTTTTCCCAACTTACAATTGTAATAAACGACAACTCCTGATTTCAAAACAGTTTCTTCTCCAATTTCCACATTGGATTCTAAAACAACATTAGGATAAATTACAACGCGATCTCCAATGACAACATTTTCTTGGACCACGACAAAATCCATAATGGTAACATCTTTACCAAGTTTGGCGGTGGGATGGATACTCGCTTTTTCGGAAATAGAAGCAGTGTATTTTGGTTTTCTTTCAAAAAGAGATACAACTTGAATGAACTTTACTTTAGAGCCTTCTTCTGGGATGATAATTGCGTTCTGGAACTGGGAAGCTAACGATTCAATGGTGAGTGCGACTTTCACATCGGATGCTTTTTTGTGTTTAGTTAAATATTTTTTGGAAGCCACATAATATATGCTATTTGGATCAACGGGAGTATAATGCTCCAAATCTTTGATTCCATTGATCTCCAAATCACCATTTCCGGTGAAACTTGCACCTAATTGTTCAGCCAAATCTTTTAGTTTCATTTAAACACCTTACACTTGAAAAATAATTGGAAGGGACATATTTCAATCATAATTTTAAAATCTATCATATTGAAACTTTTCAAACTATCCGATGATTAGACTATGCTCTACCTCAATTCAAACAAAGGCCTCCGTTTGCTTTTGTTAACTTACACCGTTCAATATTGTTTATTTACACAAGGGTTGGTAGCACAAGAAGGTGTGGTTTTCGAAAATCCATACAAAAAAACAGAAAATGCCTCTGATGACAAATCCTTTACTTTATACTTTTCAAAACAGTCATCCAAAATATCAAAATCAGATTTGGTCCAATTACAAACCGCAGCAGATTTTCTGAACCAAAACAGAAATTACGAAGTTTACATCCAAGCCCATGCGAACGAAGGGAAAACGGCAACGGAAGATATGAGAATGAGCGAAAAAAGGTCTTTGGAGGTAGAACGTTTTTTTTTGATTCACTTTGTAGAACCAAATCAAATTAGGCGGCTCTTCTACGGGAACTCTAAATTACTGAACAAAACAAAAGAACACCAAGCACTCAACAGGCGAGTTGAAATCCGAATCCAGTTAATCCCTTAAATTTGACCTTTCCAAAATTTCAAATCATCGATATCATCAATATCACATAACGATTCCAAAAGAGTTACTGTTTTGTTGTTGTTTTGTATAAAATCGATTGTTAGTGGCAGTACTTGCTCTGTGCTCCAGGGAATCGAATGAAAAACGAAAGAAGAGAATTCTTTCATTCCCAAAAGGTAATACCCACCATCTAAAGCTGGTCCCAATACAAAGTCAGAATGATCCAAAATAACAAAGGCATTTTGTAAAATTTCTTTTGTCAAAAAGGGACAGTCTGTTCCTATGATGATGATTTTTTTTGCACCCGATTGAAATTCCATTTGGAATGCGGCTTCCATTTTGAACCCGAGGTCTCCGATTTCCTGAATTCTATTTTGGTATCCAAACTCAAATTCTTGGGACGGATCATCCGTTAGGTGATCCCAAAAAACAATCCTATCTACTTCAAGTGTAGAAGTAACAGACTTTGTGATCGCAAGTAACTCCAAGTAAATCTTTAATGTTTTTTCCTCCCCGATACTAGCAGCAAGGCGAGTTTTAATCTTCCCCATTTTGGGTTGTTTTGCAAAAATAATTAATTTGTTTTTTTCCATAATAACCTAAAACCAAAATTGAGATAACCCAGTGGATGTACACAAAATCAATAGAAACATACAATCCATAAGATAAAAAAGCTAAAAAAGAAACGAATGCCACCAGTCTTCCCATTTTCTCTTTTCCAACCAAAAACAGGATCCAAGGAATCCAATACCAAGGATGGATCACAGGAGAAAACAAAAGAAACAAAGAATAAATAAAAAGAAATTTGCTCTGAAGGGTAAAACTAAAAAGGATATCCTTTTTAAAACAGAGTATATAAAGGCAACAAAGTATGATAAAGGAAAATATCCCAGAAAGATACTCTCCTCGGAATGGGTATAAAAGAAGATAGAAAAAAGGTTCGAGAATTCCTGCAAATCGAAATGAATGAAAAAAAAGCCCAATCCCTGCGCTACCTTGTGACACCAAATCAGAAAAAACTGTCACCTTCCATACAATGAAAGAAAAACCAGAGATGGCAGCCAACCTAACCCACAACTTACGATCCCATCTAAAACCCAAAACAAAAAGGAAGGTATTTAATTTCAATTGAGTCAATAAAAAGAAAAAAAGGATACGAGAACCTACTGACCTTGCACCAAACAACAATAAGAATCCTGTTACCAAAAGAATCTCTGGGTGCATTTGTGAGATACCTTCAAAAATCACAATCGGGTTTCCAAAATAAAGCCAATAGGATTCCATTGTCGTCTGCGGATACAATTTCCGAATTAAATATAAATTCAAACAGTCAACAGCTACAAGTAAAATTTGAACTCCAAGAAAACTACTCCCCAAAATTGAACCCAAAAGAGTCCCCAACAAAAAAAAACACTGTAGTAACAAGGGATAAACGGAATAATAATTCGGACTATTCATCTTTGATAGAAGAGGCTCCAATCCCAAGTGATCACCTTTGATAAACCCTATAAACTCCTGGGGAGTATATCGATAAGGAGAAATCCCTTCTAAAAAAATTCTGGCATCAAATAAATAACGATAGATATCATCACTCCATACAGCAGGAGATCCAACGACTGTTATACGCAATAAAGCTGAGTAGAGTAAAAACAGATAAAAGTGTTTTCCAAACAAAGATCCAAAATCAGCCAAAAAATAAAAGTACAACGGCAAAACAGTAGCGACAACAAGTATGATACTTAAATCGTTTCTATCACCAAAATGAGTCGAAACAAATAAGAGTATTGGGTATAACACACCCAATATAATTTTTATTGATTTGTTAGCGGTGGACACGAAAGAGGAGTAACCGAAAAAAAGTGTATAAAATTTTGATACCAACACGTAAGGACATAGAAAGAGTTCCCGATATTTTTGAGACGCCTGCAAACCGTTTCCTATAGTTAACAGAAATTTCCCGAATATCAAATCCAAATTGTAAAGCCTTTACATGCATTTCAATATTCCAACCCCAAGTGGGATCCTCCATCTGCAATTGTAAAATAGAAGAATACTTGATAATCCGAAGTGGCCCCATGTCCGAAAACTTACGTCGGAAAAAAATTAGTATTAAAAAGCAAGTTAACGCATTTCCGAAAATTTGAATCGGCGACAAAGCCCCTTTTTCCACTACACCAATAGTCCTTGACCCAATCACTAAATCCGCACCAGTCTCTTGGATGACTCGAATTAATTTTTGAATATCGGAAGGATCGTCCGAACCATCGGCGTCGCAAAATAGAATATAATCTGGCTGAAGATTCGCCTGTTTGATCCAATCAAGTGCCACCAAACAGGCGCTCCCATATCCAATTTGATGGCAATTCATTGAAAAAAATCCCATTTGTTTCACAATGTCCGACGTTTGGTCTTTAGATGCGTTGTTCACAACTATGAAATTGGATTTGGATAATCCAGAACCAGAAAGAAGACCAGTTAATGCACGTTCTATGCCCTCTTCCTCGTCTCTCGCCGGAATGATACAAAAAACATTATTCACCTTTTCTGAGTTGATTCCTTTTGAATAATTCTTCAAGAGGAGTGTCCTTCCTCGATTTTGTTTTTATATGATACAATGACTCAATGACCAGTGAACTATGTGGGTATAAATCTTTCATTTTTTCTAGTTTTTCCTTATAAGGGGAAGAAACGTATCCTGAGGCTTGTATCATATAATCCGAGGTTATATTTTTTAACCGAACGTGAATTGCTTGAAATTTATAAGATACAATTGGCAAGTCAGATCGTTTGAGTTGCCAAACAAATTTTTTTCCAAAAGGGATTCTCGTATCACCAACTTTTTTTGCGACAGGAGACCAAGTCCATTCTTGCCCGATCTTAGTTTCTGCATTGAAAATGGAATTTCCTTCTTGGTCTAACCCAACAAGGAGTAATCGATAAAAACGTTCAGGATCCCCGGTTGTAACATGATGATTGGCATTCACATTTGTAATTTGAACTTCAATACTATTTTTCTCTAACTTTATTTCAGAGAGAACAATTCCCGGTTTATAACCCAATCGGATTTGGTCAGGATATAATTCGAAAGTTTTTGGAACACCGCCACCAATAAATCCATGTTTGTGTGAAGTTCGTATTGGTTTGTGTAAGGATTTTTTTACCAGTGACCGACGAACTTCCGGTTGGTGGCAAGAAGAACAAGATTCATTTGATTTAGTAGAAAACAATTCTGTACCTGTCTGAAAAGAACAAACAAGCGATTCGTTTAAAGTGTAAGTTTCGTTATGACAATCATAACAACGCTCTTGTAGTTGTTTGCGATCAATTTTTACTGGATGAGGAGGGGATGTTCCACCTAAAGCTCCGATCACATAACTTTCCTTAGATTCCGAATCCACACGAACATGACAGGTGGCACATGTGACCCCTTCTGCTTTCATTTCTGCATTAAAACTTGGATTGGGAATTTCAACTGGTCTAAAGTAGTCTCCATTTTTAAGGCCAGTGATAATGGTTTCTCTTTGATTTTGAATAGGAATATGACAATTCAAACAAATCCATTTTGGCGAACTCGGTTTTGCTAATTCTGATTGGAATTGGATATCAGAAAGAGCATTGGCATGAGTGGAACGTTTCCATTCCTCATAAATTTCTGTATGGCAACTTCCACAGTTTTTTGCCGTGGGTGCACCAACACCTTTTAAATTGGGGAGATTTTCTATTGGTTTTGCCCAAATTTTACCAGGAAACACCTGTTCGATGGCAATTTCTCGTTGATTACGATAGAGATAAAAGCTAATACCTAAAACTAAGAATAAAAAAAATGAAATGTAAATGTTTCGTTTCAATTTCCAGTTTCCAACGGAAGTTTCGGATCGTTAGACCATTCCCACATAGACCCGGCATAATTATAAGCATTATATCCATAAGTGCGAAGAATTCCAACGACAAAAGCAGAGCGAACCCCTCCCGTGCAATAGGCAACAATTGGTTTCTCTTTTTGGATACCTAGCTGTTTTAAGTAAAGTTCTACCTCAGCTTTGGATTTGATATTACCTTTTGCATCGAATAATTCTTGGTAGAATAAAGATTTAGCTCCAGGTATATGTCCACCCCTGGTTTCTCCGTAAGGAGTTGCTCCAGAAAATTCCCTAGGTTCCCTTGTATCAAGGATTTGGAATTGTTTTGATGATAATCCTTTCAGGATCTCTTCTTTTTGTACTGCAGATGATTGGTTTGTTTTATTCTCAGGAATGGCTAAACTGGTTACTTTGTTTTCCTTCACCTTTGCATTTGGTTTCCTTTGAATCTCTTTTTCATAAGCAGAATAACCACCATCCACCCAATAAGACTCGTGGAACCCGGCTTCACGTAAACTCCAAACAATGCGCCCCTCTTCCCCCCAACCCGAGTTCCCATCACCTAACACAAAAATATTTTCATTCTGTTTGATTCCCAACTCATTTATTTTTTTACGAACCAACTTTAATTCAAGTAGTTCTCCCTTGTGAGGTGCATCCGTTCGCGACAGATCTTCCCAAGAAATTGTTTTTGAACCAGGAACTTTGTTTTTCAAACGATGGACGAAAGATCGGGTGTCAACGATCGTATATTTAGAAACCTGTAGAGCCGATTCTGCAGACAAAAACCAGGGAGTTTCTTTTTTGGGTAAGGAGGGGCCTGGGGGGCCCGCACTCAATTGGAGCCAAAATGCCCATAACAGAGAAATAGAAAATAGATAAATCCCATAACCACGTAGTACTTTCACGAAGATACCCTCCCAATTTCTACATTCTTTCTCTTTTAAGACGAATTTCCGTCAATAAAATAAACATTTCATCCAAGAAAACGAATTTTTCTTGCCTAACCGAACCCTCTCCGTATTTTGGAAGCAAATGGAGGCCAATATGAAAATAGGTTATTATCCGGATGTGGTCAATGAAAATGTCACGAGGATTGTCGCCTCGACTGTCGTATTCCTTGGAGTCATCGCTATCTTATTTCCCAATCCTTATGTGCTGGGACTACTTCTTTTCGGATTTGCGTTGAGACTCAGTTACGGGCCCAAGTTTGAACCCTTTGCCTTTTTTACTTCCCGCTACCTTGTTCCATGGCTTGGGATTTCTTTTGTCGGAACCGCAGGACCACCAAAACGGTTTGCGCAGCTTATTGGGTTTCTATTTTGCACTGGTGCCATTGTATTTTTCATACTCGGCTTCCCATTGGCTTACCAAATCACACTAGCCACTTTAGTTTTCTTTGCCTCTTTAGAATCTTTTTTAGGTTGGTGTGCTGGTTGTTTTGCCTTTGCTTTACTTATGAAACTGGGAGTAATTCCAGAAGAAATTTGTGAAAGGTGTAATCATCTAAACTTCAATAAATAATTTGTTGTACGACATTGTTGCAATGGATTTTATTTTCCCTACTTTCTTTGGTTACCATTCTCTTTCTTTGGATGGTAACACTCCAAAAACATTTTTTTAAAAAATATAGAAATCAAATTTTCATCATAGGATTGGGACTGCGAATTCTATGTATCTTTTTACCTCCTCTTTGGGAAGACGATTGGTCGAGATACTTATGGGAAGGAAATTTAATTCGAAGTGGTGAGTCACCTTACCAAATGGCTCCCCTTAATTACTTTCAAAAACCTAATTTAAATGAATCAGAAATTGAAATTTTATCGCAGATCAATCATCCAGATTGGACAACTATTTACAGTCCCTTTGTTTTATTCTTTTTTGCCTTATTTTCTTTAGGTTTTTCGGGGTTTTTTTTAAAAATTGCTTATCTAGTTTTTGAGACATCTAGTTTTATCTTTTTCTCTAAGGGGAATTTTAATAAATCTCGTTTGTTGTATTGGATATTTCCAATTTTTATTAAAGAAATATATATTAATTTTCACTTTGAAGTTTTAATTCTCTCGCTACTTTGGATTTTTTTTAGATTGGCCCGAGACAAAAAAATAATCCTTTCTAGTTTTATTTTAGGTCTAGTGATCCACATTAAAATCTTAACTCTTCCTTATTTGTTGTCACTAATCACAACACTGAATTATAAAAGATGGAAAAGTGATTGGCTCCATTGGATCTTATGTATCACAGCTTTAAGTGCCGGATTTTTTATATTCTACTTCATCTACTATATTTTTTTTCCAACTACAATAGATTTTGGATTTCTAAATTTATTGAAGTTTGGCGACAATTTTAAGTTCAACCAATTCTATGAACCATTCTGGAAAACATTTGGAATTATCGACTTAAAGACATTCCCTTTTTTATTACACTTAATCACAATTAGTGTCTTTGTATTCATTTCCCTGGAGAAAAAAAATCGTCTGCGAAAATTTATATCCGTAACAGCAAAATTAGATTTGTACTTTCTATACGGTTACCTATTTCTAACTTTGTTACCAGTTTATAATCCTTGGTACTTTTTAATCCTACTTCCACTTTTGGTGACACAAAAATCAGAGAGCCTAACTCCTTGGATTTTGATTTCTATACCGCAGTTATCCTACTTAACCAAAGCCCGTTTGGGTTTCCAATTTACTTATTTCTATGAAATACCGGACTTTATCCTCCTTCTAGAAGCGACTACGTCCCTAATCTGTCTGCTATGGCATTTCAGGCAAATATTCATTTTACTTTACAAGATATCCAATATATCAAACATAGCCCCAAAGGGAAGTATTGGGTATGGGAACAGAAATTGAAAGTTTTTCGGCCACAACAGAAAACGAAAGAAATGTCGACGAAGTTTTGACGGTTGTCCTCGGTGAGACCTTAAAACGAAGAAGGCTAGAACTCGGATTATCAATGGAAAAACTTTCACAGTTATCCACTGTTAGCCGAGGCATGCTCGGGCTCATAGAGTCTGGAAAAACTACTCCCAGTATTGGAATTTTGTGGAAGTTATCAAAATCACTACGTATTCCAATTGGCGAAATGATTCCCGATTTGTTTGCTCAATCCCCTCGTTTCATTGGAGCAAATGAAGGGAAACGCTGGATTTCTCCCAAAAATACAGCAGAATCTCGCATTTTTTACCAAGAGGAAAGAGACCGATTGAGTATCGTGGAATGGAAACTGGCAACTGGTAAAGTTTCACAGTTCAATCATTTACCATCAGCATTTGATATCAAAATCTACCAAGTAACCGGAAAAACCAGAATCAAATTAAAAACGAAAGAGCTTGTTTTGGGACCAGCAGATAGTGCTTTTTTTCCTATAGCGGAAATGGAATTCGTAGAAAATGAATCCTCAGAAGAATCCAGATTCCTATGGATTGCTTCCAAAAAAGCACGGTAGGCCCATCCCCAACGTAACCTGCTAAAAGGATACACATCACGAGAATATACTGTACGTTATATAGGAATATATATTCATTATATGAGATTTTATGTTCTTTGATTTTTAATCCTTTTTAAGATTGTCCATACCATGTTTTTGCCTCTGGTGCAACCCCTACAGAGAAGAAACAGGAATACAATCTAAGGATTAAAAAATGAAAACCAATCTATTTTACAAATTGATTGCTCTAATTACCGCGGGGTTCATCGGAGCCTGCGGTGGAGCTAAGAAGAATAAGGATATTGAAAACTTACTTCTCGCAGCACTTGCACTTTCTTCAGGAATTAAAGTCAATACTGCCGCTGAGTTAGCAAAAGAATCGAATGAAAATTACAACCTAAACGAATACGGACTCGTCACTCCATCTACTTTGGGAAAATGGGTAAACAATTGGTCAGGAACGAAACCGGCTGGGATCAATGGCAAATTAGTGATCTTACAAAACGGAGTCAATCCAAGAGGAACAGGCGGCACCGGTACACAAGTTGGAAAAGAATATATCGGCGGAAATGGAAACGATGTCGTAGTCTATTCCTTCAACTTTGCAAGTGGTGCGAATGCACTGGATGGGGGTGATGGATTTAGTCAGAAACGAAACAATGGACTTGCAGATACAATTTCGATCATTGCGGACGGCGCTCATATCGACAAAGTCTTAAACCAATATGGAATTGATCCTGCCAATGATCTAGTGGTTTTAGTTTCTACTGCAGATGCCGCAAACCATGTACAAGGTACTTTAAGAGCTTTTTATTCCTTTCGTTATTGGGGATTTGATCATAAAAATCTTGCCTTCTTAAACGGGACACTCCCTAGACTTATTGATACCGAAGGAAACTTTGTCCCTTTCGGCTCTACAACAAGTACACCTCCAGGCTATAACAATCGCTATAGTGTAAAAAGTTTACGAGTGGATAATACAATTCTAATGCTTCCATTAGAAGATGTAATCAAAGCAGTAAAGGCACCTAATAATGTTACAATTGTTGGTCTTACTTCCAGTGTTTTTGTCTCAGATGCAAGGTCTTCCGCAAGTGCCGCAGAATACAACGGAACCATCCGAAGTACTCAATCGGAAACAGCAGGTAAATATGTTGGATTTGAAGGTAGAATCAAAGGTGCAAAAGATGTTCCATGGACTGGTCTTTTGGATACGGAACATAGATTCAAATCAAAAGCAGACCTAAAGGCATACTTCGATGCCCGAGGTTACCAATCAGGCCAAACTGCTATCCAACTTTGCAGAACAAATAACAGATCTCAGGTGACTGGATTCTCATACATTGCGATCCTAGGATACCCATCTACATATTATGATGGAAGTTGGATCGAATGGGGAAGTTTAACAGGTGCAGGACCAGCTCCTAAATTGCCAGCAGACTCGCCTTTTCGAACAGACTTACCGGAACTTTCCGAAGTGATTACTTATAATGTTGCTGGTGATGTTGATACAACCTTACCGACAAACTTGAATATTTCAGCAACAACTTCAAGAAAAATCATCGAAGATGATAAAGCATACAAACGCTAAAGCTAAACGAGAGAGGAATGGTTCTACATTCCTCTCAAAATCTATAAATAAAAATCCGTATTAACAGGGAAAGTTACATGAAGAACTTTATAAAAATTTTGATTATGAATCTACTGCTGATTACAGGTATAAATGCATCTGGTGGAATTGGGGGCGGAGGAATTGCCAATATTCCACAAGGCCAAGACCGTGAAAAATACCATTTAGGAAAAGCAGTATACAACCAAGATATAACCTTAGATAGCCAAACAAAAGTTAATCCACAAGAACAAGAAGAACGATTGGAATACTTACAAGGAAGTTTACCAAATACAGAAAAAAGAAGAGTTAACCTTCCCGATTTTTCTGGGAAACTAACGGAAGAACAATTACAAGCTCTCGAATATTTTGTTCAAGTAAGATTTAATGTGAAATTTCCGGAAAAAAAGAAGGAATAAACTATGAGATCTTTCTTTAACTTTATAAAATATATTTCTTTTTTTTCTATTTTTATAACTCCCAGTATTTATGCACAACAAGCATGGGCCCCTTATGAAAGACAACTTTGGGTTCGCCCTGTATTCATACACTCGGAATACGATAGTGCCTTCCTTGCTGGTCAGAAGGCAAAGTATGACGATAACGTACGTTTGTCGGTTGCCAACTTAGCATTGGAATACGGAATCACAGACCGACTTACAGCAGACTTAACAATAGGATTCGGAAAGTTAGGTCGCCACAGAGTATTCAATCGGTATTTGGGTTTACAACAAACACCAGACGTTCCCGATAAATATGGATTTATGGATACAAGATTTGGACTTCGTTATAAAATTCTAGACGAGTTTGATTCTAAATACCGATGGATGCCAACAATTTCCCTACGTGTCGGAGGAATCAAACGCGGAGATTACGATCGTAACCCTCAGTCCCTAGGTGATGGTGCAAGCGGAGGTGAGGTCAATCTTTACTTAGCAAAAGATTTTGGTGTATGGGGTCTTGGATCCTTAGGTGAATTTTCCTATCGAAAAAGGGAAAATCCAGTTCCAGATGATATTCTTTATTACTCCGCAATTTACAAACGTTTCTTTGAGTCGTTATTTTTGACTGTAGGTCTTCGTGGCCAAGTAGGCCAAGGTGGGTATGCTTATGCCGATCCAAGGCAAGAACCACCTTTAAATATAGTTCGTTACCCGCAGCCATCACTTTATGGAATCAACCCTTATGATGTTTATGTACAAAATGATCGGCCGGCATGGGGAAGAAAAGAAAGTTTTCATAACGCAGAAGTGGGCTTAAGTTATTCGGATAGTTTCGGAAACTTTTACACACTCTTCTATTCAGAAACAATTGCAGGATATAACACCGCAAGGCTAAAAACCGTGGGGTTTGCTGTAACACTTCCGTACAATCTTTGAGGTATAATCATGAAACTTAAATACTTAACAATCCTTACTTTTATATTCGCTCAGATGATTGGCTGTAAAGGTTTACCGGAATATTTATTCCTTCCGCAAAGTTTAAAATTTGATTTAACTCCCTTTTTATTCCGTGTTTACTCACCTGCAGAGTTAGCAACTTTATCAAATGCTGATTATAACTTAAATGAAAGTGGACTTATCACTGCGGCTAAGTTATCTCATTATTTATCAAACTGGAATAACAATCGACCTGCAGGAGTCCCAGGAAATTTGATAGTTTTCCAAGTCCAAACATCTGGAGGAAGTGGACGTTTTGTTTTTTTTGACGGTAAACAAACATTTGCATATCCCGTTCCAAACCTACCGGAACTTCTCGCAGATGTAAGAGATGATGGCGTGTTAGCCATCGATGGAGTTGTTCCCAAAGGTAAAAAAATTTCGGACTTTTTCTCTATCTATGGTATTGATCCAGCAATCGATTATATAGTATTTGCAGGAGATACAGCTTCCCTTGCTAACCTATCATCAGCAACATTTGCATACTACTCTTTGTTATACTGGGGTTTTCCAAAAGAAAGGTTAGCCGTGTTAAATGGATCGATTGCAGATTTGACAGCAGCAAGTAGTCTTTTTACCACACCTTCCTACACTTATGCAAATAGTAATCGTGTTGGAAACATAAAGAACCTTTTCCGTGATCATACTGTATTACAACTCACAATTGGAGATTTGATCCATGCAATAAAAAATGGAAATACTAATTTAGAGGAAGTAGATCCAATCCCTGCAGAAGGTTTTTATATAATTGATGGAAGGCCTAATGCATCGTATACGGGAACAATAAATTCAACTGCCTCTGGTTCCAAGTATGCCAACTGCACTACTAAAACTAATTCTACATTTGTATCGAATACTTGTGTTGTCACTTATGAAGGAAGGATCAAATCATCTGCAAATTTAGTTCCGTCAGATTTATATGATGGAACCACTTTCCAGTTTAAATCGTTTAGCCAATTACAAACCTATTTGAGTAATACAGGATACCCCACAAATAAACAGATTTATATTTATGGAGAGGATGCAACGAAAGGATCTCTCATTTGGTTTGTTTTACATCAAATCCTAGGAAAACCAACTAGATTATATGAAGGTGGCTGGAAACAATTCGGTGCACTGGGACTTAGATCCCCTTCTTCCGGATCTAGTCCCAGTGCCATCTCACAACCTGCATCCTACTGGCGAACAGATATTGCAACACTGTCAGAAAGTAATACTCCCAATGCTGACGCAAATGTTCCCAATTACCAATTGGATGTCTCTAGACAGTTTATCAAAAATTCCAACAAACTAAGAACCGAAGACAAATCTTTCTTAAGAGGAACAGCTTCTTCTGGGTCAGGTGGTGGTGGCGGTGCGCCTTCCGGCGGTGGAGGAAATGCTTGCGGGGGATAATCTCTTAGATACGATCAACCATTGTATGGTTTTCCCAACTATTCAACTTACGAGCATCTTTCTCTTTATGATCATGTTCGTAAGTTGTTTGGATTCAAACTTTTTAGACTCTCATTGGAAACACCCCATCGCAGAACAAGGGTTACCCCCAGGAAATTTTTCTAACCTAGAAAAAAATTTGGATCCGAATGCATGCGGATCATGCCATAAAAATCAGTACCAAAATTGGGAAAAAAGTTTTCATGCAAAGTCAGCAAACAAAGGTTTTTTATGGCAGAAGGAAATTTTATCTTCTGAAGAGTATAGGTCCTGTTTCCAATGCCACTCACCTTTAGCAGAAACTAAATCAGAACTATCTGACACCTACAAAACAAAGGAGATTTTAAATTCAAAAGCTCACAATTTCCCTGAAGGGATATCGAATCCATCCATCATTTGTGCTTCTTGTCATATTCGAAATCAAATTCGATTTGGTCCGCCACCAAGAACGAATCTGGTCCATGAATATCAGTCAAACAAACTTCCGCATAACGGCTATGTTGTGAAACAGGAATTTGAAGCCTCCGAATTTTGTAAGTCTTGTCATGAAAGCAAAGAGACCGGAGTCAAACTCGCGGGAAAAAGACTAATGGAAGTTTATTCCGAATGGAAGAAAAGCCCTTTTGCAAAACATGGGATCCAATGCCAAAATTGTCATATGCCAGATAGGGAACATTCCTGGAAAGGAATCCACGATAAAACTTTTGTCCAAAATTCGTTATTACCAACATGGACCATTACAGAAAACAAGGGTATCTACCATATAAAAGCAGAACTCAAGTCCATTGGTGTTGGCCATGCGTTTCCCACTTACATAGTTCCCAAAATCTACTTACGTTTTTATGTTGTATTAAAGGAAAAACCCACTCCCATCCTCCTCGAAGAATCAGTCATTGGAAGAATCGTAAATACGAATCTGACAGAAGAGTATCTAGATACGCGGATCCAACCGCAGAAATCACATTTTGTTCGTTTTGATTTCGAACCAAAAGAAAATAAAATTCAAAAATTTCTTTGGGAGCTTGAAGTAGATCCAGATGAACAGTATATACGAAGTTTTGAAGAACAATTAAGAGAGAAAGGAGACAAACTTTCTATACCAACGAAAAAGTTATTGCAAGAGTCCCTTTCTGAAAAAAAGAACTCTCGTTATATGCTCTTTACTTTGAGTTTGAAAGTGCCTGTTTCACTTCCGCAATGATGTCATCAATATGCTCTAAACCAACCGATACACGAATGAGCCCAGGTAAAATTCCCACTGCAAGTCTTTCGGCTTCCGATAACTTAGAATGTGTTGTTGAAGTGGGATGAGTTACAGTGGTTCTTGTATCCCCTAAATTGGCAGTAAGCGAAAACCACTTTAATGAATCTAAAAATTTTCTTGCTCTATCCACTCCACCTTTAATTACAAAAGAGACAATACCACCACCCAGTTTCATTTGTTTTTTAGCGATCGCATAACCGGGATCCTTCGGTAAAAAAGGATAACGAACCAGTTCCACATCTGGTGATTGTTCTAAAAACTCAGCTAACTTCATTGCATTCTCAGAATGTCTATCCATCCGCACAGCAAGTGTTTCTAAACTTTTAGAAATAATCCACGCATTCATAGGGGAAAGTGATGGTCCCGTATTACGAGCCATATAACGAATGGGCTGGATAAATTCTTTTTTTCCTAAAATGACCCCAGCAATGACCCGTCCTTGGCCATCCAAGTATTTGGTTGCCGAGTGGATAACGACATCAGCCCCAAAGTCAGCGGGCCTTTGGATATAAGGTGAACAAAAACAATTATCCACAATGAGGATCGCATTTTTCTTTTTACAGAGTGCTGATACCCATGCTAAGTCTACAATATCAAGACCTGGATTGGAGGGGGTTTCAATATAGACTATCTTTGTATTTTCTTGGAAAGCAGCTTCCCATAACTCTTGTTTGTTGATATCAACATAAGTTGTGGTCACTCCAAAACGAGGAAGAATGTTTGCAAAAATCTGATGAGTGGACCCAAAAATGGCCCTTGCTGATACAATATGGTCTCCCGATTTGATAAGGCCAAACACAGATGTAAAAACTGCCGACATTCCAGATGCTGTTGTTATTCCATCCTCTGTATGTTCCAAAGAACAAAGTTTATCGATGAGTTCGGTGGTATTCGGATTGGAAAACCTTGTGTATTGGTTACCGGTGACTTCTTCTGCAAAAAGTGCCCTCGCATGTTCCGCATCATCAAAAACAAAACTGGATGTTAAAAAAAGAGGGGTAGAATGTTCCTTTTCCCCGGTTCGTTTGGTTTGGATGCGGATGGCGTCAGTTTCAAAGTGTTCAAACATATCTTCTACCAAGGTCGGTGAGGAACGTTCGAATTCATTAATTTTTTTGGAAAAAATCTGCTATAGAATCGAATTTAAGCTAATATAACAGAATTTTTAAGAAATTTCTGCAATTTTACCATCGATCATATGAACCCGGCGGCTCGCAAGGCCCGCATAATCAGGGTCATGCGTAACAAACAGAATGGTTGTTCCATCCACTTGATTGATTCGTTTGAATATCTCCATCACCTTGTCACCGTTAGCTGTATCTAAGTTACCAGTCGGTTCATCCGCAAAAAGAAATTTTGGTTTTTGAACGAGAGCCCTTGCAATGGCGACCCTTTGCCCTTCTCCACCGGACATCTGGCTTGGAAACTTATCTTTACAATGCAAAACTGAAAAACTTTCCATAAGATGGAGAGCATAATCCTCAATCGCTTTTTGAGAGCCGGTTTTTCTGGCAGGCATAGTAATGTTTTCGAGGCCAGTAAGTTCAGGAAGTAAGTAATGAAACTGGAAAACAAAACCAATGGATAAATTTCTCAAACGATGGATCTCTGCACTTCCCATCCCTATGAGCGAATGTCCATTCAACTTAACATCACCACTAGTAGGATTGTCTAAACCACTAACAATGTACAATAAGGTAGATTTACCAGATCCTGACTTACCTGTAAGGGCAACAAAATCGCCTACGGCAATCTCCAAAGAAACATCCTTGATTACATCTTGCGGTGGTTCACCAAAGGATTTAAAAATATGATTGGCCTCGATTCCTAACATTTAGGTTGCCCCTCGAATGATATCTACAGGAGAAAGACGACTTGCCATCCGTGCAGGAATATAACTGGCGATCGATGCACTGAGAACGGCAATGGAAAAACCTTTTACATAAATTACCCAATCCCAAGAAATCATCATGGTTTTCATTAATGCTTTTGAATTTTGTTTGGGATCCCCAATCGGAATTCCATCGATATAATAACATCCGAGGACCCCGACAAAAATCCCAATCACAGCTCCCAAGGTTCCTAAAAACAATCCTTGGAATATAAATAGTTGGATTGTGTCTTTTTCATCAAACCCAATCGAACGAAGGATGGCTACTTCCTTTTTCTTTTGGTTCACAACCATATTCAGAATATTATAAATACCGAAAGCAACTACGAGAATAATTGTAAATGTTGTTGAGTTACGCACAATATCCTGAGTTCTAAAAACTTGGAGAATACTTGCATTCACTTCATCCCAACTTTCCACCTTATCTTTGCTAAAGTAACGCCAATCCTCTGCAATTTGCGCAGCGGCTCGAATGTCTTTAATTTTAACAATGATTTGCGAGATTTCGCCACTTGATTTTGTTATACTTTGAACGGTGGATAACGAAGAATATACGGTGACTTCATCGACAAGGCGGTTGCCCGTACTCAAAATACCAACCACTTTCAAAGGAATTAAATCAGTTCCTGGGATGTATACAGAGATGGTATCACCAATTTTTGCACCAAGTTTATTGAGTACACCCTCCCCCATAATGGCAAGAGAAGTTCCTCTGGATAAATCTGAAATTTTTCCCTCTACAATATAATCGCTTAAATTAGTAACCTTAGGTTGGATATTGGGATCAACACCCACAAACCTTGCTGGTGCCGTTGCTTTTCCATTTACAAAAATAACTTCCTTGGTTAGCTGCGGGGCAAAGGAAAGAACTCTATGATCGTTGGAAAGTTTGTCCATCCACCCAAGAACATTCGTTAATCGAGAATTGTCTGTCCTTCCAGAAGGTGGAGACAACCAACGAACTGTTTTGCCTTGAAAAAAAACATCTTCGAAAGTTCGTTCCGTAATGAGTTCATCTTTAGGAGAGATTTTGATTTGCCCATCGGAGTTCACCAATTGGTCCGTAATGACAGCCTGAAACCCGAGCATAATTCCTGAAAAGACAATATAACCAGCGGTCCCAAGTATAATTCCAATGAGTGTAAGGATGGATTGTTGGGGCCTAGAAAGAATCTGTCTAATGGCAAGAAATAACATATTAGTTTTTTACCAATACTTCATCGCCTTCTTTCAAATCTCCTTGGATGAGTTCTCCATATTCTGAATTGATGGCTCCGATACGAATTTCAATTTTATCACGTTTCCCATTACGAAACCGAGTTAATTTTCCACGGTCTACTGCAACTAACGGAACCAAGATGACATTTTCTTTAGAAGAAACTTCAATGGCAACGTCTGTTGTCATATCAGGTAGAATCCCTTGTGGCAGTTCCTGTGGCTCAATTCGAACTAAAAACTGTCCATTGGATGGATAGATTCTTTCCACCTTTCCTTTATACACATTCCCTCGAATGGATTCAAAACTAAGTTGGGCTTGTTGCCCTGGTTTGACTCGTAAAGCGGATTCTTGATCAAGAGATACAGAGATATAAACTTCTTTTAAATTTTGGATTTCCAAAAGCGGGAGCCCGGGCATAGCCGTTTCATTTTTGGCTACATTTAACTTGGTTAAGGTTCCATTGAAAGGAGAACGAAAGGTAATTCCTGAATCATTAATAAGAAGTGCTTGGCCTTTAGTGACCGTTTGCCCCTCTTCTACAAAGATCTCACGGACAGAAGCGGCAATTCCAAATTTTAAACTGAAACTATCTACAGGTTTTACCGTTCCTAAAGCATAAACGGCTTCTACTAACGATCCTCTATCGACTCTCATTCGGTTGGATTGGGAATTCCTGAGGAACCAAAAGGACGTAATGATTAGAACCATTACAACAATAAAACCAATAATATATAGCTTTTTACGATCCATGATGACCTAATCGTAATGAATCAAGTGTTTTTGGGAATTCTTTTTCTAAGGAAAACTAAAGAGTCAATCCAAAAACAAACTCACCTTCTCTATCTTTGGCGGGTTTGTAATCCAAGCACCTAACATCTACAAATTGACCTGTTTGTAAGGTATCAAATCGGAAAGAATCAGCCAATCTGCCTTTCAGATAATTGTCAGTCACAAACCTTCCATCACTTTCAAGAATGGCTTCATAAGATTTTCCAATCACTGACTCTGCATACTTGTTATGAAGCGTAGAACTCAGTGACATCAAATCAAGCACCCTGCGTTTTTTTTCATCACCCGGAATCGGGTCACCAAAACTTTCGGCCGTTGTTCCTTTACGAACCGAATACGGAAACACATGTAGTTTTGCAAACCCAAGTTCCACTAATAATTGTTTTGTTTCTTGGAACTCTAATTCTGTTTCAGAAGGAAATCCAACAATTACATCGGTTCCGAGGAACAAGTTGGGAAGTTTTTCTTTTGCCAGTTCGATCCTTGTGCGAAAGGCATCTGGATGGTAAGTCCTTCGCATATCTTTTAAAACCTTACGGCTGCCACTTTGAATGGGTATATGCAGAAATTTACAAAACCTGGGATGTTTCATAAGATCAAGTAGGCCCGGGCCCACATCGGGTGGTTCAATGGAAGACAGACGAATTCGAGAGTATTCTAAAATCTTTAGAATACCTTCCAAAAGATTTAAAAAGCCCTTTTCCCCATTTTCTAACCTGTACCAACCAAGGTTAACACCCGTTAATTGAATTTCACCAACTCCATTGTCCTGAAGGTATCTAACTTGGTCTAAAACGTCATTGTAGTTCCTACTGACCCCAAGACCCCTTGCTGCAGGAATTTTGCAATAAGAACATTTCCTGTTGCATCCGTCTTGGATTTTTAGATAAGCGCGGGTATGACCTTCGGGAAGTACATCCGAATAAGAAAAACGATCGAGTATCTTATGGGGATGAGTTTCTTTTCCTTCCCAATCTTCTAATATCTTATAGGGAAGTGCACTTTTTTCTGTATTTCCAAAAACGCCAAAAACACCAGGAATGTTTTGTAAAATTTCTTTATCTGTTTCCGCATAACAGCCAGTTACATAAACTTTGGCTCCAGGATTTGTCCGAATGGCATTACGAATGATATTTCTGTTCTTTACGTCAGCTTTATTGGTAACCGTGCAAGTGTTGACAACAATATACTGAGCCTCTTCTTCCGCTTGGGCAAGAGAAAAACCTCTGTCTCTCAGAACAGAATACATACCATCGGTCTCAAAAAAATTCAACCGACAACCGAGTGTATGAAACTTAATTTTCACAGGGATGTGAAGGCAGCAATCCGTTTAGAATTTTCTTTAATGGTAATACTTTCCCCATTCAAATCAGAAGCTTTTTGGATACAGTCCTTAGCTTCCGTCAAATAAGTGTTTGCTTGGGATTTTTTACCCAACTTTTTATTCGATTTGTATAAGGACTCTTGGACAAGGGCTAAGTTATTCCAAATTTCTGCGGAGTTTTGGTTCAAAGAAGATGCCCAGCGTAAACTAACATCTGCTTTGTCATAATTTTTTAAGTTATAATAAATTTTGCCTTCTAACTCCAACATCCGAAAGTCACTAGGGCTACCGGCTTTTGCTTTTTCAATTTGAGAAAGAGCTGTTTTGGAAGCCCCTTTTTCAGAAAGTGCTAAAGCATAAAAATAGCGAACTTCTGGATTTTGTGGGTATAGAGGAATGGTTTTTTCTGCCAGTTCAATGGCAGGTTTCCATTTTTTATGACGAGTTAAAATGGCAAGGCTACCTTGTAAAAGATCTTCATCATCGGGTTTACGTTTTCTTGCTTCCAAAATATTTTTATAGGAATTCTCAAAATCATTCAGCTTATCATAGTTATATGCAAGTAAAGCATAGAATTCATAGGAAGACTTACCATCTGTAAGTAGGCTTTTTACAAGTTCAATTGACTTGTTGTAATTTTTTACCTTATATTCATCAACAGCTTGAAAATAGGCCGAACCAACTTGTTCTTTTTCTTGAGAGTAAAGGGAAGTTACGAGAAGACAAGTAACAGCAAAAGCGTGAATAAAATGTTTCATAAAAGATCCGAGGGAACTGTAATGGAGTTCAAATTGACCGAATCAATCCTAGAATGGTAGGGTTCGATGGGGTCCAGGTATAGGAAAACGCTGCCCCCCTTGGAAAGCAAGTAATGTTCGATATGTTCTTCCGTGATGATCTCTGAATCTTCTGTATACAAAATGGGATTTTCACCTGGTCCTAGATGGACATGAAATTCCTGATTGGTGAGAAAATCGGACAAGTTCAGGTAACCCGAACCAAAATAAAGGCCCGACTGAAAGTAATACTTATAAAAAACTTTGACTTCAGGGAGGATAAGATTGGGTCGAATGTAACCCAATTCAATCCGCTCGATGGTTCCAACAGTGCGGATTTTCCGGAGTTGGAACCATACTTTGCGAATGAAAAAATAAGAAAACAGAAAGACGAGGGGAATGAGGATAGCCATTTCCGTTCGCCTTTCCGAAAGGCTCTCTAAACGAGAGCCAAATCTTTTTCCTCAGCACTGGTAGAAGAACCACCGTCTTTTTTCGGAGCTTCCTTGTATTCAGTCCAAGGAGTCTCTGTATAAACGAGTTTTCCCTCGACCAAATCTACGAGGATCTTAGTTGGGTTGTCGTAGACACCCTTCAAAGACTGCACCGCCATATAGTCTTCCAATTCTCTTTGGAACACACGTCGCAGTGGACGAGCTCCATAGTTTTGGTCGTATCCAATGGTAGCAAAATGTTCTTTGGCGGCAAAAGAAAGATCCACGAGCACTTTTTTTTCAGTCAAACGTTTGTTAAAGTCTTTCAACATGATGTCTACAATGTTTACAATCTCTTCTTTTTTGAGAGGTGCAAAGTAAACAACTTCATCCACACGGTTGAGGAACTCTGGATTGAAATGTTTTTTCAATTGTTCCCGAGCCTGTTCTGCTTTGTAAGTTTCTCTTTCGTCTGCAAAATCCTCAAAACCCAATCGACCACCTTTGGATATTTCTTTCGCAGCGATGTTCGATGTCATAATAATAATGGTATCTCGGAAGTTTACCTTACGACCTTTCGTATCTGTTAAATTCCCTTCTTCCATAATTTGAAGTAGGATATTAAAAAGATCATGGTGAGCTTTTTCGATTTCATCAAGTAAAACCAAACTATATGGTTTTCTTCTTACAAATTCTGTGAGTTGGCCACCATCATCATATCCGACGTAACCTGGAGGAGCCCCGATAAGTCTTGAAACCGCATGAGGTTCCATGTATTCGGACATATCAATACGGAGCATATTGTCTTCCGAACCAAAGAGTTGTTCTGCGAGTGCTTTTGCAAGTTCCGTTTTTCCGACACCTGTTGGACCAAGGAAAATAAACGATCCTGTAGGTCGTTTTTCACTTTTGAGTCCAGTGCGTGAACGGCGGACGGCACGAGCCACTTTTTCGATAGCGTCAGTTTGACCCACAATGCGAGTTTTGATGTCTTCTTCTAGATTGAGAAGTTTTGTATTTTCGGACTCTTCCATTTTTTTCAAAGGAATTCCTGTCCAGAGGCTAACAACGGATAGGATGTCTTCTTCTTCAATCGAAACAGCATAGCCTTCCATTCGTTCTTGCCACTGTTTGGTTTTTTCATCCAGAAGGCCTTTTTTACGATTCACTTCATCCCGAACGGCAGCCGCTTTTTCATACTCTTGGCTACGAACCAAATCTTCTTTTTTAACAGAAAGACCTTTGATTTCTTCTTCGATCTCTTTGATTTCGTTAGGACGTTGGCAATTGGCAAGACGAGCCTTTGCTCCAGCCTCATCAATGATATCAATGGCTTTGTCCGGTAAAAAACGATCGTTGATATAACGGTGAGATAATTTTACCGCTTGTTCGATCGCTTTTTCCGTATAACGCACCTTATGGTGAGCTTCATACGCTTTTTTCAAACCATCTAAGATCAAAACTGCATCATCCACAGAAGGTTCAAGAACCTTCACCATTTGGAATCTTCTTTCCAAAGCAGAATCTTTTTCGATGTATTTGCGGTATTCGTTATTGGTTGTGGCACCAATACATTGCAACTCACCCCTTGCGAGAGCTGGTTTTAAGATGTTTGCTGCATCCACGGCTCCCTCTGCGGCACCGGCTCCAATGAGAGTGTGCAACTCATCAATAAAGATGATGATGTTTTGGGAGGTGACGATTTCTTTCATGATTTTTTTCAATCGTTCTTCAAACTCACCACGATATTTAGTACCAGCAATTAGGCTTGCTAGATCCAAAGATAACACTCGTTTGTCGAAAAGAAGATCAGGAACCAATTTTTCAATCACTGCTTGGGCAAGGCCTTCCACAATGGCGGTTTTTCCCACACCTGATTCTCCCACGAGAACGGGGTTATTTTTTGTTTTACGAGAAAGGATTTGGATGACCCGTTCGATTTCTTTCGAACGACCAATCACTGGATCCAATTTTTTCTCACGCGCTAGTTGTGTTAAATCCCGTGCAAACTCATCTAAAATCGGAGTTTTGCTTTTTTCTTGTCTCGGAGCCGCTGTTTGCGTTTGGCCTTGTGGACCCGATTGTGTTCCAGTTGCCCCGCCTCCCACTGCACCTGAAGGTGGTGCTCCGAGAAGACGTAAAATCTCTGATTTGATGACGTTATAATTTACGCTGAAAGATGATAACGATCCACCGGCGATATTATTGTTATCGCGAAGTAGTGCCAAAAGAATGTGTTCCGTTCCTACATAGTTATGTTTGAGGCGTTTTGCTTCCTCTTTAGAAACTTCGATCATTTTTTGGTATTTGTCTTGTCCTTGGCTTACATCAAGTAACAAGGCACCGGAACCCTCACGAGTTCTCTTTTCGACTTCTTTACGGAGTTCGTTCAAATTGATGTTTAGATTCGTAAGAATCTTAATCGCGACAGAGTCCTCCTCCCGGAGAAGCCCAAGTAGAATGTGTTCAGGACCGATAAAATCGGAACCCAAACGTTTCGCCTCATCTTGGGCGATTTCGTTGATGACTCTTTTTGCTCTTTTTGTGAATTCCAACATGCCGCACCCTGCCTTTATTAATTAGACGAACGTCCTTGTTCCCATCATGACCGTACCGGTTTAATAGGAGCCTAGTAAACCAAGAATTTTGTAAAACTGACGTTTTTGAACTGCCAAAACGTTCTTCCACGAGATTTTTACGACAAGAACACGGTCTTTTCCGAAGTTCCTCATTCTATGATCGGTGGATGGAGCAAATTCTATACCAAATTCAGGTAATGTTTGTAAAATTGAAAAAAACTGCAAACTGACCTCTGGATCTAATTCCAAGAGTATCGAATCCCTCCTTCCAGTCCCTAAATTGGTAGGACAAGAAGAAACAAATCCAATCTCGGGAAACTCTGCCCAGTGAGATTTTTGGAACAAAAATCGAAAAAGACCAATTCTCTGTTTTTTTTGGGTTAAATTTTGATTTCGATTCGCAAATGCCTGAAGTGAGATTTCTTCCCACCGTACATGGTCTTCCGAACCTAAATAAAAGCCCATCCTAGGTTCCGGCTTCTCAGTAGAATCCAAAGAAGGTAAGTCTGCATCCGAATACAATTGAGAACCTAGTCCAATTTCAACTAACAATTGTTTGGATTTTTCGATGAATGGATCATAAAAAGGAAACAAACTCGATCTTAGATTTCTTGTGATCCGAGTTCGTAATGACAAAAGTCTTAAAGACTTTGCATTCGTTTTTACGAAGGATTCTAAAGTTTGGATTATGCTTTCAGGAATTTTTGTTCTGCGATTTGGTTTGGGATAATTAAAAATTTGGGCGCAGTGGATACACCCGAACTTGCCGCTTTTACGAAACTGAATTTCTTTGGTTCCGCAAAAACGACAAAAAATCATATTACGTAACTGGCGTTAGCTGTCCTGAAACAATTCTGTTCCGTTTATGAGCCATGGAGGCAAGCTCCAAGTCATGAGTCACAAGAATCAAAGAAAACTTAAATTCGTTTTGGAGTTCTTTAATAAGATCCATGAGATGTCTTGAGTTATCCCGGTCTAAGTTTCCTGTGGGTTCATCGGCCAAAATCAGTTGTCTTCTTCCCACAAGGGCCCGAGCGACACCGACTCTCGCACTCTCTCCTCCCGATAGTTGGGAAGGAAAACTTCCAGTCCTTTCCCCAAGGCCTACTTTTTTTAAAATCTCTGTGGCTTGTCCTTTGGCGACACTCGGATTCATCCGGGCAATGAGAAGAGGCATCATCACATTTTCCAATGCAGTGAAGTCTGGTAACAAAAGATGTTGTTGGAAAATAAAAGAAATTTTTTCAGCACGGAAAGTTTCTCTTTGTTTTTCATTTAGGTTTTTTAGACTGACCCCACAAACTTCCACCTCACCATCGTCAAAAGAATCCATGGCACCAAGGATATTGAGAAGTGTGGATTTTCCCACACCCGATGCCCCTTCCACAGAAACAATCTCACCAGGCATCACTTCAAAATCAAGACCAGAAATGATATGGTACTTTTTGTCTACAACCTGGTAGTATTTTTCTAATTTGCGAACAGAAACAGTTGGTTTTACACTTATATCAGTCATTTCTTATTGTATCCACAGGGTTTAGATTAGCTGCCATACGTGCCGGAAAATAACCAGCAAGTCCAGAGAGGATCGTTGCGGCTGTTGTCACCATAAAAATAAAAGATATATCGATATCCACAGGGATATGGTCAAAATAATAAATATCTTTTGGAACAAGTTCCACTGGATCCCAATCGCCTGGATTGAGTAAACCACCAACCCCATTGATAATCTCAGAAATGATATTGATGATGACTTCTAATTTTGTAGCAATGAAGATTCCCGTCATCCCACCCACAAGCGAAGATAGAATTCCGACGATCATTGCATTCAAAGTAAAGATAAGTAGTATATCATTGGATGCAAGACCAAGTGCTTTTAATGTTCCAATGGATCTACGTTTCGCACGGATGAGAGAGTGCACAGTTGCCACCATCCCAAGGGCAGCAAGAACGATAAAAAGAAAAACAATGATAGAGATGATTGTTTTTTCAAGTCTTAGGGCTGCCAAAAAGTTTTCTTGTTCTTCTGCAATGGTTCGCACAGACCATGAAGTTTCCTCTTGAATTTTTGGATTCCAATTCTCTTCGTTTAACCGAGATAAAATTCTATGTTTAGTCAGTTTTAAATCATCTAGAGAACGAACCTTAATTGCCACTTGGTTTACTGCACCTTCCATTTTAAAAAACTCTTGGGCTTGCGGAAGAGACAAAAACACAAACTTTGAATCGTAGTTATAATAACCCGTTTTAAAAAGTCCAACTAAACGAAAGGTTTTTACGTTCACTTGAACCCCTCGTTCGACAGTAAACCTTCCCCCAGGAACTGCCATGGTAATCTCACGACCGAGACCGTATCCGTAAATGGCACTCATTTCTTTTCCGACAACCACCAACTTTTTAGAATTGATAGCTTGGATTTCATCTCGATCGTATTGTAAGATCCGAGGAAAGTTCGGTAGACCATTCTCCACCAATTTTTCTACGGAGTCCACGGGAACTGCGCGAATCATAATCGGGTTGAAGTTGTTATTACTTTGGATGAGACCGTGGCTTGTGATATTTCCTTCTACGGAAACAAAGGACTCCGCAAGTTTCGGGTCTTCCTTCAGGTGTTTGATGACCTTTTCGTAATCATAAATGGCACCAGAACCGTAAGAGTTCTCAATGGTGATATGAGGCCCCCCTTGCCAAAGTGATTCCTTTACTTGTTTTTGGAATCCGTTGAAAATGGAGAGGACTACTACTAGGAGTCCCACTCCGACCGCCATAACAATGAACGACAGCCTGGATTTGATAGAGAGGAAACCCAGAACTCTGGACCCTCGGATGTAACGGATTGTGATTAAAGAGACGATTCCCATGATGACCTAATCTTTTTGACAGCTTTCTTCTAAAGATGGATACTGTCAAAAAAGAACCTTATGCCTGAGACACCAAACTATTATTCTGTCAAAGTAAACCTTCGAGACGAAGCCAACATGGTCTACACCATGATTGCTGCCGTCATTGACCCGGTTGAAACCAAATCGGTGAAGTTTGAGGGAGTTTCATGTACAAGCCCACTGTCCCTTTTGCCCGTTCGGTCCACATTTCAGGACTTTTACAACCGGATGCAGAGGGTCATCTACAAAGGGGACCAACAAAAAAACATTACCAAGTCCCTCCAAGAGCTGATCAAAACCAAATTTGGCTCAGAAAGTTTTTTGGAAGAAATCCTCCATTACATGGATCACAACCTAACAGATCGTTTGGATTTTGTTTTTAGTGAAATTCACAAAAGAACCTCAGGGAACACGGAACCCAAGGTCGAAATCCATTTTGAACTAATCGATCCAAACGATATTTCCAAAACCACCGTGGATGAAGAGGAAATTGCAAAAAAAGAAGCGCCTCCGGTAACACCAGTTCCTCAAGCCTCTGGTTTTTTAATTCCTGCGGATAAACAAATTGTTCAATTCAAATTCCAACTCTCTCCCGTAAATGGAACACCACTCGTAGAACTGAAAGCAGGTGACAATGTGTACATCCGTTTGGTTCCAGGAGACGCAGTCACAGATTCTATTATCAATGCCTTAGAATTGAAAGAAGAGTCTGGTGCGATCAAACAAATTCCCGCTAAAATTGTGAACATCTCGAATAACAAGAATTTTTCGGAAGTTGTCATCAAAATCAATGAGCAAGTATACGGGAAAATCATTGAGGAAGAAAACTCTGTAAAAATCAAAACCACCGACAGCCAACAAGGTGCAGCCAACATCATGAATTCGGTTGCCTCACCAACAGTAGCAGTCTCAAAAGCAAAACAGAATCCGACTCTTTCTGCGGATGAAAGTTTTCATTTATGGCCTTACATCATTATGTTAGTAGTCCTTGCTATTGGTATGATGACTATTTTTGTGATCTTATAATCTCTATGGAAAAATTGAAAAAACAACTCCCTATCATTACACCTATATTCATTGCTATCGTAATCATCCACTCCCTCTTTGTCGATTACACAGTTCAATTCCCTGACTATATCGCAGCAGAAACTTCAGAATCGGCGATGGAATCCATGAAACCAAAAGTGATTTCTGAAAATGGAGTATTAAATCGGATTTCTTATTTAGAATCTTTTTTGGTAGAGTTGGAATCCAGAGAACTCCCCGTTGATACAGAACAAGAAGAAACCAAAGACAATATCAAACGTGTTTTAGTGGGACAAAAGTTACTACTTGGGCTTTCCCTATTTTATTTATTATTAACCTTTTCAACGGCAGTTTCTTATGCCTTTCGAGTTTGGTTTCATAAGTCTTTGGCAAATGTTTTTTATCCTGTTTCTTTTCTCGTATTAGCGCCAAAAGTCTTTTTTCAATTCAACCTAATGCTACAAAAGGAAGTTTTATCCTACTTCTATTTTGTCTTTTTAGTTTTCACTTATGTGATCACAATCATCTCTTACCGTTTAATTTTAAAAAACAAAGAATTGGCAGAAGGATTTCAATCTCTCCAGTTTTCCTCTTCCTTAGAGGAAGAAGGTAGATCACCAAGTAATACAAAAACAGGATCCATCTTTGCCCCTGTTTTTCATGTTGCCATCATCATCCTAATTGGGATTTTGATTGGAAATTTAATTTACATTCCTCTCTTTCTCTTACAAAAACACTACGTAACTGAATTTAGTTACTTTATATTCTTTTTACTTGGGCTTTTATCTCTGTTTTATATCTTCAACTACAAAAAAGTGGGTGGAGAACCAAATAGTAACAACTGGAAGAACCTGGCTGTTAGTTTTGCTTATCTACAATTTAGATTTTTAAGAAATAGTTTCTGGGCTGTGTTTAGCACCATTTTGATTGTTTTGTTTGTAACGTTTTTGTTTAGTCTTTTGTTGTTTAATATTGACTTAATCCAAAACCATTTGGGTCTCTTCGGTAAAGCCACCGAATTCTAATCCACATGAAAGGAGTGCCTAATGGCACTCTGGTTCCTTCCCTTTCCTCACTAAACACCATTCCTTCCCATTTGGATAATAGGTTGACCTCGCAATCAAATCTCCTTCATCGGAGTAAACTTCAGAGGCTTCTTTAGCGCCAGTGGGATAATAATAAAACCATTCACCTACTTTTTTGTCGTTTTCGTAACTACCTTTCTCTTCCACTCTAGTGTCTGGATAATAACGCACCCAGTCCCCAGTGCGAAGCCCACCATCAAAGAAACCTTTTTCGTTTAACCTACCACTTCGGAAATATCTATGGAACGATCCCGTTTCATTTCCAAGTTCGGCAGTTTGAATCCACAATTGTTTCTTTCGATTCCCCGATTTGTAGTTTTGTTCAATATAAATCTTTCCATCAGAGAAATAAAACTTCCAAAGACCATCTCGATCTCCGTTTAAAAATTTCCCTTCCATGATAGTAATTCCAGTAAGATAGTTTAATTTTTTGCTATATCCATCGGGTTGACCGAGTGCATTTACCGGAAATTCTGTGATTAAATTTCCATTTTCATACCACTCCCGATAGATACCTTCACTAGTTAAACTATAGTAGTTTGTTTTTTTATTGTACACCGCTTCTTTTGGAATTGAGTTATGTTTTGTTGTGCCACCTTTACATGGACCCAAAATTACACCGGCCAACAAAACAAAAAGAAGTAAGGATACAAAGATCCAAATGGAATTATCTTTAATGGGAGTAGATGTGGATGTCATTTTCATTTTTGAACTTTGTAAGAATTTCTTTGGAGATAAGGATTCGATTAAGACGCTTTGACCTAATAGGCGTTAAATATCGCAAACACATTAGGATCGTTCCTTCTGGTTCTAAGGAAGTATACACAATAGGAGTGGTTTTGCCAAGCCTCACCAGGTAATTTTTTGACATCTCGCGAATTTTTGATTCTACTAGTTCTGGTGCTAATACCAATTCTTCATTCAGAATTTGAGAACAAATTTTTTCTGCTTTTTCCCAATTAGAATTCAAATCCAAATACACACGAAACTCATCCCAAACAAAATCCATGGTTTCCGAAACGATAAAAAATCGATGTAATACAACGTTATAATTCGGGAAATGAATGAGTCTGTTTGTGGATTGTTCAAATCTGGGATCTGCTGCAATTTCAAGTAGAGTGAACTTAAAAAAACCAATATTCACAACATCCCCTTTGATGTTGTCGATCTCAATTCGGTCACCAACCTTAAATCCATTACCTCCCATAATCATAAACCAACCGACCATATTCAGCCAAACTTCTTTCAGCGAAATGACAATCCCCGCGCCAGCAAGACCAAGGACAGTTGGCAGGAGTGATAAACTAGAAAAAATAACGGGAAGATAAGCAATTCCGAAAACCAAAAGGAAACCCATACGAGCCACTTTTCTGCGGTTGTATTCGTGAACGGCATCGGGTGCTGGTTTGATTCTCTCAACAAGAACCATTGTGATTTTATAGGAAAAAATAGCAAAAACTACCATGTATCCAAATAGGATCATAGTTTCTGCAAAATCACGACCGGAACTACGAAGCAGTGTTAATGGATTCAAATCCAAATAGAATTCTTTTAGGCTTCCTCCACCCATTCTACAATTTCCCTTTCTGACGTTTTAAAATTTCAAAGATAGTTTTACGATCCACAGAAACACCAAATTTTGGTTTTCCAAAATCTTCCAATAGAACAAATTTTAAGGAAGTCCCTTCCTTTTTTTTATCATGTTCCATATGTTTTAGGATTTCATCTGGTTTCTCACCTAAACGTGTTGGAAGTTCCAATTGTTTCATAAGCGTAATTGCTTTTTGAAAATTTGATTCTGAGAAACCAACAAGCTCTCGTGATAACAACAAAGCTGTCACAAGACCAACAGCAACTGCTTCCCCATGGGAGTATTTTTTATATTGAGTTAAGGATTCTATGGCATGTCCCGTGGTATGTCCCAAATTCAAAACAGCACGTAAACCCGTTTCTTTTTCGTCCTGAGAAACAATCCCAGACTTAACTCGAACCGACTCCTCAATCGCATAACGAAGTGTTGGTGAATTGGCAGAAAAATCGGAACGTTTTGTTTTGGATATTTTATCTAAAAAATCTCCGCCATCAAGAAATGCGTGTTTAACAATTTCTGCAAGTCCGCAACTCCATTCTTTTTCTGGTAAAGTGGATAGGGTAAAAAGAGGTGCAAATACAAACTCTGGTTGGTAAAAAGCTCCTACCATATTTTTACCCGAATCTACATTGACTGCAACCTTTCCCCCCACAGAGGAATCAACGCAAGCAAGAAGTGTCGTAGGAACCTGGACAAACCGTACACCTCTCTGGTAGGTCGCTGCGATGAATCCAGCGAAGTCTCCGACAACTCCCCCACCAAAAGCGATAACAACTGCCTTTCTATCTGCATCTGTTTCAATGAGTTGGTTGTAGACCTTCTTTACCCGATCAATGTGTTTGTTCTTTTCACCGGGTTTTAAATAAATAAAAGAAAAAGGAACGTTCAGCGAGTTTAGTTCTTTTGTAATGTATTTTTCGTAAATGCCAGCAATTTCACGACTTGTGAGGACATATACTTTGGAAACTTTGGGAAGTGAATTTAATTTTTCGGATAAGCCCTGGAAGTCTTCGTGTAATTCAATTGGGTAACGAAACCCCTGCCCAATAATTTCACGTTCTGACAACTTCATGGTTCATTCACCCATGGGCTGGAAATATATCTAGGTTTATTTGTGCTTTTAGCTCGGAAGTAATGTTTAATGTCCGGACGAATGTCCATAGATAAAATCTCTTTTGTTGTAAAGTAACCAAATCCAGAAATTGCTTTTTCTTTTGGATTTAGGATTGGTAACAAATCTTTTACTTTGGTTAAAAAAACAATTTGGATCAAGTGGCGTTTTTTATCCGGATCAATGGATTCATTTAAAAATAAAAAATCCATCTGGCTTACCTCCAGAGACAACTCCTCGTTTAGTTCACGTTTGAGTGCCTCTTCTCCCGACTCCCCAAATTCAATCCCTCCACCGGGAAGTAGCCAATACCCCGATTGTTTTTTCTGCTGTTGTACAAGTAAAATTTTACCCTTGGGATCTTGGATGAGGGCTGCCACACGAACCCGCATCGATTTGGATTTTAATAAAAAGTCGATCATAGTATTTTTAAAAAGCGGAGAGCTGCCTTGGCTGCCATCTGTTCTGCCCGACGTTTGTTCTTTCCATCTCCGCTGGTTTGGAAATGATTTTCGCAAAGAACAGAAACAAGGAACTCTTTGTCGTGGTCAGGACCCTCTTCTTTCATAACGGAATACTCTGGTATTTTTTTCCATTTCTTTTGGCAAAATTCCTGCAAAATGGTTTTATAATCTTTTGTCTCTTCCGCATCATCCACACCCTTTTCCATCACCTGAAAGTGAGGAGTGAGAAATTTCCGACAACTCTCAAGACCCTGGTCAAGATACAGAGCCCCTAGAAAGGCCTCAAAGCTATCTGCTTGGAGATTGGTATTGGATTCCCCCTTTTCTCTCTCCCCCCTACCTAGAAGTAAAAATTCAGGGAATCTATAGGATCTAGCGAGTTTCGCAATGGCAGGGGCCGAAACCATTTTACTTTTGAGTTTGGCTAGTTTTCCTTCTTTTCCTTTCGGAAGGGACCTGTATAAAAATTCGGCCGCGAGGATACCAAGAACGGAGTCTCCCAAAAATTCTAATCGTTCATTATCAGAAAGATAACGATCCGAGTCTTCGTTTGCGAATGATCTATGAACAAATGCTAGGTGGAGAAGGGATATATCCTTAAACTGTGTTTTTGTAAGGGATTGAAGTTCTTTGAGAGAGGAAATTCTTTCGGGGGGAAGTTTGATACGAATCGAGTTCGGCAAGGTACAAAGATCCGGGTTCCTCTATTCAAGGAACCCGGTTTTTGGATTGGGAATTACCCCTTAAGTTTATCGATGAATTTAATTACATCGCCTACGGTTTGGATTTTTTCTGCGTCTTCATCAGAAATCTCCACACCAAACTCTTCTTCAAGAGCCATAACTAGTTCAACTGTATCAAGAGAGTCAGCACCAAGATCATTGATGAAGTGAGCTTCAGGTGTAACTTCTGATTCATCAACACCAAGTTGTTCTACGATGATTGACTTAATTTTTTCGAAATCTGCCATTTTATATCCTCCAGGCCACTGTTAATCAGTGGGGCAAGTGTTAAATCGTTTTCCGCTAGGTATATATGTACGCCTAGCGTTTTTTTAAAATGAAATTGTCGGAATTTTTGGCAAGTCTAAATAGATTATTTTCCTCTTGAAACCTTTGACATCATTCTAACATCACCTAACGCAAATTACACAAGGTCAATTGGGGACGTTTTGCTAAAAAAAATGGCGAGAAGCGAACGATCCCCCTGAGAATTCCAAAATTCTGGACGGAATTCCGATCGTTTGCTCTATTTTAACAGATTTAAATTCTGCTATAACAGAACATGCTTTTATAACCAACCCTTCCTTACGAAATCAATTCTAAGAACATTTTTAAAGGAAGAACACCATGATTCATAAATGGACCCGAACACTAACCGCTTTCCTCCGACTTTCTTTCTCGGTTTCTTGCGTCGATAAGAAAGAAGACAACAATACTTTACTGGCTGCTTTACTTTTTTTGGCTGCCAACAAACCAAGTCATATCACAGGGAACCTCATCTGGAATCAATCTTTCTAAAGACTTAGTTGTTTTTACCGTAGGAACAGGAAATGGAATTACAGCCGGCGCTTATCCTGCAAATCTCTGGGGACTTACCACCAAACAACAGATTATCGACGCAAGACCTGCGGCTCAGTATGATGGGACAGCACAGGGACTAAATGTGCCAAGAAATGCCCTTGTTGTGAATCCAGCAAGTATATCAAACTTCCTTTGGTACAATGAACCAACACATGTTGTTCGTCCCACTGTGAATCTTACGGCAACCACTACAAAAAAATTCATTCAAGAAGATAAGGCTTATAAATACTAATCTCTTTCCCAGTTTGCCCACTTCGTCTCCCGGTATCCGCCGGGAGACATTCTTTCTGAAAATCCCTTTGCAAAAAAGTTTTTCCCATTCAGTTTGTCTATATGGCAAGGAATGAAAAAGAAGAGTCCATTCACATTGGATTTCGAGAAACAATTACCCTAATATTACCTTACTTTCAGAAAAAACTTTGGGGCCAGATCAAAGCCGTCATTTGGATTGTCTTATACCTTGCACTCTTTCAATTATTTGTTTTACGAATTCCTATCAAAGAAGCGGGACTCATTACCTTTGGAATTTCTGCCGTTGTCCTTGGGCTTACCTTTTTTTTGGAGGGATTACTTCTTGGACTTATGCCCTTGGGTGAAGCCTTAGGGCTTCGATTGCCGCAAAAGTTAGGCCTCTTCAGTATCATTGTATTTTCCGTTCTCATTGGGGTGGGGGCCACCTTAGCCGAACCTGCCATTTCCATACTGAGAGCCTGTGGTAGCAAAGTAGCTCCTTGGGATGCACCCCTACTTTACTTTTTACTCAATGAAGGTTCTCACTATCTTTATCTATCTATAGCCATCGGAGTCGGCGTTTCTGTAGTTTTTGGGATGTTGCGGTTTTTATTTGGATTTTCTTTGATGAGAATTCTTGTTCCTACCATATTCATATTGTTAGGTGTGAGTATATATGCGTACTTCGATGAGAATTTAAAATTCATATCTGGTCTTGCTTGGGATTCAGGGGCTGTGACAACGGGACCTGTAACCGTTCCACTTGTTGTGGCTTTAGGGATCGGGATCTCCAAAGTTGCTGAAAAAAATGAACAAAGTAGTGCTTATGGAGTTGTGACACTCGCTTCCCTATTTCCAATCCTTTCTGTATTTCTTGTGGGAATGTATTTTTCTGAAAAATTACCAAAACCCATGCCGGAAGAGATTTTTTTCAAACAAGGAATTACATTGGAGCAAGCAAAACTCCTACTTGGCGATTCTCATAAAATTCCTCTTACAAAAAAACCTTCCTTAACACTCGCTACCAATCCCAAAGAAATTTATCAAAAAGCAAAAGATAATATCGTAGATGCTTTACAGATGGCGATGCGAGCCATCCTTCCCATTTCTATTTTTCTACTTTTATTTTTGACTTTTATTATCAGAGAAAAAATTCCTTATCCCGAAGAAGTTTTTTTAGGAATAGGATTTTCTGTCATTGGGCTTTCCATCTTTAACTTTGGAATTATTTTTGGACTGAACAAACTAGGAGACCAAGTGGGAGGAAAACTTCCCTCTACATTTCGTTCCATTGAACTTGTAGACTCTACAAAATTTATCCCAAACTTCAACCCCAAGTCTGTATTGAAGGCAGTCAACGAAGAAGGAAAAGAAGAAAAATTCTTTTATCTTAAAGAACGGAAATCCTATACAGGAATTCCTTATCACGAAGAAAACTGGAATCCAAAAAGTAAGGTGTATGAATATGTTCCCATCCATGGACCCATCTTTGGGAAGGAAGACAATTTGCTTGGTTACTTAGTTGTTTTAGTTTTTGCTTTCTTTTTAGGATATAGTGCTACTCTCGCAGAACCAGCATTATCTGCTCTTGGGAATGCAGTCGAAGAAACAACGGTTGGAACCTTTCGTAAATCCCTATTAATCCAATCTGTCGCCATAGGGGTGGGTTTAGGCACACTTCTAGGAATGTTAAAGATTCTACTTGAGATCCCACTTGTTTGGATCATCGTTCCAGTTTATCTCTTCCTTCTTATTTTAAATACTTTCAGCAAATCCGAGTTTATCGATATTGCTTGGGATAGTGCGGGAGTGACCACAGGTCCCATAACAGTTCCACTCATCATCGCCATGGGACTTGGGATCGGAAACCAAATGGGTACGGTGGATGGGTTCGGAGTTCTTGCCGCAGCTTCCGCCTTCCCTATTTTATCCGTTCTTCTTATGGGGATGATCGTCGAAAAATCCCGCAAACTTTCATTACGTGATTCGGAACTAAAAGAGAAATAAAATGAATTCTAAACGAAAAGCCATTAGAATCACCGCAATTATTCACAGAGACCTAACAGATCTTGTTGTTTCTGCTTTAAAAAGAAATAAAATTCATTATTTCTCTATGGAACAGGGAAGGTATCCAGTCCTTGCAAAACGAGGTTGGTTGTTATTCGACTTTTACCAAAACCATTCTATTATTGATACACCAGTTACCATCTTTGAAGTTTCTTGCGAACCAATAGCTGAAAACTTTTTACTCACACTATTTCGAGATGCAGCGGAATTAAATGTTCCAGGACATGGAAGTGTGTATTCAGAGACAATTGACTTACACAGTCCTGTTCCTACCGACTACATCTTTACAACAGAAGAAAAAAATAAAGCCATTGGGTTTTCGGGTCTCACTGGAATTTTTTGTATCCTTCCGCGTGGATCAGCAGAATCCATTGCTCGTTTGATTTTACAAAATGGAGTGGCAGTTCCTACCATTAGTTATGGAACAGGGACAGGTTTACGTGATAAGTTGGGATTATTAAGAATCACCATTCCCAAAGAAAAAGAAATCTTAAAAATCGTTGTTCACTCGTCTGACGCAGAACATGCGATGGACTTTATCATTGAGGTAGGAAGACTCGACCTTCCAGGTAGAGGATTTATTTTTGAATTCCCTATGGGACGTGGATTACTCAATACCAAGGTCAGTTTAGAAGGACCAAAACAAGCTGCTAGTATGGACCAAATCATCTCCGCATTGGATCAGTTATACGGGAATATGGACTGGAGAAAAAAATCCAACCAATTTAGGCAATCCACACGCCAAAGAAATTATTTCGAAGGAGTCAATGTTGTTCTAAATTGTAAGGAGGAATCCATCGAATCTGCACTTGTTAGTTTACGAAAGGTCGGAGTTTCTAGCTCCACAATATCTCTAAATAAACTTATGCATTCACAAAGTGAACTGAATGCATTTACGCCAGCAAGAGAGGTGGCAAACCTTCTCATTCCCAAAAAAAATCTTCCAGAAGTTATCTCTGTATTAGAGGGCATTGGTTTTTTTGGGGAAGAGACGGAAGGGATTGCTTACACAATGGAAATCCCTCGAGCCTTTTCATACCAATCGAAACAAAATCGAAACAAATAAAAAATCCCCTCGAAAACGGTTTTACATCCGATCGGGAGGGGACAGAACAATAACAATCAATCGTTATTGTTTATTATTTAGTATATCATTACTAATTGTTAGTAATGAATTCTATTTTAAAATCTTAGTGACCGCCACCTGGCAAAAATCCACCACCATTGATATCTAAAACATGTCCAGTGATAAAGGAAGATGCATCAGAGGCAAGGAAGGCAATTCCGTTGGCGATGTCTTCAGGAAGACCCGCACGTTTGAGTGGGATTGCTTGCACCATACCATGTCTGATATTTTCAGGGATTGCTTCTGTCATTTCAGTAGCAATAAAACCTGGAGCGATCGCATTACAACGTACCTTTCTAGAAGCCATCTCAAGAGCCACAGCCTTTGTAAAACCAATGACCCCTGCTTTGGATGCAGAGTAATTTGTTTGTCCAATGTTTCCGTTTTCACCGGAAATAGAGGAAAGATTGATGATTGATCCACCATTTTCTTGTTTCATCATCACTTTGATTGCTGCTTGTGTACAGAGGTATGTTCCAGTAAGGTTTACTGCAATCACTGCATCCCACTGCTCTTTTTTCATTCTCATAAGGAGAGTATCACGAGTAATCCCTGCGTTATTCACGAGGATGTCTACAGTTCCAAATTCTTTTTTTGCCGCATCAATTAGTTTTTGTGCATCTTCTTCAACAGAAACATTCGCCACTACAGCAATTGCTTTGTAACCTTTGGATTTTAATTCTTCCGCAGTAGCACTCGTTGCTTCTGGGTTCATATCTGCTACAACGATGTTGGCTCCAAGAGAAGCAAGTTTCAAACAAGTTGCCTTTCCAATTCCTCTTGCTCCACCTGTTACGATGGCTGTTTTTCCTGATAAACTAATCATTTGGTTTTTTCCTCTTCTTTCCTAATTCCTAAAATATTTTCTAAATGAAATGAATCTAAATGAATCCTATTTATGTTTAAACTGAATCACTCAAAAGAGTTTTATATTCGCTAAGTCTTGTTCGAATCCGATCGTTGATTCCGTGTTTGGCGCACTCGGCAATGACCCGAACGGCATTTTTCACTGCCAATGCATTAGAAGAACCATGACCAATCATACAAATCCCTTCTACACCAAGAAGAAGGGCACCGCCATATTCCGCATAGTCTAAACGTTTTTTCGCAGCCGTAAAGGTTGATTTTAAAAGTAAAGCACCGGTTTTTGCAAGGCTTGAATGTCTGATAGAATTCTTTAAAACATTGAATATGGATTTTGCAAGTCCTTCTGTTGCTTTAAGAACAATGTTCCCGATAAAACCATCACATACAACAACGTCCACTTCTCGGCCGCCACCATAAAGATCGCGGCCTTCTACGTTTCCAACAAAGTTGAAAGGGATTTTTTTTAAGAGATCAAAGGTTTTAATAGAAACGGTATTTCCCTTTTTGTCTTCTTCCCCATTGGAGAGGATTCCGACTTTTGGGTTTTGGATTCCAAAAAGTTCGCGGGCATAAATTTCACCCATCAAAGCAAACTGTGCTAGGTATTCGGGTTTGCAATCAACATTGGCACCGGCATCTAACAGAAGCACAGGTGGTCCTTCCTCTCGTGGAATATGCGCAGCAATGGGAGGTCGCAGAACGCCTGGCAGACGACCAAGGTGTAATAATGCGGCGGCCATAGTAGCACCTGTGTTTCCCGGAGAAAACACACCGATACATTCTTTATCTGCTACTAAACGAACTGCTTTGACTACGGAAGAATCCTCCATAGCGCGGACTGCTATCGAAGGAGAATCATTCATACCGATGATTTCAGTAGAATGAATGACACGGATTTTCTCTGTGTCATAATCAAATTTTAACAGGATATCGAGTAACTCTTGTTCGTCGCCGACGAGCGAAACCGACAGTCCGAATTCTCGTACTGCCATCACTGCGCCCTCGACGATACCTTCAGGGCCGTAATCTCCGCTCATCGCGTCCACGGCGACCCACATAACGGTTAGTTATCTTCGGTCGTTTTTTTAACTTTTTGAGCGACTACGAGTTTTCCCTTATAAAAACCGCAATAAGGGCAAACACGGTGGGACAGAACAAATGAACCACAATTGGAACACGGGTTTAAGTTAGGTTTGCCTATCGCGTGATGGGCTCTTTTCGTTCTAACTTTCGATTTTGATTTACGTCTCTTTGGGACTGCCATGGCTATCCTCTATGGAATTATAACTGGTTTTTACTATGTTTTGGAAAACGAATGTGAAAACAATATTTTAATTTTCTAGGCTCTCGATAAGAGACCGTAATTCGCTGTGTTTGTGATAAAAAGCGGAGCGATTGCATACCAAACGGGCTGTACTGTATAAAATGGACTCAAATTCCTTCAGTCCATTGGCTTTTAAGGTCCCACCAGTAGAAACTAAGTCCACGATGCAATCCGAAAGACCCACAATGGGTGCCAGTTCAATCGAACCATAGAGTTTGATAATCTCGCAAGAAATCCCTTTTTGGAAAAAATATTCACGGGTTAGATTCGGGTATTTGGTAGCCACACGAACTTTGGAACGTTTGGCAAAAAGATCAAAGTCAGGGAATGAGGCAAGGGAGAGTCGACACTCCCCCAGTTTCAAATCTACGGGAGCAATCAGGTCAAATCCCCCTTCACGAAGGATATCCCAACCTACAATTCCGGCATCGGCTGCAGCTTCTTCCACATAGGTGCAAACATCTTGGGATCTGACAAATAAAAGGCGGAGGCGTTTATCTTCGGAGACAAAGGTGAGTTCCTTTGAACCCTCGGATGGCAAAGAACTTAGCCATCCTTTGGATAACAAAAGAACTGCAGTTTCTTCGGCAAGTCTACCTTTCGGAAGAGCCAAAGTCAACATAGGTTAATTTTTCCCGAGTTTGAGGAGTAAATAACTAGAAAGGAGTTTTACATCTTCCCCAGATTCGGCCACGTCTAGTTTGACTGCTTTTTCTAGATACTGTTTGGCACCCGTCTTATCCCCGTTAAGGTAAGACAATCGGCCTGCTTGGTAATAAGACCAAGCCTTAAATCCATTCAGTTCTCTTGCAGGTTCGATCACAGCCGCAGCAATCTTATAGTTTTCTAAAGACTTGGCGTTATTTTTTTCCCGTTCTCGGTAGTTGCCAGCAATGTAAAAATAAAGGGCTTTGATTTCTTTGGGAGTATCAATTTTTTTAGCAGCATCTTCCAGGTAACCGGCAGCTTTTCCGAATTCCCCTTTTTCCGCATAAAGTTTAGAGAGATCTTTCCAAACACGAAGTTCCATTTTACCGGTACTTTGGTTTTGTAAAAACGCTTCCAAACTTTGGATTTGAACATCAAGTCCCACTTTTGATTTTTGGTGGGTGAGTTTCAAATCTTCCAGTGTCACCGTTTCTTTTTCAAAAAGATACGCACGGTATTCGAAAAATCCGATGATAACAGCTAACACAACAATAGCGGAAGCAAGACTGATAAATACAGACTTACGATTTCGTGCTAAAAAATGTGTAAACTTTAAAAAAACGAGTTCTGCTTTGGAACCTTCAAAATCAGCGAACTCATCCTTTTGGATGAGTTCTGCTTGTTTCTTTTGTTCGATTGGGTTTTTTTTATGAAACTTATCCATGGACCTATCGGTTTTGGTTTAAATTCATAAAAGAACCGATGGATTCACGAGAAGGTTGGTTGTCTTCTTTCATGTATTTAGCCATCTCTTCACGTTCCACTGCTTTATCAAAGTCTTTGATAGAGAGAGAAATTTTCTTATTGTTAGGTTCAATTTTAACAACAACTGTGCGAACAGATTCGCCCACTTTGTAAAGATCTTCTAACTTAATGTTACGACCGTCTGGAATTTCAGAAATGTGAACCAAACCTTCGTAACCTGGTTCTACTTCAACGAACACACCAAAACTTACAATGGATTTCACACGACCTTCTACAAGAGTACCCGGTGGGTATTTTTTGCGAAGAGCTTCATAAGGGTGTTCAGAAAGTTGTTTTAAACCACAGCTGATACGTTGTGCATCTAGGTTCACATCGAGAATTTTGTACTGAACCGATTGGCCTTTTTTGAGGAGATTTAACGGATTTTTTTCTCTTTCGTCCCAAGTAATGTCGGAAATGTGAATGAGTCCTTCGATTCCACTTTCTACTTCTACGAAAGCACCGTATTTAGTGATTCCAGTGATTTTACCTTCGAGCACGTTTCCGGCACGAACGTTAGCAGAGAGAGCTTCCCACGGGTTAGGGAGTAATTGTTTGAGGCCAAGAGACAAACGTCTTGCTTCAAAATCAATATCCAAAATTTCAGAATCAACTTCTTGGCTTTTTTTCAAAACATCTTTTGGATGTGGTGGTTTTTTTGCCCAAGAAAGTTCTGTCGTATGGATGAGTCCTTCCAATCCTTCTTTGAGTTCTACGAAAGCACCGAAGTTAGTAAGAGAGGTTACAATTCCTCGCACCACCATACCTTTTTCGAGTTCTTTTTTAGCCCAAATCCATGGATCTTCATAAAGTTGTTTGATCCCGAGGGATAGTTTGTTATTTTCTTTATCTACTTCGAGAACGATCACTTCAACTTCGGCACCGATGTTAAAGTATTGTTTGAAAGGAGCAAATTTTTTATAAGAAATATCGTTTTGGCGTAGAAGTCCAACTACATCGTAAACAGAGAGAAAAACGCCAAAGTTGGCGATTTTTACCACTTTCCCGTTTACTTTATCTCCGACTTTGACTTTGCCTAGGAGTTCTTCCCACTTCTCGCCATTGATTTCGTCGAGTAGTGTTTTGCGAGAAACCACACCGGTTCTCGTTTTTTCATTTAATTCAATGATTTTGAAGGAAAATTCTTTTCCACCTTCTGTAGATTCTTTGAATCTTACCCCTACGTGGGAGGCAGGAAGGAAAAGTTGGATGCCTTCGCTTTCCACGAGGTATCCTTTGTTTTTGACTTCACCGACAATTTTACCAGAAAGTGGGTATCCGTTTTGACTTGCGTCTTTGATGGTTTCCCAACCAACTCGTTGGTCCGCTTCTTTTTTGGAGAGGACACAGTATCCGTCGACCCGCTTTTTAATGATCGCACTGACTTTCTCACCGCGTTTTGGCGTTTCTGAGAAGTCTTCACGAGAAACACGAGCTTCCAATTTCTCTCCGATATCGAGGAAAACAGTGTCACCAATGACATCGACTACAGTCCCTTCAATGAGGGTACCTTTTCCTGCGGAGTTTTCTTGTTCTTGTGCTTGTGACTGCGATTCCCACTTCTCTAATAATTCGCCGAAGGAAGAAGTGGTCTCATTTTTGGGGGAGGATGGGTTGGTTGAATTCAATGGTTACCGGGATACAAAACTTAGATTTGCCCAGAGGATGAAACCTTGGACAGGATAGTATTTAGGACAGTTTCCGTGTCGAGGGTGCTCGTGTCAATCAGGATTGCGTCCGAAGCTTGTTTGAGGGGGGCCACAGTACGGGTAGTGTCACTTTCGTCCCGGGCCACAATCTCGTCCTGAATGTGTTTTAGGTCAGCTTTAAAGCCTTTTGTGACTAATTCATCATATCGGCGTTTGGCACGCACTTCCACAGAGGCGGTCAGAAAAAATTTAAATTTTGATTTGGGAAAAACTTCTGTCCCGATATCACGCCCATCCATGACCAATTTATGGGTTTTTGCGAATTCGCGGATATGGTGGTTTAGAATCTCTCGAAAAGCTCGCCTTGGAGCAATGTAACGAATTTTTTTTGTGATCTCTGGATCTCGGATTTCATGGCTTATGTCTCGTCCGCCTAAGAACATCAAATTTTCACCAGTCGAAGATAGTTCACAGTGTACGGGAATTTTGGCGACGGAAAATCCAAATTCTGATTCGTCCTTTTCGAGTAGGCATGCATCAGCCAATTTTTCGGTGTAAAAAGGAAATTTAGACTCATCCTCTTTAGTTTCCAAAAACCTTTCCCATATAGCAAGCGTTAGCGCCCTGTAAAAAGCCCCCGAATCTAAGTAAAGATACCCAATTTTATGGGCGATCATACGTGCGAGCGTACTTTTTCCTGACCCTGCTGGGCCATCAATGGCTATTACGTTTTCTATGTTCAGAGTGCTCATGAGTTTATATTCTAATGGTAGAACAGGAATTAATTTCGTCCAGAGGAATTCTTGTAACAAACAAAGGCTAACTCGTGGTAAGCGATTTTACCTTGACATGTTTTTTTCCTGCATATCATCATTGGAATTCGACGGGGTATCGGTGAAACTTAGAAATCGCAATCTGGATCCGGAACGAATCGCCGACTTCGAATGTTTCCGAAGTGGAATTCTAGAACTCATCGTCAAAAATTCACCCTTAAACGACATCTTAGTGGAAATTGTCCAAGGGATTGAAACTCTAAACCCTTCCATGATCTGTACTGTGGTTCTCATTGAGAATTCAAAAATCAAAATAGGAGCTGCCCCTTCCCTTCCCAAAATTTATAACGAAGCCATTGAGGGTGTGCCCATCGGACCCGAAGCGGGTTCCTGCGGTACCGCAGCGTATACTGGCAAACGTGTCATTGTAGAAGATATAAGAACAAGCCCCCTATGGAAAAACTACAAAGACATAGCACTAAGTGTGGGGCTTGCTTCCTGTTGGTCGGAGCCTATTAGGTCGCATACAAACGAAACCATTGGCACCTTTGCCATTTACCACCACGAAATCGCAAGCCCCAATGAATTTGATATCTTTATCATTTCCGAAACAGCCGACCTCGTCAGCATTGCTATTGAAAAATCCATCATCTCAGGCAAACTCACGGAGAGTGAAAGAAGGTTCCGAGATTTTTTCGAAAAAAATTCATCGGTAATGTTAATCATTGAGCCAAACTCTGGAGAAATCATCAATGCCAACCAAACGGCCGTTCAATTCTACGGATACCCGCATGAAATTCTAACAAAAATGAAGATCGATGAGATCAACATGCTTCCAGATGAAGAAGTAAAACAAGAGAGGATACGTGCACTCTCCGAAGAAAGAAGTTATTTTTCTTTTCCACATAAATTAGCAAGTGGAATCATCAAACAAGTAGAAGTATATTCAACTCCCATCGAAACTAGCAATCGCCATCTATTATTTTCCATCGTCCACGATGTTACGGAAAGAAAAATTGCAGAAGAAAAAGTAAATTCTCTGCTTTCCGAAAAGGAAATGATCTTAAGAGAAGTCCATCACAGAATCAAAAACAACATGACGATTTTGTTCAACCTACTTGATCTGCAGGCAAAATCACAAAAAGACGAAGGACTCGCAAACTCTCTGAAAGACGCAACTAGTCGCATCAAAACAATGTCACTCCTCTATGACAAATTGTATTTAGGGAAGGCTTTCCACGAACTGCGGTTAGATGAATATCTTATCCCTCTGACACAAGAAATTATTTCATTATTCCCTTATCAGGCAAAATTAAATACAGAAATCGTAAGTGCCCAGCTAACCGCCGAACAATTACAGGCGATAGGAATTATCACCAATGAACTTCTTACAAACAGTTTAAAGTACGCAAGGGATCCATCCAAAGAATTAGAAATTCATATCAAAATTTGGAAGGAAGAAGAAGATTTCCACTTATTCGTAAAAGATAATGGAAAGGGATTTGATTCTCAAATGGCTAATCCCGAAAACCTGGGATTTGGGTTGACCCTGGTTAACATGTTAACCAAACAACTCTCCGGCAAACTCACCTTTAGCGGGAATGCCGGTGCAGAATATCATATAGTGTTTCCAGTTAATAAAACCCGTCATTAAATAGAGGAAAACTATATTGAAATCTTTTTTTGGAATTACCAAGATAAGCAAATTCCATCCGGATTTTCTCAATACGACTAACATCAACACCACTATCTAAATACAATCGTATTTCTTTCTCCATAGTTTTCCTGTAAAAATAATATTCCTTTATGTGATTGTACATTTTGAGATATAAAATTTGATTTTCTTCCGTTAGTTTGGGATTTGGTTTGTCCGCACTTTGACTTGCAAACCTCAACTTCCCATTCAGAAAATGTAAGTTAGACTGTAACAAAAAATTTGTCGGGTTTGATTGGTCAATTTGGATCACCATAGGAATTTTTACTTGGTTACAATTCCAATAGAATCGAAGAGTAGGTTCTTGCAAACTTACATCATTCCAAAAAAACTCCATTTCATTCTTAATTTCACAGAACTCGTTAGACTTTTCATCAGAGTTAGGAACTTTAACAGATGTTTTTGGGAACAGAGAAAAAACAATTTTTTTTCGACTGTATTGGGAATACACTCCATGCGGAATCCAAACCTTTTCCTCCAGTTTTAGAACCATTTCGGTAGCTGCCTCTTCCCCATTTCTTTTTTTAAGTTCCTTATGAAGAGATGTAGAAAGAGTATTAATAAACTCTGGGAAAAAACGATCCCCCGCATTTGTTTTTGTTATGGCCTGAAATATTGTAACGTCTGCTAAATCATTTCCGACTAGTCGCCTATACTGCCACAACAGGGAAGGAATGAAGGCAAAATCTTTTTTAAAATCAGATTCAATGGATGAATCATAAGAACCTACCTCGCGATCTAAACGAAAAGAAGAGACTAAGAGTTGGCGTTTAACCTCCTCACATGTTTTATGAGTGTACAATTCTGGATGGTCGAGTAATGAAGCCGCATAATAATCCGAAATTCCTTCGGCAAGCGAACGGCCAATGGCATTATTCCCCAAATACTTCCCGGTGATCAAATGTGTATATTCATGATAAATGGCATCGGGGCAGGTTGCCGTATCAATGATTCGTTCAAAAGCAAATGTACTAAAAACAGGAATATCCCATTTGGGCGCGAACCACAACTCACTATTCCAGTTGCCATTAACTTCCGAAGGTGGAATGGTTAGGGCAGTATTCTTAAGAAAAACTTTGGAATCAAAATATTCAGTCGGTGAATACGCGTAAGGTGCATCTACTCTAACAACTACTCTTGGATGGAATTCTGTAATTTTGTCTTTCGATCCAGAAGAGAGGGCTATTGTTTTCCATCTGGATTCGACTTTACGCAATTGGTATCCCAAAGTTAAATACTTCAAATTTCCTTCCACTTGTTCTAAGGAGATTGGCGTATGTTCTAATCCTGAATGGATCGCAAAATTTTCTAAAATATATTGGGTTTGGGATTTAAGACCAAGCTCTTCCCAAGTTATGTTTTTATGGAGAAACCGTTTACTGTCTCCTTCCCAATCCAAAACTTGATTTTCTTTTTTTACTTCTGAGTATAGGCTGAATCCAGAAATTAATGCAAAAATAGAAAACAAGGTGTAGGTTTTTTTTATCCAATCATCTTTGCGAAGTTTTTGGTTTTTCATTTTTTATATACTCTATTGGTTGTATTTTTACAAAGAAACCTTGTTTCGCATCTTTTAATATATGGATAGAAACAAGGTTCTTACGTTTTTGTATCAGCTTAAACGACTAGGACTATAATCCAAGTCCTACAGAATCATACATTCCACCGATAACCACATTACTGAGTCCACCTGCATGAATCACCAAACCAACAACTGCAACCACTGTAACGGAAGCCATAACGTTTTCTAAAACTTTGAAGTTTGTTCCATGTAGGTAGTTTCCTGTGGATTGTTTCAATTGGATGGAAGAGGCAATCCGATCCAAGTCTTGGTCGAGTGTTCCTGCAAATTCAGCATTTTTAATCTCTCTACTGATGCGAACAAACTCTGCTGGAGTGATATGAGCTTTAAGATACTCGTTTGCTTCTTTGGTAGTCATTCCATTTTTTGCCAACACTTTTGCTGCTTCTCTTACGCTCATTTGGTTACTTGGAGCTGCAAATGCTGCTTGTGTTACAAATGCTAATGCTAATATGAAACTAATTTTCTTTTTCATGGGATAGTCCTTGGAATCAAATTTGTTTGTATGTAATGTTTCAAAACACAACACTCAAACTTGAATCCATCCTACTACAAAAAAGAATCCGAATCGTCTGATTCGATCGAATGGGAAATAAAACTACGACCGGATTTATCGAACTGGATGTTTTTTCAGTATTTTTTCTCTGTATTCTCTGGGAGTGGCCCCTGTTTCCTTTTTAAAGGCCTCATTAAAAGTAGATTTAGAACCAAAACCCACATCATAAGCAATTGCAAGAAGAGACCTTTCTGGTTCTTTTTCAATTTTTTCCTTAGCTTCTTTCACTCGATAAGAATTTGTATATTGGTAAAAACTCATTTTGATTTCCATATTGAGAAATTCAGAAAGTTGGTGGGAACTCAAACTCATTCGTTCGGAAAGTTCACGAAGGCTTAGTTTTTCTTCTTGGTATATCTTTTCTATTTCAAACAGATCCTGTAATTTTTTCCGAACCAAGTTACGGTCGAGTTTGGAAATTTGAGATATCTTTTCTTTTTTTTCTTCTTCTACAATTTTGCGAACTTCCAAAAAGAAATCAGGATAGGTCTGCCTAAGCACATATAAAAAACATAAAAAAAGTCCAATAGCAATTCCTGACAATTGATGGGCGACCTGACCACCAAAGGCCAATGTTTTTAACCCATTCAATGATAAAGCCAAACAAAAAATAACAATAAAAAGTCCGATTTTTAATGTATAATTCTTTCGAAACGTACTCCATCGAATCTGTTTAGAAATCCTTCCAAAAATACGGAGCATACACCAAATATAAATCAAAATGGTGGGCAAAACTAAAAACAAAGGTCGATTGTGGAAGGGATTCACATCAACGTTATGATTTTCTAGATAATAACTTTTGTTTCCTAAATTCCAAATTAGAATGAGAACAAGTAAAAAAACCAAGGGCACAATCCGGTAGGAAAGTCTACGAAAAGAACGAAATTTTCCTTCCAAAACTGTGAGAAAGTATTCATCAAGTAACACACCCAAACAAGCCACAACCGGTAAATCAGTGAGATACAAATAATACAACGGTTTGATATTCTCTGAAGAAATTAAATAAAAGTTAAATAATAAGTAACTAGTTCCAAGGAAAATAATTCCGAGTAGGATTTGTTTCCTGTTTTTATGATAACTAAAAAATTCCCCAATCGCATATAAAAATCCGAGCAAAGACGAAAACAAAAGAAAGAAGTTTAAGAATTCATTGTAATTTTGAAAGGAAGAAGACATTGATACACCAGTTAATAACACACGAAATGGGATTATTTTATCTATTTAGACTAGAAGTAACATATATCCTAGGATGACTACTATTCATTTTCATAAAGGAATGAGAATTTATTTCCAAACTATTTAACACAATTAAAGAAAATTTCGAACACAATTTGTCCGATTCGATCGAATCGGTTTTTTTTATAAGTAAGAATGGATCTAACCAGACGACCGTATCTTCATTCTAAGGTATCCTATATTCGTTAAGAGGTAATCAATCCATGTCTTTTGTCAGTTTAACATCAGTAAAGTCGACTCTCCCCAAAAAAAACAATGACTACACTCACCCGAACGATTATACAAATGAAATATCATTATTAATCGAAAGAACCAATTTTTTATTAGAACAAAAGGTATTCTTCCATAGCCATCTTTCCATTTCTGTATCTTCGGCGGACATGACATTCTATTGGAAGAGGTGTGATGTATTATCCAACTTTATATCTCAGTTTTATTTTCATTCTTATGAATCAAAAAGGTTAGATAAAAATGCAATTTCTACAATCATCAATGAACTAGTCGAAAATGCAGCGAAGTATTCCGATAAAGAAAATAGCAAAATTTATATTGAAATCAAAGACTTAGGGACAGATCTACGTTTAGAAGTTAAGAATCGAGTGACTCCTTGGATGAAAGCAATCTTTGAAAATAAAATTCAAACAATCCAAGAAGGAAATATAAACCAATTGTATTTTGATGCTTTAGAATCACGGAACAACGGAAGTGGATCGGATGGGATGGGGTTGCTTATATTATTAAAGGATTACCAATTAAAACTAGCATACGAATTTACGAAAACAGAAGAACTAGATTTTGATCTGACCATTCGGGTTCATATCCCGGTAGAACCTGGTAACTAAAATTCCAGTTAAAAAATCCCAGGCCTTTAGTGACTTCCGATTCTGATTGTGAATCGTTTTGTTATTTTTTAAAACGATTTTAGGATTTCAAAAAATCCTGGGAAACTTGTGTCCACCCAACTTGTATCGTCAAACGTAAGTTCTACGCTAGATAGTTTGGAAAGAATCGCAAAACTCATGGCGATCCGGTGGTCCATAAAAGTTTCTATGGCACAGGATTTGATTTCCCCTACTTCTCCAAACTCGTATCCATCTTTAGATTCGTTTACAATCACACCAAGTCTTTCCAAATTGGAAACCATGGACTGGATTCGGTCCGATTCTTTGGCCCGCAGTTCTTCCGCATGTTTAATCTCAAATCCACCTTCAGAAAAGAGACCCGCAATGGTTAAAATAGGAATTTCATCAATGATAGAGGGAATGAGATCTTCAGTAATAACGGACCTTTTTAGTTTTGAAGGATAAACAAGTAAATCCCCAATCTCTTCACCACATTCCTGACGTTTGGCGGTCACTTCAATTCGCCCACCCATATTTTTTAAAACGGTTAAAATTCCCACACGAGAAGGATTAAGCCCAATATTTCGAATGAGAAGAGGTTCACTCCCCCCCGCACAAAGACCAAAAACAATATAAAAAGCAGCACTCGAAATATCGCCAGGAATGACAAACTTAGCACCAGTAAAATGATAAGGTGGTTTTACAGAAAAATGCACTGGGGAATGGTGTTCGATATTTCCACCCAAAAACCGAATCATATTTTCCGTATGGTCACGGGAAACTTCTGATTCTTTGTATTCGATGGAAATCTCAGAAGCCAATGCTGCAAGGACAAGTGCACTTTTGATTTGTGCGGAAGCAATAGGACTTGTATAAGAATAATTTTTTAGTTGTTTTCCCATCACACGAAGGGGAGCACGATCATTGCCTTCCACAGAAACTACATCGGCACCCATTTCCCGAAGTGGGTTCATGATCCTTGCCATCGGTCGTTTACAGAGGGAAACATCTCCTGTAAGAGTGGCCGTAATTTGAGGAAGTCCCGCAAGAAGTCCTGCAGACAGACGAATTCCTGTCCCCGCATTTCCGAAATCCAAAACGCCAACAGGAGATTTTAAGTTATTTTTCCCTGGGCTTTGTACGGAATAACTTCCTTTTCCCATGGGTTCGACTGAAAGCCCTAAACTAACAAAACAATTTAAGGTATGAAGAGGATCTTCTCCTTCCAAAAAACCATGAATTTCCGATTTTCCTTGGGAGAGTGCACTAAAGAGAACCGACCTGTGGGAGATGGACTTATCTCCAGGGACATAAATTTCTTTTTTGTTACTTAATTTGATTTGGGGCTGCAACATGTTGTATTTTTCTAAAAAGTATTTTGCAATTTGGTGCTTCTTTAGTAGGTTTTGACGTAAACCAACGTTTCACAAACGAACAACCAAATGCCTCTAGATACCAGTAAAAATAACCAAAAGATCCCAGTCAATCCAGGTGAAGTCCTTTTCATCGGAGGCAAAGCCTCGACTTCCATGAACATCCTACATGAAGGATCGGTTCGAGTAGAAACCATTCTCGGAGATACAAGCATTGTTCTCTATAGTTTAGAAGGGGCAAACCTAACACCAGGTATCTTTGCTCTTCTAGAAGGAACCCCTTACCCTTATACTATTCGCGCCAAAACATCTTGTGTTGTGTCCACCTATGTGATGAACCAAACAAATGCAAAAAAAACGCTCACATCCAAAGTTTCGGTGGGTGTCATGGCCGTGCGAACCCTACTCAAAGAAATTGGGGAACTATACAAACGAGTCCTCTCCATCAAAGGCCTTGCTTCCAAATTCGAACAGACCATGGACAACTTGGGTGCAGTGTATTATATCCTAAACCCTTCCATCTTTTCTGATGTAGCACCAGGGGCTCTTATTACTCGAGATGAAAATATAATTGATCCGGTGATGAAACTCATTCGAAACAATTTGGCGGGGTTCCAAGAACATGGAGGAATGCTTCCCGACAAACCCACAATCAACTTTTTAGAAGAAGACCATGGTGAGTTTTTCGAACGAAACTATAGCGAAGCGGTGGAATGGAACGATGCCGAATTTCATTTCATCAGAAAAATCCTTTCTGTGAACCCAAAAATTTCGCAGGCCCTATTCGAAGCAGACCCGACTCTATTACAAAGTGCCGCAGAAAGTTATGTAAAAACCTATCGAGAATTATTCGAATTATTAAGCAAAGAAACGAATGAATTATCAGAAATGATGAATACTATGTTTGTTGGTGAGAATGCTCTGATTGAAAAATTTAATTTAACTTTGGATTTATTCAACACAGGTTATTCTACGATTCCATCCACTGTTTTGTTACCAGTAACAGAATGGGCACTCAAAAAATCAAAATCCTTGTTAGACGAATACAAACAGATATTTGGTTCTCCTTATGCGACAATCGGGAATAGTATAGACAAACTAGAAACTAAACAAACAGAACTCACTGCCAAATATGGCCACGAACTTTCTGCACAAAAAAATAAGGAAGAAACTGCCTCACAAGGAAGCGAAACTATCCATGCAGGGATCGATACCAAAGCTCTCAAAATGGAACTTTTGAACTCGGCAAGCCAAATCCTAAACTATTCACAAGTAGATCCAGAATCGGTAAAAGAGTTTTCCACCCTTATGGTAAAACTTAAATCCTTTAAAAACCCTTTGGATCCAGAGCCAGACAATCGCAAAATCAGACGGACCATTGCCAAAACGTATTGGGAAGTGTATAAAAAATCTTTCTCAAAGTGGTTACAGTCTGGCAAACAAGCGCCCAAGGCCGTAGAACTTATGTTACGTTATGGTTACTTTGATGAAAGTCTCCTCGACGAAGGTCATATTGTAGAACTAGTGGGTCGGTTGTACCAAGGTGGTGGAAATCCTAGCGCTCCCATCCACTACGGAACCGATTGGCTTGAAAAAATCTATTCACGAGAGGTCCCCACTTCCGTCGACGAACTAGGACAAACATTCTTTGAAAAACTCAAAATGGATCTCAAAGATTCCGGAATTAAATCAGAAAAAGACATCCCACCAGATTATGATACAGGAGAAGCAAGGCTTGGATCAGAAATTTCCTCCATGTATGAACCTAACGTTCGTTTAACGTCCGGTAATATTGCAAGCCACTTTCCTATTTTAACAAAATACCATATCACGATCCCTTTGGAAAAATGTTTTGTTTCTAAAGAGGATGTAGAAAAAGCACTCCAATATATCTTAAGTGTAGACTACACTGCGTTCAACCGAGAAGTCATTTACCGTAATGAAGAGATTGGAATTAAAAGCGAATTTGTCCAAAGGTCTATCATTCCAGACTTCATTCTTGTGCCTTCCATCGGACCCAAAATCATGATGTGGCAAGACCTTTCCATTTTCCGTGGTGCGGGATCCAAAGAATCTAGAGGTAGGATTTGTATCCCTCATTTTGTTACAGGAGATTTAAAAACTTTTATGTTGGAAGCCATAGCCGCTTTCCGTTGGGAACTTTGCAAAAATACACTTGGTCCTGATTGGAACAACGTCGGAATCCCATCCATTACAGCGGATTACACGGATTATGTGCAGTTCTTTAAAAAAAGTAAAGATCTTTCACCTGAACTCAAAGAAAAAATTTCCTCAGAATTCAAACGTTTCCGTACAGACCGCGACAAATTCGCTTATGACTACTCTATGTGGATTCGGTATGAAGCAGAAGGTGTTCAAAGGGTCAACCGTGTGGTTCGTTCCATCTTCTATCGCCATATCCCATTCCATAAGAATATCCGAGAAAAGGTAAGTTCACAACCAGCTTATTCAGAACTACACAACCGATTCAAAAATGTTAGGACTCGCCAACATAAGGAATTCGAAAATAAATACAAAAAGTATATGGATGCGAGTGGGAACCTACCCAAAGAACTTTATGAGAATTTAACTTTTTACGAAGTTTAATCCTTGCCAACTTCCATAGATGCAACATAATTGCATCTATGGAATCCATTCAAAAAGTCGATATAACCATTATCGGTGGAAGTTTTTCCGGACTTTCTGCTGCTTTATCCTTAGTTCGGTCGTTAAGAAAAGTTCTTGTTATCGATTCCGAAAAACCCTGTAACGCCAACACTCCTGCCTCGCATAACTTCACCACTCATGATGGAAAACCACCAGGTGAAATTCGGACTTTGGCACTCAATGATCTAAATCATTATCCTAACTTCCAACTAATGATCGGCGAAGTTTTATCAATAGAAAAAGTGAAAAGTGGTTTTTTACTCCGAGGAAATGGATTCACAGACGTTCAAACTGATAAAATTATTTTTGCCACGGGCCTTAAAGATGTTTTACCAGATATTCCTGGATTTTTTCCCTCTTGGGGCAAATCAGTCATCCACTGTCCATACTGCCATGGTTATGAAAACATTGGAAATACAACCGGACTTTGGATGAATGAAGATGGCATATTCGAACATTCTAAATTTCTAAATCACTGGTCAAAGGAATTGACAGTGTATACAAATGGACCCATCCAATTTTCTAAAGAAGAAAATTCCAAACTTGAAAAAGAAGGAATCAATATTGTTTCAGAAGCTGTGAAAGCGTTGATTCATGTGGAAGGACAAATCTCTGCGATTCAATTGGTATCTGGAAAAAAAATCCCGATCCAAGCACTGTACGCAAGACTCCCCATGGTCCAACACTCAAAACTACCAGAACAACTTGGTTGTAAACTTCTGCCCAGTGGGCATATCGAAGTATCAAACTTTTATGAAACAAGTGTGCCGGGAGTTTGTGCAGTTGGAGATATGGCTTCTATGTTTCGATCCGTGGCACACGCAGTCCACTCAGGTAACATCGCCGGAGCGATGCTGAACCGCTCAATGATCCTGTCTTAACTAAACTTCTTCTACGAAATATGGTCTTGTGTATTCTCGGACAATCTCAACCACAAAACGGCCCCAGGATTTGGGGTCTTCTTGGGAGATGTTGACTTGTTTGATTTTTGGGAAATAAGCAGTGGGTTTGAAAACGGTATGAGTGAGTTCTAAAGCCCGGAGGTAGTTATCCAATCGTTTTACTTTTACGAAATTGATAATTTCGTTTTGGATTTTTTCTTTTGGTAAAAATCCAACGATGATCATTCGGGGAAAAAGGTTTTTTTTGAGGAGAACGATGAAGTCTTCAAAACTATCCACACGGTCGATAAACCCTTCGTAAGCACCACCCCCCAAGTTCATGATCTGGGTCACAATATCCATGGAAAAGGAAACCCCTTCCATGGTGGACATATCAGAAATAATGACAAGACCCTCGTCTGGTTGGAATACTTTAAACATATCAACGCCCTTAAAGTGGCGGCGAAGAAGTTTTGCAGCGGATACATCGATTTCTTGGGCTTTGGCGAGGAGAACCTTACCTTGAGGGTCGAGAATGGGGTCACGAGTGATGAGATACCGTTTTTTCACGGCATTTTGGTTCATGACTCGAAAGGCCTTTACTTTTTCCTCGATTTCATCCAAGGTTGAGTAACCAATCTTAAGTACATTTTCCCGTTTGCGTTTCCCGATGTCTGTTTCTTCCATGAAAGCTTGGTGCCTAAATCTTTGTATTGCTTATCCTATGGCAATTCTACCAATGTATAGCATATTTTTGTCTAAGGAATAGAATGAGGTTTAATTTTTCCCTATTTCCGCTAGTCTTACTTGTAATTGGTTGTTCTACGGTAGATTTTATCCCAGAACCTGATTACAGGCCAAATGATTCCCGTTATAAGGTGAAATCCTGGGAGGAAGTTGAAATCCTCCGCGAACGACCCAAACGGCTCTTCAAAATCGTTGGTGAAGTTGTCGTTCGAAATACAGAAGATCTTATTTGGGATGATTATGAACCAAGAGTCAAAAAAGATATGTTTCGTCGAAAGATAGACGGTGTTTGGATGACGGAAAAAAACCAAAACACAGTTGATTCGGTAACCGTGGAAACGATGGACCAAAAAGGTCGTTCGACAAACTCTTACTTACAAAAATCGAACCTTCCTTTTTGGAAGGGTTATGCTTATAGGTACAAATAAAATTGTATGCCAAGAATCTTCGACTCTGAAATTTATATATCACCAACGGATGAATGGATCTTTCGAGAAAACAAAATCGACAAAGAAGAAATCCTACAATACTTCCGTAACAATCTTCATGGTAACGAAAAAGGTGTTTATATCGAAAATAAATTTGGAGACTTAAGCGAACATGGATACATTCGTATCGATGGATTTCCATGCCATGTCCTCCATGTAGAACTCACCAATTCAGAAATGGTATTCCATACCGATGACGGAAGGAGTTATCCTTTTGGTGAATTTGAAATTTATGAAACAAGTGATGGGGGACTACTCGGTTTAAGAACTTTGGAAGAAAAAATCAAATACAGATTCACTTGGAATGCTGCAAGAGAACTTTCAGATCATTTAGTAGAAGAAGCTGGTGTCACCTATTTAGAATGGAATGATGTAAAAATGGAAGTTCCTATGTATATGGGAGAGATTTTAGTTCCTCTCCCAACAGACTATACTTAATTCGAAGGAGCTTCTTCGTCGGATTTTAATTCCCGCCAAAGATCGTTGGCTTCAGAAAAATCTTTCTTTAGAGTCAGAGCTTTGTGAAGGTATTGTAAGGATCTTTCCGGACGATTCCACAACTTATACAAAGTAGCAAGGTTAAAATAAGAAATATGTGGGGCATCATTTCGTTCACAACGAACGGATTTTTTAAGCCAATACACGGCTTCTTTATCATTGCCCATACGCAACAAAAGGACGCCAATTTCATTACAAGGATTGCCGTATTCATGGTTTAGGCTCACTGCTTTATAATAAGAAGTTAGGGCATCACTCCATTGGCCTAGGGCATTTTGTACTAAACCTAAATAAAAATAGGCTTCTTCGGATTCTTCCAATTCTAAACTGGAACGAAGTTGGAATTCAGCTCGGTCTAGGTCACCGACTTTGAAATGGTCTTTTGCTAAATCTAATGAAAGTTGGAACGAACTAGAAGACAATGAGATCCTCGCACTTTTCTTTCATTTTCGGATGTCTTAAAAAATATCAGTAAAACTAATTTTTATTTTTTTAAGGTCTGTGTTAATTCATCCGCAATTTGGGCCGCTGTCAGTCCGTAATGATTCAAAATCTGATTCCTTTCCCCATGGTGAATGGGTTCTGGTGGCAAAGCGAAGGTTTTTAAGAACTTACTCAAGAGATTTGCTGGAATCTCATTCAAAAGAAACCCGGATGCACCTGCATGGATGTAACTTTCATCCAAAATCACAAACCGTTTGTTCTTTTGAATTTGCCCATGAACCAGATCTCTGTCATAAGGCCGTAACCAAAAAAGATCCACAACAGATACGCCGACCCCTTGTTTTTTAAGGATCTCTGCAACTGAATTAGCAATCGGCAACATAAATCCAACGGATAAAATGAGTAAGTCTTCTCCTTCACTTACAAGTCGTCCTTTTGCCTTCGTTACCGGTAGCGGCGAATCAAACTTTAACTCGCGTAAGTCGCCGTTATCTTTCGGGAATCGAATGGCAATCGGATGTTCCGTATAGTCCTTCATAAAATGAAGGCTATCGATGATGTCTTGGGCAGAACTCGGAACAATGATGTCCATATTAGGAAGGCCAGCCAAATACCCAAGATCGGAAAGACCTTGGTGGGTTTCCCCGTCTGGACCGACAATCCCTGCTCTATCAATCACAAACCGAACAGGTAAATTCATAAGGGATACATCTTCTACGAGTTGGTCCATGGCCCTTGTAAGGAATGTGGAATAAATACACATAAAAGGTATCGCACCACCACTGGTCATTGCGCCAGCAAAGGCAACGGAATGTTGTTCGGCGATCCCGACATCGAAGGTATGTGACGGATAAACCTCTTGGTATTCACGTAGGCCCGATCCTTCAATCATTGCAGGAGTGATGACGGCAATTCGTTTGTCTTTGTCTGTTAAATCGGAGAGAGTTTTTCCAACAATTTTAGAAAGGCCGATTTTATTCGAATCGGAAGAAGCCATTTTCCCCGATTCTTTGTTAAACGGTGTTACACCATGGTATTTGATAGGATCGGCTTCTGCTGGTTTGTATCCTTTCCCTTTTTGGGTTAATACATGCAAAAGGATGGGGCCTTGGATTTTAGAAAGATTTTGTAACATCTGAACCACGCGGTTTACATCGTGTCCATCGATCGGTCCAAAATAAGTAAATCCTAAATCTTCAAAAAGTCCACCGGGGCGCATCATAAAATGTTTAAAAGAGGTTTCCATATTATGAGCAAGCGCCTGCAAAGCGGGACCGATAAGAGGAATCCATTTTAAAAAACTATAAAATGCCGTTTTACCTTTGTTATAGATTTGTGAAGAAATGATTCGGTTGAGATAGTTAGAAATGGAACCCACATTTTTGGAAATCGACATATAGTTATCATTCAAAATAACTAACATATTCGGTTTGATATGGCCTCCATGGTTCATGGCTTCGAGTGCCATTCCTGTTGCAATAGAGGCGTCTCCAATCACAGCGGCAACTTTATAGTCTTTTCCAAGTAGGTCGCGGGCACAAGCCTCGCCAAGTGCTTGGGAGATCGAAGTTCCGGCATGACCTGTGTTGTACAAATCGTATTCAGACTCTTCTCGTTTGGGAAAACCAGAAAGGCCCAACCACTTACGAACTGTAGGGAGTTCTTTTTTACGACCTGTAAGAATTTTATGCGGATAGGTTTGGTGGCCCACATCCCAAATGATTTTGTCTGTTGGGGTTTGGAACACATAGTGGAGAGCGACGGTGAGTTCTACAACACCTAAGTTACTGGCAAAGTGCCCTCCCACATCGGAGAGGGTGTCGATGATGTATTCCCGAAGGTCATAGCAGACCTTGGGGAGTTCTGCTTCTGTTATCTTTCTAAGGTCTTCCGGAAATTGGATTTTGTCGAGATAGGGATAAGATGGCATGTAAACTTCATGTTGCCGCCTTTTGGAGAGGCCGCTTCATTTTCTCCATATCTTCTGGGTTTGTGATTCCAAGCAATTCGTAAATCCGGACAGGTTGGGTTTTTCCTTTTACTCGCACTAAATCGAGTTCTCTTGTGACCACTCGGTCTTTCACTTTTTCGTAAGTATACTCAGAGATAATCACATTTGTGGTGTACATTTTATTGGACCCTTCCAACCGCGATCCTAAGTTGATTGTGTCTCCCATACAGGTATATTCCATCCTGTGAGAAGAACCCATGTTCCCTACAACGGCTGGGCCAGAGTTCAGTCCGCAACCAATATCGATCACGGGAACGTTTCGTTCCGCCCATTTCTGTTGGAGGATTTTTAAATAATCTAACTGCACAAGGGCCGCCACACAAGCATAGTAAGCATGGTCTTCCAAAGGAACGGGGGCTCCCCAGAATGCCATGATCGCATCTCCCATATACTTATCAATGGTTCCCTTGTATTCAATGATGATATCCGTCATTGCCGATAGGTATTCGTTCAGTAACTTCACCAAATCTTCTGGACCCAACTGTTCGGAGATGGTAGTAAACCCTCGAACGTCGGAGAAAAAAATAGTGATCTCTCGTTTGGATCCACCCAGAGCCAAATTGTCAGGGTGTTTGAGAAGTTCATCCACAACGTCTTTTGAAATGAATTTGGAAAACGTTTGGCGAATGTATTTTACGTTTTCTTCTTCGGTTAAAATTCTAAATCCGACGATGGCAACAAAAACCACAATCTGTTCTATCATAACCGATGGGAGAACAGTGATGAGATTGAAAGTTTGAAAAATATAGAGTGTTGCCACAACATAAAGTAACAATTGGGTTAACATAATTGCAAAACCAATATGAGTTTTCATACGTGGTTGCAAAAATCCAATCATCACACCAAGGCCTACATAAATGAGAAAAATCCCCCAGTTTGGTACAGTACCCAAAAAGTCTTGGTTTAAGATTGTATTGATTGCATGGGCGTGGTGTTCAATTCCGGACATATCACCAAACGGAGATAAGTGGGAGTCCTTCGATGCCCCGCGACCAGTTGCATAGTACATCGCAACGAGAAAGATTTTATTACTAATTTGGTTTGCTTCGAGTAACTCCGCATCCCAATCATTGGTGACTTCGAAAATTTCATTTTGTTTGAAGGAGTATCGTCCACCGACAAAGTTGATTTCCATTTGTCCTTCCCAGTCAATAGGAATTACAACTTCCCTCTTCTCATTCGGAACTTGCATCACATCTCTTTCTTCAAACTTACGTTCTTTTATGTTGAACTCTCGAATGATTTTTTTGGGGATGTTGGACAATTTGATATAATGTCCCATATTAACTACTACATCTCTTTGTACATCGATGCCGTAGTATTTACAGACAATGAGTAAGTCGATAGAAGGAAAATACTCTGTTTCTCTGTCTCTGCCTGAGTTATAAACCTTCACAACAAGAGGCATCTTACGATTCAAACCTGATTCATCTTTTTTTACGTTCGCAAAACCAAGACCAGCTGACAATTCGCTAATGGGTTCAATCGGTGGTTGCGGGAATTTAACCCAGGAAATACCACCATCATTTTCATCGATTACTTTTTTGATTTGGAATTGTCTCAGAATATCAATTCGTTTTTCTAAATTGAGAACCGCTTCTTTGGATTCCGCACTGACTTCCATAGGGTAGTCAAAGAGGACATTCCGGTTTTTTTGAAGAGCAGCTGCCATCTCTTCCGTTTGACCGGGTTTGTAATCTACGAAGAAAATATCGAACATTAGAATGTTGTTCGATTCTTTGAATGTTTCAATGATGTCGGCATAGTAACTCCAAGGTAGTGGCCAAGTTCCTTGTAGTTTTTCTAGAGATTCCGTTGTAATACCAATGATGTTGATATCCTTACGGGCTTTGGCGGGAGGTTGGAACTGAATGTATTCAATTCTACCAGTGTCCCCTTCACTTTCTGTTTTTGTGTTGGATCCGCGTAAAAATTGGAACCTTGTGGATACAGAATTTTCTTCCAAATCTTTTAGAGGTTGGAAGGTATTGACCAAGGTATACATAAAAATGGCGATCACATAGGATAACCAAATGGCACCTGACTTCTGTTTGTCTTTAGAAACCTTTTCAATGGTCTTATATACAAAGTAAGAAGAAGTAAGTAGGGTAAGTAAACCGCCGATAAGGAAGGAAAATTCGTATTCCCACCCTGTCATTACGACAGAAATGATCACACCGAGTGTTCCTAGTGCGGCAACGGTAACACTGAGATAGTCCAAAATCGAAAGCGATTTTGATTCTTTGTCGGACATAGAGCCTCTTTATTCGTTTGGGAATTTCCGACCATTTTCCCGAATTTTTTAAAGAGACTCAAATGTTTTTGATAGATAGGGGAAAAAAAATCAGGAAATCGATGTTCTGATCTTCGAAATGTAATCTGCCAATGCAGAAATGGCTTTGGAACGCTCCGAACCGTTTTCTTCAATGATTCTTTGGATGGCAGAACCGATGATGATCCCATCCGCATACTGTGAAATTTGGTTGGCTTGGTCTGGAGTAGAGATTCCAAACCCAGCACAAATGGGCAATTGGATGGTTTCTTTCAAAAACCGGATCCGTTCCTTTAAATCCACCGAGAACTCACGCCTCTCACCGGTAACACCAAAAGAAGTTACATAGTAAATGAAACCTGAGGATGTTTTGGCGAGAGCTTGGATTCTCTTTTTTTCGGAAGCAGGAGTCACCAAATGAATCAAATCCATGTCTCGGACTTTTAGTTCTCGAAACAAGGTTTCGCTTTCTGCAGTATCAAATGGCAAATCAGGAATCACAAGTCCAATGATCCCAGACTCTTTGGCACGATCTAAAAACTTGGTAATCCCACAGTGGTAGATAGGATTGAAGTATGTTAGATAGACAAGAGGAGTCTCTGGTTTGTGATCATGAATTGCTTTTGTGACACGAAAGAGTTCCTCAAAGGAAAAGGAATTCTTTAAGGAACGAGCCACTGCCCTTTGGATGACGGGCCCATCGGCAACAGGATCTGAAAAAGGAATTCCGAGTTCCAAAATATCAGCTCCATTATCTAAAATGGTTTTTCCAAATTCGATAGAGTCACTATAGTTTGGATCCCCTAAGGTAAAGTAAGGTATAAAAGCGGATTTAAATTTCCCACTATCAAATAAAGATTTTATTTTACTCATTTACTTCTTTCACCCAATAATCGCAAAACTTCCGTTACATCCTTATCACCCCGACCAGAAAGACAAATGATTAAATCCTTTTTCTTTCCAAGGTCCTTTGCCACATCCCGAGCCACATGGAAGGCATGGGCGGTTTCTAATGCAGGGATAATTCCTTCGATGCGTGTTACTTCCAAAAAGCAGTCTAATGCTTGTTCATCTGTCACCATACGGTAATCGACTCTTCCCGTTTGTGATAAGTAAGCATGTTCTGGCCCTACTCCCGGGTAGTCTAGTCCTGCAGACACAGAATGTGCCGGTACAATTTGACCAAATTCATCTTGGATGATTAAGGTTTTTGTACCATGTAAAAAACCTGTTTTTCCATAGGTTAAAGTCGCAGAGTGTTCGCCGGGTTTTGGACCAAGACCACCAGCTTCGGCTCCGTAAATGGCTACATGTTTGTCTTTCAGGAAGGCATGAAACATTCCAATGGCATTGGATCCTCCACCCACACAGGCAACAATCGCACTTGGAAGTTTTTTGTTTTCTTTTTTAAATTGTGACTTTGCTTCTTTTCCAATGACTGCTTGTAAATCCCGCACAATCGTTGGGAAAGGATGAGGACCAATTGCTGAGCCAACAATATAATGTGTGGTAGAAACATTGAGTGCCCAGTCTCTCATCGCTTCGCTAGTGGCTTCTTTGAGAGTAGCTTCTCCTGCTGTGACAGGGAGGATTTTAGCACCTAACATCTCAATTTTTTTGGCATTGAGGTTTTGTCTTTGGACATCCACTGCTCCCATATAGACAACCGTTTCCATTCCAAACATAGCACCGACTGTTGCGGTAGCGAGTCCATGTTGGCCTGCACCAGTTTCTGCGATGATTCTTTTTTTACCCATAAAACGAGCGATGAGCGCCTGTCCGATGGCATTATTAATTTTATGAGCACCAGTATGATTTAGATCTTCACGTTTGAGCCAGATACGAGCACCTCCCCATTGTTTGGTGAGACGTTCGGCATAAGTAAGTGGACTAGGTCTTCCGACATAGTTCCTTAAATAGTATTCGAGTTCTTTTTTGAACTTTTTACTTTTCTTTAACTTTTGATAGGTGGATTCAAGTTCATCTAATGCTTCCGTTAAAATCTCAGGAGAGTAACGGCCGCCGAATTCACCAAAATATCCAGGTAAGTTTTTGCCCATATATCCCATCATGAAGGGATAGGGGAATATGAAAACTGCTTCTTTAGGTGGGGGTGGGGGTTTTTGGGTATAGATCCCCGCCCTGATTGAACTGGGTGGGGTAAACCACCCGCCACCCAATGGTTTCCTTCTATCACAAAGCCGGCATTCCTTCCATCCCTTCTCTGGGTTCTAAAAAAAAAATCCAAAGAAGTTCATATTCCCGCTTGCTCCACTGCATTTTCCAGAGTCTCCCGAAGTCCTTGGATTTGTTTCGTGAGTTTCCCGACCAAATCTTCATTCGTAGTAAAGGTCACAGTTTCTTCTGCCATGGATTTACGATCAAGGATAGTGATCTCACCCTTTTCCAAAAATCCTTTTCCAAGTGTAAGACGAATCGGAAAACCAATGAGTTCTGAATCTTTGAACTTAAAACCAGGGCCCAGGTCACGATCATCCCATAGGACTTCAATCCCGGAAGCCACTAAAGCTTTGTAGATGGATTCAATTTTTGCAATGTCTTCTGGATTTTTAGCAATACTCACCAAACAGATAGTAAATGGAGCGATAGAGACAGGCCAATAAATTCCTTTCTCGTCATTACATTGTTCAATGACAGTAGCCATACAACGGTTCACACCGATCCCATAACAACCCATAGTCGTTGTGGTGGCTTTACCTTTATCATTCAAAACAGTAACATCAAAAGCTTTCGAATACTTTTGACCTAACTTAAAGATATGACCAACTTCAATTCCTTTTTCGGCAGTGAGTCCAGTTCCGCAACTCGGACAAGGATCTCCTACTTTGGCTTGCGACACATCAATTTTTGTGACTTCGTCTTCTTTAAAAAATTTGGAAATATGGATTCCAGAAGTGTGGTGGTCTACTTCATTGGCTCCAGAGATATAACCAAAACTCCAATCGATAAGAGAATCAATGACCACTTTTAAGTGTTCCGATTTGGGAAAACCAGGGCCAATGAATCCTGGAACAAGACCAAGTTTTTCCATCTCGGCAGGACCCATAGGTCTTAGTTCATTACATCCCAAATGATTTTTTAGTTTGTTTTCATTGAGCTCACGGTCGCCTTCCAAAAAAACTAGGACATAGGTTCCGTCTGCCCATAGAGCCACAGCTTTCAGTAAATTCTCTTCTTTTGTATTTAAAAACTCTGCCACTTCTGTAATGGTTTTTTTAGAAGGAGTATGAATCTTTTCCGAACCGACAAATGGTTGTTTGCTGGCCTTTGGATTTAGGACCACTGGAGTTTTTTCAATATTTCCAGAATATTGGCAAGAAGGACAAATAGTAAGTGTCTCTTCTCCAATAGGAGAGACAACCATAAATTCTTCGGAAGCAGATCCACCCATGTTCCCTGAGTCGGCTTGCACAGGGATTGTTGTAAGTCCCATCCCAGCAAAGATCCTTCGGTAAGTTTTACGCATGGTCTGGTAGGTTTTGTCCAAGGACTCATCATCCAAATGAAAGGAATAGGCATCCTTCATCGTAAATTCACGAGAACGGATCACACCAAAACGTGGACGAATTTCATCTCTAAACTTTGTATGAATTTGATAGACATTGATGGGAAGGTCTTTATAGGAACGAACCATTGGTTTTACAAGGACACAGAAAGACTCTTCATGAGTGGGTCCAAGGCAACTTTCATTGTCATGACGATCCTTCAAACGAAACATCTCTTTTCCCATTTTATCCCAACGACCCGACTCTTTCCAAATTTCACTGGGAGTCAAAATCGGAAGCTGGAATTCCAAAGCCCCGGCTCTATCCATTTCAGAACGCACAATGCCTTCAATTTTTTTTAAGATCCGAAGTCCTAAGGGTAAATAAGAATAAAGTCCAGCCGCAGATTTACGAACAAGCCCTGCTCTCATCATCAGTTTATGAGATGCAACAACGGCATCTTGCGGATCTTCTTTTGCGGTAGGGATTAAATAGGAACTAGCTTTCATCGATATTTCTCTTAAATTTATAGATCACTTGTTTAGTCAGGAATTAAAAAATACGCATCACATCATTGAAGGAAACATAAAGTCCAAGACCAATGAGAAAGAAAAATCCCACTCGAAAAATGGCCTCAATGGCTTTTCTGGGGAGTGGCCTTCCCGTAATGGCTTCATAGGCATAGAGTACAATGTGTCCGCCGTCAGCCATAGGGATGGGTAACAAATTCATCACCATTAGGGCTAGGGAAATTTTTGCAACAAAGTCAAGATAGGTCGCCCAACCATATTCCAGACTGATTCCTGCAATTTGTACGATCCCAATCGGGCCAGATAAATTTTCTTTAGGAGAAAGAAGACCAGAAAACAACATCCCAATTCCTTTTAAGGTAGTGGATACGTTTTCATAGACTTTATTCGAAGCACCAACAAACGAGGAATATATGGTAGATTCTTTTTGCAACTTCTCGGCTTCAAATTTCATTGAAGCTCGAAAACCCAGAAGTCCAATAGGTTTCAGATTGATATCAGCGGAATACTTCATGTTCCCAATCCAGATATCCTTTCGTCCAGAATTGTTATTCAAATATTCAGAAAGAGAGTCCGCCGTAATAAAGGTTTTGTCTTGGATTTTTAGATTCGAAAGTCGATTCTCAATTTCTGCATCATAACTATCCAATCGAAAATAAGAAATTCCTAATTCTGAAAATTTAGGATGTTTGATATCCCAAAACTCGAAAACATTGGCACCTAACACGGGTATCTGGATGGTCACAGTTTCGGTGGCCCAAGGTGTAAGGAGTGGATAGGTTTTTCTTTCTACAACGACAGGAATTGTTTTCCCTTGGTGTTTTCCTAGTTCCGTTTGTAATTCAGGAACGGTATGAACATCCACGCCAGCCACTTGTAAAATCATATCCCCGTCTTTCAAAAAAGAGAGAGCTCGTCTGCGTAGGGATTTTTCTCTTTCTGCAACTTCTCTTTGTTTTAAGAGTTCTTCAGGAATTTCATCCTTTCGTTCTTCGATTTTTTCTTGGAAGTAAAGAGAAGATTTATCATCACGATCGAGTAAGTTTGCCATAAAGTGGCTGATTTGTTCCCCGTAGGTAAAGGTTGCCACAACACGCCTTTCGCCGTAAGGCATCACACCAATTGTGGGATGACCGCCAGCAGAATATAAATTTGGTACAATTTGTACGGATTTGGTTTCCTCCTCTCTTTTAAAGGTAACCTCCACCGGATCTCCCGAAGTCAAACTCACATTGGTGAATATATCTTCAAAACTTTCCGTTTTTTTCCCATTGATGGAAACAATTTGGTCCCCTGTACGAAGACCCGCAGTATAAGCAGGACTTGATACTTTATTGGCATCTTCAATGAATATGCGATTGGAAGATGGACTGTCTCCCGATAGTTCCAAAATAAACAACAAAACAAAACCTAACACTAAATTGGCGAAAGGGCCTCCAAGGACAGGAATCATTCTGCGAAGTGGTGGTGTGGAAAGTAAATCCCCTTGCCTTGGTTTTTTGTTTTTGCTGTAGTCATCTCCACGAAAAAGCACATACCCACCGATTGGGATGGCTGTGATTTGGTAGATGGTTTTCCCAATTCTTTTTTTCCAAATCCCTTTTCCATAACCTAACGAAAAAATCCGAGCTTCCACTCCGACCAATTTCCCACATAAGAGGTGCCCCAATTCATGGATAAAAATAGAAACCGCTAACATAAATACGGCGCCGAGTATCATTACGATCATATAGTCACTCCCCCCTTCACAAAATCTTTTTGAATATAACTACGAGTTTCCCTATCTTTTTCTAAATACCCTTCCAAATCATCAGGGAAAGAATTGGAAATTTTATTTAATGCGGATTCGATGAACTTAGGTATGGCGGTAAAGGAAATCCGTTCCTCTAAAAATAATGCCACAGCTTCTTCATTGGCCGCATTGAATACGGAAGGTGCCACACCACCTGCTCTTCCTGCTTGGTAAGCAAGTTTGAGACCTGGATACCGACTTAGATCTGGTGGAAAAAATTCCAAGGTTTTCCAAGTGGATGGTTTTCGTTCGATAAGCATCTTGGGTGTGGGAGTCGGATAAAATAAAGAATGAGCAATGGGATAAATCATATCGGGATGGCTTGTGTATTGCAAACAAGCACCGTCCATTGTTTCAATGATTCCATGAGTCAGAGACTGCGGGTGAATCACCACCTCAATTTCATCATAAGAGAAGCCAAACAAAAAATGAGCTTCGATGACTTCGAGGCCTTTGTTGATAAGTCCTGCCGAATCGACTGTGATCTTCGGACCCATAGACCAAGTAGGATGGTTTAACGCCTGTTTTACGGATACATGTTCCAATTCTTCTATGGGAAGTGTGCGAAAACTCCCACCAGAAGCCGTGAGAGTGATGGCACGGATATTGGATCTTTTTTCTCTTTCAATCAATTGAAAAAGTGCATTGTGTTCGGAATCCACAGGAACCATAAGGGTATTATGTTTTGCCACCAAACGGTTGATCAGTGGCCCAAAGGTCACAAGTGTCTCTTTATTGGCAATGGCTATTTTTTTACCAGCTTCGATGGCCGCAATTGTAGGTTTTACCCCGCGTGCCCCAACAACAGCTGTGACAACAACATCCACAGTGGCCAATTGCACTAAATCAGAAAGAGAATCTTCCCCATAGAGAATGGTAGTGGACTTATATTTTGATCCGAACTTTCCCTCTAACTTAGAATCGGTAATAGACACTACTTCCGGAGAAAATTCATCTATCAGAGTTTTGGCAAGTTCCAGGTTGGAATGGACTGAAAAACTACGCAAAGAAAAGGAATCTCTAAATTGGCGTAGAACCTTCACTGTGGAAGAACCAACAGAACCAGAAATTCCTAATACAGATACTCCAACCATGTAACTGTTAGACCGATCTCGACAAAAGAATCAGACCGGGTATCCGAGGATTCCCTTAAATAGAAAGTAATAGTAAATCACAGGGACAGTAAAAAGGAGTGCATCCGCTAAATCGAGGACCCCACCATGACCTGGAATTAGATTCCCAGAGTCTTTGATTTTGGCATCTCGTTTCATCGCCGATTCCGCCAAATCTCCCATCACAGAAATGATCGAAACAACAAAGGCAAGAATCACAGATTCCAAAACACCAATCGGTAATTTCACGCCACTAAAATGTTCCCAAGTGACATTGAGAATTTGTACGCCGAGAACGGCGGTAATATTTCCCGTCAAATATCCTTCCCAAGTTTTTTTAGGAGAGATCTTTAAACCAGCAGGATGTTTTCCAAACCAACGACCACCAAAGTAGGCTCCAGCATCACTCATAAAAGTAATGACTGAAACTAAAAAGATATAATAGGCTCCAAAAGGAAATGCGAGGAGGAGTAAAAAATGACCCATAGGAATGGCCAAATAGATGGGACCCAACATAGTTGCTCCCACAGAAAAGAGAGCACCATCTAACGGGCGTTTCAGGATCTGTAAAATCCAAACAGTAAGCGAAAGTGCTATGAGTAAAAAAGGAACAGGGTGGAAACTCTCTCTGAGAATTTTTGATATTTCAAGAATATTTGCAGGAGGTGTCACCTCGAACTGCATTCCTAAAAATTGGATGTAATATACAGCAAAAATTAAAATCGAAAAAAGAAGGCCTGTTCCAAAAAAGGGTTTGGAATCTTCTCTTTTACAAAATCCATAAAGTTCTTTTAAACCCAAATAAATCAAAGTACAACCGAACAAAAAGAACTCAAGGTAATACCAAGAACTATGGAAGATCATAAACACATATACAAATGTTAATACAATTGCAGAAAGGATACGGAGTGTTGTCTCACTCATAACAAACCACCAAATTTACGTTTTCGGGAATCAAAAAATAGAAGGGCTTCCTCCAAAGAGGTTCTTCCAAAGTCCGGCCAAAGTGTATTTGTAAAATACATTTCAGCATACGCACTCTGCCATAAAAGGAAATTGGAAATCCTTTGTTCTCCCGCAGTTCTGATCAATAAATCTACGGGTGGTAAAGGAGATGTATACAAATATTTTTCAAATTCTTTAGGGCTTATGGGTTTGTCTAAAGTTTCTTTTTTGGACTTCCGCACTGCCATGATCCGAGAAAAGTTACTCAAAATCTCTTCGTGTCCACCGTAGTTCAAACAAAAGTTGGCAGTGAGTTTTTTATTCTTTTTTGTGACCGCCATAGCGTGGTCAATCTTAGTTAAAACTGTTTTGGAAAGTTTGTTTCTCGCGCCACTGTGATGGATTCTGATCCCTTTTTCGTGGATGGTATTTAGTCGTGTTTCAATAAACTCAACTAACAAACCAAAGATGGCCTGGATTTCGGTGATGGGGCGTTTCCAGTTTTCTGTGGAAAATGCATAAAGAGAAATGTTGGGGATTTTATATTCCAAAGCCACATCCAAAAGGCGATCGATTGCGTTCGCCCCTTCTCTATGGCCTTCGGTTCTTTTTTTCCCTTGGCTTTCGGCCCACCTTCCATTTCCGTCCATGATGACAGCAATGTGCGCTGGGATCGTATTAAACTTCATAGGAAATTAAAGAGTAGTGATCTCTTTTTCTTTTTCCTTTTCCAATTCTCCCAATTTGGCAATATAAGAATCCGTAATTTTTTGAATCTTATCTTGGTGACCTTTCACTTCATCTTGGGACATTTCTGCCTGGTGTTTTTTTAATTCATCGTTGGCATCACGACGGATGTTACGAATCGCAACTTTTTTTTCTTCGCCTTTTTGTTTGACTACTTTTGCGAGTTCTTTCCGTCTTTCCCCTGTTAGCTCAGGGATATTAATGCGAATGCTAGAACCATCGTTATTGGGGGTAAGACCAAGACTTGCGGCAAAAATCGCTTTTTCGATATCTTTCAACATTCCTTTTTCAAAAGGAGTAATGAGAATCACACGAGGTTCTGGACAGGCAATTTTACCAAGTTGGTTTAAGGGTGTGAGTGTTCCATAATAGTCCACTCTCACATCTTCCACCATCATAGGATTTGCTTTTCCCGTACGAATCGTACCGAAGTCTTTTTTCAAAGCGTCAACAGTTTTGTCCATTTTGGACTGCATGGATTTTATAATTTCATCTACCATCTAGAATCACTTCCTCTGAATTGGAGATTAACGTACCGATAGTTTCTCCATCGATCAGTTTCCTTAAATTTCCCGTCTTAAAGATATCAAAAACTATAATGGGCATATTATTGTCCATACAGAGACTCAAAGCAGTTGAATCCATCACCTTTAGGCGGTGTTTGATGGACTCCATAAAGGAAACCTGAAGGTAACGTTTTGCATCTGGGTCTTTTTTTGGATCCGCAGTGTACACACCGTCCACTTTTGTGGCTTTAAGGATGACTTCACACCCTACTTCCACTGCACGAAGTGATGCAGTTGTATCCGTTGTAAAATACGGATTTCCTGTCCCACCGGCAAATATAATAACACGATTTTTTTCTAAATGGCGAACCGCACGTCTACGAATATAAGGTTCAGCAACAGATTTCATTTCGATGGCCGAAAGAACTCGGGTAAACATCCCTTGTTTTTCACATGCATCTTGTAAGGCGAGACCATTCATAATGGTGCCAAGCATTCCCATGTAGTCTGCTGTCGCTCGGTCCATTCCGGACTTGGCTAAAGTTTCGCCACGGATCATATTTCCCCCACCAACCACTACGGCAACTTCAAGACCTAAGTCATGAACTTCCTTAATTTGACCAGCGAGCGAAAATGTTTTATTGGTATCAATACCAAGTTCACCCTCACCGGCAAGAGCCTCGCCGGAGAGTTTGATTAAAATTCTTTTGAAACGCGGACTAGTTCCCACCTACTTGGAACCTCGAGAACCTACCAACAGTAATGTTCTCTCCAAATTTCGCAATGGCTTCTTGGAGAAGGTCATTGATGGTTTTGGAGTTGTCACGAATCGATTTTTGGTGGATGAGACAAATCTCTTCAAAGTATTTTTTCATTTTACCAGGAAGGATCTTTTCGATTTGTTCTGGTTTTTTGCCTTCTTGTTCGAGAAGGGCTTTTTGAACACTCATCTCACTGTCGATTTCTGACTTAGGGATAGATTCTTCGTTTACATAAAGTGGGTTCATCGCAGTGATTTGAAGAGCAATCTCTTTTCCAAGAGCTTCAAACGCTTCATTGTTCGCAACGAAGTCAGTTTCACAATTGAGTTCGAGTAGAACTCCTGTTTTTCCTGTTCCGTGGATGTATGCGATTACTTTCCCTTCACCAGTCTCACGACCAGCGCGTTTTGCTGCTTTTGCTAAACCTTTTTCACGTAAGTAAGTGACCGATTTATCAACATCGCCACCGTTTTCTTCCAAAGCTTTTTTGCAGTCCATCATCCCCGCGCCTGTACGTTCGCGGAGATCTTTAATTTGTTCGGAGCTAACTGCCATTACTCTTTCACCTCTGTTGTTGGTTTTACTTCTTCTGCTGCTGCAACGGGAGCTTCTACTGCTGGAGTTGTAATTCCTGCGGCTGCTGCCTCTTCCGCTGCTTTTTTAGCTGCTTCTGGATCTAAAGGAATGTCTTTTGCTACTGGAGGAAGTTCATCGTCCATAATGAATTTTCCGGACTCATCATACTCACCTTGGTATTCAAGAGCGAGTTGTTCTGCGTCCATATCTTCAGCAAAATTAGTTTGAATGACTTCTCCCCCTGTTCCTTCGAGTACAGCATTTGCCATAGTATCAAGGAATAAAGAAATTGCACGAATCGCATCATCGTTACCTGGAATTGGGTAATCGATTGGTTCTGGATCACAGTTAGTATCAATCACTGCAAACACTTTCAAACCAAGTTTTTTGGCTTCACTCACAGCAATTTCTTCTTTTTTAGGATCGATCACAAAAAGAATTTCTGGCACAACAGCCATATCTTTAATCCCACCGAGTGTTTGGCGGAGTTTTTCTAATTCACGTTTGAGAGAAAGTGCTTCTTTTTTAGTACGAGCTTCTTGTTCGAAAGAGTTATTCTCTTCCATTTGTTCGAGTCTTTTCAAACGAGCAATGGATTTTTTAACTGTATTCCAGTTAGTAAGAAGTCCACCTAACCAACGGTTAGATACATAGTACATACTGCACGCTTGTGCGGCTCTTTCAATGGCGCCACGAGCTTGTTTTTTAGTTCCTACAAAAAGAACTTTCTTACCTTGACCGGTAAGTTTTTTTAATGCATCGTATGCTTCTTTAGTTTTTTGAACTGTTTTTTGAAGGTCAATGATGTGGATCCCGTTACGAGCTGTATAAACATACGGACTCATTTTTGGATTCCAACGACGTGTTTGGTGACCGAAATGTACGCCTGCTTCTAGCAGACTTTTCATGGAAATTACTGACATAGTTACCCCTTTTTTAGTGCGAGATATCCAGACGCTACAAGACCAACGATACTTGCAGGGGTTAGCTGGAACTCGACTTTAATTATGTAAAGCTCAAGAGATACTGGGGATTCAAACAAATACCGAGAGAGATAGTTTGTGCCAAGAAGTCGGTCAATGACCACTCCCGCCACAGCTCCCGCCATCAGTCCCAAAAAAAGCACCAAAAGTAGGTTCCCGATTTGGGTTTTGTTCATCCAAAAGCACCTTTGTCAAGCTTCCCTGTCAGAATTTGGAATTTGGGCAGATTGTCAAGGGGAAAGGAATTCTTAAGATTTGAAAAGAAGGTTGGGGGCGCCTCCGCTTTCGTTTAAAATCGAAAATCGAATCAAAAATGGACCGGACTCCTGCGGGGTGCGCTTTCGCTCCCGTCCTTCGGACCTTACGCCCTCCGGAGCCCTGGCGCAGGAAATATACACTAAAGGCTTAGCTTGGCGTATCTTTTTTTAGTCAACTCGAGCAAAGACAATTTAACGCATATCACACAAATCGTATCCCAAAATCCTTCCTCGTTCACTTCCCGCTCGAAAAATTCAACAGTGGCCCAATTTGAATTTTGTTCATTCAAATCGACAATCACGCCCCATGTTCCGGCAGTTAAATCTCCCACACCATCGTCCTCATAGTGTAGATTCCACTTTAAAATCACATGATCTAATTCTGAAAATTTCATCGAACTGAAATCCTTTTTTAAACTTTGGCTAAGATGATCGAGAACCGAATGAGACTTTCATATAAAAAAAAGTTGATTTAATTTCTCAAACTCCTTTACATTTTCCAGAAAATGAAAATAATCGCCACCTTATTTCTGTTTTGCTTCCAAAACTGTATCTTTGGTCCTAGTTTTCATGGATTGGGTAATATAAGTTCAGCCATGAACCGCAATCGAGTCTACTATGATGAAAAATCTGGAAATTTCAACACCATACCCAATTTTCGTGGGAACGTCATCAAACTTGGAACAGTCGTTGTCGATCATACCAAAAACATAAATTCAAAACTTAAGAAAAAAAGAATCTGCGAACCAACCCATGTAGATATAAATAAAACATTAGATCTGATTGATGAACGAATGATTGTTTCGGTACAAGAATCTTCCGGATTTCTATGCATCGAATATTATTAATCCTCGCCTTTCTTGTTTGTGTCGGTTGTACAAACTACCAAACTTTGCAGCAAGTGACCTACGAGAAAAAGGAATATAAAATAACAAACCGTTTGCCTTTTATCACCACAGCCTGCGATTTATACCCTCTTTTCCCAACGGACCATTTGAAATATAGGCAAATCGTTTCCATTTGGGAAGACGGAAAATTTAGAAGAGATTTTTTATACAAAGAACCATTTGATGCAATCGAAGATTTAAGAATTTATAAATCCAATGATTATCTTTGGTCGCTTCTACTGTTACCTTTTTTTGGCAAACGCGAATGCGATCAGTACCATATCACTGGGTATCTCATTTATTTTGATTCTGAATCCAAACAAAAATGGTATACGAATATACAAAAGGAAAAACCGAAACTCCAAGCTGACCTTCCGATGATGGTGGTTCGTGAATCTCACTTGATGGATTCTGAAATTTTAACACAAGTTAAATCAGAAATGGATCGCAACAGAGTAAAGACAAGTTATCACCAACCAAAAGATCCGTTATTTCCTATAAAAGTTTGGAGTCAAAAACCCAATTCAGAAATTACAGCCTTAAGCGACGATCGCCTGATTGATACTTGTTTAGAATTCCCTTATGAATGTGTGACTGATGCTAACTACAGGCAAGAAATTCGTCGGCGATCGTTCGCAGAGCATAACCAAAATACAAACCCTACTTCCTTTTCCCAAAACATTTCCGCCAAAATTCAATCCACATATGATAAAACTTATTTTGGATGTTATTGCCGAAAGAATCCAGACTTCTCCATTTACGTATCCTGCCCCATCGATTCCTATGGATTGGATTCCATTTGCAAAGAAAAGATCGATTGTTTCCAAAAAATAATCGGATTAGAAACTACACAAAACATTGGCCAAAACCAATGCATGAAAAAATTTAAAAACGATCTTTCTGTTCTTATAAAAACCAAAAATTCAAAAGACAAAATCCATATAGGAAATGAAAACTTTGAGAGAATGATTTTTTATGCTAAAAAAATCTGGGCTTTAGAAGAATTGAAAAGTTCCATCCGATGATTGTGAAATAGGAAGAATTGCTTTTATTGAAAACTTATATTTCTATACGGTGGGACAAAAAAATAGGAACATTTGTATTCTTGTATAGTCTAAGTTGATTATATATTAAATCAAACCAAAGAGACTCCCTTTCTCGCTTCAATTCAAAATTTATGCAGTAAGTTTAGAATCCATTTTTTTAGTAAACCCCTTGCCTTCTCATTTAGTTTTGATCTCATAGAATCATGAGACTGATCCTTGTATCCAATCGGCTACCAGTCCAATGGGATGGCACTCCTAGTGTCGGCGGGCTTGCAACGGGCCTTTCTAGTTTTTTATCAGAATGGAAATCAGCGGGGAATGAAGTCCTTTGGGTGGGCTGGCCAGGTAAATCCATCCCAGACAAAGAACAAATTTCTTATTCAGAAAAGATGAGAAATGAATTTGGGACCATTCCCGTTTTTCTCAAACAAAAGTTAGCTGATTCATTTTACAATGGATTTTGCAACAAAACGATTTGGCCGTTATTTCATTATTTTATAGCGAATTGTGAATACTCTGACATCACCTTTGAATCTTACATCGAAGCCAACGAGGAATTTGCAAAGGTAATTACAAATTTTTATGAACCTGGGGATTGGGTATGGGTTCATGACTACCATCTTTTTTTGTTACCAGGAATGTTACGTAATATTTTTCCAAACATACTCCTTTCTTTTTTTCTACACATCCCCTTCCCCACTTTTGAAATTTTTCGTTTGATGCCCGAAAGGTTTCGAACCAGAATTTTAAACGGAATTCTCGGAGCCGATCTTATTGGATTTCATACACAAAGTTATACTCAATATTTTCTTAGGACACTCCTTCGATGTCTGGGAATCGAAAATGAAAGGGGAATTGTTTTCCACAAAAACCACCTAACAAAAACAGGCGCTTTCCCTATGGGTATCAATGTGGAACAATTTCGTAATTATTCCCAATCGAAAGAATGCAATCAAATTGCAAACTCTATCAATGTGAATCATAAAAATCTAAAACAAATTCTTTCGGTGGATCGCCTGGATTATACGAAAGGAGTATTACAAAGATTAAATGCCTTCGAACTATTTTTAAAACAAAATCCACATTGGATTCGAAAATGTAAATTAGTTCTAATCCTTGTTCCTTCGAGAACAGATGTTTCTTCCTACCAGACAATGAAACGAGCGATTGACGAAAAGATCGGCGCGATCAATGGAAGTTTTGGAACCTTAGATTGGACACCGATTCTTTACCAATACAAAGGATTTCCCTTTGAGGAATTGGTACCACTTTACAAAAATACTCATGTTATGTTGGTTACCCCGTTCCGAGATGGAATGAATCTCGTAGCAAAAGAATTTTTGGTTTCGCAGGACTGTGGAATTTTGGTTTTGAGTGAAATGGCAGGGGCGTCTGCAGAACTTCCTGAAGCGATTCTTGTAAATCCAAATGATTTACAAAGTATGGCAGATGCAATTTTAGAAGCCATTAAAATGGTACCGGATGAAATTCATTCCCGAAATCAAATCATGACAAAAAGACTCTCTGAAAATTCTGTAAAAAGTTGGGCAGAGAAAATTTACATAGAAACCGAGGATGCAGCCAAGAAAAATTTATCTTTCCAGACGAAGTCAATCTCTCCTTCTTCTGACATTTTACTTCCTAAAACCAACAAACCAATCTTTATCATATTTGATTATGATGGAACTTTAGTCCCCTTTGAATCCTTACCTCATTTAGCGACACCAAAACCAGAGTTGATCGAAAACCTAAAAGAATTATTAAATTTTGATCAAGTATCCATCGCCATTATTAGCGGGCGCGATAAATTATTTTTAGAAACAATTTTTGCTGAGATCCCAATCCATTTAGTCGCAGAACATGGAGCATGGCATAAACCTCCCACTAGTCCCAGTTGGAATTCATTATTCACCTCGTCTGGTGAATGGAAATCTCAAATCAAAAACCATCTGGATGAATTTACCAAACGTGTTCCTGGTTCTTTTACTGAAGAAAAAGATTTTTCTCTTGTGTGGCATTTTAGAAATGCGGATCCAGATATTGGTCTCAATGCCGCCAGAGAAATGTTAGACGAACTTTCTCAAGTTTCTTCAAACAGCGGATTTTTTGTACAAAGAGGAAATAAAATCATCGAAGTTCGTGAGTATGGAACTGGGAAAGGCAAAGCCGCTTTGAAAATTTTACCTAACGAAGACTTAAATATATTTATCTTTGGAGATGATACCACTGATGAGGATATGTTTCGCGAAATGAATGAATCCGTGGTTACCGTAAAAATTGGTAAATCAGAAACCATTGCAAAGTACAGGTTTCGAGACCCAGACGATGTCAGTTTATGGATAAAAAATTTAATCGTTTTTTTTAATAAGGAAAAATAATGAAACATCATAAATACAATTCTGGAATTATAGGGAATGGTAGTTATATTGCACATATCAATACCAACGCCGAAATTGTATGGTTATGTTGGCCGAACTTTGACAGTTCTCCAATATTTGGATCCCTTCTCGATAAAAAATGTGGAAACTTTTCCATTATTCCCAATACAAATTTAATCCGCACCTCGCAAGTTTATATAGAAAATACAAATATCCTTCGAACGGAAATCCATACAGAATCCGGTTCTTTTGCTGTGATAGATTTTGCACCCAGATATTATGAAAATGGGAAATTACAATACAAAAGAAATTTATACAGAAAAATCATTCCCCTAGAAGGTGAGGTGAAAATAAAAATTCGAATTTCTCCGACGTACGATTATGGAATGGAAACCATGTTTCCGAAAGTTCTTTCTGATCATATATTATTTGATTCTGCAGAATTTAAGATACATACTGTATCTAATGTTTCCTTAAACCAAATTGTAAAAGAAAATTTTTTTCATTTGAATCAACCTATTTTTATTGGTCTATTTGAATCGTTACCGAATGAAAGTCCTATTGATAATTATATTGAATCTGAATTTACAAAAACAAAATCCTATTGGCAAAATTGGGTAAAACATTGCACCATACCTAATTTTGCTCAAAAACAACAAATACGTTCCGCCTTGTGTTTAAAACTGCACCAGTTTCAAGATACAGGTGCTATCATTGCATCATCTACTACAAGCCTGCCAGAAGCTCCTGGATCTGGAAGAAATTGGGACTATCGTTACTGTTGGTTACGTGACGGTTTTTATACATTGTATGCATTAACTAATTTGGGTCAATTCGAAGAGTTAGAGATGTATTCACAATATATCAGTAATTTGACTCCAGGTGCAGCAGATGGGAGATACCAACCATTGTATAGTATATTCGGTGAATCCATCTTAGAAGAAAAAATACTTTCTTTAGATGGTTATTTAGGAAATAAACCAGTTCGCATTGGCAATTCCGCATATACTCATAAACAGAATGATGCCTACGGACAAATCCTTCTCTCTTTATTGCCACTTTATTTAGATGAAAGGATTCCAGAAAAAAATAGATTTCATAATCTGAACTTGATCAGAAACATACTAAATAAAATCGAACTTACAATTTCTGAATCAGATGCTGGGCTCTGGGAATTTCGCAATTTTTCACAAAAACACTGTTATACTTTTTTGTTCCATTGGGTTGGTGCAAAGGCGGCAAAGGAAATTCTCCAAAACTTGGGAGAAACAGAACTTCAAAAAAAATCGGAATTATTAATGGAAGAAGCGGAAAAAAACATTGAGTCTTGTTTTGATTCGACTTTAGGTTGTTATACACAAGCACAAGGAAAAAAAGACCTAGATGCCAGTTTGTTACAACTCATTACATTAGGATATTTGGATCCAAAGTCTGAAAAAGCAAAGTCACATTTAAAAGCTATAGAAGAAACGCTAAAAACAGAAGAAGGATTTTTATACCGATATTTACACAGGGATGACTTTGGAAAACCAGAAACCACTTTTTTAGTTTGTACATTCTGGTACATTGAAACTTTGGCTTGTATGGATCGGTTAGACGAAGCCATTCAATTATTCCAAATTGTAGCAGACCATGCAAACCATGTGGGTCTATTCAGCGAAGATATAGAATCCTTATCGGGAAACCAGTGGGGGAATTTTCCACAAACCTACAGTCATGTGGGACTTGTCAATGCGGCCCATAAAATCTCAGAGAAAAGAACTAAAAGTTTGTATTGGTAAAGAAAATTAGAATCATAATCTAAACAATTTATGAACCAAACAGAACTTTTCTAACGAGGGCAGCTAAGTAAAATATGTTTAAAATAAAGACCCACCCCTTTTTAAATCCCCATTCCATTTTCTATTTGCCAACCTAAGAAAATTCCAAAATAAAAGACAAATGTTCAAAAGACCTGGAAAAACTGCAATCATCACCATATCCATTTCTCTTTTTTTACTGCTGATTCAATTGTTGATACGTGTAGATAGTTATTTTCTTTCGGATCCTTTAGTAAAAATGATCCAAACTATTTCCCTTTGGAAACAAGGTTGGTCTACCGAAGGAATTCTTTATCCCGCAAAGGACATTGATCCTCTCTTTCTTTTGAGTCCACTCAACGAAGGATTTGTTTTCTTAAATAACAATCGATTGCTTGGTCAATATCCTGTCGCACTTACATTCCTATACTCTTTGTTTGGTTTTTTACCCTTTCCCATTCTCCCTTATTTTAATATTTTATTCCTTATCGTTTTTTTAAAACTACTCACAAAAAATTCGATTCAAATATCTACCCTTGTCATTGTATCTTTAGGGACAGTTGTTTTTCCTTTGTTAGTTGATTTTTCCGAAAATGGACCATTCATCATCCTTACAGGTTATGGATACAGTTTTCTCTTTAAAGCATTTTTAACGAACAAAAAAGAAGATTGGATCCTCGGGAATCTTTTTCTTGGATTGTCTATCTGGTTTAGGTTAGAAGGTGTTCTATTCTTTTTTGCCATCCAATCCACGATCGCATTTATCCATGTTTTTATAAAAAAAGAACCTATCCTTAAAACCCTTCATCCAGTTCGTTATCTCCTATTTGCGGTATTTATATTTCTATTCCTCCTCTGGAATACATTCAGTTACTCTCATCCCTTAGGAACGAGGCACCTCACAAATTTTGGGAATTCAGATAAAACATTTTACGACCAAATCAAAATATTTCTTTCCATGGTATTTACTTATCCGAGAGCCAATGGTTGGTCTTTAGGATTCTTTCTCCAAAGCCCCATTTTTCTATATGCAATCATTAAACTACGAAAAAAACAAGTTCTCCAAAACTTGGAACTTCTATTTCATCTTTTAATTGTTATACTCTATCTTTTGATTGCCGGTATAACATCACCAAACGATGGAATCACTTTGACAGGCAGATACTTGGTAGTCACAATTTTTCCACTCACATTCATTTTGAATGAACAAATGGACGAACTAAAGAAAAACAAATGGATACTGTATTCCATTTATACATGGATGTTCTTATTTTCCTTCTTAATCATCGCTATATTTTATTTTTCAAGTATCGAATTAAAAAAATTGCGTAAAGAGTTAGCCCAATTTAATTCTTCCCTGATTGTCACAACAAATGAATTAATCTCTGGGGGTTTTGGCTTAGAGTTAGTTGATAAAAAAGTGGTTTGTGTTCGAAGAGAAAATCTAATCGATTATTTTTCAGAGAACTTAAAAAAAACATCTCCGAATGAATTTACAATCTTAACTATTGGGAAAGAAACAAACTTCAATCAAGACGAAAAAAATCTTTTTTCATCTCTTCTCGTTCATTCGGAACAATCGGGATACAATTGCTCCAAAGAAGAACGGACAGCAAGGATTTTAGGAAGAAAGTGTATTAAAATAGAACAAAAATGATTTAGTCAAAAACTTTCCTGTGGTTCTATCCATTAGTTTTGTAAATCGTCAGATTCATTTCGGAATCCAGAATGCGCAAGGGATCGAAGTGGAAATCCTTTGCGAAGCAAAGATTGGAGCGAAGAGCCCGGTCGCGTAAGCGATGCGCCCCAAACAAAATAGCAAAAATGATCCAGGACAGATTTTGGTCCCTTGTATAATAGAAGGATCACAAGGAGAAACTATGGCGTTCCAACAAATCCAAACGGGGATCATCACTGAAAAATTAAGCGAAACAAAAGTTTTTTATGAAAAATGGTTAGGGTTACAAACAAAATTTGAATCAGATTGGTTTGTTTTGTTATGTTTACCAAATCGGCCAGGAGTGGAATTGGCAATTATGAAACCTAACCAACAACAGGTGAAAAAAGCTTACTTCCAAAATTCTTACCAGGGAAAAGGAATTTGGTTTATCTTCGAATCCAGTGACGTAAAAAAAGAATTTGAAACAATGAAACAAAACAAGGCGCCCATCGATCTACCTCTCACTACAGAGGATTGGGGTGATGTCCATTTTACTTTAGTGGATCCCAATGGAATTGGAATTGATATCGTTCAAGAACGAAATTCTAATTAAAATAGAGAAGACAAATTGAGGATCCTTTCCTATCTTTCTTCTAAAAAGAAAGGTTTCTCAATTGTCACAGACACCCAACCTCTATCCCGTTTGGAACAAAATGGAAAAACAACTAGAGGATACTATTGGCTTAAACCAAATTGCTTTTTTTACCGGATATAGTGACTGGCATTTCCATCGTTTGTTTAAATCCATACAAGGGGAAAATGTTAAGGAATACATTCGCAGATTACGATTAGAAAAGGCAGCTTACGAATTAAAAATCACAAACTTTCCCATTTTGGAAATTGCACTAGAGGCCGGTTTTTTATCTCATGAAGCTTTTTCGAAAGCCTTCAAACGCGTAATTGGATCTACTCCTTCAGAGTTTCGCAAAAAATATCAAAAGAAAAAAATCTTTTCCACAAAAGACCACCAAACTTTTCCAGACGGTCTTTCTAAATTTGGTTTCCAAATAAAAACAATATCTTCCTTTACGATTGCCTATGTCCGTCATATAGGAAGTTACGAAGAACTTCCAGGTCCTCTTCCTGAAAGTAAAGAAGTCATTTCGATTCAATCGTTAATTCTGAATTGGAATTCTTTATACTCGAACCACAAGTGGATTGGAATTAGTCAAGATGATCCAGAAATTTCACCTAAAGGAAAAATACGATTTGATTTAGGAATTACCTTTGGGCCCTTACAGAAACTACTGCCAGAAGGATTTGGAATCCAAACCATTCCTGCTGGAAAGTATTTACAGATTCGTTACCAAGGGAATTACCATAACTTACCAAATATCTATAATTGGATTTTGAATGATTATTTCAGAACCACACCTTGGAAGATAAAAAACCAACCACCTTGGGAATGTTATTTGAATCCACTAGAAAAACAGGCGGATAAACGCATAACAGATATCTACATTCCCATTTGCTAATGGATCTTAACTTTTCCCAAAGTTGGTTAGAACTAAAAACAGTTGATCAAACGAAGGTTTCTTTATTTTTTAGAGGCAGCCACAAAAGAGGCACTGTCTTCATAAAAATGGTAAGAAAGTATTTTACCATCTTTGATTTGCACTTTTAGAGCCCATTCACTTTCAAAGGGTTTACCGGTTTGTTTCAAAATATGTAAAAAACTTCCACTAGCAAACACCCAATCTTTTTTTCCTACGATTTGATCAACTTGGAATTTTTTGGTATCCAATTGAGTTCCCATGTTCGTTAAAAACTCTTCAGCTCCGGAAATACCCGTATAGGTTCCATACAATTGGCTCTCGGAACGATTTTCATTGCGCACAGCCGTAATCGTTGTTTGCGGATGGAAACAATTCAAAACACCCGCCGCATTTCCTTTTCCAAATTCGCTGAAAAAAGTTTCCAGAACCTTTTCACCCGAAGGAGATGCTGATTTTGCGAACAATCCAACACTTCCGAACAACAAAGTAGCTAATACCAAAATTGGTTTCATAAATTTCTCCTCGAATAACGATACCGTCAGTATCGTTATTCGATACCATCCGTATCGAAATAGTGTTGACTGTCAAGATTTTTTTTAAAATATTTTGATTTATGGCTGTAAAAAAGAAAATGTCGCAAAAAACCGCAGGCCGTCCCAGATCCGAAGATTTGGAACCTTTGGTCTTAAAAACTACATATGAGATGTTGGCAAAGAAAGGTTACCATGGATTTTCTATTGATGATATTGTCTTGGAAACCGGTGTAGCAAAAACTACCATTTATAGGCGTTGGCCAAACAAAGCCCATCTTGCCATGAGCACTGTCACCCACATGATCTCACCCTATTTGGAATTTCCCAAAGATGTAACTTTTGAAAAAGCCCTACTCGATCAGATGGAAGCACTCTCAGGTGTATTCTCTGGTAAATTTGGACGTGTGATTTCCACTCTTATCGGAGCAGGACAACAAGATGGAGAACTATCAGAATCTATTTTAGAAAACTATTTGCTTCCCAGAAGGCAGGCAGCAAAACAATTTTTCCATCATGCGATCAAAACAAAACAAATCCAACCACTCTCCGATTCAGAGATCGATGTTTGTATGGATATTCTCTACGGAACACTCTACTTCCGGTTGTTACTCAAACATGAAAAACCTCAGTTCCATGATCTAAGGCCTGGGTTAGAAAAGTATTTGAGAACTCTAAAGAAATAAGATAGATGATTTCGATTTGCAAATTTTAGAGAAATACAAAACTGATCCCGAAAATAAATGAGTTTTTTTATGCCATTCCCAATTTGTGCTTTTTCCTTTCCTCTTTTTTGTTAGGATCAATCGACATGAAACTACTTTCTAAACTTTGGATCCTTTGTTTTTTCTTCTTTGAATCTTGCGTTATCTTCCAGGCAACAAAGGTTCCTTCGAACAATCTAAAGTCTGCTTTAGAAACCAAGTCCGCACAAAAATCAAAAATTGTATTTCTCGGAGATAGTATCACCCATGGCCGAGTAAGTTATGATTATGTAGCTGCCATTGCAAAACATCCAAGTCTCGTAAATGATTTGGTGATTAACGAAGGGATCAATAGCCGCCTAACAGTTCAGATTTTAGAACAAATGGACAATCTAAAAGAATTAAAACCCGATATTGTATTTCTTCTAATTGGGACAAACGATTTAAAAGCCACCCTTTCCACAGATGAATACAATCGTTACGCAAATCTTTGGAAATTGAAGGAACCTGTCACAGAAGAAAGTTTTGTGCAGAATCTAACAAAAATCATTCAAACCATTAAAAAAGATACCAAAGCCAAACTCATTGTTTTTTCACCTCCCATATTAGGAGAAAATTCAGAATCGATTCCTTTCCAAAGATCCAAACGATTTGCCGAACTTACCAAAGAAGTGGTCACAAAAGAGAAAGCCATCTACAAGCCGTTACACGAAACCTTGTCGAAGGGTCTCGACACTTCCAATATTAAAATTCGCAAACCCTATATCCAAAACACTTGGGGAATGTATTGGACCATTTTGAAATACTATTCTACCACAGCCACTTGGAATGATCTTGGAGAATCAAATGGATACTATTATTTAACAGATGCCATTCATTTGAATGAACGTGGGGGAAAGATTTTAGAAGAGATGGCCTTGGAGGAGATCCTACCTGGGGAAAAATAGGGAAAACCCAGGATATGATCCTAATTTGACTTATTGATATCTTTCATACTCAGAAAGGATCGTAGTTGATTCAACAGATGGAGTAAAAAACGTTTCTCTAATTTTTAAATATTCTGGGTCTTTAAAAAAAAGATCCTTTAGTTCTTTGTTTTTAAAGAAAATCAAAAACAAACGATTGATCGGCTTGGGATCTTCACTGATTAACGTTTCTTGAATTTTAAAGTCATACCGAAAACCTCCCTCATACTTAATTAAGAGAGGAGTCATTGCTTTTCTATAATTAGTGTAAAGTTCATCATCTGAAACTTTTAAACCTACAACGGTTTCATAAGCGAATTCTTTTTTTTCTATTTGATTTATCATTGTTAAACTTTAAAAACCCATAATTTCTTTATTGTAGTTCGAATCCTTTGACGAATGGAGTAATACTTTTTTCATAATTTAGTTTTCAGAACACAAGCACACGATGGTTATCAGTATCTACAATATAGATACCATCTTGATCAACCGAAATCCCTTGCGGTTGGAAAAAAGTAGTGGCAGTAGCATTGGAAGTTGCGCTGATAAAACTTCCATTTTGACCGAAAACTTTTGAAGCGATTCTACTAGTTCCAGAAAACAAAAGCACTCGATTGTTAAAACTGTCGACAATCCAGAGGTCTCCCCCAAAAGCAAGAACGGCTTTCGGTGAATTTAGTGTACCGGCTCCAATGGTTCCATTGTTGGCTAAGTTAGAAACAAAGTCCGGTTGACCATAAACTCTGGTAGCAATGGTGTTAGTTCCCGCAAAAAATAAAACACGATGATTTCCTGTATCAGCAATATAAACTCCTTCCGGACTGACCGAGACTCCCTCTGGCGAAACCAAGGATGTCGCTGTCGATCCTGTGTTGTTAGATAGAAAATCACTCTGCCCATACACTCGGGAGGGAAGGAGGCTTCCGTCATTATAATACAAAACACGATTGTTACCCTGGTCTACAATATATAAACCATTGGCATCTCTAGTCATCCCATACGGAGTACTCAAAGTATTAGAAGCGGTGGCACCTCCCTGATTGGGTGCTGCAGAAACAAAATCGGGTTGTCCATACACACGAGTAGCGATACTATTAGTTCCCACAAAAAACAAAGCTCGATTATTATCTGCATCAGTAATATACAATCCCTGTTTATCTTTTGTTAATCCACGAGGTCGATTGATTTCCGTAGTGGATGTTCCTACTGCTGCAGATGAAAAATCTAATTGGCCATAAACTAAAGATGCAGTTGTATCAGTACCAGAATAATACAAAACTCGGTTGTTTCCAAAATCCGAGACAAAAAGTCCATTCCCGTCAGCTAACGCTTGGTATGGAGTATTCAGAAAATTTGCACTTAATCCAAAACCATTCGAAGTATATGAACCAGACTGACCGTAGACTCGCTTAGCGGCTGTTGAGTGACAAATAATCCTGATATCCGAAATTCCATCTGGAACCACCCCTTCCCAACCCGAATGGATCAAACAAACAATAGTTTCTGGTTGGGATGAAATGGAAAGAGTGTATCTAGCACCTACTCTTAGTGAGATGGGTATTGAGAATTGAGTAGAACCTGCCGGAATGGAAACTTCTGTTCCTGTAATGGTCTTCAACACCATTCCCGAGGTAGTGAGCCCCAATATGGTTCCACTCAATGAGAAGGTAAAATCCACTTTGCAGTATGGTGAAGAGTCACCGGCAAAGTTTTTTAGTATTAGATTTCTGAAAAAGGATTCTGAATTTAAATCGCAGGGGTTTACCATTTTTGGATGTCCACACGATATAAGGACAAAAAGGAAAGACAGTACCAAACTCACAAAACGGAATGCCACAGAATTAGAATTTTCGATTTCCCTAATCTAAGGCAAGCGATAAACTAAATTTACATCAATTAGGTGGAAAATTTTGAAAATATCCTAGAAAACAAAGTTTTGAAATGTTAGGGCCTGTTAGTTTTCCATCGGCTAAAAATCTTTTCCTAATTTCTGCACTATCTGCATTATTAACATACATATTCAAATCTAAACTCGTTTTACCAATGATTTCCTTTTTTTCATATCCGATCAATTTTTCAAAGGCAGGATTAACATTTACAAATTGGAATTGGTTACTCGTATCATGTAAAGACATAGCGATGGGGCTTACTATAAAAGCTTTTTCAAAAAGTTCCTGAGCTTCCGTTTGTTTTTGATTACTTTCAAACAAACGTAACGCCATTTTAATGGAAGCTATTAAAACAATTTCACCAGATGTTTTGAGAATATAACCATAGGAAGTAATGGATTCAGTTCGATTTATAATTTCAGCTTCTGTATGAGAAGATAAAAAAACTAGTGGAATAGAATGTAACAAAAGAATTTCTTTGGCCGCCATAGTTCCGTCCATTCCAGAACCCAAGTCAATATCCATAAGGATGATATCGATTGGTTTTGTTTTTTGACCAAGAAAGGAAATGGCGGCTTCTTCATTCGTTAATCATAGAAATATACAATCATCAGAAAGGACAACTCATAATACAATTGATACTCAATCTCTTTCTAAATTAAAATAATCAGTCTACTTTAAAACTATAGCGACAATTAGGATAATTCCAGATCGATTAGAAATATAGAAATTTTATCGTCATAGATTGCATACATTCAGTTACAGTATAACTGGCCAGTAGTTGGTTACAAATCATACTAACGAGAAGGCGACAATTGGGGAGACTAGGGAATGTCCGCAGAAACAAACGAAATCAGTCAATTTGAAAGAACTCTCTTTCGCAAAGGTATCTCATTGATTGTTTACACAAAGTATGGATTGAGTGCGGTGTTTCTTTTAGGAGTTGCAGCCAACTTCGCTACAAAAAGTTTTATCCCTAATTTTATTGGTTCCCTTATATTTTTACTGAACGGCATCATCCCAGGACATTTTTTACGCAAAGGAAAAGAGATCACAAGACTTTGGGCATTCACGATTATTTTCATAGATTTGCTAATTTTAGTTAGTTTTTTCTACTTGGATATTTTTAATAATTATACAAAGGGTGACGCAAGTAATACAGTTAATGCAGGTATTTTTTACATTATTTTTGTTTTCATTGCAATTTATTCCAGTTTTCTTTTCGAACCAAAACTTGTGATGATAGTCGGAGTCATTTCAACCTTACTATATTTAGGTGGGATTTATTTTTCTACAAAACTTGGATCGGCACTCGTAGCTAGACCTTATCCAGAAATGTTGCGAGCAAATCATATCATCGTCGCAACAGAAGTCCAGAAAGTCATTTTTTATTTCGGTGTTATTTTTAGTTTGCGTTATGTAGTAGCTCTTATGCGTGAAATGCAATTCGACTTAAAAACAAAACTAAAAGAAACTATGGAAAAACAAAACTTTATTACTGAAAAATCCAATCAAATGGAAAAGTCAGCAAATACATTGGCAACTTCTGTAGAAACTTTGCAATCGATGTCGGATGAACTCCACAACCAATCTCAAAACCAAGCTGCCTCTGTAGAAGAAATCTCGGCTTCTGTGGAAGAACTATCCTCATCAGCAATTAGTTCTGCAAATTTGGTCGAAGACCAAGTAGCTAGGGTCAAAATTGTTGATCAAAACTTTTTATCTCTACAAAATATCAGCGTAAGTGTAAAATCAAAAACAACTCAAATCGCAAAAGACGTAAGTCTTTCTGCCGATTTTAGTAAAAAAGTAAAAATATCTTCCGAAGAACTCAATAGCATCTATTCAGAACTCAACCAAGCCTTTTCCAAAGTGGAAGAAATTAACCAGATGATGTCAGAAATTGCAGATCAGACCAACTTACTGGCGTTAAATGCATCTATTGAAGCGGCCAGAGCCGGGGAACATGGACGTGGATTTGCTGTTGTCGCTCAAGAAGTGGCAAAACTTGCAGAACGTTCTCAATCCAATGCGGGAACCATTGCCAAAATTGTGAAAGAGGCCGGACTCAAAATCAACGAAGGAACCCGATACTCCAAAGAAGTGAAAACCCAAGTCGAAAGCCAAAACCAAGAATTACTCCGAATCGAGAGCGAAATTTTGAGTTTGGAAGGCCATGTCACCGAACAAGAAAATTTGAATGCCAAACTCAGAGTCACCTTTTCGGAACTTCATGTTTTGTCTGAACAAATTGGGGTGATTGCGCAGGAACAAATGTCTGGCAGTAAAGAAATTAACCATGCAGTCACTGTCATTGATGAAACGACGCAAAAACTTGCAGACTCAGTCCAACTCCTATATGAAGAGATCAGTGCCATACATATGCAGTCCAAACACCTGACAGCATCATAAGGGATTTCCCTCTACCCTGAATACAGTTTTGTTTTAGGAATAAAACCTGTCTTTACAACATCTGCCTTTTCTAGAATTTTGGGAAATCGTGGGAAATAAATTGATAAACCTTCGCTTACCATGTTAAATCAGAATCCATCCGGACGACCCGGACAAAGAATCGAAGATACCATTATGGGAATTTTAGAGGAGAATCCGAACCATGCGGAAAACTTACTCCAAAAAATTCGGGAAAGCCAAATCCATCATTTAGAAGATAACCAAATCTATTCTGCAATTTTTAAAGTACTCACTTCTTTAGATATCAGCGAAAATAAATCCGAATCCATTTGGAAAGAAATCATCGAAAACAAAAACAAACTTTCCCATTGTTTGGGTCGCCCGGTCGGATTCAGTGTTGCATTAGTTGATTATTTCGCAAACATCAATCCAAAAATCAAAAACCCTAAAATCATCGAAATGAAACTCTTTGCTGATACCGAAAAACTGATATTAGTTGATGAGCTCACAAGATTATACAATCGCAGACATTTCGAAACTGCACTTGTTCGGGAATTCAAACAATCCAAAAGATACAACCAAAATCTCTCCCTTCTAATTATCGACATTGATGATTTCAAAAAAATCAATGATACCTATGGTCATACAACTGGTGATGAAATTCTTACAAAAGTTTCCAAACAAATTACATCTTGTTTGCGGATGGAAGACACAGCTTGCCGGATTGGTGGTGAAGAATTTGCTGTCATTTTTCCACAAACCAATGAAGAACAAGCAATGATCGCATCAGAAAAACTTTTAGAAGCTTGCCGAACCATCCAACTGAGTGGGAAATCAGTAACCCTTAGTGGAGGGATTGTATCCTATCCCGAAAAAGTAAAAACCTGTGATGATATGTATGATCTCGCGGACCGTGCATTGTATACGGCGAAATATTCTGGTAAAAACCAAATTGTTGCTTATAGTAATGAAAAACGAAGCAGTTTGCGTTTTGATGCCAACTTAGAACTACTTTTTATTTTACCAGATAAAACTCTCAAAACAATTTCAAAGAATATTTCGGTAACAGGAATTGCTTTTGATACGGAAGACGATATAACTTTAAACGAATCCTTTGACGTTAAACTTCGAGAATCAGATTCACACCAAGAAATCAATGCCAAAATCAAAGTTGTTAGAAAAGAGGAAGTAGGTATCCATAAATACGTTATGGGGGCGGAGTTTTTAGAACTCTCTGCTGAAGACCAAACCAAGTTATCCGACCTTTATACACTACACCGATACAAATCAAAAATGTCTACCGGTGTAGTTTAATGTTTGTTGTTTAATGACCTTCGGGCATGTCGCTAAGTCCACCCGCATTGAGCACAGAGGAATAACCGCTAGCCTGTAAGATTTGTTTTGCACGTTCGCTACGAGCACCCGACCGACAATATACAATAATCTTTGTTTGTTTGTCCTTCAATTGGTTTAAATTAGCAGGAAGGACATCCACGGGAATATTCATAGCACCAGAATAGTGGCCTTCTGCATATTCCGATTTAGTTCGAACATCTACAACAATTGCTCCATTCTGGATCCATTGTTTTACCATATCTTTATCTCCTTTCGATTGGATTTTTTTTACGAAAATGAAAAGAAGTCCAATTACAACTCCCACCATCAGGAAAGATTTCATACTTTCTCCTTTTTTTCCCAATTTCTAGTTGCCAAATTTTTCGTCAACAAAAGAATATACCATAGGGGGTATGGTATTTAAGCCAATCCCAAAACCCCTAAAAACTGTTATCTTTGGTTCCAAAAAATTGTAATCATGGATTCTAGCAAACAGGAGAAACATTATATGATCACCAATCCCAAAGACAATATGGAAATCCGTCCACTTTATGATTTAGAATCGGGCACTTGGACTTACCTCATACTTGACAAAAAGTCCAAACAGTCCGTCCTCATTGATCCTGTTTTGGAGCGATTAGATAGAGACTTGAACTATCTACAGGAACTTGGGTATACTCTTTCCTTAACAATCGACACCCACATGCATGCCGACCATATAACATCAGCAGGTGATCTTCGAGATAAAACTCAATGTGAATCCTATGCTTCGGAACATTCTGGGGCTAGTTGCGCTTCTAAATTTCTAAAGGATGGAGATTTGTTTACTATTGGGAACTTAAAATTTCAAGTCCTCCATACTCCGGGCCATACACCCTGTTCCATTTCTCTGCTTTTAAATAATCAATACCTATTTTCAGGCGATGCACTCTTTGTGAGAGGATGTGGCCGAACCGATTTCCAAGGAGGTAGTGCGGAGGGTTTATACAAATCCATTACGGAGAAACTTTTTTCATTACCTGACGATACCATCGTCCTACCTGGACATGACTACAAAGGTTTTTTATCTACTACCATCGGTGAAGAGAAAAAATGGAATCCCCGGATTGCAGGAAAGTCTCTTGAGGAATTTAAAGAAATTATGGACAATCTGAACCTCCCTGAACCAAAAAAAATCCACGAAGCTGTACCGGCAAATCGTGCCTGCGGGAAAGTATCATGAGTATTGGAATCTTATTTTTACTGTTAGGTGTAGGTGCCGGGATTCTCGGCGGTCTTGTTGGAATTGGCGGCGGGATTTTACTTGTCCCAGCACTTGTTTATTTTTTTGACTTTAACCAAAAATTAGCACAAGGAACAACCCTCGCTGCGATGGTTCCGCCGATTGGAATTGTTGCAGCTTATATCTATTACACGAGAGGAGAAACCAATATATTTGCAGCGGCCTTTATCAGCGCTGGTTTTATATTAGGAAGTATATTCGGTGCTAGTGCGGCATCCAAAATAGACACAACTACCTTATCTCGATTCTTTGGAATTTTTACAGTGATTGTTGGACTAAAGATGGTTTTTTTTCCGAAGTAAAATGAAATAAATTTTCCTTGCAGGAACTATAGAATTAATTTTCCATTTATTCGTGTTCGGTTTTTATCTCACATTCTTTTGGGTTTTAATTCGTTTTTTTTCCTCTGAATTTTCGTGGCCATCTGACCTAGTTCCCCCACTCCAATTCCTTTTTTGGTGGAACCTATTTTTTTCTTCTATTTGGTTACTCCTAATTCTCATTGTAGTTTTTGGACTTTTGGGTTTTTTACTCAGGATTCCTGTACTCGGAATTTTGTTACAAGGTATTCGAAACCAAGTCACCCAAATTGGTTGGTATAAATTTCTACTTAACAGAACTACTGTTTGGTTGGCGAGTCAAAGCCTTATCCTTATCGGTTCCTTTATTTTTGGTTATGGTGGCCATTCCGAATCTTGGGTTTATACAGTTTCCCTCATAGCAACAATTCTAGGTTATTTCATTAAACAAAATTTTTACAAACCAATGGCTAGTTTTTCTGGCTCACGAAGTGTTTTTGTTTATCGAAGTGGGACCGAGAGGGGTTACAGCTCAAACCCGGAACAATTTCCAAAGGAAAAGGATGTAACCCCTCCTTAACCAATTCGTGTTTTCATTTCCAAACCTGTCCGAAAACAATCTAATGAGTATGGAATCCACAACAAAAAATATAAGGGCCAGGTTTACGTTACGTGGCACTCTCCTTTTATTATTAGTAACCACTTTTGTCCTCTTACAATGTAGCCTTTTTTCAGACAAAGATGCTAATGTCCAAAAAATCCCCTTACAACCAAAATCGGGACAAAAAATTGCCGCCTTTGCAGAAGGATGTTTTTGGTGTTCAGAACATATCTTTGAATCTGTACCAGGAGTCATCGATGTAATCTCAGGATATGCAGGTGGACATACAAAAAATCCTTCGTATGATTTAGTGAACACAGAGACAACTGGGCACGCAGAAACCGTGCTAATTTACTATGATCCAACTAAGATCGATTATATGGAATTATGTAGAATTTTTTTTCTTTCTCATGACCCAACTACCCTTAACAAACAAGGTCCCGATGAAGGTTCTTCCTACAGGTCTATCCTCTTTTATTCTTCAGACGCAGAACTGAAGATTGCAAAAAAAATCCAAAAAGAAATTGAGGAGAATCAAATCTGGCAAGGGCCAATGGTTACAGAGTACCAAGAGTTAAAAGAATTTTATCAAGCAGAAGGGTACCACCAAAACTTTATACAAAACCATCCAACCCAGTCCTATGTTCGTGCTGTTTCCATTCCCAGATACCAAGAATTCAAATCTCGATACGAACTCTACAAGAAGACACAAAAGCAAACGAAGTGATTCAAATTGTATTAGTATGTCAAAAATTGTTCTCTGATTTTGACACGGAACGAATCGAATTCAGATTTAGTCTGGAACTTACATAGTTTGAGTATTTCCGCTGGAATTTCCGATGATTTTGCTTCTTTCGCATTGACTGATATCATCATGTCACTTAAATAAATCGGGAACACAATATCTGAATATACGTCATCTGCAAGAAGTGGCCGATGATGAAACTCCATTGCTTTTGTGTACAAAATCGGGAAATTCCATTTTTCACCGACCATAGCACCTAACCTTGAATGCGTGATGCCTATCGCAGATTCTTCCATACTGATGGTAGAGGCAATTTCTCTAGAATTGGAATAAGTTTTGATTTTTGACATATGTTGTTTGTCAAAAGATAAAAGTAAAATTTCACCAATATCGTGTAACAAAGAGGCCGCAATTAGGTTACTCAGATCGGCTTTATTCATCCCCATTTTTTGTCCAATTGCTTTACAATAAAATGCAGACTCGTTCGACTTTTCCCATATAGCGGTAAAGGCAGGGAATTTATCCTCTAACATCTGCTTGGTTCCAAGACTATACAACAAAGTTTGTAGTTCTTTTAAACCAATCAGTTGGATGGCACGATCCAAACTCTCAACCCTTCCCCCTCGTCTAAATGCAGCAGAGTTGGAAAGTTTTAGGATATTGGCAGATAAAGCGATATCTCGTTTGATCATTTCCGCAATGGTTCCAATACTCGAGTTTGGTTTATCAATAGCATCCTGAATGTCTTTGATGGCTTTAGGGAAGGTAGGTAAATTATCTATTTGAGAAACTATATGATCAATTTTTTCCAACTGCTGGTTTTCTTTAGAAACCTTAGAGGGAATATCGATCATAAATACAGTTTTGTTTTCGCTAGTTTCGAATTTAAAGGCAGAATCACCCAAACCATCGTTGCGCAACATCATTAGAGTCATGATCAACCCAAGGCCTGCACCTTCTTGTTCACTTGACATATCCATAAATGCATCAGCTAGATCGTTATAAGTTTTTGCTTTATCGATTCTTTCTTTAATTCTCGCCGATTCTGCTGCGGTGAGTTGCACATTGTTCATAATCCGAATGCGCATCAAACTTTTATTGTGAATGAACGATACAAAAACTCCAAAATTATTTATTTGAAGAGAATCTTCGATTGTTTCGCGATTTTCAAGATATGTTTTTTTAAACTCTGCAATGCCGGCTTCATATTCAGTTTCATTTTCGATATTACTTGCGCGGTTTTTAAAAAACACTCGTTTTGCATTTGCTTTAATTGCGTTTGTCACAGTTTCTTTCATTGCCGCAAGAACCGAATCTCTAACAATAATTAGGTCGAGTTGCAATAAAAATCGATCTAAGATTTGGAATAATGTATTTTCGACTTCATCTGTTATTTGAAAAAACTTAAAATGGAAGGGAGCATTTTCTGAAATTGGATGATTAATATCATTAATGTTGGAATGAAGACCTAAGTCTTGTTTGTATTCTAATGTGACAGCCTTGGGACTTGCCATAAAACCTCAAGTATTGAATCAGTATCAAAAGGGAATTCCCTAAGCCACTTATGATGGCGACACTTCTACTCCATCGAATGCAAATATTTTTACTAGTGCAAGCGTTTAACAATAAAGTAACGAAAGATAAAATACTTGCGGTAAGTACGAGACTAAAAATGAATTTAATCCCTGATTTTACTACGTTTGTGTACTAATTAATCAAAAATTTTGATCTTGGGTAAACCTAAGTTGTATCGAACTGCCACAATGCGAATGCCAACAACAACAGTTGTAGAGATCACTAAGTTCCAATTGGCATTTACATTCCAAACATTTAAAACAATATATAAAACTGATCCCACCAAACACGCAGTAGCATAGATTTCTTTTCTAAAAATAAATGGAACTTCATTCATGAGTGTATCTCGAATGACTCCACCAAAAATGGCAGAGATCATACCGAGGAGTGCAGAAGCAAAAAAGTTTACGCCATGATCCAAAGCAATCCTTGTTCCAAGCACTGTATAAATTCCAATCCCTAATGTATCAAAAAGAAATAACTCATCCTTTCGTTTGGTCAGTGTCCTTGGCAAAAGGATGACTAGTAGAAACCCAAAAAAAATCGCCCAAAGAATATTTTCGTCTCGAACCCAAGAAACAGGATAATTTCCAAGCGTAATGTCTCTTAAGGTTCCTCCCCCAATAGCGGTAATAAATCCCGTAAAAAAAACACTGAACAAATCATGGTGATGGTCCTTATGTTCCAAAGCAGAGAGGGCACCAGATATCGTAAATACCACGATCCCAGCCAGACCAATGTAATAAGAAAAACTAAAATCCACAATTTCTCCCCACTTTTATTCGTTTAGACGTAAATAAAATGACAATGTTTCCACCCTTCAATTGTTGTATAGAATAGAGATTAATATGATGGCTGCAAAGTTTTTTAGGAATGCAATCCTTATCCCCACCTTTTTATTCCAGGCATGTATCCCCAGCCTTTCCAAAGGTTTTTTGCAATCAGTCACAGATTTCCTTCAACTACGAAGTTTGGTTAATACCGGTCCTTCTGGACCATTCAAAATTTCCTTCACAGTTTCAGGACTTCTTGGTTCGGGTCTCGCCATAAATCTAAACTCTGGTGCCGAAACCATTATCGTTAACGCAGATGGGAATTATGAATTTACAACGGTTCTAAATTCTGGCAGTAATTTTAACGTCTCTATCCAAACACAACCTACACTCCCTGTGCAAACTTGTTCTGTCAGTGGCGGGTCCGGTGTGGTGGGACATGGAAATATAAATTCTATCATTGTCAATTGTGATCCTTTGCGTTATACCTTATCGGGGACCATCACTGGTCTAGATGGAATCACTGGACTAATACTTACAAATTCTATAGACGGTGCCACTCTGAATGTAGCAGTTGCCTCTGGAACTTTTGCTTTCACCCAAACTTATTTAGATGGCTCTTCATACAACGTATCAGTAACTACGCAGCCAAACCATCCAGTACAAAACTGTGTCACTACAAATGGTGTTGGTGTGATCGCATCGGCAAACGTCACTAACATTACAATTGCATGTACCTCAGTTGCATATCCCATTTATGTCAATGTTGTCGGTTTATCTTCTGGAACCTTAGCCATTCGAAACAATAATGCGGAACTTCTCACCATAATAACAAATGGACTCCATATGTTTCCAACGGATGTGGTAACAAACAATTCTTACAATTTACAAGTGGTTTCGAATCCGACTAACCACCAATGTACGCTCTCTTCATCTACGGGTGTCGTTACGGGATCAATCACAGTTACCGCAAATTGTTTTAGTATGTTGAGTGTTAACCCGTCCCTAGGTGGTGTATTACAACCTACAGAAAGTATTCGTTTACAATTTTCTGCTGCCATCAATGTAGGTAGTTGCACAGGATCCACGGGCCTAAACACAAACCTTGGTTTTCCTGTTCAATTTTTAGTGTCTACAACTGCCATTACAGACGACACTCTCACAGTTACACCTGCGCCTACGGACTCATGGGTTTATGGCAATAGCACTCTCACATTGAATTGTATTAGCAATAGCGGACATTCCCTATCTACCACAGTCAATATCCCTTATTTAGTACCTTCCACCATTCGTTATGTGTCCCAAATTAGTGGGAACGATGCCTTTGATGGTCTAACTCCATTTACGCCCAAACGCAATATTCAAGAGGCTATCAATAACTTGGGAGTTTGTCCCACTTTTGACTGCGCTGTTCTTGTAGAAGGCGGATGGTATGATTCAACCGCTATAGGTGATAAAATTCAATTAATTAACGGCATATCGCTTTATGGAGGTTATGTTGCTGGATCCAATTTTGGAACTTGGGATCCGGATTCCCATAGCTCTCAAATTTTAATGATAGCAACACCTGTTAGTTGTGCGGCCGCAACTCTCGTTTCACCCTGTGCTGCCATAGCAGGAGATGTCTCTATTGTCAATGACACAACCGTTTCTGGTTTTTTCATTAAATCGGGTCCAAATACAGCGCCTTATATGGCGGGAGTATTTTTGGATTCCACTGCGAAAGTGCGACTAATCAATAATGCTATCGATGGTGGTACGGGAATCAATGCCTCTTCCGGAATCCATTCAATCAATAGTAATCTTTTTTTGGTCAAAAATTTAATCGATGGAGGAAAATGTACTTTGGCAAGTTGTGATGCCATCGGTTTGTATATGTCGTCCACTTTTCCTATCTCCCCCATCCTTCTACTCAACGTAATTTCAGGAGGAGATTCGACCTTAGCCAATGTAAGATCGAAAGGAGTGCAATATGTTGGAACCTCCACCATCACTGTTTCCAATATACTTGGAAACATCATACTCAGTAAGGATCTAAATCTAACATCCTCCACTGATAGTGTTGCTTTTGAAGTAACTTCAGCGGCGAGTGCCGGATCTAACGGAACCTTATCCGGAAATATTTTGAAAGGTGGTGCAGGAAATAATTCTATTGGGATTCGCATCCAAGTAGCCTCTGCCATTGAAATTGGTTCTACCACGCAAGGGAACACGATTGTCTCAACGAATGGAGTTCTCGGTACTTATGGGATACATCTTATAGGCGGGCATGTCGTTCGTAGAAACGCAATCAACGTTGGAAACGCAACATCTACAGCACCCTCAACAGTGGCCGGGGTCTATGTCACTGGCGGAGGGACAGCAACGATAGAAAATAATACCATTGAAGTGGGAAGTGCAACATCTACAGTCAGCACCTCCGTGTATGGAATATATACGACCAATTCAAACGCCACAACCCGAATCATAGGAAACTACATTCACACAGGAGGATCCAACGGAACCGGCAGTGCCACAACGGCAGCTGGGATCAGTGTAGGAACTCCTGCCAATATCCTAGTTGCAAATAATTGGATTCAGAACGGAACGAGTAATAATAATGCCTTTGGGATTGAATTAAAGGGAGTGTTTTCGGGTATAAAAATTTACCATAACACAGTAAGTAGCGGATCCTCACCTATAGCCGGAAAGGAATCGCCAATATTTATTACAACCCCCTCCAGTGCTGCTGATATTCAAAATAATGTTTTATTGCTAGTAGATAATACGGCCGGGAATGCATGTATTATTAATTCAGGGTCTGGTATCCAAAGTGCGATCAAATACAATGTATTTCACAACTGTGCGTCTTTAGTTTATCACAATAGCATAAACTATACAGACCTGTGCGGGGGAGCAATTCCTACCACAGCAGGATGTGTAACGCCAATTAGTGCTGTAGTAGCAAACTTTGGCAATAACCTAAATCTAAACCCTAATTTTGTTTCCAACTTTGGAGTGACAGCAAATTATGTGCCGACTAGTGCAACTTCATGTCTCATCACAAAATCAACGAACAATATCTTAACCGATAGTTTGAATGGAAATGGGACAAGGCCCGGTGGTGATGGAGCCGTGAGCCTTGGTGCTATCGAATACGAATACGCCTGCACCCCTTAACCTGAACAAAAACAAAGGTTAGGAGGTGATTCGTAAGTATGAATGCGATCGAAAAACTATTAAGGTAAAACGTAAATCCCTACACGATCATTGTAGAGACTACCTATATATAACTGCCTTTTCTTCTCTATAATACTCGTTACCTCTTTCAGGTGTTCTCCGCCAGGGTCTTGCAAAGTCATAAGGACTTTTCCGTTCCCATCCATTTTGAGTGCATATCCATAAGGTTCTGCTTTGGGCCAAAGAAATTTAGGAAGAAAGGAAATCATCTTTTTGACAACAGGAGAAGGATGCATATGATCCATCCTATCATTTCTTACAGTAAACAAAGCCACCCAGAAATCTCCATTTTCGTTTCGAGTGATATTATCAGGGAAACCAGGTAAATTTTCTATTACAGTTTCTTTTATACCTTTTTTAGGACCTTTTAACCAAAGTTTTGTGATTTTATATCGATAAGTTTCATTCACAAGAAGATAGTCTTCTGTTTTAGATAATGCAATTCCATTCGCAAAGTACAATCCGTCCGCGAGAAGTTCCGTCTCTTTAGTTTTTGGATCATAAACAAACACTCGCCCGTATGGTTTTGCTTCTAAAAGATCATAAAGGTATTCTTTTTGTTCATAGATAGATGCATCAGAAAAATAAATTTTACCATCTTGAGCAATATCTAAATCGTCCGTAAACTGAAAAGGTTTTCCTTTGTATTCAGAAACAAGAACAGTAAGTTTACCTGATTTGTCCAAAGAGAGTAGACCACTATAAGCATCGGCGATAATCAAATTCCCGGCTTTGTCAAACTGGATTCCTAAAGGCCGGCCACCTGTTTTGGCTATGGGTTTGATTTCACCTTTTAGAGTAATTCGAATGATACGACCATCCTTGTCCCCACCATAAATATTTCCATCGGCATCGACATCCAGTGACTCCAAACCCTTAACTTTACCGATCGCAAGTAAAATAGATTTTTGTAGTTCTGTGTTAGGTGCATAAACTCCGACTGGTTCCGGTTTGATTGGTGGTTCATAAGCAACCGGTTCGAAAGTTCTACAAGAAAATAATACGGTGATCAAAAATATGCTGATTCCTAGATATTTCATTTTGGTTGTTTCTCCTTCTCAATCAAAGTGTCTTTTAATGCCCATCGTTCATCTACCCATCGTTTCATTTTCTTTGACATTGGTGCAAATTGTTCGTTCTCTTCAATAGGAACTTGCGAAACCGGGATCACATCTACAAATACCTTTAGTTTCCTAATTTTACCTTGCATCAAATCCAAAAAACTCGGATTTTCGGTAGGATAAACAATTGTTAAATCAATAAAGGCATCAATCGAATTTCTGAGTGCCGTAGACACAACCGAGATGCCACCGCTATGAGGACGAAGTAAGTGTTGGTAAGGATTTTTTTTGAGTAACTTTTGCACACGTTCAGGAGTCCTTCGGTGACCCTCAAGAAAGTTTAAAATCGAAAAAGGCATTCCGGCAAATTTCTCACAAACCTTTTTAACATTTTCCAAATCTTGGGTAGCAAGTTCTGGATTTTTTTTCAGTTGTTCTCGACTGCTTCTTTTTACAAAAGGAAAGTCCAAAGCAAGCCACGCATGTCCAAGAATTGGAACATATTTTAACGAATCTTTGATGAAAAATCGAATGAGTGGAATTTTCCGATTTAACACAGATTGAATGATATAAATATCGGACCAGGATTGATGGTTACAGATAATCATATAACGTCCATCTTGTTTCAAATCTTTATAAGCATCTCCAATCACTTCGAATTGGACACCGTATAACATTCGCGAAATCCGATAGTTATTTTCGATCCAAACTTCTCCCACCTTCAAAAGAAGCCTGTCACCTAACCTTCTTACTGAACCTGTTGTCACCAACTTCCAAATGTATAATGGATACATGGTTGGTATAATCGATAATAAATTCAAAAGAAACAAAATATATGCAATGATTAAACCCAAAGTTTATCTCCTAATTAATACGTCGTACCGATTCCAAGAATCGTAACATCATCCATCATAGAGGCATTTCCTCTGAAGGAATGAAAATCATCCATAAGCAAATTAATCGTATCTGCTAGATTTAGATCCAAACTCTTAGCAGATTCAAAACTGGAAAGCAATTTGGTCTCTCCGAGGAGAATTCCCTCTCTGTTTTCCTGCTCTAAATACCCATCCGAAATCATAAACAAACGATCCCCCAGCCCAAAAGGCATCGTGTGATTCGAATATTCGACCTCTTTCTCCAAACCTAACATCACACCCGACTCAGTTAATGGAATGATCCGGTCCTTACACACCACATAAGGTTCATTATGACCTGCTGAAGAATATGTTAAACTGTTTTCCTCTAAATTCAAGTCGACTATGACAGCCGTGAATTGATTGGATTTTTTCCCATATCGATCGATGAAAATTTGGTTGAGAACATACAAAACATCTGCTGGATTCGGTGTATTGTGTTTGATATGATCGTATTCTGCTTTAATGGCCATTGTGATGAGGGCCGCTTGTACTCCATGTCCAATTGCATCAGCTAAAAATAATCGTATTTTGGATTTTTCTAAACGGATAACATCGAATATATCACCACCGACTTCTGCCATAGGTTCAAATCGCGATCCAAAATCTAAATGCGCTACATATTTGAGGCCTAGTGGTAAAATATTTCTTTGAATGGTTTTTGCAGTTTCTAGATCTTCTTGGATGATTTTCAAAGACTGAGTTAACTTTGCCGTTCTTTCTTTTACCATTTCTTCCAAAGTTTCATTTTGAAGGCGAAGTTCCCTATTCTTTTGGATCAAAACTTGGTTTTCTCTTTGTTCTGCGTTTCGGATTCTCGCAGTTAACAATTTCAAAAGTGTCAAAGTCATATCAGGACTTGTTTGAATCAAACGATGGAAATCTTCCCTTGTCAGTTTGAAGAAAGTAGAATCTTCTTTAGCGGAAATGTTTACTGTACGAGGAGCCGAGTCGATGAGAGCAATTTCTCCAAAATAATCACCGGCGACAAGATCTCCAATGACTAATATTTCTTGTTTACTTTCATCTAAATATTTCCAAACTTCAACCTTTCCAGATTCTATAAAATAGAAGGAATCACCTAACGAAAATTGCTCGATAATCAGAGAACCCTTGGGAAAAAAAGCGGGTTTCATTTCCTTTTTTAAAAAACTTAAATCCGCTGTTGGTTTCTCCTCGGTTCCCATACAATCTTTAAGTTTCTGGTTCCCGGTTCACTAAGTCCAAAGAAAACGCAGGTTTACAAATAGACCAATATTCTGCATCGTCAGAAAAAGGATTAGAATATCTAACATTAGTACCTTTCTCAACCAAAAGTGATTCACCAGCACTGAGGATCAGATTTTCTCCATTGATTTCAATTTGTTGTTTTCCACGGACCATAAGAGTCCACTCATCAAATTTGGGTTTTTGAAATGGTTCCCCCCAACCCGCAGGTGCCACCATATACGCAATAGAAACCTCGGAACTTCCCGTAGAGGGAATGCCGAAATGTTCTGCAATTGTTTTCCCGCCAGGAACCGGAACTTGGATTGGGTTTGTTTGGTGTTTATAACCCATACATCAAAAACCAGGGAATTTAAAACTAAACTTATGTTTCAGAAGGTCTTCCGTATATGACCAAAGTTTTTTTCTGGCTGTTACATCATAAGAAGGTTCAGAACTTTTTTCGATTTTCTTTTTTGAAAAATATTTACCAGAAACAGAAGTTACAGATGGGTCCGTTGAAAGAAAAATTGAAGTTTCAGCACCTTTTTCTTCTGAGATTGCAAAAACATTCTGAGCAAATGTCAAAACAACTCTCGCTAAACCGTCGTTATTCTGACCAAACCTTGTTTTCACAAATCCTGGGTGTAAACAATTGACAGTAATTTTGGTTTGATTTAATCGTTCAGCAAGTTCATAGGTAAAATAAATATTCATAAGTTTCGACCTTTGGTATTGTTTCCAACCGGAATATTCTTTTTCACCTAACAAGTTATTGAAATCCAAAGATACACCCATGTGTGCTCGAGAGGCCACGTTGACAATTCTGGCTTCCCCAGCTTTTTTTAAGGAAGGAAGTAAACCGAGTGTCAGAATAAAATAATTTAAATGGTTTAAAGCAAATGTGGATTCAATCCCCTCTTTGGTAAGGGTATGTTGATCAAAATAAGCGCCTGCATTATTGAGTAAAACATCGATCTTGGGATGATTTTTTCTGATGGTTTCTGAAAGTGAAAATGTTTCTTTTGCAGACGACAGGTCGGCAACATAAGAGTGAACTGTAGCGCCTGTTACTTGTAATGAATATACCAAAGCAGCAAGTTTGTCTGGATTACGTCCAACTAAAATCAATTCCTCTTGACTCTTTGCAAAGGAATGAACACATACCCTTCCGATTCCGTCTGTAGCACCTGTAACAACAATTGTCTTTTTCATGAAATGATCTCCTCTTTCATCTTTTTAGGAATGGTAAAAACAAATCGGGAACCAGAAACGCCATCACTATCTGCAAACAGAATTCCACCGTTCACAGAAACAAACTCATTGCAGAGTAAAAGTCCAATTCCATTCCCCGTCTCCCCTCCAGTTCCAGTCGATTTTATCACTTCTCCTACTTTGAATAGTTTGTCTATTATTGCCTTCGACATACCAACTCCTGAGTCAATGACAGAAACCTGCCAATCATCACCAACATCCAAAGCATTGATTAGAATTTTACCATTATTATGACTAAACTTTAGGGCATTGGAAACCAAATTCCGAATGACTGTAATGATCATCCTGTCATCACAAAATACCATCGCATGCGAGGGAATTTCCACTTCCAGAGTAATACCTTTGTTAGATGCGCTCAAAACAAATAGTTCCAAACATTCTCTTACAATATTATCCAACCGATAATAATGAGGACGAAACTCTTCCTGTCCTCGCTGCAACTTAGACCATTCCAAAAGGTTTTCTAATAAGGAAAATACAGATTCTGTTGCGTCCACAAGTGACTGGGTCATTCCCGCAAGTGCATCCTCTTTCTTTTTCATGTCCTCATTTAATACTTTGAGTAACATTTTAATTCCAGCGAGAGGGCCACGTAAATCATGAGAAATGATAGATAAAAAACGATCTTTAGTACCATTTGCAACCATCAACTCGCGATTGACGTTTGACATTTGTTTTTCTAAATTCCGTTGTTCCGTGCTATCTCGAAAAACAAGAACCATTCCAATTTTTTTTCGATTCGCGTCTCGGATTTGTTTTGCGGTCACTTCCCAATACTTTTCGTCTTTTTCCCAAATCCATTTTGTGAGAGTACGTTTATCTGATAAGTGATCAAGTTTAGAAATAATTCCTGGAGCTGATGCAAAAAAATATTTATAAGAAAGTAAGGTGGAATTTTTAGAGGCGGTACAAAACAAATGTTCTGCTGCCATGTTCCAATCCACAATCCTATTGTTAAAATCGAGAATTACAACTGCTTCATCTAGTTCATCTACAATTTCCCCTCGTACCAAGGGAACTAAGTCAAACATACGATAATAACCAATCGCAAAGAAAATAAGAATCACTTGCATTGTGCTCATGACCGCAGTGACGTTAATCCCAGGCAAGGGCCTAACACCTAACTTATGCAAAGTGGCGGTGATCCAAATAAACAAATACGACATTAGAATGAGAAGATACCTACGTCTTTCAGTAGATTTCGATATGAAAATTCCTTTGATCAGTAAATATCCAACAAACACCGACCAGAAAAACGAAAGCAAATAGGAAACAACAAACCCACCGGTATTGGTTACTTGGATCCATTGGATCCGACCGTTGATATTAACAAGATAAGTATCTAAAGTTAAAGTTTTAAAGATTGGATCGAGAACACAAACTGCTAAGGTAAGAAGTGGTTGGATTGTAAGTAAAACCCAAAATTTTTTGGTTAGTAGATGTTTGTTTTGCGTGAACTCTAGAGATACGAGAACCATTCCCAAATTGGCAAGGGAAACCCCGATATACAATAAGGCGACAAAGGTTCTGTGTAAATCAGAACTAATGTATATAAAATCAAGTCCATAGAAGCCGGTCCACATCATGGAACCGATTACTAGAATTAATAAATATTTAACAAGATCTAGGCGGAAAGATTTTAAAACGAATAGCCCCAATACAAGATTGAAGCCGAATGCTAGAAATAAAAGTAGGCTATAGGGATGAAATTGCCACAAACTAAGTCTCTTCGCTGCTTAGCATTTCACAATTTCCATCAAACACAACACCATCTGCAATCTGAAGTTTTGCAGTACGAATGTTACCTTGTACTTTTCCCGTGGACAACATTTCTAATCTTTGTGTTGCTGTTACATTTCCAATGATCGTCCCACCAACAACAACTGTGCCAGCCTTAATGTTGGCTTTCACTCTTGCCCCTTCACTAATCACAAGATAACCATCGGAGATGATTTCACCGGTAAAATCACCGGAAATTTGTAAGGGTTTTTTGAACGCTAAAGTTCCGCTAAATGCTGTTTCTTTTCCGAGAATAGTGGCAATGACTCCGTGTTCGGTGATGGTTGGTTGCATTTCTTTTTTTGACATAGTTCCTATTTTGTTTTCATATTATATACCCCGTCCCAATCTTCTGGTGGGGGATCTGCGATATAATCATCACATCGTTCAATGTATAGTTTCGAAGGGCCATCTTGTGGATGAATTGCTAATCCTTTTTTGAACTCTTCTTTTGCTTCCGCAAACTTTCGCGATTTGTATAACGAAAGTGCATGGTTGTAGTGAACCAAAACAGCCTTCATTTTATCACTAACGATCATAGGGGCTCCTTATAGAAAATGACAACAGCAGTTGCGTAATGGTCAGCATGACTGATGGATACGGAACTCTTTGTAAATCCTTTCTCTCGGAAAAACTTCTCAGTTTTCCCATGGATGACTAGCGTTTTTTTACCAAAATTGGTGCCTGCCAGTTCAATCTCACGCATATCTGCCACTTCCCCAGGATTTAGGTTTAGGGCCTTAATTACGGCTTCTTTGCAGGCAAACCGACCAGCAAGGAAAGGAACGGGATCTTTGTGTTTATGGCAATATTCAACTTCTTCGTCTGTAAAAACCCGCTTTAAGAAGCGATCCCCATGTTTTTTTAGGAGTTCACGAATTCTTTGGTTTTCAACGATGTCGTTCCCGACGGATAACATAAGATGATTTATTTTCGCCGAAGTTCTAAGAGTCGAGCAAATAAAATATTGTTTTCCTTATGATAAGGGCGTCTGAGTTGGACTCTCTCGGAATAATCGAATGCCGCAGAAAAATCTCCATTTTTAAACAGTGCTTCCGCAATATAAAAGAGTGTTAGGCTGTCCGATGGATTTTTTTGGACATAGTTTACAGCAAATTCTAACGGGAACACCGACATTCGGTGTTCTGTATATAAGTAGATTTTTTGAACAGAAAGTGGTGCATCATGGATTGAATCAAAATGACCAGATATCATACGTTCCACTTCTGCCCATTTTTTCTGTTTGTAGAGAGTAAGTGCTCGCAGGTAAACAAAGTGTTTTGGATGATTGGGAGGAACATGAACCGGTGAGCCCTCTCCTGTATACTCCACTCGAATTAACGACAAATCATCTATCAATTCGCCATGACTTTTGATCGCATCCCGAATGGATTCTAAGTCACCTTGGCCTTCCAATGTAGTTTTAAGAAATAATTCATCGTCTTCATTGACCTCCATTTCAATTTCGGAGCCAATCAAAATATCATCCCGTCCATCTGATCCAATTAATAATACATCTCCTTTTTCAAGTTGAAAGGTGTTAATCTGCAGAGCTTTCTTAGATGCTAAAAGACCCAACTTCGCACAAACATAGTTATGTGGTAAGAAGAAGGTACGATACCTTCGGTAAATCACAGGCCTCGGATGTTCTGCATTTAAAAAATAGAAGAATCCAGTCTCATCATCGATCAGACAAAGAAACATGGAAATAAGCATGGAGCCGTCAAAAGTTACAAGAGTGTTGTGTAATTCAATGTATGCATTGCTGACCCATTTTTCAGGAGTTATATCTCGCACTTCATCAGACTGGCCATTTCTTTTGATGATGGCTTCAAATACTGATCCAATGACAAGAGCGCCACTTGCTCCCTGCATGGATTTACCCATTGCATCACCATTTAAAACAACAATATACTTTTTATTTTGTAACAGAATAGAAGAAGACACACATAAATCGCCACCAATTTCAGAATTCCATTGTTTGTACGAAAACTTTTTCTTTTGTTCCGTAAGAAACTGAATATTCATATTGGATGAGGTAGCAAGATTTTGCGTTAATGGTTCAATCAGTAATGAGGCCAAAAAATAATCGCCATCTTGTTGTTCCTTAAGTCCCTTAACTTCCGTTAAAGCAAAATTCAATTCTTTCGTTCGTTCATCAACTTTTTGTTCCAAATTGGTATACAAAAGAGAGTTTTCAATGGAAACAGCAATCTGTGAAGACAGGATTTTCAGAATTTCCACACGGCCAGGAGTGAAAGCATCCGTCGTAAGATTATTTTCTAAATAAACAATACCAACAACAGTTCCGTGACTTAAAATCGGATAACAGAGAAGAGATTTAGGAAGAGTTGATTTTACATAAGGGTCATTTTTAAAATCGCCCTCTCTTGCTGCATCCCCACAAATCACAACAAGTCCCGTCCTCACCACATAACCTATGATTTGTGATGGAATTTTGTTTTGATTCACATAAGCTACCGGCTGAAGAAAATCGATATCAAATGGCGATTCTGCATATACGGAAACGGATTCCTTTTCGACTTCCGACTCCGCTAAAACCTGCCAACCGGATTCCGCTTTTAGTATAAAATATCCTCTTTCCGCACCAGCATTCTCAATCAAGATTTTCATCATTTTTTCCAAAAGGCGATTGAGTTGGATTTCTCCCGAAATTGTCTGCGAGGCTTTGATGACTGTATTGATATCTAAAGTAGAGCCAACATCACCAAAAATATCTTTTGTTGTGCTAAACAAAGAAAGACTATCGGTCGAATCTGTTCGAAAATTTCTTCCAATATATTTTTTCAGAGAAACATGATCCAATTCTAGTTGTTTCACTTTAGATAAAAAACCATACTTCCCATACCGGTAATGTGCTTCCACCAAATGTAAGTTACTATATTGTTCAAACCCTGTTTCTTTCCACATTCTAACTAAAAACTCATTCGCAAGTGCCTCTTCCAGTATATAACTTGATTCACGAGCTAAGGAGATCGCCGCCTTACATGCAATCACCGCTTGCGTTTTTTGGTTCGCCAAATATAATAATAATGCAGAAATGATATGGTATTTATGTCCAAAATTTTCTGGAGAACTCTTTGCCCAAACCTTCATTCGCTTTTCGAATCTACTTAACCTTTTTTTAAGTGATGATTTTGTGGTTCCAGCAGGAAATTTGTTATCTATAATTAACGCAAACGATACAAGAGCACCAAGAAAAACATGTTCAGGGACAAACATCATCCCGAACATTGCACCTTCTAATGAATCTAGTTTTGTTGAATATTCATATGCCTTTTCTTTATCACCAAGAAAATATTCAATTCGCAACTTACATAAATAATAATCAAAAAGAGCATTGGCATTTCCTGTAGATATCCATTCAGAAACAGTTTCAGTTTCCGAAAAATATCGACCTTCCAAATTCATTGGATCAGGAGACTCTCCTCTCATATTTTCAACTAATTGGAGATTCAAACGATGTACCTGATAGGCATGGTTTTGCCGCAGACTCAATAGAGAAGAATCATAACGAAGTTGACTTTTATATAAATCGTCTAGATTTTCACGAAACAATAAACCTTGGAAGTGGATATTATTCAGTGAATAAGATGAGTATTGTAAATCACCAGTTTCCATTCCTGCGAGAAAACTATCCCAAAATATTGAACGGCCATCTCTTGCATGATTTTTCCAAGGGGCAATCATACTTGCGAACATAAATAACGTTCGGCAGCGAAATGCTTTTGCATCTAAAGTTTCAAGTAAACGAACACCTAACTGACCAAACTTTAGACCATCCTCATAATTTCCCAAACCCGATCCCTGGATTACACCCATCGCACAAAATCCGAAAGCACTGATCTCACACAGGCCATATCGTAAAGTGTGGTTGACCAATTTGAGAACGATAACGGGAAATAAATTTGGCTCTGCTAAAAATGAAGGAGCAATACATGCATTCAGAAGACGCATGATTGCAAGATACTTGGGATCTTCCGAGATCGGTAGATGTTCTAAACTTTCAATAGACCTATGACCCAATTTAAATTTAAACTTTAAAATCTCCCGGAAAGGAGACAAAGGTCCGGCTTTTTTAGGCAACCGAACCCCAATAAGCTTTAACGCTTGTTTTAAGGTTTCCAATACCTCTTTCATCTTGTTCTGCGTTACAAGCATAGAAGATTGTAGCTCATAAACTAAAATTTTATCTAAGTCATTTCGAACAAAACTAAGTATATAGTTAAAACTCTTCTCCGCAGCTTCAAAATTCTTTGAAAGATACGCAGACCTTGCATAAGCCAAATGGAGTTTTAATGTATTTTCGTAATCTGTCCTCCATTCATCATCTGTCATGAGTCCCGACATCCGATCAAAGAATGTAAATGCAGCATCATAAGCAGATGAATTTAAAGCTTTAAAACCTGCTTTTTCATTTAAAATTCGTAACTCAGCTAACTCCTCGTTTCCCTTCATTTGGGAAGCACCCAAATTCAATTGGTTTACAATGGTAAACAGATGGTCTTCAAGTTTATATTTATACAAAATAGAGAGATATGTTTTCCCTATTTTATAATGTAGTTTTGCTTTTTCCTCGGGTAAAATGATTTTATAAATTGCTTCTCGAATTTTATCATGGGTAAAATTTGCATCCTCCATTCCTAGAATCAAAAATTCTTCGTTGGCCAGGGCCACCAAATCCATGGATGCCTTATGGAATGGCCTCTCGGCAATCGTAGCATATATATCATGGCGAAACCAGTTTCCGATACACGCTGTTAATTTCAACGCTTCAATTAATTCATCAGATTGAAGATTGATTTTATCAATGATTAAATCGATGACATTATCAGAGATATTAACTGAATCAATTTTATCTTTATCCCAAGACCAATGATCTTCCGCAAAATAGATATAAGACCTTTCGTAGAGGTTCTTAAACATTTCATTGACGTGAAATGGATTTCCTTTTGTTTTTTTCCAAAGTACTTCCGCAATAGGTCGAATCTCAGATTCTGGAACCACTAGAGTTTCAGAAACAAGTAAAGCAACGTCTCGCTCTCGAAGTGGCTCTAATTGAATTTCAGTAATTGGCACCTGAATTTCACGTAACTCTTCCAATAATCTAAAAAATGGATCGGTTGGTAATACTTCATTGTCACGATAAGACAATATAATAAAGAAATGAGAAATCTCTGGATCTGTCAGAACTTCCTTCAATAACAATATACTGGAAGAATCCGCCCATTGCATATCATCCAAAAATAAAACAACAGGATGTTCTTTTGTGCAAATGGTCCTAAGAAACTTTCGAAACACCAAGTGGAACCGATTTTCCGTTTCCAAACTATCGAGTTCTGGTGGGTTCAGAGCTTCACCTAACAGTTGCGATAACTCAGGAACAACGTCAATAATTAGTTTCGCATTAACGCCAAGGGCTTCAGAAATTATTTTTTTCCATTCTTTTACAGAAGATTCACTTTCAGACAATAGTTGTCGAACAAGCCCTTGTAACGCTAAGTTAATGGCTCGGTAAGGGATCGATTTTTTATATAAATCAAATTTCCCAGAAGTAAAGTACGCCTTTTCTCTTGTAACTGGTTTTTGAATTTCATTGATTAGAGCAGATTTGCCAATCCCCGAACGTCCAGAGATAAGAAAGATTTCAATCCGACCTTCTGTGGCATCCAGAAATTTTTCTTCGAAAACCTGGAGTTGGGTTTCTCTTCCATATAATTTTTTTGGAATTTGAAATCTTGATGATTTATCATTTTTTGCTAGTTCCATTTGGAACTGGTCTAAGGAATCACGTCCATTTTCCAAAAGAACGGATTGAATTGCCGAAAGATCAGAAAGTAAACCCGTCGCCGTTTGGTAACGATCTTCAGGGTTTTTCTCCAAAAGTTTCATAATCAAATCGGAGACTATCTTTGGAGCACCACTTCTTTCCTTAGGTGAAAGTGGAGTTTTGGCAAGATGGGCATGCACCATTTCCAAACTATCTGTATATAAAAACGGAAGGTCACCCGTGATTAACTGATATAAGGTGACACCAAACGAATAGAAATCTGTCCTGTAATCAACAGTGCGATTCATCCGACCAGTTTGTTCTGGAGAAATATGTGCGAGGGTTCCCGTAAGATTCTGGTTCATCGGGAGATAAAAACTTCTATGGGTCAAAAGAGTTGCTGAACCAAAATCAATGATTTTTAGCGCACCAGTATCTGGATTATAAATTATGTTTTGAGCTTTGATATCATTGTGAACAATCTTTGCTTTATGAATATCAGCAAGCGCTCGACAAACTTCGATAGCAATATTCAAAAAAGTGGCTATATTACTATATTTTCCACTTAACTGCAATTTGGCGAGATCGGTATAAGCAACATTGGGAAATACAATCGCAACTGTGTTCTGGTAGGATTCTAATTCCAAAGGCCTAAGTGTGTATATAGAATCAATCGATCGGAGTATTTCAAATTCATTTTTAAAGCGAGTGATTTCATGATTATCAGGATAATCGCGATTCAATAATTTGATTACGACGGGGCTACCTGTCGCAGATTCCCCCGCATAAACAGAACTTCTTTTGCCTAAGTGAAGTTCCTTGATTGCTTTATATTTTCCTACAGTAAACAATGGGTTTCCTTATCTAGCAGTTTTGCCACCGTCAACCGGTATCACTGCTCCAGTGATAAAAGAAGCTCCATCGGAAGAGAGCCATACACAAGTTTTTGCAACTTCCTCTGGTGTTGCCATTCTACCTAAAGCATAAGATTTCATTCTTTCCTTTTTTACTTCTTCTGGGTTCGAGACATTAGCATAAAATACATCATCCATTTCTGTTTGGATCCCACCCGGACAGAGCGCCACCACACGAATCCCAGAAGAACCATATTCCAATGCCGCTGACTTGGTGAGCCCAATGATTCCATGTTTTGTCATTGAATAAGGACCTGCTTTTTCTTTTCCTCGAACACCGAGTGCTGAAGATACATTGATGATGACTCCACCTTTCCCTTGAATTAAAAACTGTTTTAGTTCAAATTGCATAGAGAGGAAGGTTCCTTTTAGATTTACATCCATTACAGAATCAAATATATCTAATGGATAATCAGCCGTTGCTTTCAAAACTCCAGAGATCCCTGCGTTGTTCACTGCAACATCGATGGAACCATATTTAGTGACAATTGATTCAACGAAATTACGAACTGCTTCCGATTGTGTGACATCGCAACGAACAAACATTCCAGTGCCACCTTGTTTTTCAAGAAGAGCCAAGGTTTCTTCCCCTTCTTGTTTTCGCCTTCCGCAAAATCCAACCACATAACCAGCGTTTGCAAATTCTAAAACAATAGACCTTCCGAGTCCAGAAGTTCCACCGGTTACTAGTGCTACTTTTTTTCCACTCATTGGATTTCCCTTTCTTCGATCAAACGTCCGTAACGATTGATTGCTTCCTTTACATTTGCCCGATCTAGTTCGGAAATCGATTCAAAACGAAAACCGGCAAAGAAGGTGTCTTCATTATTATCGTCTTCTTTGACCCATAATAAAATACAAGTTCCATGAACAAAACCGACAATATCAAAATGCATAAAAAATTCGAGTTGTTGGCTATGGGCCAAATCACCAGGTAGGATCCCTGAGCAGCGCACCATAAACCCAGAATTAGATATATTTTCTATCGTTGAAACAATATTACGCCCATTTTCCCTGACCGAGATATTGTTTTTGAACTGATCCATAATTCGAAATCTTGGATCAATTTCATATACTTCTTCCTGTGTGCTTTTTAAGCGTTTGTAGACTTTTAAAGGCAGGATACTCGCAGCCATTTCGATTTTTGTAATCTCTTGGTTTTCCTGGTAGGCAGTAATTTCCAATTTCGAGTAGTTCCAATAACCAGATTTACTGTTTTTGGTCTCGATGGCTTTAGCTCGCAACTTGATAGGCATATTCATCTTGGCATACTGGAAAAACTCAGAGTTTAAATATAACAATAAAAAGGTGACTCCGTCAAACGGAACCTTTCCATATATATGGTTGCAAGCAATTCCAAATTGCCTAGCGGCCTCCACAATTTGCATTCCGGAAATATGTTTTAGATTGGGTGGAGAAAAAAACTTATGCTCTGCGGGAACATAAAGGTTCGCAAAAAAAGTATCTTTTTTTGGAATCTCCTCAATTGGCTCAAAGATTGCAGAGATCTTTGACTTCTCTACATTACCAACATAATAGTCCCGACGTTTAATGATCTGAAGGATTCGAATTTCATCTGATTCGGTGACTTTATCATTTAGAACATACTGTTGTAATTCCGTATCAAAATGATAGAAGGTACCGATGAAATCTTTTTGTGTATCATCAATCCCTGCTTCTTTTAAAATTCTTTCCGCAGATTCTTTTCGAATACGATAAGGAATTGTTTTGAGTTGATAATAATTCCCACTAGTATCTTGTCTTTTTGCATAGTATTGTAGCAGAAAGTCAATTTCTTCGCTGTTCAGTTTAGGGAAGACATGTTCTTCCATGACAACAGTCGTTATCATTCGAGGGAGTGCTCTTCGAATGTTCGAAACAAAACTGTCGTCTTGGTAATACGTTCTTGTATATCGTTTGTCGAGAGGCAAAACTGCGGGGAGTTCTTCTTTTTCAAAAACCATTATTTGTATCAACCGGAAATCTACTTTAGGATTAGTCCGTAGATTCCGATACGATACAATTCAGCGCAACTAATTTAACAACGATTTGACAAATTTATGTTGAATTCACCTAACAACCGTTACAGAGCAAGGTGCGTAATGTACAACTCGATCAGATACACTACCCATAATGAATCTTCCAAGAATTCCATGGCCCCTACTACCGATCACAATCAAATCTGCCTTTTCTTTTTCGGCAAGTTTACATATTTCTTCCGCAGGATATCCTTCTATTACAACACGTTCCCATTTCACGGAAGTTTCATCTAAAATAGGGTGTATTTTTTCAAAACGTTGCTCAGAGATCCACTTCACTCGATCTTTGCCTACCGGAGCCGCATCATAATAACCAGGGAGAGGACCAAAATCCTCAACTACTTCAACGACATAACATTTAGCATTACTTGCCTTTGCAATTGCCAAACCAAATTCCAACGCTTTAGCAGAACTCGGTGAACCATCGATCGGGATGATCAGCTTTTGAATCAATTTTTCCATTTCAAAAGTCTACCACTTTCTAGAATTTGGGAAAGTGAAATTCCGTTGATAATTGTCAAAATACGCAAAACTGTAACAGTTTCTAAATTGGTTCGAGAGACTTACATAACGATTCAAGAATTAAGTAGGAGTTACTTTTTCCCACCTTCATCTTCTTTGGTTAAGTAATAAGCTACAAGTATTGGTAATGTTGTCACAAGAATGACAAAAACCGCAACCACATTGGTCACAGGCCTCTGCCTTGGTCGAATGAATTCTGTTAACATCCAAATGGGAACCGTGGATTGTTGGCCCGCCGTAAATGTTGTCACAATCACTTCATCAAATGATAATGCGAATGACAACATCCCACCAGCTAACAATGCCGTAGCGATATTTGGTAAAATGACAAATCGAAATGTTTGCCATGGATTGGCACCTAAATCCATAGATGCTTCCACCATCGAATGTGAGCTCCGACGAAGTCTCGCCAGTACGTTGTTGTATACAGTCACAACACAAAATGTTGCGTGTGCAATGACAATGGTCCATGTACTAAAAGGAATTCCAAAAAGTGACATGGCCGATCGTAACGAAATACCGGTTACAATCCCAGGCAAAGCAATTGGTAAAATCACTAAAAAGGAAATCACTTCCCTTCCAAAAAATTTGCTACGATAGACAGCAAGGCATGCCAAGGTTCCAAGAACAATAGCTAGAATCGTAGAAATGGTAGCGACTTGTGAAGAAAGAATGATGGCTTCCCAAATGTCATTCCTCTCCCAAGCAACTCCAAACCATTTGAGAGTGAACCCAGGTAAGGGAAATTGAAATGTTTTTTCATCAGTAGAGAATGCATACATGATGATGATAAAAATTGGTATGTGGATAAAAAGAAAACCAAGGATGGTTGCCAGTTTTAATCCGATGGTTCCGAAATTCCATTTAGAGGGCATCGAAAGCTCCTAATCGTTTGGCAATCATAAGATAAACCATCATGATAATAATCGGTATCATAGAAAAGGCTGCCGCCAAAGGAATGTTCCCTGCTGTTCCTTGGTGGGTGTAAACCGCCATTCCTATAAAGTAACTAGAATTACCAATAATGGTAGGGATGATATAATCACCTAATGTAAGTGAGAAGGTAAAAATCGAACCTGCCACCACTCCCGGAAATGCCAATGGCAAAACCACTTTACGAAAGGTTTGGGCCGGTCCTCCACCTAAATCGGAAGAGGCTTCGAGCAGTGACTTAGGAATTCGTTCCAAAGAGGCCTGGATGGGAAGGATCATATAAGGAAGCCAAATATAAACAAAAACCAAAAACATCCCAATGTAAGAAAACGATAATGAGGTTCCCCCAATCACAGGTAACGAAAGGATGGCATCTAAAAGATGCAGGAGTCCAAGTTCTTCCAAACACCAAGTGAGGATTCCTTCTTTTGCCATAATGAGTTTCCAAGAATATACTTTCACAAGATAACTCGACCAAAGTGGCAACATCACTCCTAAATAAAGAATGGGTTTTAGTTTTGGGCCTGCATACATCGCCATATAATAAGCAATGGGAAAAGCAATGATGGCACTCACAACAGTAACAGTAAAGGCCATGGTTGTGGTACGAATGATGATATCCCAATTCGTACTCTGACGAAACAAGTCATAATAGGATTCTAAAGTAAACTCGCGTTTGATCACTCCAGAAAAAGAATCAATGGAGAAAAAACTCTGGATAAGGAGTGTAAAAAGCGATCCCAAATACACAACACCAAGCCAAATGAGAAGCGGTGCGAGTAACAAAAAAATCGCAAGGCCTTTTCGATAAAAAAGAAATGTAAAAAACTTATCAAAGGTGGTTGTCATTTACAAACCCTTAAAGTAAATGCATGTCAGAATCTTTCCAACCCACAAGCACTTCCGAACCAACAGCAATATATTCTGCTGATATTTTTAAGTTTTGTGTAGAGGCAATGATCCGTGAACCAGCAGGTGTTTCGAAATGCATTTTGGAAGTGGCACCTGAATACACTTGGCTTTTGAGAATTGCTTTAAAGGTTCTATATCCTGTGGAATGGTTGTCCTCTTTTGCGTTGGCAAATACATGGACACGTTCTGGACGAATCATTCCCTTTCCTGTTTGGCCAGTCAATCGTTTGGTTTCCTCTAAAGTGAGAATATTGGAAGTTCCTACAAAGTTTGCGACAAACTCAGTTTTTGGGCGGTCATACAATTCTTCTGGGGTGGCAATTTGTTCCACCTTACCTTTATTAAAGACGGCGATTCGATCTGACATAGAAAGTGCTTCTTCTTGGTCGTGGGTGACAAAGATAAAAGTGATCCCCACTTCTTTTTGGATGGCCTTGAGTTCTAATTGCATCTCTTCTCTGAGTTTTAAATCAAGAGCGCCGAGTGGTTCATCGAGAAGTAGTACTCCGGGCCGATTGATCAGAGCTCGTGCAAGTGCAATCCTTTGCCTTTGCCCCCCAGAGAGTTCAGAAGGTTTGCGGTTTCCCACATCAGGAAGGCGCACCATAGAAAGCATTTCCGATACTCTTTTGGTAATTTCATTAGTAGGGTGTTTTTTAATTTTTAACCCATAACCCACATTTTCAGCCACTGTCATATGAGGGAATAAAGCATAGTCTTGAAAGACTGTATTCACATTTCTTTTGTAAGGTGGGATGCCTGTAACATCAACACCTTCCAAAAGAACCCTTCCTGAAGTTGTATCTTGAAATCCTGCCACCATACGGAGGCAGGTAGTTTTGCCCGATCCGGAAGGGCCTAACATCGAAAAGAATTCACCTTTTCTAATCCCAAAGGAGACATCATCCACCGCTATAAATTGGTCGAATTTCCTTGTTACATTTTGAAATTCAACATCGTAAACTTGGTCCATTCCTTCTCCTTCAGTATTCTATGATGTTAAGATCTATTTACTTCCAATAATGGAAATATAATCTTCAGCCCATTTTTTGTAAGGTATACATTTTCTTCCACCCGAACAATCTTCTTTTGGAGTTCTCCAAAAAGAGATTTTTTCAAAGTTATTGAATCCGTTTACGGCACAACCAGTGTCCCCAAGTAAAGCGTTCCCTTTACAAGCAGATGGAACAGACGGAACAGATCCAAACCAAGAAGCAAGGTCACCTTGTACTTTTGGAGAAAGGGAATGTTCTAACCATTTGTAAGCACAGTTTACATGTTTTGAATCTTTGTGTAACATGGTGCTATCTGCCCAACCGGTTGCTCCTTCTTGTGGAACGACAGATGCTACAGGTTGTTTTTCGCTCACAAGTAGGTTTACTTGGAATGGCCATGTAGAAGATGCAACTAATCCTTCTTTTTTAAAGTCATCCACTTGCACCATCGCATCATGCCAATACTTAGGAACGAGTTGTCTTTGTTTTTTCAAAAGTTCAATGACAGCAGTGTATTGTTTTTCATCCAATTCATAAGGATCTTGGATTCCGAGTTCTGGTTTTGCTTGTTTTAAATACAATGCAGCATCGGCAATGTAGATTGGACCATCAAAGGCTTGTACGCGACCTTTGTTTGATTTTCCATCAGGTAAAACTTGTTCCTCAAAAACAACATTCCAACTAGTAGGGGCTTTTTTGAAAACCTTAGTGTTGTACATAAGTACGTTCGGACCCCATTGGTAAGGTACTCCGAAATGTTTTCCTTCCACTGTATGCCAAGGAGCATTTTGCAAACGAGAATCTACATTTTTCCAACTAGGGACCAAATCCGTATTGATTTCTTGGACCTTTCCACCGGCAACCAAACGTAACGATGCATCACCAGAGGCAGTGACGAGATCAAACCCACCTTCATTCATGAGTGCTACCATCTCATCAGATGTAGCGGCAGTTTTTACATTTACTTTACAGCCAGAACTTTTTTCAAATTCAGTGACCCAATCATATCCTTTGTCTGTTTCACCACGTTCAATGTATCCCGGCCAAGCTACGATGGAAACTTCTCCCTCGCCTTGCCCGATTTCGGAAACCTTTGTTTCTTTTTTGCCGCAGGCAACCGTGAAAGCGATTGCGAGAACTGCTACAGAAAAAATCACTCGTTTGTATGAATCGAATTTCATAAACCTATGTGCTCCTGGTTTTACTTATGTCAGTGATTTAGATACCAAAAACCCAAAATTAAGCAACCACTTCCTAGGTTTTCAAAAAAAAGGTAGGAATTTTTAGGAGCTGGTATTTCGATGAAAGCACAGGTTTGGTATGAAATACATCAAAGACAAAGACCTTTTTCGACAAGAAAACTACATTGGCGGGGTTTGGTGCCCTGCAGAAAACAAAAAAGAAATTTTAGTCCATAACCCCGCAAGTGGTGAAGTGATTGGAAACATTCCTCACTCCACAGAAAAAGATACAAGTCGCGCCATTCGTTCGGCTAAAGAAGCTCTCAAGGATTGGAAAACGCGACCCGCAAAAGAAAGAGCCGGAATTTTACGCAAATGGTTCCAACTTATAATGGACAACCAAGAAGATTTGGCTCTGATCATGACCCAAGAACAAGGGAAGCCACTAACAGAAGCTAGTGGAGAGATCGCTTATGCTGCCTCTTACATCGAATGGTTTGGCGAAGAGGCAAAACGTTCGTATGGTGATATCATCCCTTCACACAGAAAAGACACAAGAATCCTTGTATTAAAGGAACCGATTGGAGTTGTGGGAACCATCACTCCTTGGAATTTTCCGGCAGCCATGCTTGCAAGAAAAGTAGCGCCAGCCCTCGCAGCTGGTTGCACTGTTGTTTCCAAACCGGCAGAACTTACTCCCTACTCGGCACTTGCCATGGCAGTCCTTGCCGAAAGAGCAGGACTTCCCAAAGGCGTCTGGAACGTGTTAGTTGGTGACCCCATCGCCATAGGGAAAACCATTTTAGAAAGTAAAGAAGTTCGTAAACTAAGTTTTACTGGTTCCACAAAGACTGGAATTTATCTCATGGAAAAATCAGCAGCTACTTTGAAAAAACTTTCACTGGAGCTCGGTGGAAATGCTCCCTTTATTGTTTTTGAAGATGCCGACATTGAGGAGGCCGTTAAGGGCGCCATGCTTTCGAAATATAGAAACACGGGACAAACTTGTGTTTGTGTAAACCGCTTTCTTGTCCAGGCCTCCGTTGCCGAAGCTTTTGCAAAGAAGTTGGCCGAAAAAGCCAAGGAACTCGTGGTAGCCAATGGTATGGAACCCAATGCCCAACAAGGCCCACTTATTAATGAGGCGGCTCTGGAAAAAGTAAAATCGCATATCCAAGATGCCGTTTCCAAAGGAGCAAAAATTCTGACTGGTGGGCAGGAACACAGCCTCGGAGGGAATTTTTTTGAGCCGACTGTCCTTTATCCTGTAAACTCCTCCATGGTTGTGACAAAGGAAGAAACCTTTGGACCAGTTTCGTGTATCCAAACCTTCCAAACTGAAGAGGAAGCCATCCATTTGGCAAATGACACCGACTTTGGACTCGCATCCTATTTGTATACAAAGGACATAGCTCGCATTTTTAGAGTCGCAGAACAACTAGAATACGGGATGGTGGGAATTAATGAAGGATTAATTTCTTCAGAACAAGTCCCTTTCGGGGGTGTTAAATTTTCTGGAATGGGACGAGAAGGTTCCAAATACGGACTCGATGATTATACAGTAACCAAATATCTCTGCCTCGGAGGAATCACATGACAGGCAATCAAAAACAAACCAACCAAACTCTATGGGAAAGAAGACTTGCAAACGTTCCGAGAGGTGTTACAACCGCCTATCCAGCGTTTGCCGAAAGAGCCAAAAATGCAGAAATTTGGGACATTGAAGGAAAAAGATTCATCGACTTCGGTGGTGGGATTGGAGTTCAAAATACAGGGCACTGCCATCCAAAAGTGGTTGCTGCCATCCACAAACAAGTGGATCAAGTTTTGCACACGGCTTTCCAAATTATGCCTTATGAATCCTATATCGTTCTTTGCGAAAAACTAAACGCCAAAGCGCCGATTGAGGGTGGAGCCAAAACCATTCTTTTTTCTTCTGGGGCCGAAGCCTTAGAAAACGCAGTGAAAATTGCAAGGGCCGCTACGGGAAGGCCGGGAATTATCAGTTTTCTCGGTGGGTTTCACGGACGAACCATGATGGCACTTGCCCTTACAGGAAAAGTGGTTCCTTATAAAAAAGGATTTGGTCCTTTCGCAAGCGACGTTTACCACATTCCTTTTCCGATGGAATACCATGGGGTCACAGAAGACGATTCCATAAAAGCTCTAAACAATTTATTTAAAGCCGACATTGATCCTTCTCGTGTGGCAGCCATTGTCATCGAACCCGTGCAAGGTGAAGGTGGATTTTATATTGCCTCTCCTTCTTTCTTAAAAAAACTAAGGACCATTTGTGATGAACATGGAATCCTTCTGATTGCCGATGAAGTACAATCCGGATTTGCAAGAACGGGAAAACTTTTTGCCATTGAACATTCTGGAATCAAACCAGACCTCATCACCACTGCAAAATCACTCGCAGCCGGAATGCCCCTTTCTGCTGTGATTGGAAAAACATCCATTATGGATGCAGTAGAACCTGGTGGGCTCGGGGGAACTTATGCAGGTAACCCCGTGGCTTGTGCTGCAGGGATTGCGGTCATGGATCTCATCGAAGAAGAAGGGATTTTAGAAAAATCAGTCAAACTCGGCAAAATGTTAATCACCGAACTAAACGAAATCAAAAAATCCTATCCTCACATTGGCGAAATACGCGGGTTAGGTGGCATGGTGGCATTTGAGCTCGTAGAAAATGGAGATGCAAACAAACCTTCGGCTGATTTGGCAAAAAAACTCACTGCCAAAGCCTTGGAACATGGTCTAGTTCTTCTTTCTTGTGGCGTGTATGGAAACGTGATTCGAATTCTCGTTCCGATTACGGCAGAAGAGTCCATTGTCAAAGAAGGCCTCGCGATCATAACAAAATCACTAAAGGAAATTTAAGTCAGTATGAAAGAATTTAAACTTTGGATTGATGGGAAGTGGGCAAATTCCAATGGCGGGAGTCTTATGGACATCGAAGATCCAGCCACAGGCAAAAAAATTGCCAAAGTCATAGACGCAAGTAAGGCCGATGTAGACAAAGCCGCAAAGGCCGCTCACAAAGCTTTTTATGATGGAAGATGGTCTGGGATCACACCGGCAGAACGTTCCAAAGCCCTTTGGAAATTGGCAGATCTTTTGGAAGAAAAAACCAAAGAATTTGCAAAAGCCGAATCACTGAATGCAGGAAAACCTTATAAAAATTTGAGCCTCGCCGGAGACATTCCTTTTGCTGTAGATAACATTCGTTTTTTTGCCACAGCGGCTCGTGATGTACACGGAAGTCGTGCAAACGAATACCAACCGGGTTATACATCCATCCTTCGCCGGGAACCAGTCGGTGTTGTGGGTCAAATTGCACCTTGGAACTATCCCTTACTTATGGCCGTTTGGAAATTTGGACCGGCCCTTGCTGCGGGTTGCACCGTGATTTTAAAACCGGCCCCCGGAACACCAATCACCTCACTCATGTTAGCCGAACTTACAAAAAAAGCCGGAATCCCTGATGGGGTGATCAATATCATCACTGGTGGCAATGCCACAGGCCAAGCCATCGTAGACCATCCTCTGGTTCGTATGGTTTCTCTTACCGGTTCGACGGGAACGGGAAAAAATATTATGAAGTCGGCGGCAGATTCTCTCAAACGAGTGCATTTAGAACTCGGTGGGAAAGCCCCACTCCTTGTATTTGATGATGTGGATATCAATCAGTTTGCCGCCAAAGCAACGTTTGGTGCCACTTGTAACTCAGGACAAGACTGTACGGCCGCCACAAGAATCCTTGTTCCCAAGGCCTTACAGAAGAAAATTACCGATGCCGTTTTGGATGCGATGAAAGCCGTAAATGTGGGAGATCCCTTTAATGACAAAACAGAAATGGGTCCTCTCATTTCTGCCATCCACCGCGAACGCGTTTTAGGTTTTATGGATCGTGCCAAAAAACAAGGGGCCAAAATTCTAACCGGTGGTGTGATTCCCAAAGGCCTAGACAAGGGATATTTTTTTGCACCCACAGTCATCGCCGATGTAAAACAAAACTTTGATGTAGTACAAAACGAAATCTTTGGGCCAGTGCTTACCATCCAATCTTATGAAAAAGAAGAAGAAGGAATCCGACTCGCAAACGATGTCCAATACGGGCTTGCTTCTTCGATTTGGACTAAGGATATAGCGCGCGCTATGCGAGTTGCCAAACAATTTGAATTTGGAACCGTTTGGATCAATGACCACTTACCACTGGCTTCAGAAACACCGCATGGTGGATTCAAACAATCGGGATTTGGAAAGGATTTGTCAATCGAGTCGGTAGGTGATTATTTAATCACCAAACATGTCATGGTGGGTGGGGTTTAAAAACTTAATTGCAAACAAAGACAATCGGATGTCTAAGACACTATGGTATCCCCAAAGAATCCGATTGTTTCCTTTTTTTTATGGTTGGCTCCAAGGTTCCATCTACTCGACGACCTAGATAGACCGGGCACCATAGAATCCGTTCAAAAAGGAGCCGAGTTAACTGGCTCCAATTTGTGGACTTTGATTTTTGCCATTTTCATTGCAAGTATTGGTCTCAACGTCAACTCCACCGCGGTCATCATTGGGGCAATGCTTGTATCACCTCTTATGGGCCCGATCGTTGGGATTGGATTTGCCGCAGCCACGAACGACTTTGAAAGCTTAAAAAAATTCCTACGTACTTTAGCTGTGGCAACATTTGCGAGCATTGCGACCTCATTTCTTTATTTTTCTCTCTCCCCTATTGATGAAGCCCAATCAGAGTTATTAGCCAGAACCTCTCCGACAATTTATGATGCTCTTATTGCAATCTTTGGAGGAGCCACGGGTATCATTGCCAACACAAGAAAAGAAAAAGGAACTGCCATTGCGGGTGTTGCCATTGCCACAGCTCTGATGCCCCCTCTTTGCACAGCAGGTTATGGACTATCGCAAGGGAACTGGTCTTATTTTTTTGGTGCTACTTATCTTTTTTTAATCAATTCCATCTTCATTGCGATCACTACCTTTGTCTTTGTTCGGTATATGGAGTTTTCAAAAGTGGATTGGGGTTTGTACAAGGACAAAGAAAGGAAGGTAAAAATTTACTTAACTATCTTTGCGCTCGTTGTGGTCATTCCCTCGGTTTTTACAGCTTACCAAATTGTGAGAACCTCTTACTTCAAAGGAAAAGCGGAAGAATTCATTCGCAAAGAAATATTAACCGAGAACCGAAGAGCCTTGGAAAAAGAAATCGGATATACAGAACGAAAAATTGAACTAACGATTATTGGGTCAAAAATCGATCCAAACCAAGAAAAAGAATTACAAAACAAATTAAAGTATTATAACCTAGCAAATGCTAAACTAATCATCCACCAAGATCTTTCTTCCACAAATATTGATCATTTAAAATTCGAAATCCTTTCTGAAATTTACAAAAACCAAATGGTAATGGGGCATTCGAGCACAGAAATGATCTCAAAAGAAATTCAAATATTTTTCCCTCATTTGGTATCTGCTAGCTTTGCAAAAACCAAAAAATTTGATATGAATCAAAACTCTTATAGGGATACAAATCTTTTTGACTCAGAATGGACAAAACTCCCTACAGAGGACCAAAAGAATAAGTTGGAACAGTACATTCAGTTGCGAACCGGTGAAAAACAAATTGAATTGATTACAAGAGAAGTTTCTAAATCTAGAATCGATTTCTAAAGAACCAAAAACATTATAGTTTGAATTTCAGTGGTGATTTGTTATTTTAAAAAGTGGTGGAAACAATCTTTTTTAATTTTTAAACTAAAGCAGCTTGTTTTAGAAAGTCTTTGAATGTATCGATGTCTTTTGTAAAAAATACAGGTTTTGGGGCCTTTGTATCCTTCAAAAGAAATACAATCCCTTGGTTATGTAGGACCACTTGTTCCAATTCTTCGGGAGTGTAGGTGTAGGTTACATTTCCGGAATGAAATAAAAACTTTCCATTTTCCTCACGTAAACTTCCCGAACCAATTCGTTTGAAATTTTTTAGTCCATCTTCCAGCGAATCGATATCAGAAGATTCCTCACCAAACGTAAGTTTACCGGAATAATCCAAAAACAAAGTCCCTTCAATTTGGAATCTGCTTTCTTTAGGAGTCGGTGGTTCTTGTTCCAAACTTCCATCCCCTGTTGGGAGCAGAACTTCGGATTTTTGGACCACAGAAGGTGTCACTTCTTCGGGCAAAGAATAGGAAATATGACGGTCATCAGAAATCGCACGTTCTTTTCGGATTCGTTCATCCAGTTGGGGAGACACCGAGGGGCCTTGGGGCATTCGGTACTGGCCAGAGCCCTGTGCTTTTCGTGGTGGGTATGCCGTAGGTTTCGATTTCTGCGGAGAAAGGGCTACGTACAAGAAACATAGGACACCCACAAGAATCATAGCAAATGCAGCAAACAACATACTACCTACATTATCTTGCAAAACGACGAATCCCTTGATTACATTTTTTCTTTACAAGGGTTTCGGAAACGGAAACGCTTCCTTTATGTTCGAAGAAGAACCCTCTACCCTCAAAGAAAAAATCTATCGTACGATTATTGCCCTCTTTTTATTCATTTTGGTCGGAACCCTTATCATTACTTTTTTACCTGGTGATGCGGAACAAAGTTTTATGGGTGCCATCACAGGCCAAAATTCGACCAAAGCCGGTACCATTGCAGGCAAAAGCATTCCCGTGGATTACTTCAACGCCGCCAAACGAGATTGTTACTACAGATACCAACAATACGGAAGAGAAACAGCTCAAAATCCTGAACTTCTCAACTCCTGTGCTTATTCTACCGTTCGAGAAATTTATATTGCCAACGACATTGCCACGTCCGTTGGTTTCCAAGTATCTGAGATCAGTATCAAACGGGAAATGTCCAAACAAGCACGTGAAGTGCACAAGGAATCCGTTTCCCAAGCAGGATATGGAGAAGAAGATTCTCGTTCTCTGACAGAAATTTACCAACAAATCTACCGTTCGGCACCGATGAACTACCGAATCGATTCTGCCACTGGGTATGCTCTTTTTCCCAACTTTTTGGAACAACCACTCGCTCCCACCGAAAACGAAGTTGAGTTGGAAGACGAGGCCAAACGTGCCAAAATTTCTTTTCGAATTGTGGCCATTTCTGAGGTCAACTTGTTGAATGCCGTCGAAGCCAAAATCAATATTTCCGATGCAGAACTCATGAAAGAGTATGAAAAAGAAAAGAAAGATGGATCACTTTCGAAAGATGCTACTGGAAATTTTGTTAGTTTCGAAACAAGAAAACCACTTTTGCTTTCTAAAATGAAATTTGATCGCAAAAGAAAAGAAGTGGAAGTATGGAAAGGCCGTATCGCTTCCAAAATTTCAGAACCTAATGCTTTAGAGGCTATTGCCGAGGAAACTTTACAGCCCATTGAATCGGTTTCGAATGTTTCTCTGTCTGACTTAAAACTTGTGACCTCTAACCGTGGCAATAGCTACCGTTTGGCGAACTCTGCAAAGTTTTGGGAAACCCTCGCGAACGATCCTTTCAGCAAAAAAACTGTTGTGGGTCCCTTCTCTGACAACGACAAACAGGTTTATGTAGAATTTGGTGCTCTTACCTACGGACAAACCACAGCTAAAAAACCCGCAGATCAGGCTGCAGATTTTCTGAAACAAAGGCAACTTCTTAGCTTTTTTCTTGAAATAAACCAGTCCATAGCAGCAGAATACAACGTAGAGAAAAAAGGCCTTCTCTCTTTAGAATAAATGCAAATTAAAGCCGACTTCATCAACCCGTTCCTGGAAGCAGCCACCATCGTATTTCGCGATGTGTTACAACAGGATCTCATCCGAGGAAAAATCGGAATCAAGGACTCACCGACTCCGAGCCACGAAATTGCCATTATCATTGGTGTGGTGGGTTCCTTTAGTGGTGAAGTGGTTTATAGTATGAACCTCGATGCTGCATACAAAGTGTCTCGTAAGTTAGTGCCTGGTCTTTCTGACGAAGATGTAAAAAACGAATACAAAGACATCCTCGGTGAGATTGCCAACATGACTACTGGTAATGCGATGAATATTTTTACCTCAGCAGGCCAATCTGTGGAGATCACTACACCCAACATTCAAGAAACAAATAACACATCGGTTCGGTTTAACAAAAAACCAACACTTTCCATCAATTTATACTCTAAGTTTGGACGGATCGAAGTGAATGTCGCGATCGCTTAAATTCTAATTCTTAAATCGAAGAACCTAAAACCCGCAGTCTTTCGCGGGTTTCTTTTTTAAAATCATAACCAGGCACTGAAGTTTTTCCTTCCATTCCATTCATATAGAGTTGGTAGTATTTTAAGGAACGTTCTAAATCCCTTTCGTCCCAACTACTTTCGTAAATTTTCCCTAAATAATAATGTGCCGGAAGGAACTCCGCAGATTCTTTAAAATTCTTTAGGATACTCACCAATTGGTGGGCCGCCGAACGAAATTCCTTTTTACGAATGAGAAGGATGGCAACCGCATAATGCGATCTAGGTGTGAGTTCTGGGTGTTTCGGAAACTCAGTCACTAGTTTTAGGTATTCCTTATAGGCTTTTTCTTCTGAATCAGGATTCCCAATACGATCAAGAGATCTTGCGAGTTCAAACTGAGTTTTGATTTTGAGATCTGGGTCTTCTTGTTTTTCCACAAGACCACTAGATTCTTTATCTTTTCCATCCAGACCAAAGAGGTTAGAATTTTCTACTCGAGAAAACTTCGCTGCTTCCCCTTCTTTTCCATAGGAATCAGCAAACTCGGATTCGGCGGACTTCTTTTGGTCCCTTGTTAAATAAGCCTTTCCTTTTTGGAAAGATGCTTGTGACGGATCGACCACTTCCTTCTTTTTTTTCTTCTTCTCTACTGGTTTTGATTTGGTTGTAACGGAGGTTTGGTTGTTGGAAGCAAGAGAAGACCCTGGTGTTTCCCCATTTGTTTCTGTAGATGTAGTTGACAGAGATTGGGAATTTGAACTGACACTGGAGTTAGAATTTGTGTTTGGTTTAGCACTTACATTCGAATTTGTGGGACTACTGGAAGCAGTGGGTTCCATTCCAGAATTAGCCGTATCTTTGTTCCAAGTTTCAGGAAATGGCAAAAACAATTCATTAGTTTGAGCATGGAGTGGAAAAAAAAGACCTATACTCAAAAGAGGAAATAAGACGATTACAAGGAAACCGGACTTAGAGATCAAAACTCGAAACCTAGAAGTAAAAAACAAAGGGTTACCATTCATCGTAAATTCTTGGGAATTCGTTCCAAACCTCTCGGTTTTCCCAAACCTTCACTCGATTCTGGTGGTTTGGGTAATTTCAAAGTCTCCAAATTCTTTTCTTCGTTTTTAGCCTTCACTTTTTTTTCCAAATCAGAAACTCGGTTTAACATTCTTTGCATACGGATTTCATCATCAGATTCTGTTGCACCAGTCGTATTAGAATTTTCTTTTGGCTGCATGGGTGCCACATCAATCGGAGCTGGGATCAAACCATCACCTGACGGAGTGTAGATGGGAGGAACAGTTGTATCCTCGGCTTTACGATTTCTAAAATCATATTCTTTACCCAAAAAATCTTGTTCTTCGGGAATGGTGTCATGAGTGTATCCGTTTGATTCCCGTTCGCTGATAAAATCAAATTGCATCTTTCGATTGGATTCGTATTTTAAATCTTCAGGATCGGACATTCTTACATCTTTACGTTTTCTGTTATAATCCCTTTCAATTTCGGTAAGAAATAAACTTCTAGTGTCTTGGGCCAGTTGCATCCCTTGAGGTTTGGCATTTTCCCAACCATGGGTCCAACCTACGTAAATCGCCATGATAAGAAAAAAAACAAAAAGTGAGATGGCAATTTTTTTCAGTAAGTCTTGGACTTGTGATGGAATTTTATCTACAAGACCGTCGACCGCACCCATCATCTTTTGGGTGTCTACATTGACTTTGGGTATGTTTATATTTTTGATATCCACGTTTTACTCTTCCGAAATTTTAAAGACTACCCTTCGGTTCGTCCCACGACCTTCTTCGGTCAAATTGTCTGCAATGGGCACCTGAGGACCATGACCTACGATCGCAATTCGTGATTCTTCTATTTTATGTTTAGACTTCAAATAATTAGCAACCGAATTTGCTCTTTCGAGTGATAACTTTTGGTTGGCAGATTTTGTTCCTACATTGTCCGTATGCCCTTCGATGAGGATCTTCAAATTGGCTGATTTTCGGAGGATTCCTGCCAATCTGTCTAGTTCCGGCTCCGATTCCTTGGTTAACTCCGATGACCTGAAGGCGAAGAACAAATTGTTCATCACAATTTGATTTCCTTTCTTTAGTTTTGGAAGGATTAGAAGGACAGTTTTTTCTTTGTCTTCTTTTTCTTTGCCCACCAAATTCAGGTTTTGTGAAACAGGAAGGTATCCTTCTTTTTCTCCATAAAAACCATAATTCTCATCGTAAGGAAGGATGATACTAAACTCACCAGTCGCCGGATCACTGACAGTCGAACCAATGGATTTTTTTCTGTTTAAAGATTCATACAACACAAAAGCCGAAAGTGGTTTTCCCTCTTCATCGACCACTTTTCCTTTAATCACAACCACAGGTTCTGGTTGGAAGTGGTGAGGGATGGCGGCCATATACAATTCCCCTTCTCTGGACATATAGGCCCAGTTCCCAACAGCTGGGATACTAAAGAAGTTAACACCTCTTAGGTTAGAAGATAACTCTTGTGGTTCTGACCAAGAAGTCCAAGAATCATTTAACCTTCTAGAGATAAAGATGGAAATCCCTTCTTTTCTTCCAGACGAAGAGAAGTATAATGTTTTGTCATCTGGACCAAGAAAAGGTGCCATCTCCTCTTCTCCAGTATTCAAAGTGTTTCCTAAATTAATTCCTTCTTCAAATATACCGGCATCATTTTGTAAACTTACATACAAATCTAACTTACCAAAATTTTTCTTTTGTTGGGCAGAATAAATCAGTGTCCGACCACTGGATGCCAAAGCCGATCCACCAAACACCTGTTGGTTGGGATTGTCTGCTTTTCTATACCAATTATAAAAACTAGGGAAATTAATGGGGGAAGGCATTGACCAACCCGATTCGGTTCTATGTGTTTTGTACAGCGGAGCACGATTTTGAATTTTTTCAGATCGTTCCTTATATTCTGTTTCTAACTTAGTCAGGACAAGATGAAACTCTTTTGGGTTCTGTGCTTCCCTAGAGGCAATTTGAGATTTGTATACCATCTCTTTTTTCAGGTTATCCAACATCTCCTCTTCCCCAAAATTACCAAATACAAATAGTTCGTTCCCACCGGGTAAAGCCGAAATCACAGCAGAAGGAAAACGATTGTTGAGTGGTGTCGGAAGTTGTTCTCCCTGCATCCAAAATCCGTATTGGTCTCGTTTGGCGGCCCAAATTTTTTGAGTGGATCTTCCCCCTTCGCGAATGAGGGCCGTCCAAAATAAAATTTTGCCATCAGGTGTACACTGCGGGTTGAAAGAAAAAAGGCCCCCAGTTACGTAACGAGGGATTTTTTTCAATGTCCAATCTGGAGTTTTGCCAGATTCAAAAGGTTCCATCTCGTAACGAATAGGGCTGCAGGTCTCCCCTTGGACGTCGCATAACATCCGTATCTTTTTTCCTGCCAAATATGCCAACTCTTCCTGTAAAACACCACCACTAATGCGAAAAACCTGTTTGTCCGTGCGGAGGAGATGGCCCGTATTCAGGAGGTCCCCCTCCAAAACCTGGATTCCATTTTTTACACTTTGCGAGCTTATGAGCCCGTTCCCGAAAAGGAGGAGAATGATGATGAGAATCCGTGCCATACCATACGAAATGTCGGTTGAAACCTCCGATTCCCTTAGAAAATTGACTTATGATCCAAGCTAGCGGCATTACAGTCTCCTTCGGGAAAAAACCTCTTTTCGAAAACGTATCCATTAAATTCAAACCGGAATGCCGTTACGGTCTGATCGGAGCCAATGGTTCTGGAAAATCGACCTTTATGAAGGTTTTAGCCGGTATTTTACAGCCATCGGCCGGTTCTGTCGCTCTCGACAAGGACGTTAAGGTCGGATATTTGAAACAGGACCACTACGAATACGAAAATGAGACGGTCCTTGGCACAGTTCTACGGGGAAATCCTGAACTTTGGAGTGTCATGTCGGAACGAGAAGCCATCTACGCCAAAGAGGACATGACCGATGAAGACGGAATGCGAATCTCCGAGATTGAGGAAATTTTCGCCGATATGGGTGGGTATGAGGCCGAATCCGTGGCAGGAGAGCTTCTGGAAGGCCTAGGGATCCCTACAACAGCCCATAACCGACCTTTGAATTTTCTTACCGGCGGTTTCAAACTCCGAGTACTTCTCGCCCAAGTTTTATTTTTAAAACCCGATGTCCTTCTTTTGGACGAACCAACGAACCACTTAGATATCAAAACCATCCACTGGTTGGAAGAACTCCTTATCAATTATGAAGGTGTGGTCATTGTAATCTCCCACGACCGTCACTTCATCAATTCCGTTGCCACTCATATCGCCGACTTGGATTACAATACCATTCGAGTGTTCCCTGGAAATTATGACGACTTTATGATTGCCGCAGAACAAACACGCGAGCAGTTAATGAGTGATAGTAAACGGGCAAAAGAAAAAATTGCCGACTTACAAGAGTTTGTTTCCAGATTCTCTGCCAACGCCAGTAAATCCAAACAAGCCACTTCTCGTCAAAAGATGATAGAAAAAATTAAAGGTGAGATGGTCGATGTAAAACCATCTTCTCGTGTGGCACCTTATATTCGTTTCAAAGCAAAACGAACACTAGGAAAGGATGTGTTTGAAGCCATTAACATTTCTAAGTCTTATGATGGGAAACCAGTCATCAAAGAATTTAGTACCTCCATCACCAAAGGGGAAAAAGTAGGAATTGTAGGAACCAACGGTGTTGGTAAAACCACACTACTCAAAATGTTACTTAAAAAAATAGAACCAGATTCTGGTCAGGTGAAATGGGGAGATTCCGTAGAAACTTCCTTTTTTCCACAAGATCACCGTGAGGCGATGGAACCAGATGCAGATACTCTCGTAGAATGGTTGTTACGTAACTCTCCGCAAGGAACAGAAGTTCAAGAAATTCGTGCCATCCTCGGTCGAATGCTTTTTTCTGGGGATATGGCGAACAAATCTACAACTGTTCTTTCCGGTGGGGAAAAATCACGAATGATCATTGGAAAGATGATCCTTGCTTGTGACAATGTCATTGCACTGGATGAACCAACGAACCACTTGGATTTGGAAACCATTGAAGCCCTAAACTACGCCTTATCTTTGTTTGAAGGGACAGTGATCCTTGTTTCCCACGATAGGGAATTTATCTCTTCTCTTTGTACAAGAATCATCGAAGTGACCCCAGAAGGAATCAAAGACTTCAAAGGAAACTACGAAGAGTTTTTGGACAGGGAAGGAAACGATTTCTACAAACGTCTCACTGGTGGTGCGATTCTCGCTACTTAAAATTTTTTTGCAGGGAAAGGTTAATCGACTGGATGTCTTTCCCTGTCATGAACTCTGTCATTAGACTAAAATCTCCCATACCTATTTGAAGTCCTAAACTTCCATACCCGAAGCCTGATCTATGATTATGCCTTGTGGTGAGACGGATCCCGATGGCACTGGGATCAGAGTCAAAGTCATCAGGATTTTCCATTCTAGAAATTGCTGCAAACCGACTGGCCCGAATAGCCGTATAACCATGATTATATACAAAACCTAAACCAGGTACAATGGATAAAAATCCAATGGTGAAGTTGTATTTTATATCTAAGGAACCAGAGGTTATTCTCGATTGGTAAAACAAATCATTCTGACCAATCCAACGTCGTTTATCACCATCAATTCTAAATTGAGTGGGCCTTCGATCATAAGAGCTTAAATAGATATCTTGATTGGTTTGGAAAATTCCCATTCCAAAAGAAAATCCAGAATCAATAGGAAAGTAACGAAGGACAGCACCAAAATTAGTGACACGTCCGTTCACTTCTGTATTGCGAATTTTTACAAAAGGAATATTGGATTCCCAGAACTCATAGGGAAAAAAATGCGTTGTGAGATTCCATTGTTTGGCTAAAGAACCACCGATCCATTCGCCTAAATTGGCCGTAAAACTGAATGCAGGTGATGCAGCTACTCCAAGTTTTGGTAAAGTCCTTAGTTCGGAATTTTCATAATATAAATTTCGCGCCTTAGCCTGACCTTGTGATATTGTATATCCAAGCCCCAACCGGTAACGACTTACACTGGTTCCACCCGATTGGTTAGAATTCAAATTTTGTAAAACGGCATTTTCCCCCATAGAACGAAGAAAACCGTTAGTATATATTCTATCAAAAACAGGCTCCGCAAAGTTCCCCAAAATTTGAAATTCTCTGGGGATATGGGAGCATTCTCCGCCCAAACAAACTACCTGAGCATGCAACGCCCATCCCGATGAAGGAATCCAAATAAGGAATAATAAAATGAGGAGGAGAAATCTCATAAGGACAAAAGAGGCGCAGTCAGCTCATAAAACTAACTTTTGTTATTTGTATTTCTGCAACCAATCCAAAAAAAGCTCCATTGCTTTTTTACGGTGGGAGACGGTATTTTTTTCTGCTTCCGATACTTGAGAAAATCGTTTTCCAAAGGGTGGGTAGATAAAAATGGGATCATATCCAAATCCGAATTTACCTTCTTCATCGTAGTCTTCGGCAATTAGTCCGTCGACCCTTCCTTCAAAAGACACTGCAACATTTGCGTCCACAAAACTTACCACACAACTATAGTAGGCCTTGCGGTCCACACTTGCACCTAACTTTTGTAAAAGGAAAAGAGCACGTTCTTTATCAGTAAGTCCCGGGCCGCCGTAACGAGCCGAATACACTCCCGGTTCCCCTCCGAGTGCTGGAACGGAAATTCCAGAATCATCGGCGAAAGAGGGAATTCCTGTCAGGCGATAGAGTTCTTTTGATTTAATAAAGGAATTTCCAGTAAATGAGTCTTCCGTTTCTTCCGGAGAGAATGAAATTCCTAAATCTTTAGGAAGGACAACCTCATAACCATAGGGGGCAAGTAACATCTGCATTTCCTTCCATTTGTGTGCACTCCCGGAAGCAAATGCTAAAGTTTTCTTTGTCAGTTGGAATCTTCCTCGTCGAGTTGAAATCCTTCCATTGCAGCCGATAAATCAGGGAAAATTTCAAATACTTTATCAAGCATTGTAATTTCAAACAATTGAATCAAATCTTCATCTACAACGATCACTTTAATATCACCATTCATAGGTTTTAACTTACGTTTGGTGGCTACGAAAATGCCAAGAGCTGTGGAACAAATATGATGAACTTTTGTTAAATCCAGAATAATTTTTTTAACAGAACTTTGCGTGAGTTTTGAAAGTTCTTTTTCAATTTCATCGGAATCAACCTTGATGATGGCCCCAGAAAATTTAATAATCCTTATGTCATCCTTGACTTGAACATCCATTCGATTCAATCACCCCCGCTTAACAGTAAAACAACGCAAGTCACCTTTCTAACCCCAGCCTGTTTGTACAGTCTAGCGATTTCATTTACAGTGGCACCCGTTGTGAATATATCATCTACAATTAGAACATGAAGTCCCTCAATGATTCTATCACTTTTTGTGAATTGGAATGCCTTTTTTGCATGAAAAAATCGGCTTTCGTACCCTTGCGAAGACTGTTTGTCCGCCGAAACCTTACGCAAGCTAGTATCTTCCCTGATTTTCCAGAGTTTTTTCCATTTTGCCAGAAGGACATAAGAAGCGTGGTATGGTCTCGGCCCCGCCTTTGGGGAAGAAGGGACAAGAACCACACTGTCGGGAGGATCTCCTTTTAAATATTTTGACAAGGACCTTTGCCCCAAACAAAAATATTTTGCCAGATGCCGTTCATTTTCAAACTTCAAAGACTGAAAGAGGTTCTTTTCAAAACTTCCTCGCATTTGCAAATAGAAAACTTGGTCATAAAAAACAAATCGATCGGACGGAAGTTTTACCTGGTTTGGTTTTAGGATTTGTTTTTGTGGAAGGTAGTTTCGTTTTGTGCAAGGTTTACAAACGGCCATCGTTTCCGAAAATCGATCATAGGATCCGCAAAAGGCACAAAACTTAGGGAAAACAAAGGATAAAAAAGAAACCCCTCTCATATAGAAAGGGGTTCTTTTTTGTAACCTTGCGGTTCTAGTTTTTTTGTGAAAAAACTACTTAGAAGGTGTTGTAGCTGCCGGAGCTGGTGTTTCTACTTTTGGTTCTTCAGCTGATTTTTGAATCGTAGAAGTTGGAGGAGTTAAATCCACCGAAAGTTTTACTTCCACTACATCTGATTGGTTCCCAACGTTATCAACTGCCATAGCTTTAATGACATGGTCACCTTGTGTTTCAATTGCAATTGCTTCTACATAAAGTTTGTATTCTTCTTCGTCAACTTTTACTAGAATTTTTTTGATTCCAGATTCTTTGTCTGTTGCATTAACATAGAATACATTTCCTTTTCTTTGAAAGTTTTTACCATTGATATCAACTAGCGGGAAAGAAGGAACGATTTCAATTGTAGGCTTCACATCATCAACAGTAATGATGATAGAAGATTCAGGAGAAGAATTTCCAGATTTATCAGTAGCAGAATACTTAACTACGTTTGCTCCACCATTTTCCAATTTGATTGGATCTGCATAAACTTTTGTTGCTTCTTGGTTAACGTTGAATTGAACTTTTTCAACACCAGTTTGTTGGTCTTCTGCTACAAGAGTATATGTATTATTTTTAGAAGCGAAAGGAACTCCGTCTAACACAAAAAACTGTTCTTGAGGAACTAAACTCACGCGAGGAGCAGTGTTATCAACATGAAGTACGAGGATCTTAGGTGTTTCTGCGTTTCCAACTTTGTCCACAGAACGATAGTAAACTTCAGTTAGTCCTTCTTCAGAAATACGAATTGGCTGAGTATACTTTCTGTATTCTCCGTTTTTTGGTTTCCATTCAATAAAATCGATTGTGGATGATTCGTCTTTTGCATCTAATGAAAAAGAAGTTTTACTTGTAATGAAAAGAGCAGCTGGATTGGAAGTAGCTCCCGATTCTTTTTTGTCACCCAAAATGTCTTTTACAGTTGTCTCAACTTTATCAACACCATCTTTGGCTTGTGTAGAGGTGGATTCTGTTTTTTTGATTGCCTGGTCTTTGGTGGAAGTAGTGGCTTTTGGTGCAGCAACTTGTGCTGTAATTTGGCCTGCGAAAGATATTGTCAGTATGGCCAAAAGGTATTTGTGCGCCTGCATTTGTATAAGTCTCCTCTTTACAGATAAAACATATATATCCCCCTTGTAAGGAATTATTGTCAACATGATTGCACTGAGAATCTCAAGGAAACTTACACTTTTTCTTTTCGTATTTGGAATGATTCCGATTGGGGCTGAGACAGGCATTTGGCGGGAAATTTTGCTCGAAAATTTCGAATTGCCCAACTACAATCGGGAAAACCTGCGTACTAAATTGGAAAAAGGTACAAAACTTCCAGAAATCTCCCTTTCTGCCAATTTTACAGCACCCATTCCAGGGTCCAAACAAGCACTTGTCTTACGAATCCCGAAAGATGCCAATTTCCCTTTTTCTTTATATTTTCCTAAACCCATAGAAGTGAATGCCTTTATCAAGGAAATTACCATTCCCATCTACTCTTCACAGTCCAACGGGAACCTAACACTGATCATAGAGTCGCAAGATGCGGAAGTAAGACAATTAAATCTCACCTCACTGAATTATCGAGGTTGGAAATCCATCACGGTTTCGATTTCAAAAAATTTTGATCAAAATGATAGGGTATTTTTGCAGAAAAGTTCGATTCGAATTCTTGGATTTTTTTATTTACCTTTCGAAGGTAACGATCCGAACCAAGAGGTTCTTGTTGCCATTGATGACATAACTGCGATTGTGCGAGATAAATACAGGCCACTCCGTAACAAAGAAATCCTTTTAGAAGACTGAATTTTCGACCCGCTGTATCGATTCTTTCCGCAAAAAAACTCTTTTCTTCATAACCTCATGACCGAACCTGATCCTAAATGGAAATGGAACTGTCCCTAGAACAATACGAAACCCTGCTCAAGTTAGTGTACATGGGAGATTGGGTCATTTCCACCTTACAAGCCAAGGACAGATCAGAGGATGAACCTGACACGGATTCTAGGTTCGCCGATGTGGTTCGCCACGTTTTTTCCCAAGCCGAACACGCAGGCCTTGGAAATATTGTCCAAATTGACCAGAACAATGGAGAACCTTATTTAACTCGGGAATTCGAGGAAGAAAGTGGTCTTGTTGATATTTTAGAAGACTACGAAGACGAAGTGTTCTGGCAAGCACTCATCGAAAGACTGGCTCACAGAGATTTCCTTCGCCACTACGGCGAAACGGCCATTTCCCAAATGGCAATCGAAGAACGAATCGAAAAAGAAACTCCCTTTCATGACAAATGGGCTCAAGAGTTCCATGAAAACGGTCTCGAAAATATAAAAATCTAAAGAACTCATTTATAAAGTTTGATCGCCAAAGGAAAACCAACCAACATTCGTTATGCGGTGTGGTGAATTCGGTTTAGTTCCCAATATTCCCTTGTTTTTGTTTCGCTTTAGGCCAAAGTAATTTGTCCTCCCTTTCTTTTTTCTTGGTCATCGTTTCACTAAGTCTAGTTCGTAAAATAAATTCAATTTGATCTTTGGATCCGGAGGATAACTGACTCGCATCCGATACATTTCCAAGATCTCGTAGCAATAACTGGACGGCGTTATGTGCCTTTTCATTTAAAAAATCTCCATTGGTTGGGAGACGGGGAATGGCGTTCCAAGTTTGAATGGCTTCCGTTAGAAGTTTGGAATCCTTACGGACCATTCCTGCTTCCCAAAGGATCCTTCCCTTATCAAAATAACCATCTCTGATCCGATACCCTTTCGGTGTTTTTTTAATCAATGTATCGATGATATCGATTCGTTTTTTGGAATATGCTTCCTCTACATCCTTAATAGTGAATAGTTTTTTATCTCGCAAAAGTTTCCGATACTTTTCTTCCACTCGCCGTAAGGTTTCATACCTTAAAGTTTGTCTTTGTTCTGGTGTTGCCAGTTTTAAGTATTCTTTTGCATAGAAGTACTGTTCGAGAGCCCTTGCTTGGATTTCATAAATATTTTCAATGGTAAAAAGAATTTCTGTACCTGTATTTGTTCCCAAATTTTCAGAGAGAGCCGCCATCATTTGTCTCAGGAAATCTTCTTTGTTTAGATTTTCTTGAAAGTAATCAATGGAAAAATAACTGGGATCCCCACTAAATGGGTAGGCTAACCTTTGCAAGTTTTCATAGTACAAATCGCGAACAAAAAAACTGAGATCCCCTTTGTCTGGATCATAACCCATGTACCGGGAAATGAATTCATCCAACTGTTTTTCCTTTTTTTGTTTGAGAGTTCGATCTAAATATTTACTTCGATCTTCTTTGGGCATAGAAAGAGGAGACTTTGGTTCTGCTTCCCCTTCTTTCGAAATCCGCATGGTGATCGGAGGAGATGACTCATCCCCTTTTCTGAATTCTTCTATGATACGGTTTCGTTCTTTATGTACAAATAAATTGTCTTCGGCAGTTTCTATGTCAACACGGAAGGGATCACGAATTCCTTTTACAGTGGGCAGTACATCTTTTACAATGATGTCCTCATAATCGCGATTTCGTTTGATATAGGAATCAGCAACTCCAGAGTTTTCATTGATTTGGTCATAATCATTTTTAAACTGTTTGCGTAAGGACGAAGTGCCTTCCAAATCTTTTACCAGATCTTCCCATTGGCTCCCCTTATATTTGCCTTTGGAAAAGCCACCTCCGTCACCCTCTTCCCCTTCTTCGCCATCTCCAGGATCATCAGTAGTTTCGGCATTTCCAGTCTCACTACCCGACTTACCAAAACTCATCTGAAAAGAGACTTCTTTCTCTTCTTCCGTTGCATATATCCAAGGTGGTCCACAAAGCGTTTTTTGGTATGGAGAATCGGAATGATTGAATGAATATATAATTAATGTTATGTGAAGAACAACCGAAATATAAACTGCAAAATAAAATCTATTCTCAAATAGAAAATTAAGAATTCCTTTTTGCATAAAATAACAACACTAGACCAACAATTCCCATATACAAATAGGAAAGCAGATTTCCATATAATCTATAAAAAGTCATTTCACCAGGAATCACTTGTACTTTTTTCCGGATCACAGCGGTTGTTTCAATCGGAGTAAAGTCGTTATCAATATTTCTTCCTAAATGGTCAGTAAACACCGATGTACCCGAGTTAGTGGACCTAACAATCCATTTACGAAACTCGATGGCCCGGAGTCGTCCCAAAGTATGGTGTTGGTAGGATTCAACGGAGTTCCCATACCATTTGTCATTGGTAACATTGACAATAAAGTCAGGATCTCCTTGAAACTTTCTTACAAATTCAGAAATGATCACTTCATAACAAATCAAAGGCAAAAAACTACCCAATTGTTTTTCTTCTACTTTGTCTTTGGAATAGTATTCACGAACACCGGCAGGCCCCATAGTCATTGTATCTTCCCAATGTAAGTCTTTTGTTCTAGAGGATGGATTTTTTCGTGATTCATAATAAGGAATAAGATCGAGATTTGTTCCCGGTGCAAATTGTCCCGTTTGTCCAGACAAAGCATACATCCATTCAAATGGCATGTATTCTCCAAAGATGAGTAAAAAAACCTTTTGGTAACTATTCCTTCTTTCTCCATTTGGATTCATAAGTACAGACGAATTGTACATTCGAACATCCCTTCTAGAAATTCGACCAGGGAGTGCCGTTGGAACCAAATCAGCATCTAGTTCATTATAAAAAACATTGGTCCCGTGACGAAGGCTAAGGATGGCCATAAGCGATTCAAACTGATGCCAATAGATCCGACTGTAGCGAGTGACTTCTGTATCATGAGTCGTGAAAAAGGGAATCCCTGACTCTGGTAATACAAGCAGATCGACAGGACTTTTTTTGAGTTCCATCTCCGTCATGGTATCAATGCGAGTCATGAGATTGCGAATCTCTTCTGCGGGATTACGCCCATCTCGAAATTCTAGTGGTGCATTAGGTTGTATAACGAGGACATCTCGTTCCGCAATGGGTTTTATAGCCGACCACTTTTGAAATAAATAGTATCCGTTCCCGAAAAATAAAACGAGAACCAAAACAATCCCAAGTCCAGCAAAGACAAATTTCTTTTGGATGTTTTTATGTTTGGAAAGGAATGTTAAAAACAACCGTAAAAAGTATTTTGGCTTTCTTAAATAAAACAAATAATAAGAAACAAAAAACAAAAATGCAGACAATCCGTATGCACTCGCATATTCTGCGTTTTGTGCCAAAATTTGATTTTCGGCGACAACATTGCCAAAATACCATGGGAAAACTTGAGGAGTCAAAAATTCAGAAAATAAAATGGAAACCGAAGCTATGAGAGGGAAAAATCGCCCCGCTCGCTTGGCTAAAAAAGAAAATACCAAAAGGTAAACAGGGAATTTAAAATTTAAAAGGATTGCCGAACCAATAAAGATGGGAACCGCCAAATACCAATCAAAACCACCAAATACAGTGGTCATATGGTAAACCCAATGGAAAGACACTAAATAAAATAAAATGGAAAAGCCAAACCCGTGGTAGATGAGTTTTTTCCACTCACCTCTGTTTCGTTTTTCGATGATAAAAAGTCCGAATGGAGCCACCCAAACAAAAAAAGGGAAACTTAAAGGGGCAAAGGAAAGGAAAGAAAATACAGCTGTAATCGTATAACAAAAAACGGATATGAACCCTTCGCGTGAAATTAAAAAACGAACTAGTTTCATACCCGTTAGACTACTTAAAATAGATTACGATTTGTTGTAGTTATTGTTACCGTTTTGCACTTTCGTGAAAATCATCTTACCGGCAGCAGTTTGGATGATACTTGTCACAACAACCCTTACATCTTTTCCAACTAAGTGACCACCGTTTTCAATGACTACCATGGTTCCATCTTCCAAGTAACCGATACCTTGGTTTTCATCCTTTCCTTCTTTAATGACGGAAATTTGGAATTCTTCCCCAGGAAGCACCACAGGTTTTAAAGCATTGGCAAGGTTGTTTAAGTTGAGAACTCGAACTCCTTGTAATTCAGCTACTTTGTTTAGGTTAAAGTCGTTTGTTACAACAGCTCCCCCCGTATCACGTGCGAGTTTCACAAGTTTTGCATCGACTTCTCTTGTATCTGAATAATCAGTATAAGTAATTTTAACTTCGATGGATCCTTTTCTTTGGAGTTTGTTTAACATTTCCAAACCACGTCTTCCGCAAGCCCGCTTGATTGGGTCAGAAGAATCGGAAATGAGTTGGATTTCCCGTAATACAAAGTTAGGAAGGATGAGGGGGCCATCTAGAAAATGAGTGTCAGCGATATCTAAAATACGACCATCAATGACAACGGAAGTGTCTAGAATTTTGTCGCGGATATGGCTGTTTGCGTTTTCCAAACCAGGGATTTGAAAACTAGAACCTGCTCCGCCAGCACCACCACCAAAAATGGCAAGACCCGGTTTCCTTGAGAAAGCAATTCCTGTTTTGATTCCTGTAAGGAACAAAAGAACAGCGACAAAGATAGCGATAGATTTATATCCGTAATCGTTCAGGAGACTTACTGGAAATGCCGCAATAGACAGACCAAGAAGAGCTCCAACGCTTGCACAAAGTACAACATCGGCTTTGATTTCAGGGAATAATTTTCTTTCACCTAACACTAGGAATAGGGAGTAAAGGAGAATGAATCCAGCAAGAGTCCCCGCCAAAACGAGGTTTTGCGATTCCGAATATAAGAAGAAAAACGATACCGAAGAGACGATAATTGTCCCAAGGGCTGAAAGTAAGTGTTTCATAACTCAATCCTTGTAAAAGAGTTGAGCAAAAACGGAAGTTTATTCTAGATCTAGATCATCATCCAATTCTTTTGGAGGTGGTGCTGGAGCCAATCCCTGAACCGAAGCCGCTAACACGTCCGAGACGATGTTCCCTGCTTCTTCCTGGGGTACACCTTTACTAAGTGCAATTTCCATCTTTACTAAATTATAGGCGCTCTCATAGAGCTTTCTTTCCATAATGGAAAGTTCTTTGCCATAGGCACGTCTGTAAAGATTACGGCAAACATCAGCCACTTCGAAAATGGAACCAGACTTGATCTTGTTCATATTGTTCTGGTAACGGACCTTCCAGTCCTCTTCCGTGTCGACCTCATCCTTTTTCAGGAGAGTGAGAACTTTTTTGATCTCTTTTTTATCAATGATCGACCGGATACCCACATCCATTGCGCGATCCACCGGGATTGAGACCTTCATTTTGGAACCTTGAATTTCCAAACTGTAGCAGTCTTTTTTCTTTCCCAGAATCAGCTTTTTAGCAACTTCTGTGACTTCACCTACTCCATGGATGGGATATACAACATAATCCCCAACCTTGAATTTAGGCTCTTTAGTTTTTTCGTTTAGTTTTTTTGTAGCCAAGTAAGTATAATAACTTCCGTAAATACTCTTGTCCTTACTATACCTGAAAATTGACGAATGTCAAGGAAGTTGGTAAAAATAGTTCAGAATCGTATAGTTTTTACTTGAGCATCCGTAAGGGAAGGCAGTTTGGACTTCACGATATCCAATGTTTCCTTGGCATCATCCAAACGATAAAAGTATCCAGCGAATAGTTTACCGGTAGAGGTACGAAAGATTCTTCCTCGTAAGGAGGGATGGGTATCAATTAGCTGTTTTCCTACGGCTACCGCTTCCTCTGGGGTGAAATCCCCGATTTGGACCATATAGTTGATTTGGTCATTTTTGGGAGGAAATTTCAATGTAGCCGGGAACGGTGATCCAGAAGAAGAATCTGTCCCTTCGGTCCGACTTTCGTCTTGGTTTGTTCCTTCTTCATTGGATTGGGTCAGTTTTGGGGCAGGTATTTTTTGGGAACCTACATTGGAGAATGAAGTTTCCGAGTTTTCCTTAAATTTAGTCTCTTTTTGCCCCAACTGGATTCCGACTACCATCCCTGAAGTAAAAAGTAAAATTCCACCAATAAGAAGGATAAAAGCCGATTTAGGTTTTTGAGGGTTACTGAGATAAGAATGCGGTTGTGGAGAATAGGATGGAACCTCACCTTCTAGGGGTCGGCCGGATCTCAGCTTTCTCGAATAATCTATATTTTGCATGGGTGTTCCGGTATCTCTACTACTCTAATTGTCGGACACCGCTTCAAAAAAATAGAATGGTTTTTTATGAAATCGGAATGATTCACGGTTTGTTAGATCGTAGTTGAAATCACTAATCATTTTTCCAATATGATATTATAAATTATGAAATGCCTTCTTTGCGAATCGGACTCTACTCCTTACTATACAGGCCGGCTTCGATCGTATTTTAGATGTTCAAATTGTCGTTCTATATTTATGGATCCTAAATTTTGGCCAAATAAGGAAGCAGAAAAGTTAAGATATACAGAACACAATAATGATGTAGATGATATCCGTTACCAAAGTTTTCTAAAACCAATTGTAGATATGGTCATCGCAAACCAAAAATCGACTGACAAAGGTTTAGATTATGGTGCGGGCCCGGGGCCAGTGGTTCAATATCTATTAGAACAAGTGGATTTCAAAATAAAACTATATGATCCCTTCTTTCACAATTACCCAGAAAACCTAAAACAAACCTACGACTATATCATTCTCACAGAAGTAGTAGAACATTTTCATTCACCGAAAAAAGAGTTTCATAAGCTAAGTCATTTATTAAAACCAGGTGGAAGTTTGTATATACTCACTCACCCTTATGACGACTCCATCAATTTTGAAAGTTGGTATTATAAAAATGATAGAACCCATACGTTCTTTTATACAGCCAAGGCTTTTGGGTGGATTCGAGACAATTACGGTTTCCAGAATCTAGAAATAAAAGACAGAATCATTCAATTGCAGAAATGATTAAGAACTACCCTTGGCCCAGAAGGATTACAAGATTGATAGTAACTCTTGGAACTTAGGATGTTCTGGAGACATTTTTTTGATCAATCCCATCAAATAGGAAGCTCGGTCTTTGTCTCCATTCAAACGACAAACATCGGCTAAATGGATCAAATTCCGAATGTTAGAAGGTTGTCGCAAACGTACCCTTTCTCCGAGTTCTTGCGATTCAAATAGGAACGATTGAGATTTGTACAAAGAATACATTCGTTTGTATAATACAGACGTATGAAACATCCATACGGTATCTGATGGGTAATTCTCTAAGGCAAGGCTTGCATATTCCATAGCCTTTACCAAATCCCCTTTTTTTTCATACAACTTAGCAATATACTTTAACTCGGATATAGATGTATCGAGTGCAGATTCGTAGGACAACAACAAGTCCAGGGCCTTATCAAAACGTTTCTCACGGATATTCTCACGAGCTTCCACATAAAACTTTCCTGGTTTTGGGTATGGATCCAAATTGTATTGTAAAGATATCAAACTTAGATCATCAGAATACTTTCCTTTCTGCCGAAGGCAATCCAAAACAGACTGCATATCCCCATCCGCTTCTTCAATATTTTCTAATATTAAATTTTGGTCCTCATTGATATCACGGTATCTGCCTTTCTCAGAAAGAACCAAATCATCTTTTCCATCCGAACCACAAAAGATTTTATCTCCTTTTTTCATTTGAAAAACAGAGATAAATGTATCGGAGAGCCCTTCCATCACACCTAACTTATAATAGTGGATTTCGTTTTCGATAAAAGATGCTTTTCCATCACGATACAATATCACCCAAGGGTGTTCTAAGTTGATGAAATATAATGTCCCCGTTGATTCTTCCAACAACCCCACTACGGCAGAAACTAACATGGCTCCTTCAAAGGTTTCAAACACCTTTTGCAGATCTAAATAACAATCATTTAACCAACGTTCGGGAGACCGGTTGGAAGAAACGGGATCCATCTTCGAACGGATGATAATGGAGTTATACACTGCTCCGAGTACAATCGCTCCCCCTGCTCCTTGGATGGATTTCCCCATTGCATCCCCATTAATAAATGCTTTGTATCGTTTTCCTTGCAAAATTAAATTAAATACGGATATGTAATCCCCACCTAACTGATATTCCTTGTTTCGGAAATAGAATTTTTTGTATTGATTGATCACAGTTTCAATCGCAACAGCACTCCCATCCACTTCATGACCAAGCAAAGGTTCTAGTAGCAGTGATGTTAAAAAATAATCACCATCTTGTTGAGACTTTAATATCTGGATTTCTTCTACAGTTTTGGTGACTTCTTCATTCTTCTTGATAATTCGTTTGTGGTTTAAAAAGGAATGGAACCTGTATCCTTCAATAATAAACCCACTAAAAATTCCAAGAATATAACTGAGGACCAAGTTTTGCATGGAATATGCAGCGGCAGCAGTAGTTAAATTTGGTTTATAAACAAGGACAGAAAGAACAAAGATGACAATAGAAATGGGATAATAGATGAACATGGTTTTTCTTGGCAGTGGTAAAAAAGGGAGGATCATTACCAACATCTGAAATCCTGAAACATAAGGGGCATCGTCTGCGATTCGTCCCGTATAATAGGCCGCAGTAAACAACAGATACCCATAGACCAAATAGGCCCAAGTCAAACCTTCCCAACGAGAATGTATCTTTTTTGAGTGGTTATAGAGAATAAAGGCTATATAAAAGATGCATAGTAGGCTAAATCCAATTCGAAAGTAAAATAGTTCAGGAAATTCAGGGTGAAGTTTGGCATCTGTATCAAAGGCGAAACCTAACATAGCAAAGACGCCAATGATACTACCAGGGATTTGGATGATTCGAGTGTGTCTGTCTAACTCCGCAAGATAATCCTGGTTATGAATTTCCCTTTCGGGAACCAGATCTAGGAATTTTGAGAGAATCGTTTTGAAATAGTAATACACGATTCCTCATTAGACGAAAAAGCCCGCGCGAGGGCGGGCTTGTTTAAAATCGTTTTGGCAATTTTTTTCTAGAAGAAAGGTTTTGCTGGGAACTCTGTCGTCGGAGCAATTCGAGAAATGATATCGCCGAAAGAGAAAGCAAAAAGGAGTGCTAAGAAGGCAAAAGCTGATAAGAAAATAACACGGTTCAGCATATTATCATACTTTAAATGCATGAAATAAGCCAATACGAAGAATGCCTTACATGTTGCGACCGCCATGGCTACAATCATGTTCCACTTTCCTAAGTCGTATTGTGCTACCCAAACAGTAATAAAAGTTCCAAAGAAAAGAGCCAATAGAACATATACGTATGTTTTAATGGAAATCACATGGTGGTCATGTTCTTCTTCCTCTTCACCATCTTCTACCCACATGGATGCAGAAGCATGATCTTCTTTGTGATCTTCATCACCTAAAACAAATTTTAACAATTTGCTATCTTTGTTTTCGTCTGTAAATTTTGCAAACCGGTCAGTTTGAAAGAACTGACCGAACCAGTTTACGATAAATCCTAAAATGGTAGCCGTTGCAATCCCTGGAGCAAAAATTCCAAATCCAAGAATTGGAGTGAAAACTGCAACAAGAGCAATGAAGTAAAGTCCGTAATTGATTACGTATTCCATTCTATAATACCTTTTATCCTACCAAATAAAGAAGTGGGAAGAGGTAAATCCATACCAAGTCCACTACGTGCCAGAAAAGACCCACACCTTCTACTGGAGTGTAGTATTCAGGTCCGACCTTTCTTCTTAGAGTTTTCATAAAAACCCAGAAAATAAGGAAAGCGCCCGCTACCACGTGAACTCCGTGAAGACCAGTCATGACAAAGTAAAAACCATAGAACATTTCCCATTTTGGTTGAGAAATTACCGCTTTTAGGCGAGTGACTTCTTCTGCACTTACGTGGTTCTTTTCAAGTTCTGCTGGGTTTTTTAGAAGGGCGGAAATTTTAGATTCGCACTCTGCTCTTTTACCACCTGCAGCGCAAGTTGGATCCACAAGAGAAAACTTTCCTGGAACTGTTCCTACATGAAACTTGTGACTGTATTCAAAGTATTTGATTACCATGAAGGCACCCGCACAAGCGATGGTAAGAGCAAGCATAATCGCCGCTACTTTATGCAAACCACGTTGCACATAGTTAATTGCCGCAGCCATTGTGAAGGAACTGATGAGAAGGACAACTGTGTTTACCGCGCCCATTTTCCAGTCCAAAGTCTCAGAACCGTTTTTAAAAACAGTTGGGTAAAGAGAATGGTAGATCAGGTAACCTACGAATAGGCCACCGAACATCAGGATTTCTGTGCAAAGGAATATCCATATCCCTTGTTTGGAAGAGGCATACTGGTGATCTGCACTCTTAAAATGGTGTTGGTGTTGAAATTCACTTGAAGAACTAACGGAAGTCATATGGCCCTGCAGTTACTGTTGGAGTATTGATAAAGTTTTCGTGTGGTGGAGGAGAAGACGTTTGCCATTCGAGTGTTTTTGCACCCCAAGGGTTGTCAGGAGCTTTTTCCCCTTTCAGAATTCCATGAATCATGGTGATAAGCGCAACCACAAATCCAAGTCCAATGAGCCAAGAACCCACGGTAGAGATTTGGTTTAGGTTTGTGTATTCTGGAAGGTAGTCAAAGTAACGTCTTGGCATTCCCATAGCACCGAGTATGAACTGAGGAAAGAAGGTTACGTTGAATCCAGTAAAGATAAGAACCCAAGAGATTCTTCCACCTAGGTCGGAAGTCATCTTTCCAAACATTTTTGGGAACCAGTAAAAAATACCGCCCATAAGCGCCATAAGAGTTCCCCCCACCATTACGTAGTGGAAGTGTGCTACCACAAAGTAAGTGTCATGGAAGTGAACATCCATACCAGTCGATGCAAGGAAAACCCCTGTCAAACCACCGATTGTAAAGAGGAACATAAAACCAAGAGCGAAGAGCATCGGCGCTTCGAAGGTAACAGTTCCGCGATACATAGTAGAGATCCAGTTGAAGAGTTTGATCGCAGTCGGAACCCCAACAAACATAGTGATGATGGAGAAAATGATACCAGCAAGTGTAGACTGACCAGAAACAAACATATGGTGTCCCCAAACAAGGAAGGATACTGCCGCAATCGCAACCGAAGAGTAGGCAATCGCACGGTAACCGAAAATTGTTTTTTTGGAGAACGCAGTGATGAGTTCAGAGATCACACCCATCGCAGGAAGGATCATAATATAAACTGCTGGGTGAGAGTAGAACCAGAAGAAGTGTTGGAAAAGAACTGGATCTCCTCCGAGGTCTGGATCAAAGATTCCCACACCTAAAGTTTTCTCAGCACCAATGAGAAGAAGTGTGATGGCAAGAATTGGTGTTGCAAGGATCTGGATGATGGAAGTGGAATACAAAGCCCAAATCATCAGTGGGATTCTGTCCATAGTCATTCCAGGAGCCCTTAGTTTATGAGTGGTAACGATGAAGTTTAGTCCCGTAAGGATGGAAGAAAAACCCATAGTAAAGGCACCCAAAACAAGCAAAATCACACCATTGGAAGTCTTTGCTGTAGAGTATGGAGTATAAAATGTCCAACCTGTATCTACTTGGTTAAAGATCATGGAAGAAGCAGCAATGGCAGCTCCCGCAATGAAAACGTAGTAAGAACCAAGGTTCAGTCTTGGGAAAGCAACGTCTTTCGCACCCAACTGGATAGGGAGGACAAAGTTTCCAAGAAAAGCCGGAATTCCCGGAATGATTACCATAAATACCATAATGGCACCATGGAAGGTCATAAACTTATTGTAAGTGTCCGGCTCTAAAAGTGGTGTAGCACCAAATTTAGCTAAGTGCAATCGAATCCCTAAGGCAAAGAAACCACCGATTAGAAAAAGGGTAGAAACTGTTGCGAAGTACATAAGACCAATGCGTTTGTGGTCCAGAGTGGTCATCCAAGACCAGATTCCAGATCCGTGGTTCAGATAATTATGGTCAGTGGAGTGACCATGTTCGGTTTTTGTATGTGCTGAACTCATCTCTCTTCCTTACTTATTTAATGGATTTGATATATTCGATTAGGTTGGCAACGTCTTCATCAGACAATTGACCTTGGAATACCGGCATTGCTGGCGGATATCCTTCTACGATCTTTGCGGATGAAACAAGAATGGACTCACGTAAGTAGTTTTCATCTGCTTTGGTTTGGCTTCCGTCAGCAAACTTTCTACCAGAACCAAAAAGTCCTTTCATAGTAGGTCCAACAATTCTAGATCCATCGACCGAGTGGCAAGAAGCACAAGCTTTTTGAGCAAACAGAGTCTTTCCAAGATCGGCAGGACTATCTTCCCCTTTTTTCTCAGCATGATACCAAGCCGCATATTCCTCAGAAGGAACTGCTTTGATTTTAATCATCATACCGGAGTGTTTGGTTCCGCAATATTCAGTACAGAAAACAATATATTCACCTGGTTGTTTTGGTTCGAACCAAAGTTGGGTGAGTTTTCCGGGAACCGCATCTTGTTTGGTTCGGAAAGCGGGAACAAAGAAACTATGAATGACATCTTTGGAGGTGAGGATGAGTTTTGTTGCTTTTCCTGCAGGAACAATCATAGGATCGTTAGCAGAACTATAAAATTCTTTTCCGTTTGCATAACGATAAGTCCACGCCCACTGCTCCGCAGTTACGTGAATTTCAGCCGCAATGTCTTCTGGTGGAATTCGAAGTTTTTCAAAAATGACCATACCCCAGTAGAAAATTCCCATCATAATGATGAGAGGAATGAACGACCAGAGAAATTCTGCAAAATTATTGTGAGTAATGTATGCGGATTTCTGGTCTAAACTTGTACGTTTGAACTTGATGAGGAACCATGTCATTCCACCAATCAAGATGACAAACGAAACAAGGCTTGCTATGATCAGAAACGCATAGAGAAGATCGACTTCTTTTGCGATTTCAGTTGCCTGGATAGGCATGAACGAGGTCGCTGGAATGAGACTGCTCCAAGACATCTATGTGACTCCTTGACGGTTGTTATTTTTTATTTTTCGCCAGTTTATGTATAAAAACGCACCGAGAAGGAGTAAGGTGACCGCCCCCCCGAATTGCATCATCCTGTATGCGTATATCGTATATTTATTTTTTCTCGGATCAAATTGAAAGCAAAATAAAGCAAACTTATCCACAAAACTCCCAATCTTACCAGAAGATGCCTCAAGAAAGGCAAATTTTAAATCTCTTGGTTCGATTTGAATCCCTTGAAAGATTCGTGAAACCTTTCCCTCGGGAGTCAAAACATAAACTCCACTGGCGTGGATGTATTGTTTCGCTTCCGAATCCCAAGCATACCGAAAGTCCAATTGTTTTGTGAGTGCATCAATGGATTCTTGTGTACCGGTCAGGAGGTGGAGTCCCGATTCTGCTCCTTCTCTACCATATTCCTTCAAATAAGCCCCTTTTTTTGGAAACGAAATAGATTCGTTTTCTTTCGGGTCTATGGATACGGCAATGTATTGGTATTCTTTGCCGAGAGTCCAATCGAGTGCCTTTAATCCTTGAAACACACCATTGAGGTGAAAATTACAAAGCGTAGGACATTTGAAGTAAACAGGAGAAAGAAGGACTGGTTTCCCTTTGGAGAGAAAATCAGAAAAACGAACGGATTTCCCCGATTCATCGCGAAAGGGGATGTCCAAGTTTAGAGACTTCCCAGTGACATCGGAAAATCCAATATTTTCTAATTCTTTCGGGAGTTTGTTTTCCCGGGTTAGATTGGAATGTGGGTCATACGCATATAAGACCCCAGTCCAAAACAAACAAAGTAAAAAGAAAAATCTAATGTTCACGAAAGTTTGGCGAATTACCCTATTTGGACTGAACGTTTTTCGATTCCATTCCTGGGTTATCCGGAGTACCCGGATGAACAAAGGAAATATAAGCGAAGAATAGAATGTTGATTACGAGTGTGACAAGGAAAGTCCAATAGCCACCCTTATTGTAAAGGTCTGTGTTTTGCATAATTTTACCTGATATAGTCTATACGAAAAACTGCTCTTTTTATCCAACAATTTTTAAAAGATGCAAGATTAATTTTATTTTCCCCAAACTCAGATCACAAAACCTGGAGGAAACAGATAGACGTATGACACTCAAACGTTTTTACACCATTCTTTCCGCTATGATCCTTATCAATCTTCTCTACGGACCACTCGTAAGAGCAACTGATTCTGGGTTGGCATGTCCTGATTGGCCTTTGTGCCATGGGAAGTTTGTGCCAGAATTTACATTCCAAATTTTTATGGAAGTGGGCCATAGATACTATTCTGGTATCTTGGGAATCCTCGTAGGGATCGGCTTTATATGGGTATTGAGAAATAAAGAGACTCGTGATCGATTGGGAATTGCGGCAACCTTATCGCTTTTTTTCCTGATTTCACAAGTTATCCTTGGGGGACTGACTGTCACAAAGCTTCTCCACCCAACAACCGTTAACTTACACTTACTCAATGCAGTATTGTTACTTTCTTCTTGTCTGACCGTCCGATTGCTTATCTCCGAAGATAACTCTTCAGCGTTTGAATGGAACAGGCCCGGCAAATATTTTTTTGTATTTACGCTCGTTGTAGTTTTATACCAACTTTTTCTCGGAGGAAAAGTAAGTTCTCATTATGCAGGACTTGTTTGTTCCGACTTTCCAACTTGTAATGGAGAATGGTTCCCCAAAATGATTGGCCCCATTCGCTTTCAAATGGAACATAGGTTCTTTGGTTATTTGGTAGCTCTTTCTGTTCTTTCGCTCTCTGCTTACGGAATCCTCTATCTAAAAAACGAAAAAGTTAAAAAATCCCTTAAAATTGCCGCTTATTTGGTTTCTTTCCAAATTTTATTGGGTGCGATGAACGTATTGTATCAACTCCCGAAACTGATCACCGGCTTACATACACTAAACGGTGTATTAGTTTTTATGTTTTGTTTTATTGCTGCTTTTTATCATTTTAGGTCTCAGGGAAAAGAGGTTTTATAATGTTCCGATTGTGGAACCAACTCACAAAACCTAGAGTCACAGTACTTGTCCTTGCTACCGTTCTTCCGGGAATGTATTTAGGGACTATCGGATACCCTTCCTTCTGGGAAATTTTCATCACGCTTTTTGGCACTTACCTAATGAGTTCAGCCTCATTCATTCTCAACCAGTACATTGAAAGAGAAAGAGATGCCGTGATGTACAGGACAAAACAAAGGCCTATTCCCTCTGGGGAAATTTCACCGGTCTTTGCCCTTTGTTTGGGAGTTGCGGTTGCAATTCTTGCATTTGGAATTTTAACTTACTTTGTCAACCTACTAACGGCCGTTTGTGCTTTCTCGGCTTTACTTTCTTATGTGTTTCTATATACAATTTGGCTAAAACCAAGAACGGAACAAAACATTGTTATCGGTGGGATTTCTGGATGTATTGGACCACTCATCGGATACGCTGCGATGGCGAATGCCCTTCCCATCCCTGCTTGGGTTTTATTTCTCATGATTTTTCTTTGGACACCCGCACACTTCTGGGCATTGGCGATTTTCTTAAAAGATGATTATGCGTTTGCTGGAATTCCGATGATGCCTGTAGTTTCAGGAATTCAGAAAACTGTGAACCAAATTTTTTTATATGCCATTGCTTATTCTGCTTCCGTCATTGGGTTTTACTTTGCAGATCCTCGGATGGGATTACTCTTTCTCATTTCTGCAATCCTCCTCACGATTTTGATTTTGGTATTTGCGTATCGATTGAAACTTTCCCAAGATAAATTACTCGCAAAACGGTTTTTCTTTTTTAGTATCCTCCACTTATTTTTAGTAAGTTTGGTTATCGTCATCGATTCTAAAATCTAGGTTTTTTGGTTGATTTGGGTGGGATTCCTGGTTTTCTTCTGCCCATGAGTATACTTGCACGTTATTTCTCTAAATCCGATTTGGATGAAATTAAGTCAGCGGTCGGAGAGGCAGAGTCCAAAACCTCCGCAGAAATCGTTCCCTTTTTTGCAGAATCTTCACACCATTACAAAGAATGGGCCTGGCTTGGAGCCTTTCTAATGGGTGGAGTCAGTGGTGTTACATTTTATACAACCCAAAATCTCTACAGTCTAGTTTGGGGTGGTGAGTCCTTTTTTGCCGTTCTTTCGGTTTGGGTTGGAGCACTTCTAGGGTTAGCCATCACATCTATATTTCCAAAAATCAGAATCAACTTAGTATCCAGGGGCGCCAAACAATACTTTGTCGACCTAAGAGCCAAAGAAGCCTTTTTAGATGAAGAAGTTTTTAGAACCAAAAATAGAACAGGAATTTTAATCTACATTTCTTTATTTGAACACTTCGTGCGAGTATTACCGGACAAAGAAATTGCCAAGGTAGTTCCGAAGTCAGAGTGGAATGAAGCAGTTCGATTGATTGTAGAAGGAATGAAGTCCAATAAGAAAAAAGAAGGGATTGTTTCTAGTATTCTCTTTTGTGGTGATCTTCTTAAAAAATACAATATCCAAATTGAGAAAGACGACAAAAACGAAATCTCCAACGAAATCCGTGACGGTGGGAAATTGATGTAATGAATATCAACCCTAAGTCTATAAATACAAAATTGCATTCTATTCTTAAACAACCGAAAGGATGGTTATTTGTTTTGGTTCTTTTGCAAACCATGACAACACTCTCTTCTTTCCCAGTTCCTAAACTCGAAAGACGAGTGATGGACCATGCCGGAATTTTGTCCGAAACTACAATAAACCAACTCGAATCGAATCTCAAACAATTTGAAGTGGAAACCTCGAATCAAATTGCCGTATATACAACCCCTAGCCTACACGATGAAACGATAGAAGATGTCTCAATCCAAATCTTTGATGAATGGAAATTAGGACAAAAAAACAAAAACAATGGGGTCCTTCTACTCATAGCACCTAACGAAAGGAAGATGAGAATTGCTGTGGGACGAGGTCTTGAAGGAGCCCTCACTGATATACAGGCAAAACAGATTATCCGCAATGAACTTAGGCCTAGTTTTAAATCGGGTGATATGGATGGCGGAGTAACTGCCGGAGTCAATGCCCTTATGGCAACGATCCGAGGAGAGTATGCTCCTTCCGAAGATGATGTTGCAACTACCGGTAACAATAGTTTTTCTGAAGTTGCACCTTCAGGACTCATTGGAGGAATTTTTACATTCATTTCTATGTTTATTCCTGCCTTTGGTGGACTAGTATTTACGATTGTGGGATTACTTGTCCTCTATCCTCTGTTAGTTTTTATCTTTGGTGGAACGGCGGCTCTATTTGTTGCGATTTTCCTTTTTATCTTAGTGATGATTTTAAAGAGAGTTCTTGGTTTTGGCCAAGGTGGCGGTGGGTCTGGGGGCGGTTTTTACAGTGGCGGAGGTTGGTCTAGCGGGGGAGATTCTTGGTCCTCTGGTGGTTCTGATGGTTGGTCCGGAGGTGGGGGTGATTCTGCGGGTGGCGGGTCTTCCGGCGATTGGTAGATCAGAATTTTGATTACAATTGGACAAACTAAATTCTTTAAATAAGAAGCCAAATTGACTTTATAGAGGTCACCTAACACAATCGTCCGTTAGGTGATTTCTATAAAAACGAGAGTGGAATCATCCTTCCACTGCGATTTGTTCATCCTCTGAAATAACATGGTTTGGATAGAGGGAACTACCTCCGCAAATGGTAAAGATACGGTACTTTGAATTACCTCTAACAAATCAGTCCAAGCCTGGGCTCCGTCTGATTCGTTTAACTCCTCAAACAAACCGTCCGTAAACAAAAAGATGCGATCCCCCGACTCCACCTTGGATTCTAATATTCCGTACCGGTAGTGTTCCAAAATTCCAATGATGGGACCTGTGTTTTCTAATTTAGTGAAGGCTCCATTTTTTTTCATGTGGATTTGGTTTTGGACACCACCTCCCGCATAACGTAGGATTTTTTGATGGAAATCAAAATCCATCACAAGTGCCGGGAAATAAATCTGAAGATCCGCATTTTTATCATAAAAATGTTGGTTCATGTAGAATAACAAATCATTCGGTCGCATAGCAACAGCAGATACACGTTCAAATTCCGATTGGATCATCATGGAATAAAGAGCCGCCTGCAAACCGTGACCAGTCGCATCACCCAAAAAGAATCGGTAATAAAAATCCTGAATTCTTTTTACGAAATAAATGTCACCCCCAACTTCTGCAATTGGTTTGTATAAAATATCTACCTTTAGATAGGAATCTATATCAGGAAGTTTAGTGACACTTTGGATAATGGACTTTGCAAGTCTCATATCCTTTCCAATTTGATCCAGTTTTCCTTGTAGTTCCTCTGTTTTGTCTTTGACTCGAGTTTCCAATCGTTCATTTAATTCTTTTAGTTGGTTTTGTACACCTTGTAACGTTTGATTTTTATCTGAAAGTTCAATAGCCAAATCTTCAGCCTCTACAAATCCTTTAGAAAAGTTCTTAGCTATGTAAATGGACTGTACAAAAAACATAGTAAAAATTCCAAAGTGAATGGTAAGAGGGCCATGAATGATTAGGTTATTTACCAAAATGTCATTGATAAAACTGGCAATAAAGATTGCAAAACTAACCAAAAAGATGACAGATCCAGGTAATGAATCACGAATGGCCCTAGTCAAAACAAAGAATGCATAAAAAACTCCCACCAAAGTAAAAATCTGGAACGGAACCATCAAATACGTGTAAAACGATGATCTAGTGACCAAAACAATAAAACAAAAAGCAAAACCTAGATATTTTAAAAATTCATAAACTCGTCTTGAAAAATATGGTTTGAATAGTAAATAAACGTACCTGGCAAAAATAGGTGTGATTAAAAAGAAACTTAGGTAACTTAATTTTAAATGAATTTCCCATGAAAGGTCGGGATACAATTGAATGATATATTTATTCCCTGCAATAAACACCCGTAAGGCGACAAGAATACAGGTGAGCGCAAACCAATAGGTGAAAGGATCTTTTTTTCTGCTCCAAAATAAAAACAAATGATAAATACCCATAAACAAAATGCTTCCGACAAGTAACATGTCTCGTAAAATAGCGAATTCATATTTGTTATGGATATCGGAGGTTCTTCCAAGTATGATCACTTGGGCAGGTCCCCCCTTTCTATGGTGGTAATTGGAGATTTGTAATAGAATCGCAGTTTGGTTTTCTTTTGGAAAAAAATCGACAATACGAGGACGGTATTCTGGTTTTCCTGTTTGGTAAGAAGTGGATACAACACCGTTTGACGTCACCTTTACCCCATCAATAAACAGGTTGTAGGCGGTCTCCATTTCAGGGACCTTTAAGGAAAGGGGGATTCCTTTATGTCCATGGTTTACTTTCAGACTAAAGGTAGCATACCCATCCCCTGCAAGAAATCCCCTTTTGAAAAAAGACTCTGACCAAATTCCGGGAACTTCAAAGAAGTGAGGTTCCCGGGTTGAGTCCAAAGTTTCTAACTCTACAGGAGAAATCAAAAGACCGGGATAGTATTCCCAGTCTCCTGCAAGTTCTATCGTTTTTGCCTGATCCTTTAAATACGACTCGGCGGAGAGAACCCCTCTTTCCACCTTGGGAGGCGCTTCTTTCGGCATACAGGAAATCAGCGCCAAACACCACACCATTCCGAACCATCGGAAATTCATTGAGAACTCTAGTCTAACTGACCTAGAGACGATTCTGAACGGGGATGTATTTTCTTTGGTTTTCGCCCACATATATTTGTTTTGGACGAACTTTTGAGAAGTCTCCCTTCATCCTTTGTTCTCTCCAATGGGCAAGCCAACCAGGAAGTCTACCGATCACTTGCATGACAGAGAACATATTCTTAGGGATTCCCAATGTGTGAAATACTAGCCCTGAGTAGTATTCTAAGTTAGGATAGAGGAGATTTTCCATAAAATAGGAGTCGTTCCAAACCACTTCATCAATTTGGAGAGCTACATCTTCCACGGCACTTAACTTTTTACCTTTGTAGAATTCGCGAATGATTTCTCGAGCTACCTGTGCGCGAGGACTCACCACATCATAAGCCTTTTGTCCAAATCCATTGGTTTGAATGTTTAGACCACCACGTTTGAATCTTTCAAAATAATCTTTAACAGGTGTTTTCGTTTTGATGATGTCTTCGATAAGACCAATTGCCGCTGTAGGACGTCCACCTTCACGAGCTCCCCACTGTGCCATGATCCCTGCAGAAATCGATGCAAATAGATTAGCTTGTGTGGATCCAACTACCTGTACTGCTGTGTTGGATACATTTTGTTCGTGATCGGCATGTAAAATCCACATTTGGTTTAAGATACGATCAAACTCTTCGGGAACTGTATAATTGTCCGCAGGCATTTTATGCATCATGTAAAGAAAGTTGGTGCAATATGGATTTTTATCCAAAGGATAAACAAACGGGTGTCCTACGGCATGTTTGTATGTGAAAGCAGCAATGGTACGAATTTTTGCAAGTAACCTTGCAATTAGGTCCACACCCATATCCAATTTTTCTTCATATTCTTGCAAATAGTAACTAGAAAGAGAGGTTACCATCACCGATAGAACAGCAAGTGGATTGGCGACACCCGGGAAACCATCAAAGAGATTCAACATATCTTCGTGGATCATTGAGTGTTTGGAGAGGCGACTAGAAAAATCGTTTAACTCTTGCTTGGTGGGGAGGTTTCCATAAATTAATAAAAACGAAGTTTCCACAAAAGTGGATTGGTAGGCAAGTTCTTTCAGGTCATAACCACGATAGGTCAATTCACCTTTTTCTGGATCACGTCTAGATACTTTCGACAAACCGAGGGCTGTGTTAAACAAACCAGGATCGACGGTGACTAGGCCGGTTTTTCTATAAAAATCGGTTAGGTCGATTCCTTCTTTTCCATCGGTACCAACGATGACCGGTAATTTGTATGTTTTGCCCTTGACGTGGAATTCCACTTCACTCATGAAAAGACCTCTCTCCCTCCTATCTTACGGAAGGGAAGTTAGGAATCTAGAATAATTTAGACTTGGGTGAGTGCAGAATTAAGAGAATCGTGAATGAGGACAAAGTCAGTCAAACCAACAATGTCCATCACTTTGCGGAAGTGGGTATTGAGTCCGGCAAATTCGATTTTCCCCTGGTTCTCAGATGACTTTGTAATCAGGCTGATGAGGGTGGCAATTCCTGCAGAGTTGATATAAGAAGTTTCAGAAAAGTTCAAAATGACACGAAGGCGTTTGTCCGCTGGAATGGATTCGTAAGATTCAACAATCTCTTCTTCGGCTTCGGATGTGATTTCGCCAGAAATGTGAATCACAGGGAGGTTTCCCCCGTTCTCAAATCCCAATCGAATCTTAAACTCTTCCATCATTAGCTTCCAGGGAAATCCACCGAGAAGGAGGGTCAACTAAAATTAGGATTTCGATTTTCTTTCTTCTTTCGTCATTCGACCGAAGGGTTGTTTGCATTTCCGACAGACAAAGTACACATCTGTTGGTGTAGCTGATATCCCGACAAGACCCATGGCGATCATTCCCCAGGTGGAGTACTTCACAACTTTGCGTGCATTTTCATCGTTACGAGTGGTCCCACAATCACAAGTGGGTCGATCGGCTTTTTTAATGATTTGGTTCATAAAGACAAGTGTTCGGTCCCAACCCGTAGGCGGAACCGAAAAAGACAATGATTAATTTTTAGAAAGGTGTTCTACGTATTTAGCAAGGATGCGAATGTTATCATCACCCAAATGTCCGTAAGCAACCATCGGAGATCCTTTGATTCCTTCTTTTAAAGTTTTAGTCACGGCCGCAGCAGTGTTTCCGTTTTTCCATTCAGAAGCAGGAGATTTGTAGTTTCTTGGTTTTGGGTTGAGAGCAGCAGCGGCAGCACCGTCACCAGCACCTTTCTCACCATGGCAAGAAGAGCAGTTTTGTAGGTAAAGTTCTTCCCCTTTAGCTAGATCAGGATCCGCACTAGCGCTAGATTCAACAGCAGCTGGTGTTTCTTCTTTTGGTTTGGAATCGCCACAGGCTACCATCACGAATGCGAAGGAGAGTGCGAATAAAGAGACTAATACTTTTTTTGAGTTCATTTCTTACTCCGAGATAAGGATGGCTCCAGTCTCTCATCCTTCTTGTCTTTTGAAAAGAAGAAATCACTGTTTTTCTAAAAGATTTGAGAGTGCCTTTTCTAAATTTTGAAACTGAAACTCATAACCCGTCGAAAGAAGCCGTTTAGGAAGCACATACTGTCCTTTCGTGATAACTACGGATCCTTCTCCATAGAGCGCCTGTATGGCGAAAGAAGGGACTTTAAAAAGATTGGGACGTCTTAGTGTTTTTGCCAAAACTTTGGAGAACTCTTCATTACTGACAGGAACTGGAGAAACTAAATTATAAGCACCTTGTGCTGATTCTAACTGCATTAAGTGTAACATGGCAGAAATAAAATCCAATATATGGATCCAACTCATCCCTTGTTTTCCAGAAGCGATAGAACCACCCACTCCCAGCAAAAAAGGCGGGATCATTTTTTCCAAAGCTCCCCCTTTCGGAGATAGAACGATTCCAGTTCGCAAAACCAAAGAACGAACGCCTGCTGATTTCAATAGCAGAGTTTGGTTTTCCCAGTCCACACAAAGTTTGGCAAGAAAGTCGTCACCCGGTGCGGAACTTTCAGTAAATGGTTCGTGAGTTCCTTCGGTCATTCCATAATACCCAACAGCACTGGAGTTGATAAAAACTTTTGGTGGAGATTTTAAATCCAAAACACGAGCAACAAGTCCTCTCGTAAAATCAACGCGAGAAATTTTGATGAGTCGTTTGCGTTCTTCTGTCCATCTAACGCCTGCTATTGGCTCTCCCACTAAATTAACGATAACATCCAAACCTTCTAAGTCTGCGGTTTGTGGGAGAATACAAGAAACAAATTCCAATTCGGGATAGGAAGAAAGTTCGGGAGGTAAGGAAGTTTTTCTTGAAAACACTCGGAAACGGTGTCCCTTACGGACCGCTGTTTCAATGAGCGATGTACCAATGAGGCCAGTACCACCGAGAATCCCAATTTTCATCTGAGCTCCTTTCGAATCGATTCATAAAAAAAGAAGTAGCCCATTTTGTTGGTAAACATAAATTTTTCTTTCATATGAGACCTGTAATTGTCCTTCCCATTCTCTTCGCCATTTCTCTTGTTCTCTTCGGGAACTATTATCTATTTTCCGGTACAAAAAAAAGTATAAACCAATACAAAGAAAACCCACCGTTTCGAATCGAAGATGTTACCGGATCTGGTGGACTTCATCTTTTATTAGACAAAGATAAAGATACTGTCTGGAGAAAGAAACAAAACGCTAAAGAAGATTTTGATTTTTTCTTAGAAATGAAATTGTCACATTTTTGGGATGGAACCCAATTTTTACCTCGCCAGTTTCAAAACCTGATTGTTTTTGCTTGTCCCGGTGAAAAACTACCTGCATTCCAAATGCGATTTTTATTACGGGAAAGTATCAACGTAGATAAAGAGCTGCGAATGCCTAAAGACGAACTAACATTTGTTTACCGATTTGAAGAAAAAAATAAATCTGAAGTTTCAATTCCCCTATCCAAACTTCCCAAATTTCAAAAAGAAACAAACTATCCAAAAAATATCCATATCCTAACATCAGAATTCAAAATTCTTTCCACAGAAGGTTGTTTTTCTGAAGTAGAACTTAAAGAAATACAGTAACCAGTCTTTGGTAAGTAATTTGTTTCTTGTTTGCTAGTGTTAAAAAAAGACGGATTTGTTTGGGAATCTACCAGTGAAGGTTTCTCCGGCAAACAAGGACTCAAGTCACATTGTTCTTGGTTTGTTTTTGGATTTCTGCTTTTAGTTCGATGATACTCATATACAAATTGGCGAATGTTGTGAGTTGGTTTGTGGCATCTTGAAGTCCTGCTTTAAACAAAAGTCCATTGTCCATATGTTCCCGAAAGATGGTAAGCGGATTTTCCGCCTCCATACTCTCTACCGTTTTTTGGTAAGATTCCATAAGTTCTTTTTTGTCGTCAAGAGACTCAGGAATCTTCCAACCATTGGACAACCGACTCATAAAGGTTTATCTACCTTCGACTTCTAGAAGTTTGGTGGTCTTTACAATGAGACGAGTGACTACATAAAAGATTAAACCAAATCCAAAAAACCAAGTATGGAAAGGTTTCCAAATTCCAGTGATGTCCAACGCACGGAGTGTCGGTTCTTGGTAGTAAACTTGGATTAGATCAAAAACAGTAAACACAACGATGATTCCAAATAAACTTGGGTATTCTCGTTTCCAGATATTGCGGAAAGAAAAACCTAATTTGGGTTTTATATAACCGGAAAGCCTTGGAATAAAAGCAGGAGTTTTGTCCGCCCATTCCAAATACCCTTTTGCAAATTTTCCACGAAGGAAGTATTCTTCAGCGAAGATAATTCTTTCGTAATATAGATAAAAGAACATGATGTAAACGAGTGCAAAAGCAAAATCCCGTAGGATAAAAACTGGGCCAAGATACATCAGAAAATTCCCTACATAAAGAGGATGCCTTACCAAAGAGTAAATCCCTGATTGGTTTACTACATCTGCCACTTGTTGTTTTGTATTTCTACCTGAAGTGTTTTTAGGTGTGTATCCGATCGTAAAACATCTAATAAAAAGTCCCGCAAAACTTACAAAAAATGCACCACAAAGCCAATATAAATTGGAGTTATAGTTACCTTGAAAATAAGGGACATACGGTAGATACAGTAGGGAAAGGAACAAAATGACTCCTGGAATGTAGGAGCGCCATCGGAAGAGAAAATTGCCTTGTTGGTTGAGTTCTTCTATAAGTGCCATGTGAATTCGTACTTGCTTCCTTTGATTAAGTTGTTAGCATTCGTCCTATGTCAATCAAATCCTTTATCCCTGCAAAGTTCAATCTCCCGGCTTTATGGTTTACGGATATGACCCTTCCCGTTCTCAATAAAATGCTCCACAATCTGGAATCCATCGAGATATCAAGTACCGACCAAAAAACATTAAAATCCTTTCAAAAAGAACGACTCCTTTATATCTCTAATCACCCTACCACTAAAGAACCCGGGGTTGCTTACCATGCGGCCAATCTTATGGGTTCTCGTTTTCATTATATGGCGGCAAGAGAAGTATTCGAATGGGCCTATGGATTTGTTGGTGATTTTATCCAATCCATCGGAGCCTTTTCAGTGTTAGCTGGTGCACCCGACAGAGAATCCCTGAAAGCATCTAGAGAAATTCTGGCTTCCAAAGGGGGAAAACTTGCCCTTTTTCCAGAAGGAGAACCCACAAGTGGAATGAACGATACCTTACTTCCCTTCCAACCGGGAGTGGCCCAGTTAGGTTTTTGGGGTTTGGATGATGCACTAAAAAAAGATCCAGAAGCAAAAATTTGGATTTTACCTACTTTCGTTAAGTACAGAATGACCGGTTCTATCGATTCCATGCAAAAAGACATCGACCAAACCATAACCAAAATGGAACAAAAGTTAGGGATAGAAAAAACCGGAAAAGATATTGTCCATAGATTTTTATCTGTGGGGAAACGAATGATTGAAAGAGAGGAAAAAGAATATGGAGTTCCTGTCGAAGAGGGAAGAGTCGATGACTTTGATTATAGGCTCGGACGAATGCGTCATGCCATGCTCGACAACATTGCAAGAAAAGCCAACATTCCTAAATGGGATGCTGACGCCAATGCGATAGAAAAATTAAGAAGGATCTTGAGTGTCCTTGAAATGGTTTCTGTGGGAATGCCCGATCCGAATGGCGAACTGCCAAGCCTTGAGATGGCAACCTGGGCAAGAAAAGCGGCAACCAAAGCCTACGACTTTATCACCATCCAAACCGCCTATATCAAAGAACTACCGAGTGCGGAACGATTGTATGAGTTTTTATATCGTTATGAAAACGAACTTTTTGGGGAATTTAGAGCACGGCCACACAAAGCAGTCGTTAGATTCGGAACACCATTTACGATCAATGAGTATTTAAGTTCTTATAAAGAGGACAAAAAGAAAACGCTAGATTCCATTACAGAACGTCTAAGAAAAGAGTTACAAACAATGCTTGTGGAAGAAAAATCCAAATCCAATCCCTTGTTTCCGAGCCAATATATTTTTTAATGGAACCGTTTCGTCCAGAACAAGTAAAGGATTGGGTAGGCCGATCCCAACCCATAGAAATGGCAATCTATGGTGCATCCAAAGTATTGGATGAGAACTTGGTAATCATACTGGATGCACTTACAGAAAAATATGGGATCTCTGACTTATCCGCCATTCTTTTCACCATCGTGAAAGACCTAATCCTCAATGGCTTCAAAGCCAATTTCAAAAGATTGTTCTTTTTGGAAAACCAACTAGACATCCACTCTCCCGCCGACTATGAGTTAGGTGTTAGGATGTACAAAAGTCTCATCCTATCTGGCCGGGGGAATTCATTTGAACCATTAGCACGAGAAAAAAAACTCTATGTTCATGTCAAAATCGAACACAATCAAAACCAAATTAAGTTTGATGTCAGAAACAATACAACCCTCGTACGCGGCGAGATGCAAAAAATTCGAAACTCCCTACTGCATGCGCAAAACTATAACGACATCATGGAATACTATATCGAAAGAGGAGACAATTCAGAAGGAGAAGGAATTGGAATTGCCCTTTGTGTCATTCTACTCAAAGGAGAAGGTCTGCCGACAGACCAATTTCGTATCTACCATGAAGATGGGGAAACCATTGCCCAACTCACCATTCCACTGAAGAAAGACTAGCCGAGAGAACAATCTCTCAGATTTTGGATTTATGGGTTCTGCTACTTTACTTTCGAATGATTCCATTCCAAAAGTTCTCTCCGATATCGTTGCCAATGAAACAAACCATGCTCTTTGGTTGAATACACTTTCTCTCTTAGAACATTTGGGTTCGAGAAAAATTCTTCTCACTCAATCCAGTGAAGAAACTTCGGAAATGATTTTGAAACATGCCACCGAAGAAGCAAGGCATGCCTTCTTCTTTAAAAAAGCAGCCCGTACCATAAAACCCAGTTTCCAATCGGGATACCAAAACTCCGCACTCGTCCGGGGAACAGCGGCAAGAATTTATTTCGCAAAACTGGACACATTGGTACGCCGAAACCTAAAGAAAGTTTTCCCCGACCCAAAACAATTTACCTACCTTGCTTATTTGTACACCACTACGGTGATTGAAAAACGAGCCATGGTCGTCTATGCAGCGTACGACGAGATTCTGGACAAAACTGGTTCCCCCATCCGCCTAACCAACCTGATTTTAGAAGAAGAAGGCCACCTTTCGGATATGAGTGCGGAAATGTTCCGCCTGGATCCGGGGGCTAAAGAAAGATTAGCTATTTTAGAGGCAGAAGAAGCGAAGATTTTCACCCGATTTTGGATCCAAATCCGTGAATTCTCACTGAATTAAAAAAGGCTTGCGGAAAAAATCTCCGCCTGGTTTTCTTCAACCATCTTCATGCGACATAATACTATTATTGGATCTTTGAGAAAATGGGATTAGAAGTCTTTTTATTGCCTTTTTTGGCCAGTGTTGCCGTGACGATTGGGCTTCGTCGTTTGGACAAGTCCAACACCAAACTGTCCCAACTGAAACGTTATGCGTCAAAATTGACCGACGAAATCCAAGGTGTTGCTCTCCAAAAAATCCAATTGGTGAAAGATGCCGGAATCGACCTAGACATCACCGTCAAACAATCCCGCAAAGTTGCCGAAGACATCCAACAATTAAGTTCCGAATCCCGTGACCTATTCGAAAAAATCCGTGCAAGTAAAGACTACCTCTCTTCTCTATCGGGAGAGATGGAACAAATCCAAGATTTGAGTAATCAAGTCCGCCGTGAAAAACAATACATGGAAGAAGGACTCTCTCAAATTAACACCCACAAACGGGAGTTACATGAAGTTTCTGAAGATATGGAATCTCTTCACAACGAATCCATCTCTATGTTGGATACATTCCAAAACAAACTGAATCTCCGAAGTGATGAAATATTACAATCTGTTGCACATAAGATGGTAGAATTAGAAAGCCTACTCGAAACCAAATCAGATTTTCTAGATAATTCATTATCCAAAATTGCGGAGACTGCCCGAGAAAAACTTTTGTCTCATGCCGATGTGATGGTAGGTGAAACCGCAGGCCGCCTAGACCATGCTCGCAAAGAAATGGATTTATTACTTGAGTCCATGAAATATGCACAAGGTGATTTGGACGTTCGTCTAACAAAATTCGAAGACACATCTTCTCTTCTTTCTGACAAAGTAGATAAGTTTGATGAAAGGTTGGAAGAAAAATACCAACGTGCTTCTGGCAAACTAGACGAGAAAGTAAACCTACTCGATAAAAAAATCCAAGAACGTTTTGATTCCATCTTTGACCAAGTCACTCATACCAAAGATTCTTTTATGAAAGGTCTTAGTCAGGAAACAGACGCCATCAAACGTGAAATTGAAGATCTCTCTTTGGAAACGCTATCCAAACGAGATGACATCATCAATGAAACAAGAAGGCAAGCTGATGGAATCAACCAAACCATCATCCAATTCCAAGAAAAATATTTGGAAGCGGAAAACAAACTCCTCAGACAAGCGGACATCCGCAAACAAGAACTCATTCGTGAAATTGAAGCCTTCTCTGAAGAATTCCACCGCATTTCGGAAGATCTAAAAGAAGAAGCAAGTTCTTTGAAAAAAAGTGCCCTCCAAGAATTGAAAGACTTTGATCGCGAGTTGGATTCCGTTCGTTCTAACCAAGAAACTGTCATCAAAACCTCTTTATTTGAACTCCGAAAAGAACTCGAAGAAAGAATGAATTCTGATTTTAAACTCCAAAAGTCTGAGATGGAATCGGATTTGGAGACAGTCCAGTCGCAGGTGAAAGACTTAAGCGAATCCATCACTGCACAAACCAAAGATGTAGATGAATACGTAGAGGAGTTAAAATCAGCGCTACGTGAGTCCGCACACGAAATCTTAGAATCAGCAGAAGAAAAGGCCAAAGAATCCGAAGAAATTGTAACCGAAAAGATTCGTATCGCCAACAGTCATCTGGAAGACTTTGTCAGCAAATGGGAAGACGAACTCGCAAAAATGCGAGGTGATCAAAACTATAGCATTGAAAGACTCCAAGACCGCCTAAAAGAAATCCACGTGGAAGGAGCTGACCTTCTCGGTGAATTCCAAAACCAATTCCAAAAGGCTAAATCCAATTTGGAAATCGCGGCTGAATCTAAAACCAAAGAAAGTATTTCTCGTTTGGAAGATGAAGCAAAACTTGCTCGGAGTGAAGTAGATCGAATCCTCAAACACTTAGAGGAATCGGGAGAATCTTTCTTTAATTTGCAAGAAGAGAAGATGGATAGACTCAATGAAACCATTGATTCTAAAATCTCTCACCAATTGACAAAACTTCTGGACAAAGGAAATATTCAACTTGGTCAACTCGAAGAAAAAATCACAAACCACCTAAGTACAGTTCGCCGCAACTTAGAAGAAAGTATTAAACGTTCCAAAGACGAATCCAAAAAACAAATCGAAACTTATCAAAGAGATTATGAAAAATCATTCAAAGAAATCGCAAAAGAAAGCCAAGATTTTTTGAAAGAAAGTTTGGAGCGTTTCCAAGATTTAAAACACGAAATTGGAAATGGTTTACAAGATCTAAACGATACCAAAGAAGAAACTCTCTCTAGTTTTCAATCAGAAATGGAAACACTAAAAGACGAGATCGTAACTCTTTCCAGTGAACTAGAAACGGTAAAAGAACATTCTGACTTATTTGCTTCCGCCAAACAAATTGCAGATGAATCAAACCGTGCTGTGGAAGAAATCTCAGAGGCCCTAAGAGCCCTTGAAAAAGGCAGACCTGACCTAAACCTCTACCAATCTGCAATTTCTGAATTTGTGGAACTTAGAAAAGAAATAACAAGTGAACTAGAAACTTTAAAAGAAGCACAGTTCCAATCAGAAGACATCGACAAACAAGTGCAAATTCTTGCCTCAAACCTGGTCCATGTTTCGGAAACTATGGAAGGTTTCGAAGAGAGCCTAACAGAAATTAGCTCTATTGAAAACCGAGTGACTAAACTCTCCACCGAACAATCAAAAATTGAATCCTTCCTTTCCTCTTTGCAGGAATCACAAGACTCTGTTTTCCATTTGGTCGAAAACTTAGAAACTCAAAAACACAATGCACGGGAACTCCAGTCCCGCCTCGACATCCTCGACCGCGAAATCGAAGTGGTGGAGGCTCGGGAAAAAGAACTTACAGAAACCATCCGAACTGCAGAAAACCGCACTTCCTTCCTTGTGGAACGAGAAGCACAGATTGATTCTGTAGAACGTAAATTTGACAAAATTGAAGAGCTGCTAGGTGATCTTTCTGACCGTCACCGCCAAATCCTCACCTTGCAAAAACGTTTGGAAGACTTAAAGGAATCGTCAAGGGAAACCAAGGACGATTTGGAATCTCTCCTCGGCGAAGCAGACGAAACCTTCGAAAAACTCTCCGAATTCTTGGATATCGTTCAGGGAGCTATGCAAAGCCCTACCCCGGCAGGAAAAGTCGAGCGAAAAACTTCGGGAAATCCCTTGGTGGATCGAAAAAGGGCCACCATCCAGAGCCTCCACGACAACTACCAGTGGTCTTCTGAGGCAATCAGCGAAAAATTAAATATTGAAAAATCCCTCGTAGATAACATCCTCGGAGTTAGAAAGAAATAAAACCGAGGTATCCATGTCCGAAGAACAAACAGAAACAACGTCGAAGGAATCCCTAATTGTCACTTCTAAAGTGAAAGCATATATTAAAAGTAAGGGATTTATGACTTCCGGCGATGCGATTGATGGAATCAACGAAGAAATCTACCGACTCATCGACAAAGCTTTGGAAAGAACCTCTGCCAACAAAAGAACAACGGTTCGGTCCACAGATTTCTAATCCGTGATTTACATTAAAAACAAATCAGAAATTGAAAAGATGAGAAAGGCGGGAAAATTTGCCGCCGAACTCCTCGTCTATTTAGAACCTTTTGTCAAAGCCGGGGTCACCACCTTAGAACTGAACGATCTAGCAGAAACTTTTACAAAAAAAAACGGCCATAGGTCCGCTCCTCTAGGATACAAAGGGTTTCCAAAATCCATTTGTTCCTCGATCAACCACGTAGTTTGCCATGGAATTCCGAAAAAAGAAGATGTACTCGTCGATGGAGACATTGTGAATTTGGACGTATCCCCCATTGTGGACGGATATATTGGCGACACCTCCAAAACCTTTATCGTAGGCGGAAAAACTACTCCCGAAGCCGAAAAACTGGTGGCCGATACAGAAAAAGCCATGTGGGTCGGAATCGAACAGATCAAACCAGGCAACCGGATCGATGATATCGGAAACGCCATCGATGATTTTCTAACTCCTATGGGTTACGGGATTGTGCGTGATCTAATGGGACACGGAGTGGGACGTAATTTCCATGAAGAGCCACAAGTTCCTCACTTCCGCTCTCCCCGCAAATTAGCGAAAATCGAAGCCGGAATGATTTTTACAGTCGAACCCATGGTCAACTTGGGAACTTGGGAAGTGAATTTTGATCGATCTGACAAATGGACTGTTCGCACTAAAGATGGAAAACTCTCAGCCCAATTTGAACATACCGTACTTGTCACAGACAAAGGGTACGAAATTCTAACAAAAGTTTGAAGAAATCGTTCTTGCTTTCGCATCCATTCTGTCGTCTAATCTCCAAAGAGGATTTTTATGAAATAAACCATCACTTTATTTAGTCTTTTTGTCGTTACATCTGCATCCTTTGCCATTTGCCCAGGAAAAGAAAAACGTTCCTGCCCAGGTCATGACAAACTCGTTGAGTGCCCTAACGACGGAAAATAATTCGCAATGAATAAAGCCATCCTCTTCGTTGATGACGAACAAATTATTCTGATGAGCCTGAAGTCTCAGCTCAAAAAACATTTTGGGAACGAGTATCGTTATGAAACCGCCCAAAATACAGAAGAGGCGTGGTCTATCATCGAAGAATTGGCTGTAGAAGGAATCGACATCCTGATCATCATTTCCGATTGGCTAATGCCAAATCAAAGAGGGGATGAGTTTCTTAGGGATGTCCACAAAACCTATCCAGAGATTAAGAAAATAATTATTTCAGGACATATTGACGAACTCTCTCTCAATCAATTGAGAGGAGAAGTCGACCTACATAGTTTTTTAAAAAAACCTTGGTCTGAATCGGATTTAATCAAAAAAGTAGAAGACGCCATTACGAAGATTGCCTAGGTTTTCCTAGGAAACCTCCGCATGTCTCAATCAATCATTCAAAACACTATCGACGACTTGGACGCATTGCGTTCTAAGTCCCCACTCGTTCACAATATCACAAACTATGTAGTCATGAATAACACTGCCAATGCGCTTCTTGCCATTGGTGCTTCTCCCATTATGGCTCATGCCATTGAAGAAGTCGAAGAGATGGTTACAATCTGTTCGGCAACTGTCATCAATATTGGAACCCTTTCCGAACTTTGGATCCAAAGTATGGAAAAGGCTGCAACAAAAGCAGTCTCTATTGGGAAACCTTTGATACTGGATCCTGTAGGTGCCGGAGCGAGTAACTTGCGTAATATGGCAATTCGTCGAATCTTAGGAGCTGGTAGTCCCACTATTATTCGAGGCAATGCTTCTGAAATTCTTTCTACACTCAACTCCTCAGGAAAAACCAAAGGTGTCGATGCAACTGATTCTTCAGATTCAGCAGTGGATTCAGGGAAATCACTTTCCAAAGTCACTGGTGGAGTGGTAGTGATTTCAGGCGCCACTGATTATATCCTGAGTGGTACAGACAAAGCCCAAGTGAGAAACGGGGATCCTCTTATGACTAAGGTAACTGGTCTTGGTTGTACTGCTTCTGCCATTTGTGGTGCCTTTGCTGCCGTTCAAGCAAACCAATTTCGTGCAGCAACTTCTGCGATGGCAGTAATGGGAATCGCCGGAGAAATGGCAAAAACCAAAACATCCGCTCCTGGAAGTTTCCAAGTCGCATTTATAGATGCTCTTTATGAAATCAGTGCCGATACCATCAAACAAAGATTAAATGGGGAATAAAATCCACGGGGTTTATTTGGTAACAGATAGACCCCTTTGTCTCTACCATAGTTTGGTGGAGGTAGTGCAACTGGCAGCAATTGGAGGCGTGAGCCTTGTCCAACTCCGAGAAAAAGAAACAGACAGTCGCCAATTTCTCGAACTCGCCAAACATTTAAAAAAAATCCTTACTCCCTTTCAGATTCCCCTTCTCATCAATGACCGCCTAGATATTTGTTTGGCGGCTGGCGCTGACGGTGTCCACCTGGGACAATCAGACCTTCCTTGGATGGACGCTCGCATGATCCTTGGAAGAGATGCCATCATTGGTCTCTCTTTGGAAACAAAAGAAGACTACCATTCCCTGATAAAAACAGATCCAAAACCAAACTTAGATTATATTGCAGTTTCTCCCGTATTCGATACCGAAACCAAAACCAATACAAAACCTGCTTGGGGACTGGATGGCCTGCAGTGGTTACGAGCCCAAACGAAACTTCCTATCGTTGCCATTGGAGGGATAAAAGAATCCAATGCGAAAGAGGTTGTGGAGGCAGGGGCCGACTCGATCGCAGTCGTGAGTGCCATTTGTTCTGCTAAGGATCCGAAATTGGCTACCGAAATTTTATCGGCAAAGTTTACTTCGTGAAAGCCATCGTTATGCATCAGCAAACTCCGTGCATTTCCCTAACGACCCGTGCGGGACTTAGTTCGATCTGATCACATAGCCTTCATGCATTAATAAAATATCAGACTTCTCTATTTTTTTAAATTTCGATTCCAAATTTTTACACCAATCCTCTCAATGGGAGAGTCTTTGAAAAGATCGCCAAATTCTTGTTCCGTGAGAGATTCTTTGGATGTAAATTGAGGGTCCGTCCAAAAAGCTCTGGGTAAAAACTTTGGTTCTGTGGTTTCAACTTGGTTACGTTTGGCCACATTGGCATTCCAGGGACAGACTTCTTGGCAAAGATCACATCCATACACCCAACCCTTCCGATCCCATTGCAAAAAAGAATCCGTGGCCTCGGTTTTTTCTCGGTCTTCAATGGTTAGGTAAGAAATACATTTTCTTGCGTCAATTTTATATTCTTCCAGTGCTCCTGTCGGACAAACATCCAAACATTTACGGCAACTTCCGCAGTGGTCTGTGACAATTTCTTCAGGATCTGAGCCACCTAACTCTAAATCGGTTAAGATAGTTGAGAGAAAAAAATATGACCCCAGCGTTGGATGGATAAGATTGGTATTTTTCCCCTGCCAAACAATCCCAGACTCTCTTGTTAAAATTTTTTCAGCAATCGGTAAACTATCGATAGATTGGCGGAATTTATAATCTGGGAACTCAGTGCGAAGAGTTTTTAAAATCCGATTGCCTTTTTCTTTTAATACAATATGGTAATCAGAACCTAACGCATAACGAGAAACTTTTGATTCCATTTGAGAAACCACTTCCTCTCCCTGACTTGATCGGTATACAAATCCAAGACAGACTACAGACTTTGGAACAAGGCCCAAATTTTCAAAACGATTCCGAATCCCCACTGCATGGTCTTTGGCAAACCAAGCCATATTCCCAAACCGGCTCTCACGAATCCACTCATCCAAATGATCTAGATCGGAATTTGGGATCTTTGCCTCTGCAAATCCCACCAAAGAAAAACCTTCGGCAGTACAAATGGTTTTAATCTGAGAACGTATCTGATAGATTGGATTTGTCATGGGTGAAAATAAGAATGAAGTGTATCTTACTGAAATCCAATCGAAGTTGCCAAGCCATTTGTATGTCCATGTTCCAAAACTGGTGTCACTGTTTCCACAAATAGAGGCCTTGGTGACTCTTCCAAAAGGAATTCCAGATTTATTACGTAAGGGAATTTACTTTGCCCTACTCCAATCGGTGGTGCGACTCCTCGAACGAAATACAGATCCACTCCTTCCAGAAATCCTTCCTGAATATGGGGAACTCATTCGTTCGGTATCAGAAACCTATTCCCTTCTAAACCCAGACAGAGAATCCAATTGGTTAGAGGAATGCATCCAATACGGAGACAAATCTGCTTACCATTGGGAATGGAAACATTTTGATTCAAGAGAATTGTTCTAAATTACAAACGTTCCTTTTCTAAAGATTTTAAAAATTCTGACGGGATGGGTTTTTTAGATTTGGCTCGGTAGTCAAAGTAAACTTGCACAGTTTTTGCTGACACATAAAGTGTATTTGTTTTTTTATCTCGAATTTCATACGAAAATTCCCAAGAAGTAGTGCCGATTGACGAAACCCATGTCTCTACAAAAATGGAAGCTCCTGGCAGAACCGATGCTTTTAGATCCATTTCCACTCGAGCCAAAACAAAAGGAATATCATCTAATTCTGAAACGGATAGATAACGATTACAAAAATCTAATCTTGCCAACTCTAAATAGGCCGAGTAACTTGCGTTATTGACTCTCCGCATGGGATCCATATCATTAAATCGAATTTGAATATCAGTTCGAATCATAGTGTATTATTCAAAAGACCAAATCAAATCCAATATGTCACTCTATGTTTCCATTTTGTATTGAATCTTTACGGACCGTAACAACCTTCGCAACTCAGGACTTCTACCGTAACTTGGTTCTAAAAAAATTTTTCGGATTTTATCTTTGGAAATTCCAAAAGTTATCAAACATCTTTCCACAATCTGGATTCTTTCTTTTACTAATCGTCGGTTTTTTGCTAAATGACCCGATGCATCTGCAGAACCAATTAAGCTAACATATCCTAAATGGGATAAAAATTCTGGATCAAAATGGTCTCTTAATAAATCCAGAGATCGTTTTTCCAATTTTGAGGAACCTGCGGAAAACAGAATGAAAAATTCCCCACTTTGGGATTCCATAACAATTGTATTTTTTTCAAGAGAGGGATTTCCTTTCTTGCGTAATAGAATTACAGACCCATCATTTTTTGAACTGATTGTCCAAATCCATAGGATCAAAAAACCCATTCCGACTAACATTAGGGAAATCCAAACCATCTTCCCTTAGACGCATCTCAGATTCGGAGAAATTTATTTCAAACGAGTAGACAAATTCTCAAATCTTTATTAAAATATCGCATTATGGTAAGTATGCGAAAAATGATCATCATCTACTCAGTGTTTATAGGTTTGGCGTTCGGGTGTAAACCCACAAAACTTTCGAACCCATGCGATGTAAAATCAAAAGATTATTTTTACGGAACTCTAATTCGTTTTGTTACAGAAGATCGCTCTCCTTCTTGTTATCCATCCTTCGACTTTCAAAATTTATGGGGAGTGTTTAAACCAACACCACCTTCAATCATTACGAGTGTCAATGCGATGACTAGTTATAACGACCAAATCATCGTCGGTGGGAGTTTCCAATTTGTAGGCCCTTCTACTGGGGGAGCCGTTTATTTAGAAACAGCCACTGGGAAAGTATTACCCCATCGTTATTGTCCTTATTTGAAAGTAGTGGGAGGAACGCAGACCGCCATTTCCGATGGAAGTGGTGGATTCTATATTGGCGGTTCCTTTTTTTGGGTCCAAGGGGAAGAAAGATACGGCCTTGCCCATATTCTGCCCGGGTGCCAATTGGATCGCAATTTCAATGTTCCCAAAGATATTAGCAGAGAAGTTAGAGCCTTATTACTCATGGGTGACTCCCTCTATGTGGGGGGACTGTTTCCAACCTGGAGTGATTCAAACCAAAAATTCTTAGTTCGACTCAATCGCTATACTGGTGCCATTGATAACTCTTTCAATGCAAACGTAGATCCAGCGGCCTCGGGTGTGTTTGATTTAGAAACAGATGGTCAAGCACTCTATGTCTGTGGTGACTTTACGAGTATCGGCGGAGGTGCACAGCGAGGTATCGCAAAGTTATCTTTCCACTCAGGTTCTCTATTCTCCTCTTTCAGTCCAATCATTACCTCAGGTACTTGTCTTGATTTGTATTATGGAACTGACGCCAATGGAAGCCCGAACTTCTTTGTAGGTGGGGATTTTCTTGCAACTTACAACTATGCGTTTTCCATTTTTCCTGATGGAACTTTGACAACATGGAATCCAGGTCCAAATGGCCAAGTCAATTCGATCCAACAGTACAACAATACAATTTATTTAGGTGGCCAGTTTACTCTAGTTGGAGTTAGTGCTGCTGCCAATTTTGCTTCGGTTAACAATGGTACAGGTGGTATCATTACTGCAAATTATAATGTGGATGGCAATGTTGCTTCCCTTGGAGTGCTCGAAGATACTTTATACTTAAGTGGAAGTTTTACTTCGATCAAATCCGTTGTTAGAAATTATATGGCAGCACTCAGCTTACCCAGTGAGTCAGTAAATGCTTTTAATCCAAATTTTGATGGTTTCATTTCTAATCCAGGGTCTGACTTCGTCCTCGCAGGAAATGGGGTGGTATTTGTTACCACCTCCATTCGTTCTACAGTGAATGTTCTCCCGAGAAGTAATTTTGCCGTATTCGATGAAGTGACAGGTGCACCAATCGAAGGAACACCTTACTTTAATAATCCGATAAAGACCCTTCATCGAATTGATAACAGACTATTTGCGGGAGGATATTTTACGAATGTCGCAGGACAACCAAGGAACGCTTTTGCAATTTTGGAGTTTCCTCATTACCAACTAAGTCCAATTAATACCGTCCTCAGTGGCTCCCCAGAAATTCGCACAATCACCAGTGATGAATCACAAATATATGTTGGAGGAACCAGCTTGGCAAATGTGAACGGTCAAGTCAGAAACGGTGCTTTTGCTTTAAGTTTAAGCGACCTATCTTTAAGTGGATGGAATCCGAACCTAAACGGCTCTGGTGAAAATTTTCTCGTTGTTAATGATTTGGTATTTCTCGGTGGCTTGTATACCGGAATTAACGGGGATGGCGTGACTACATCTTACCAAGCAGTGGACAAACTCACAGGAACCAAACGGAACATTCCTTCCACAACTAATTTTCCGAATAGCGGTGTCTATGCGCAAGCGGTAGTAGGATCAAGAATCTTTCTCGGAGGACAGTTTACAACAATTGGTAGCGTAGGAACCTTCAACAATATTGCAGTTTATAATCTCGCCAATCAATCTTATGAACAACCTAACCCAGTATATGGTGACGGTATTGTAAACCACATCGCAGCTTATAGTGATGGGAATGTCCTTATCGGCGGATCCTTTACTGGACTGAATGGAGCCACTGAAAACTATTCTTTTGGAGTTTTCAATAGTAACACCAATACTGTATCGCCATGGATTAGCGGATTCAATGATGTTGTTTATACGTCCATGTATAAAAATGGAAAATACTATTTGGGAGGGGCATTCTCGAACGCTCTGAAGAGAAGTAATGGTGGGCTCGTTCGATCTAGTTTAAACGAATGATTGCAGAAATAATTTTCTTAGTAGAATGACCTAAAAAATTCCCGTTCAAAGGCTAGACACAAATTCGAAGGATCAGACTTTGTTTCTATGGCCCGTTTGTATTCATTTTTTGGGATTATTATTTTTCTCACTCTTTCCGCTTCTCTTTGTAAACCAACAGACCTTGAAAACGTATGTGATGTTAAATCCAAATCTTTTCTTTTAGGAACCATCATTCGGTATGTTACCGGCGATCATTCTCCATCTTGCCTCCCCTCTTTTTCTTTCTTCGATCAATGGGCTGTGTATGGTCCTGTTGCCAGGGTCAATGCCATCACAACTCACCAAGGACAAATGATTATTGGAGGAGAATTTACGATGACAGGTGTCCCGACGGGAAGTGCTGCCTTTGTGGATTCCATTTCTGGAGCCGTTGTACCCAATCGTTTTTGTCCCCATTTGAAAGTAAAAGGACTCAGTAATGTTGCCATTTCAGATGGATCTGGTGGGTTTTATATTGGAGGAGATTTTACTCATGTCCAAGGAATCAAACGAAGCCAAGTAGCACATATTTTATCGGGTTGTCAATTGGATCCAAATTTTGTACCTGTGGAAGATCCATCGAGGAACATTGCCGCCTTGTCATTATTAGGTGACAATTTATACGTGGGAGGTATGTTTGTCGGATGGGGATCTGGTTCCCAAACTAATATTGTTTCACTCAATCGATATACAGGTGCTCTCAACTCTGAATTTCTAAGCCCATCCTATGATAATTCTATCTTTGATATTGTATCTGACGACTCAACATTGTATGTTGGAGGACATTTTCAAGACATTGGTGGAAACCCACGATATGGACTTGTTAAATTATCTCCAATAACAGGTGCCATTGATTCTTCTTTCACAGGACAGGCCCCAGCCGGTGGGCAAGTAAATGATTTACATCTAGGAACCGATCATACCGGAACCCGAGTCCTCTATATAGTTGGACCTTTTGCTGGTAGAGCCATGTCCTTCTATTTAAATGGAACACAAACTTCCTGGGCCCCAAACCCAAACCTGGAAGTGTTCAAAGTCAATCAATATGAAAACACAGTGTACTTGGGTGGTGAATTCACAACCATAGGAGCAACACCTTCCAATTATCTTGTAGGCGTAGACAATCAATTAGGTGCAATCAAAGAAAATTCCTTTTCTCTCAACAGTTATGTCAGGAACTTAAATGTTATCGGGAACAAACTTTATGTCCTTGGTGATTTTACAGAAGCAAAAGGACAAAAAAGGAACTATAGTGCTAGTTTCGACTTACCAAGCCAAAACTTAAATCAGTGGGACCCCAGCCTAAATTCGTCTATTTACTTTCCTGCAGGTGATATTGTTGTAGCAGGATCTACAATTCTAATAGCAAGTAACCATACTGCAGTCAATATTAAACCTAGAAACAATTTTGTGGTTTTTGATGAGGAAACCGGATACCCAGTCGAAAACACACCTAACTTTGATTTTTCGATCAAGGCTCTACATGTTAAAGATAACCATCTTTATGTTGGTGGAGGTTTTGAAAATGTAAACGGAAGCCCAAGATTTGCTTTTGCCATTTTAGATTTTCCCCAATATCAATTGAACCCAACCAATCTTTCCATCACAGGAACTTCAGCAGAAATTCGAACTATCACAAGTAATCAAAACCAAGTTTTTTTTGGTGGTTATGGTATGACCGGTGTAGGTGGTCAGTCTCGTAATGCTCTTGCCTCCATTGATTCCAATTCACTAAACCTCACATCTTGGAACCCAAATTTAGGTATAGGAGGAAGTGCTAGTAGTTTACTTGTCGTAAAGGACGTTGTTTTTGTTGGAGGGATTTATAACAGTATGAATGGGGATGCAACAGTAACTAATTACCGCGCCGTAGACTCAGTCACAGGCGTTATGCGTTTGATTCCATCAAATGTTAATTATCCAAGTAACGGTGTAAATACACAGACCTATCTAGATGGAAAAATTTATTTGGGAGGGATATTTACTTCAATTGGAAGTTTAGGAACCTTTAACTACATAGCGGCATTCGATACTCAAACACAAACTTACGTGACACCAAACAATATCTATGCGGACGCAATGATTTCTTCAATTACGACTTCACCTGAGGGGAAGCTGCTTATTACTGGTTCCTTTAATGGGCTCAATGGTAACACGACAAGTCAATATATGGGTGCATTTGATGCAAAAACCAATTCAGTTTTAGATTGGTTTCCTAACCCAAACGATATTGGGAATTTAAGTTATTATCGAAATGGGAAATGGTACATCGGTGGTGATTTTATAAATGCATTTAACAAACCTTACGGTGCCTTTTTTATCAGTGAACTAAACGAAAAAAAATAATCGTTATTTTTGTTTTTTAAACTTTCGCTTCAAAATTTTTTGCATAGCCTCTTCTCCTTTTTTAGCGCCAAGAAGAACTGTTTTGTAAAGTTTTGTGCGAATGGTTGTGGTGAGTTTGACAGGGAGTGGTCCATCCGGAGCCACCGTAATGATCTTCACACCTCTTGGCGGTTTGACTGCAATTTCTCTCCCAGTATTAAAGTGAAAGTGGTGGAGTTTCCGCATAAGTTTACGAATGGTCCGATGTTTTGGGAAAGCAAGAAGGCTTGTGAGTCTTGTTAATGGACCCGAAATATGTCTGATCGGTGAATTCATAATCATGTATGAAAAGGCACATCGGTAACACTTTAGATCACTCACATGGGTTACACTTTTACTAGTCAATTCTATACAATAGCCTCTGGTATTTCAACACTTTACTCGTATACAAATCCAAAATTCCAAGAATTGCATCCGCAAAGTAAAGACGACAATGCCGATCAGATATCTCTTCAAAGCCAACTACCTCTCCAATGAAAGGATTCCCAAAGAACACTCGATGGGGCCCGTACTGCGCAAAACCACTTTCATGGACTTTATCGGTAACAATATGTGTGGGATAAGCTACCTCTAGAATCTTTTTTGGGAATGTCCTTTTCGAAGATTTATAAACTTTTGCAGGTGTCAGAAAACCCAAAGCTTCATGTGGTCTTACCTTATTAAATTCTTCACGGAATGAATCAAAGGCGGTCTGTTGTGCATCCAAACTAGATCTTGGAGGTAATGCAGTTTCTTCTTTGAGTGTTCTGTGCATTCTCTCATGACGACCGTTCTGAGATGGTTTCCCTGGTTCAATGCGTTCCGGTCGGATCCCTAATTTCAACCACCATATAGAAAGACTAGTTAAGCCGCCAATGGCCTTACTTGCAAAAGGTGATCCATTATCTGATTTGATTGCCTGTGGTAGTCCATATTCTTTAAAAACCCTTTCAAATACCGCTTTTGTTTGCTCTGCATTCGTTTTATTCAGGATTTCACATGCTAGAAGGTAGCGACTATATGCATCTGTAATTGTTAGTGGATCGCAGCGATTGCCATTTCCTACTGTAAAATGGCCTTTAAAATCAACACACCATACATCATTGGGAGCGACTACATTGGAAAAAGGAAATAGAGACTGTGGAACTCTTGGTCTTTTTTTCTTAGGTTTGACTAGGCCTTTTTTGCGAAGAATGTTTCCAATTGTAGTTTCACTTGGAATCTGTTTCATGCGATGAAACTTTGCTTTGAGTATGGGACGGAGTTTTTTGGGACCCCAAGATGGATGGTCTTCACGTAAAGATACAATTAGGTGAACGATTTTCTCAGGAGTTTCATTGGACTGAGTGATTCTTTTTCTAGATTTATCTTTGAGTCCGTCGATACCTTCCGACTCATAATTCTTTAGATATTTATAGCCAGTCTTTCTCGATATATTAAAGTCTCGGCAAAGATCGGCAAAACACCACTGACCACTTTTAACAGCTGCTATGAACTTGATTCTTTCTTCTATCACTTTGGTTTCCTTCCAAGGCATCGGATTGTCCTCCGATACACAATGTAGGTGTTACCCATGTGAGTTGTCTCTTTTGTTACCTATCTGACCTCCTCATACCATCACAACAATTTCTTTATAACCAGCTTCTATAATATCTTGGATAGGAAGCGGATTTAAAATAGCAGCATCCGAATACAATTTACCATTTAACCAATGTTTACCGCGAGTGGCAATAGGAAGAGAAGTTGCTGCTTTCAAAAGATCAAAAACATTAGCAGAAGTGGCTTTGATATACTCGATAGAATGGGTATGCAAATTACTCACTGCCACGACAAAATGTGGTACATTTTTTCGATCCAAAGTTTCCGATTCCAGTCGAACTTTTTTTCGAAAAATAAAATCAATTAAGTATTCTTGGTTGAGAAGCGTTTTACCTTGAAATGGATGTAAAAAGGATATCAGTTTTCTTCCCGACAAATCCCTATACCAAACAGCAAGTGCCTTTTCACTTTTGATAGGTTCCTCTTTGGGCATAGATACATAGTATGCAGCCGCACAAGCACCAGAAGACACACCCACCACCAAATCAAAGTAATTTGGTCTTAGGAAACGGTTCCAAGCATACAAAACACCACCAGAAAATGCTCCTTTCATTCCGCCTCCTTCTACAAGAAGGGCTCTTTTGGTACCTTTGGCTTTCGGGAGTTTGGGTTGGTTCGGAGATTCACTAACAATAGGAGACTGCACAATAATGTCAGAGTCTTCCCATCCGGTTTCGGTTGCAAAAAACAATTCGAAGAATTTTTAGGATTTCTTTCCTTAGGGGAATCACCAAAACAAATTTCTCTTTGTTTGTAAGATTTTGAAATATTGGAAAAAACTTCCCGATCATACAATAAATTTCACTACAAAGGCAATTGAATAATAGTATGCTCGGTATTAAAACATTGGAGACAGATGTGAATGGGATCCTAGTCAAAGGTTCCTTACAACTAAATGCAAGAGGTGCCTACCAATTGGATCTACTTTGTCCCTATAAAGGTCCGATGTTTACCTTCTCCTTTCCTAAGATTTATCACGCTCTTTACGAAGGACATATTTCTGAAATCGATACTTACGCAATAAGCCATCTCCGCACTCTCTTCTACAAATGTGAAAATATCAGAAAGGAAGTTCCAAAGTTCGAACGAGAGTTAAAAGAGTTTTGTTTGGAGATAGATACAATCTCAGTACTTTCCCCATTAGAATGGAATGAAAAACGAATGTTTCTAAAAAAGGCCTTACAAGAAGGTTATATGGATTCAGACAGATACGAAAAAACTTTAAACGATCTAACTATCGTAATGGAAAAAAAATATCTTGAACGAGAGAAAAGATGTGAAGCGTTTTTATATCAGTACCTTCCCGAGTATTCACACCTACAAAATCATTTTTCATGGATTCACTTCTGTTATGAATTAACAGAAAAAAAACACTTACTGTTACTTTAATTTTTCCTTTTTCTTGCCAAAGAGACGAGCATGATCTTTACTTTCCATTAGGGCCGGAAATTTATTTCCGTAATCCAAAAATAGAACTCGGAATTTAGCTATGCGACCAATGGATCAAATCACAGGGAAAGAACAGAAACACCATGTGATATTACACTACTTAATGAATCAGGAAATGAAAGCCAATTGGAATGGGCAAATCCAAACCATGACCGTAACACAGGAGTTACCTGGTGGAGAAGAGATTGTGGTTGATTGGTCCGAAGTTTGGCCGATTGGACCTGGTTCCACCTTCATCCTTTCCAAACTTTTGGCTCGGTATTTAGAACTACATTGTTCTTTTATAAAACAACTTGCACCTAACAAAATCCAACTCCATGTTGATAAAGTTCTCATCGCTAAAAAAGAAAGAGTAAATCCTCGTTTTACAATTTCGGAAGACGGGCTTGTCAATGTTACCAACATTGTTAGTTCCAAAACTATTATTGAAGCGAATATGTTCAACATCCCTACCCTTGTGCGAGTCAATTTTGAAGACTACCGCAAACGAATGATGGCAAGGTCCGGCGAAGCAGGTACCATGGATATTTTCAAATCTGGTATGGAAAGAAAGTTCGATGTGGTAAAATCTACGCAAAGAATTCTCTTCATAAAAGATGCAAGCAGCGGAGAAAGTTATCGTTCCCTTGAAGAAGGATTTATCAACTACGAAGAGGAAATTGAAGAACATGTTGATAAACTTGCAATGACAGCAAGAGACAAAAAAATAAAATCAGAACTCATTCTTCCTATCCTTTATAAAAATGAATTAGAAGAAATCATTCCTATTGGATATTACTGGTTACAAACCAAAGATAATTTTATTACCACAGAAGATTTAACATTTTACCAAGTACAAATTGCAGAAATGATCGAAAGGATCAAAGATGCTAACCTGATGACAACTGTAGAAAAATTTCCTGTATTGGATCTTTCTGCAACGGGACTAAAGCTAAGAGTCGGTAACAGCAGTTTAGTGGAAACTCTCCCGAAACAAAAAGGTATATTACTAGAATTAGTTTTTAAACTTCAGACTCCCTTCCGCTTTTTTGGAAAAATTGCTTGGGCAAAAAAGGAAGAGTCAGGAGATTTGCTCGTTGGTGTTGAGTTTTCTGGAAAACGAACTTACGCAGAAAAAGTTCGATTCGAAGAAAATATCGAAATTATCAAAAACAATGGAAAATCAGCCGCTTAATCGTTAGCGGATTTCTAATTTGATTGTTTTTGTAATTTTCGGAATTTCGTAAGCACAAATATAGTATAACATCTTCAAGTCGATGTAGTCATAGGCCCGAGCCAAATCCTTTTGCCAAAGGTTATCAATTTTATCCCAAGGTAGGTTTGGGTATTTTTGTTTTTCTGAATCGGGAATTTTTAAGGATTCCGCCTGAATGTAACGGAGCATTTCTTCGGCAAAAAAACTATCGTGCTCGCCCTCTATAAATTCTTGGATTTGGTTTCTGAATAGGAAGGATTCAAGCTCCCGACAATAGAAAATAAACTCATGAAACATTTGGTTATTCTAAAATAGGACAGTCTTTGGAATAGTTTTTTTCATTGGCAAAGAAATCCAAATCTTGAATGCTTTCACTAAAGTATGAAGATCATTATCCGAACCGTCTTATTTTTCCTTCTTGTTTTGGTATTCCCCATCCAATCAGCAGAAAAGGACTTCCAAATTATCGATCTCGTTGTAGGAAAAGGAGAAGAAGCTTTTTCCGGTTCCTATGTAACTGTTCACTATGTAGGCAAACTCCCCAACGGTACCAAGTTTGATAGTTCCCGCGACCGAAACCGTCCTTTTGAATTCAACTTAGGTGCGGGAGAAGTGGTGAAGGGTTGGGACAAAGGTATCAAAGGGATGCGAGTCGGTGGAAAACGAAAACTCATTATCCCACCAGAACTCGGGTACGGTAGCAAAAAAGTGGGGAACATTCCTGCGGACTCCACTCTTATCTTTGAAGTCGAACTTTTAAAGATATATTGAAACTAAAGTTCTTAAATTACATCCTTAGTTTTTGATTTTATATCCTGTGCGAAAGATAAGCCAGGTTACCGTCAAACAAAAAGTCAAAAACACAAGGATCATTGTAATACTCACAGAGAGTGCTACGTCAGCCCTTTCAAAAAAACTATAACGAAAACCACTGACCAAATACAAGACCGGGTTAAACATACTCAATTTTTGCCAGAAGGGAGGTAACATTTGGATAGAATAAAAACTTCCTCCCAAAAATACCAGTGGTGTGATGACAAGCATAGGAATCATTTGAAGTTTTTCAAAACTATCTGCCCAAATCCCAATCACAAATCCAAACAAACTAAAACTAATACAGGTTAATACGAGAAAAAAAGCCATGAGGATGGGATGGTCAATCCGAATGGGAACAAAAAATGATGCGGTAATGAGCATTAGTATTCCGAGCATAAGAGACTTAGTGGCAGCAGCTCCCACATACCCAATCACCACTTCCCACATCGTCACTGGTGCCGATAGAATTTCATAAATGGTTCCACTAAACTTAGGGAAGTAGATTCCAAAGGAAGCATTGGAGATACTCTCAGTCAAAAGTGACAACATCACAAGACCCGGAACAATAAAACTTCCATAATGGATTCCATCGATTTCCTGGATCCTTGAACCAATGGCCGATCCAAATACAATAAAATACAAAGAAGTGGAAAGAACTGGTGAGGCAATACTTTGTAATAGGGTGCGAAAGGTCCTTGCCATTTCAAATTGATAGATGGACTTAATTGCGTAAAAATTCATACAGCCTCCTGTAACAACTGAACAAAAATTTCTTCAAGAGAACTTTGTTTTGTACTCAAATCACTAAATTGGATTTTGAGTTTTTTCAAATCATCCAGAAGTTTGGTAATCAAACTACTGTCATCCGAACGGTCATACGTAAACACAATCGCAGAATTCTGATCGACTAGTTCCAATTCATACTTCGATAGGGACTTTGGAATTAGTTTTAGTGTTTTTTTAAGTTCAATACGAAGTTGTTTGGTTCCGAGTTGTTTCATGAGCCGGTCTTTATTTTCTGTAAGGAAAATTTCTCCCTTTCTGATCACAGAGATTCTATCGGCAATGGATTCCGCCTCTTCGATGTAGTGAGTGGTGAGGATAATGGTAACGCCGTTTTTTCTGAGCGATTCTACAATTTTCCACATATCCTTACGTAATTCTACATCCACACCAGCACTTGGCTCATCTAAAAACAAAATACTTGGTTCGTGCGACAATGCTTTGGCGATTAAAACGCGACGTTTCATCCCCCCTGACAAAGTCATAATTTTTTGGTCTTTTTTGTCCCAAAGGGAAAGAGATTTTAAAACTTCTTCAATGTACTTTGGATTGGCGGGTTTGCCATACAAGCCCCTAGTAAAGGAAACACTGGCCCAAACGGTTTCAAAGGCATGGACACTGAGTTCTTGTGGAACAAGGCCAATGAAGGATCTGGTTTTTTTGAAATCTTTGATGATATCAAATCCACCAACATTCACCTCACCGGCGCTTGGTGATACAATTCCACAGATCAAATTGATGAGTGTGGTTTTCCCTGCTCCATTTGGGCCAAGGAGAGCGTGAATTTCGCCCTCTTTTACTTCCCAATTGATATTCTTTAGTGCTTGGAATCCGTTGTCATACAACTTGGAAACTTGTTTTAGAGTGAGGATAGATTTCAAACGGTTTCATCCTTCCAGCCAATGTCTGTGAGGAAGTCGTCATAACCCCCGTCATAAACAAAAACTCGGTCATCATCGAATACTATTAGTTTTGTGGCTACAGCACGCAAGTGCATTTCGTTGTGTGTGACCATAATGACAGAACCATCAAAGTTATCGATGGCCTCAATCAGTGAGTCACAGGACTGCATATCCAAGTGGTTTGTCGGCTCATCCAAATACAACAAGTGGCAAGGAGTCACCAAAATTTTACCAAGTAAAACCCGACTCTTTTCTCCCCCAGAGAGAACCTTGATTTTTTTTAAGGCAAGGTCTTCGGAGAACATTAACCCACCGGCAATGGCACGAGCTTTTCCTTCAGAACAGTTTTGGTCAGCAGTCATGATTTCTTGTACGACCGTATTACTTTCGTTCATGTTCAGTTTGTTAGTTTGGCCAAAATACCCTTCCTTTAAAAGCTGATGTTTTTTGACATCACCCTTAACTGGACTAAGCTCTCCCGCAATTAACTTAAGCAAGGTGGACTTTCCTTTTCCGTTTTTCCCGATGATACAAATTCGATCTTCCGGACCGACACTAATAGAAAAGTTTTCAAATAGAAAAGGCACCGATCCATTATAAGAAAATGATACTTCATCGACACTTAACATCTGACTTGCATTGAAGGGAGCACTGTTAAAATAAAGTTCCATATCTTCAATATTCTCGAGTGCCTTCATTTCTCCTTGTTTCTCTAATCTTTTGACACGAGACTGGGCGCGACTGGCAAAACTTGCTTTGGCTTTGAACTTGGCGATAAAGATCTCTTCTTGTTTGCGTTTTTTGGCTTCGTTTAATCTCGTTTTTTCGTAGATCTCTTCTGCTTGGTTGATCTGTGTGTATAACTTTTCCGTATCCCCTTGCACCTTGATGGCCTTGGTTCTATGAATGGCAACTGTGTGTGTCACAACACTGTCCATAAAACTTCTATCATGAGTGATGAGAATAATTTCCCCTTCCCACTCGCGCAAAAATTCCTCTAACCAACGTATGGTGACAATATCCAAATAGTTGTTTGGTTCATCTAATATGAGCATGTCCGGAGCCGAGACCAGGAGTTTGGCTAAGTTCATCCGGATTTGGTATCCACCAGAAAACTCTTCGGGGCTACGTTCCATGTCTTTTTCTGAAAATCCAAGACCAAATAAAATTCGTTCTACTTTCCAGGTTTCGTATTCGTCCCCTTCGGGAAGGCCGAGGGCACATTCTTCCAAAACTGTAGGTTTGGTAAAAACCAAATGTTGTTCCAAATGTCCAATCCGGTATCCCTTGGGGATGGTGATGTTTCCTGAGTCAGGTTCCGTTTTTCCTAAAATGATTTGGACCATGGTGGATTTTCCATGTCCATTGCGCCCCACAAGACCCACACGTTCGCCACGGTTCACGCTGAATTGTAAATCATCGAATAAGACGTTGCCGTTGAATTGTTTATTTAAACCAGATACTTTAATCATATAATTTCCGAAGGTTTTCCCTTTTTCGTATAAAACCAGGATCGAAAAAGAACCGGATACGACGAGTAGAATCGGAAAGAAATTGGGTCAGTTCCCCGAAGAAACTTAAGATCCGGCGGACATAATGAGAGGGAAACCCACGAGTCAGATTATGAACTTTTTTTAACTGCCCTTTGGGCCGAAACTGTACTGTGCGAACTTTTCTTTTTCGTCTCACTAGTTTCCTATGCCTCAGTTTTGGCAGTGGAAGTTATGCCAATGGCAACTTACAGGTGGCATTCGGTGCGGAGGAAAATTATCTTTTGGTGCGTTCGCTTGATTCCAGTGTCATCCACTTAGGCAGTCCGGAAGAAAAGGCCGAGTATAAAGAAATCATTGATGAGTATTTGCGTTTTAAAAGCCTCCACATCCAAGGCAAATATGCTGATGCCTATTTGGCGGTACGATCCACTCAATACAAACTCATCCAACTCTATGACAAAATTCTAACTAAAAATTTAAACCTCGTGCGTTCCGAATTAATTTTACTCGGCGGGAAATCACGCGATAAAGAAAAAACACAAACAAGGGCTTTTTTACGTCTCGCACTTAGAGATATTAGTGAAGCCGAACAGAAGTTAGTGATGGCAAGGAACACCCGCCCTCTTCTTTACCTATTAAAACTTCGAGAAATGTTATTTGCCTTAAAGATTTTAAAACATGCAGGGAAATTTGTGATTTTTTTGAACCTTCTGCATGATGGCAGATTTATGGAATCTATTGAGGATTCAGATTTTGATTCTATAGAGTCAGAGCTCATTCGTGGGTTTGGAAAAGGGACAAACAAACTACTCGCACTTCATTATGATAATTCCTTTCTCCCCTTTGGCGAAGAAAGTATCTACGAATCCATGATGACCAATTTTAAGTCCCCCGAAATCAAAAAAGACTAAACGGTCATAATCGAATTTTATTTATTTAGTTTGATACAATCCCGAGCCCTGTTTGCTTTTTCTTTCGCTTCTTCGATCGTTTTTCCTATTGCTAAACTAACACCCACTCGCCTTTTCCCATCAATTTCTGGTTTCCCAAAGATTCGAATGTCCACTCCTCTTAATTTTAGTGCATCCTCAAGACCCGTATAGACTGGTGCCTTGGTGTTTCCTTCTAGAAGGATAGCGGAGCTGGCTGCGGGAGTGTTAAAAATGAGTTCTGGAATGGGTAGGCCGAGAAGAGCTCTGGCGTGTAGGGAAAATTCAGAAATATTTTGAGAGATGAGTGTCACAAGACCTGTGTCATGCGGTCTTGGGGATACTTCACTGAAGTACACTTCGTCCCCTTTAACAAAGAGTTCTACCCCAAAAATCCCCATTCCTCCGAGGCCAGTGGTTACTGTTTCGGCAATTTTTTCTGCAGCTAGGAGTGCTTTTTCCGACATGGGTTGAGGCATCCAAGACTCCACATAATCCCCGTTCACCTGCCTATGCCCAATGGGAGGCAAAAAGGTAGTCCCACCTATATGTCGTATGGTGAGAAGAGTGATTTCAAAATCGAAGGATATAAATTCTTCGATGATCATTTTTCCTTTACCAGTCCTTCCTCCTGTTTGTCCATACTCCCAGGCTTTCAAAATATCGGACTCGGTGCGCACAAGGCTTTGTCCTTTTCCAGAAGAGCTCATGATGGGTTTGACCACACAAGGAAATCCAATCTCTCGAACTGCTTTTTGAAAGGCATCTTCGGTATCAGCGAAAAGATACTTGGAAGTTTTTAATCCAAGTTCTTTCGAAGCAAAGTTACGAATCCCTTCGCGGTTCATGGTTAGGTTCACAGCTTTCGCAGAAGGAATGATCCGAAAACCTTCCATCTCCAAGCGGACTAACGTTTCTGTATGGATGGCTTCAATTTCAGGGACTACAAAATTAGGTTTTAACTCTCGTATGGTGGCTTCTAGTTCCAGTGGATCAAGCATATTGATGACTCGTGATTCCTGTGCTACAAGCATGGCCGGTGCGTTTGGATAACGGTCCACTGCAATGACATGAACACCTAGACGGTTTGCTTCGATGGTTACTTCTTTGCCAAGTTCTCCTGATCCGAGGAGTAAAAGTTTTGTAGCAGTAGGGGTAAAGGGTGTTCCGATCATAATCACAAAGATTGGGAACTAGGCCATTCAGACAAACAGATTATGGCCACCCTACTAAGAAATCAGATATGGGAGTTACATTAGGTAACGTTTGCCCAGTTTGTCCCTTTGGTAGATATTGGCACCCATTCGAATGAGAAGATCAGAAATTTCACCAAGACCATCAAAACTATTGGCAATATGAAGGGCAGTAACCCCACTTGGGTCGGAAACATTGGGATCGGCGGCAGAGTTAAGTAATACTTCAACGGCTTCCCCATTCCCTGTCTCTGTTGCTTTGTGTATGGGATACAAACCCATGTTATCTGGTTGATTAGGATCCAAACCAAGAGATAATAATTTTTTTAAATAATAAATATCGGAAACTTCCGTGACTGCAAGTCCAAGAAGTAAGGGAGATTCTGATACCAAAATTTCTTTTAGATCTGGATCGGATAATAACAAATCAAACGATTCTTTATCTTCTCTCGTGATAGCGGAACACAATGTGCGTAACCTGAGATTAAACTTTGTTTTACCAACGAAATCAATTATGTTTTGTATCATGTTTCCATCCTATCAGTATCTGACGAATCATGATTGTAAAAATGGGACATTTTTTCATATTCTCGGAACCATTCGTTGGGAATAGATCCAGAAATTCGTTTGAAATCGTGATTGAAATGGGACTGGTCAGAATAATTGAATTCCTGGGCCAAATCGGTAAACCTTAGGTCTGGATTATTTTTTCTGTAATGTTCTGGATTTCGGACCATTTCCAGTAACCTGTGCACTGTTCGGTATTCAGAAGGAACCATACCCACAATTTCTTTGAACTTACGATCCAATTGTTTTCTAGAAATTCCCATTTTTTTGCAAAGACTTCCAATGGAGGTGGCAGCTCGTGTTAGCTCCAAAAGAGCAAACCGAATGTAGGTGGGAATTTCTCCCGGTTCTCCGGGATATTGTTTTAGAAAGTTGGCTAGAAATTCAGAAATCCCATCTTCAGATAAAAAATTAGAACTTGAATTTCCTTCTAACAAAAAATTGTTTTTGATTTCAGGAAACTGATTTTGTAATTCATCCCCTCGATTGGAAAATAAAGAATACATTCCCCCTACATAAAACCTGATCGCAAATAAAGAGATTTCGGATTCAGATAAAATCCTCCACCTTCTTGTCTGTGGCCCGACAAGATGAAACTTCGGTAATCGGATCAGTTCCCTGTTTTCGGTTTCTACTAGTGGTGGGTTTTCCAAATGAAACACCATCTCACACTCGTAAGATGGCAGAATCCATGGGAGTTCGCGGACATTCACTCCCTTCCAAATCCAGAATTCTTTTACCGAAGATTCTAAATGGGAGGGAGGTTTTAAAAAAGAGATATCCAAAAATTTACCATCTCTTATATTTTCGTTTTATTTCCAACGACTCATACGAAGGGCATTAAAAACAACCGACAGAGAGCTGAATGCCATAGCAGCTCCACTCACCCAAGGAGCAAGTAAACCCGATGCAGCAATCGGAATTCCGAGTAAATTGTAACCAAGAGCCCAACCAAAGTTTTGCCGAATATTGATGACAGTGTCTTTACCAATATGAATGAGATCCACAATTCTTTGAATGTCTCCATTAACAAGGACCACATCCGCAGTGTTAATCGCAACATCAGAACCCGTTCCCATAGCAATTCCCACATCAGCCGATGCAAGGGCCGGTGCATCATTGATTCCATCTCCTACCATAGCGGAATGCACTTTGTTCGTTTTCAGAGTGGTAATGATTTTTGCTTTCTCTTCAGGCAGGAGTCCTGAAAACACAGCAGAAATCCCAACTAACCGAGCAATTTTTTCGGCCGATGTCTGATTATCACCTGTTAGGAGGACAGGTTCTACTCCAATAGATTTTAATTCTAAAATGGCAGCCTTTGCCTCTTTACGCAACCTGTCTTCAATGCGAAAAACCACCATCCCTTCCCTTATTCCGCGAATCCCAACAAAAACCAAACTGGATCCATCCTCTGTCCAAGGCCTAATTGATTCTTTTATAGAATTAGGAATTAAAAACCCATTCTCTTCCACAAACGCCTGTTTACCGGCAACGAGAACCAACCCATTTTGTTCGGATTGGATGCCACCTCCCGGATAAGTTTTAGTCGAAACCATTTCGGAACTAATTTGATAGAGGTTATTTTCTTTTCCATAACCAACGATGGCCTTGGCCAGCGGGTGGTCGGATGTTTCTTCCATCCTCACAATCGATCGTAAAACAAGGTCCAAACTGGTAGAATCTAATCCAAAATGGGTGGTCTCAGTTACTTTTGGTTTTCCTTCCGTGAGTGTTCCCGTTTTATCAAAAGCAATCCAATTGATTTTAGAAACAGATTCCAATGCTTCGGCACTGCGAAAAAGCACTCCCCTTTTGGCCGCACGCCCTGTCCCCACAAGTAAAGAGATGGGTGTGGCAAGGCCGAGAGCACAAGGACATGCAATCACGAGAATAGCAATACTTGTTTCGATGGCCGTTGTAACCACCCCCGGTGTGATCACGAAGTACCAAACCAAAAAATCAATGATACTGATACCTACGACAACGGGGACAAAATACGCGGAGATTTGGTCAGCAATCCTTTGGATGGGAGCTTTTGTGCCAAGTGATTCTTCCACAGAACGAATGATATGCGAAAGTGTGGTATCATTTCCAACTTTCATTGCTTTTACTACCAAAGACCCACTTCCATTCACTGTTCCACCGAGAATTTTATCGCCCACATTCTTTTCTACAGGCATACTTTCACCAGTTAACATGGATTCATCGGCAAAACTTTCTCCTTCCGATACAATTCCATCCATAGGAAACCGTTCACCCGCCTTGACTAAAACCAGGTCACCTAGTTTCAAATATTCATTGGGGACTTCCGTCCAAACTCCATCGGATTGAACCGTAGCTGTTTCTGGACGAAGTTTAAGAAGAGCATTGATTCCATCGCTACTTTTCCCTTTGGCATAATGTTCGATCCACTTACCGCCAAGGATAAAGGTGATGAGGACAGCTGAGGTTTCAAAATAGAGATCCTTTCCGAACACACTGTACCCGTAGGCTGCACTTGTTCCAATAACAACAAGAACATCCATATTGGCTGATCCATTTCGTAATGCACGATAGGCTGACTGATAAAAGGGAAATCCAATCAGAAACTGCACAGGAAAGGCAATTGCCATTTGCACAAACCGGTCCATTAGGAAATGCGGCATTGGCATAAAACTAAGGAAACTAAAATGAGTAACCATAGCATAAAACAATGGTAAGGAGAAAAATACCGACAAGAGAAAACGGATCTTTAGATTCCGGATTTGGTCCTTTTGTTTTTTTTCCGTTTCCGATTGTTGATTTGCATCATGGACAATTGCTGAATAACCAAGGGACTCCACCTTTTCTAAGAGGGAAGTCAGCGTTACAGAATCGACACTGCGTAAAAAAACAGATTCACGTGCAAAATTGACTCGAACATCCGATACTCCATCCATTTTAGAAAGGCCCTTCTCAATTCGAAGGGCACAATTGGCACAGGTCATACCAAAAAGATCTAATGTTCGTTCGGTGGTATTATTTGACGTTTCCAAGGGAATATCCATCCTCACTCAAACGTGACCGAAGACTATTTAGCTCCGCATCCGTTAGAGATTCTTTCACAGTTACTATATTTTCTTCTATGTTAGCAGTTGCTTCTTTACCGATTTCAGCGAAAACTTTTTCTACCGTTTTTTTGCAATGCCCGCAAGTCATTCCTTCTACTTCATAATTAACCATGATGATGCTCCTTCTTTTGTTCTTTCGATTCTGTTAACGGAAGTTTGTATTTTACATCCGCACCTTTTTGGAAATTCCATTCCGGAGAAAGAATGAGTTCACCTTCCTCCACCGAACTTCCCTTAGGAATTTCACAATAAAAATGATCTGGGTGACCCGAACATTTCAAAGTAAATTCCTTACCTTTCGAAACTACCTTACCATGCAACTTTGAATTTTTGGAAGTCGGATTTTCAAAATTAATATCGAGTAGATAAACCTTAAATCCTAAGTTTTGGAAAGGAAGCACCTCCGTATGAAAAGCTCCCGGCATCCGGATCATACCGCCGTGAGGACCTGGTTTGTGTTCCCCGTGCGCGGCCATCTGCTGCGAACTCAAAAACATTGCAAAAATTGCAAGTTTTAGTAAATTTTTGATTGGTTTCATGGTAACTCCTTTGTTAACATAAATCCAGTCTAAACCTTCCAATCGTTGGAAGGTCAATAGCCGATTTGATTTTTTTATCGTTTTTTTTAATTTTTTTTGGAGGATTCAAATGAATATTGGAGAACTTTCTAAAGAATCGGGAGTCACCACAAAACTCATTCGCCATTATGAAGGGATTGGTTTGATCCCCGAGGCCGGCAGAACCGAAAACGGATACAGATCTTACAGTTCCGATGACATTCATTATTTACGGTTTATCAAAAGATCCAGAGAACTTGGGTTCCCACTCGAAGATATTAAAAGTTTACTTGGGCTTTGGAAAAATAAATCACGGAGTAGCAAACAAGTAAAACTACTTGCGGAAAAACATTTGAATGAATTGGATTTAAAACTCAAACAATTAAAAGATATGTCGGATACATTGAAAAATCTCGTCAAACATTGTCATGGTGATCATAGACCCGACTGCCCGATTTTAAAAAAATTAGAACAAAGCTAAATGGGATCAATTTATCCGAAGTTTCTGTTTTAGAATATTTGCAATCAAACGAGTAGCAGTTTCATTCAAATGAATGTCTTCCTTTTGCAATAGATCGGACCTGTATCTCATATATTCCCTCAAATCAATAAAAGGAATATTTTTCTCTCGAGAAATTGCTTTTAAGTCGGTAATAAAATCAGAATCCGAATGAATCCAATTTGAATTCATCACAAAACCGATCTCTTCGTAAATTTGAAATCTGGTTGGATCATATTCCACATCCAAAGGGATATAAACCATCACCAATTCTTTTTTATCTGCCAGAACTTTGTTATGTAACTGTCGTAAAATTCTGATCCACCGATTAAAATTGGTTTTGGCATAGGTTTTAGTATCCAAAGATCCACTGAAATAATCAGGACTTAAGGTGTATAAAGTTCTTAAAGTAATAAACTCTTCTTTCGTTGTATTTGAACTTTTCTGTTTTTTAATTTCTAATTTGGATACCCTTTCCAGTTCCAACTCCATTCGTTTCTGGATGGTTTGAAAATATTTCGATTTTAAATAAAGCCGAGTTTGTTCAGGAAATAAAAACGATAAAACCTGAAGATACCAAGTTTGTTTTTTCACATAATGTAAATAGTCTGGGGTATCCCCTGTTTCATAAATATCGTTTCCATAGATAAACAGATAAACTCGATCAAAGGAAATATTGGATTTTATGGTTTCATATAAGGAAAATTCATTTTCCAGAGTAAAACCAGGAATACCAGCATTGGTCCACTGACATTCTGTTTCTCGATTGAGTATTTCGGAAAAAGTATCCCTCCAAAAAATTCCTGAACCGAAGGTTTGCGAATCACCTAACGAAAGGTATTTGCACTTGGCCTCAGGTTTGAAACTTCCCTCACGGATACCCCATTCTCCAATCTTTCCCATCTCCCTTTCGCCCAGCCGAAAAAAAGGAATCTCTCTATTTTCGGGAAAGTGGTAATGACCATATTTAGAATCAAAACACAAACTAATAAAATCAAAAAAACGAAAAGAAATGATGGGAAGGACAAACAAACAAAATACAAAAAGTCCGGTAAGCAGTTTCTTAGGCAGTAAGATAGATGAGAAGGGAACTTTTTTCATTGCCGAACGTAGGAATCTCGAAACCATGTACCTGTTTTTGATTCGAAATGATACAATCCAAAAAAGCAATTGGTTTCTTCTTTAGTTTAGCATTTTTGGCATTCCTATCTTTTTATTTTTCTGCGAGAGGGCTCCTTCCTTTTACCGATTTTGCTCTAATAGAATGGCAAATGAAATTAGCAGGTCAAACTATTTTCTATTTACCCTACCTCCACCAAATACAGGATCCAAGTTTTTCTTTTTTTCCTTTGCCAGACCTCTTTTTCCAACTAACCAATGGAAAGGCGCATTCTACATTTCCCAATTTCTATCCTTTTTTATTTTCTCCCTTGCTGAAATTTTTTGGAACTGTTAGCATCACGGTGGCCCAGTTGATTCTATTTTCTGGTGCGATTTATATTTTCCATCAAATCAAAAAAGATGTGGTTTCCACAGTACTATTGTTATTTGGTTCAAGCCTTCCCATTTATATATTTTTAATCCATGAAACTATTTTGATTTTTTTCTTAGAAATTTTGGTTCTATTTTTATTTTCTAGAAACCGAGTTACAATTGCTGGAATCCTATCTGCCCTTATGATTTGGATCCGTCCAGAAATGAGTATGGTAATGGTCTTAGTTCCATTTTGTTTTTCAAACCACTCGCGGATTCTTCGTTTTGGTATTTCCATTCTTTTTGTTCTGAGTATTTTTGTTTTGGGAAATCTATATACTACAGGTTCTTTTTTCCCCCTCCGGATGGCCAAAAATTCCGATTTTCAATTCCGCCTAGAGACTATCTTTTACTTAACAAAAATCTGGATCGGACAAGTTCCCATTTTCCTCTTATCGTGTTTTTTCTTTCTAAGATCTTCTGTTTCCAAACAAATCTCTTTTCCACTGATCCTACTTCTTTTAGTAACTGTTGTTACTATATCCCTGGCCCCCAACACAGGTGGACACAATACACCTCGTTATTTATATGGTTTCGTTCCCCTCTATATTCTGATTTTGAGAAAAGATAGTGAGATGATTCCCGTTCTTTCTTACCGGTGGATGTTTGCCTTAACCTTAATCTCTCTTTATACAATTTGGAATCTGAATGGTCAGATGAAAGAACTAAAAAAAATATCTAAATTCCAGGCGAATACCTTAAACGAAATACGCAAGTTAGACGATTCTATGCTTTTATTCAATAATTCTGATTTTTCTTTTGTTGCCTTGCCTTTACTCCAAGAAAACAAAGATCTACTACTCTTAAGAAAAGACTACGATCAGCAAGATTTGGCAGAGTTACTGCAAAAAGAAAATATAAAATCATTTACGTTTTTAGAACTACCACCATCTCCCTTTACATTGCCTGAGAATCTGATAATCCCTAATTGTCCACACAAATGTAGTTTTCGAAAAACAAAAACTCTCTCCTTACCAAATACACTACTCCCAATCACCCAAACGCAATACCTAAGAAAATAAAGAAGAAGAAAGATATTTCCCAATCTATTTTCTCCTTGGATTTTCAGTGGCTTCTGTTTGAATTCGTAATATGAACCCAAAACAATGTCCAAGTTGTGGTAGCACAAATTTATACCAAGAATCGGCAACTATTTACCGTTGTGGAGATTGTTTTGATAAATTACCTACTGGTGGAATGGTAAACTTTCCACCCACCAAAGTATACGGAACAACCAAACAAAACCCACAAACTGGTTCTTTGGGAAATTGGAAAAATCTTATCACCGGAATCATGGTCGCATGGCTTGTATTAGGTTCTTCGGCATTTACTTATTATCAAAAACTAAAATCTGGTTTAAGTCTCACACAAGAAGAGGAAACAGTATCCATTCCAATGGATCCCAATTTAGAAACTGGGGAAATTATTCCGGAAGGAGAATTTCAATACACATCGGCCCTACCGGACACAATTGGCAATGTATACATTGTAGGAAAATTTACTAATAAAAGTGGTAATCAATTGTTAATGCCAAAATTCACCATTGATTTATTAAACGAAAGAGGTCTGAGTATTGTAACTAGTGTTGGGTATGCGGAAAAAAATGTAGTCTCTGATGGAGAGTCTGTTAGTTTTCAAGTATTAGTTGAAAAGGTTCCCGTTTATGATAGATTTGATATTCATGTAACAGCCACTACGATTCAAAATGACACCGATAAACCTAAGCTGTTATTGAAACAAATTGATTTCAAACAAAATCAACACAAAGAAGTAGTACTCACCGGAAAAATACAAAATAAAGGAGATATGACAACAAACTTTACCCGAATTACATGTCTTCTAATCAACAAACAAGAAAAAACAATCGACTATGCCACTGTTAGTTTAGAAAAGGAAGATTTTTTGCCGAAAGAATCACAAAACTTTGAAATTATTTTTCCGAGAGCAAAACAAATTCCAGACTCGTACTATTGCGAAACAGATGCGATTCTGAAAGAGAATACAAAAAACTAACTAATGTATGAAGTCCGATAAAAAAAGACGAACAACACTTTGGATTTTATGTTTAATCCCATTACAGATACCTGCATAGCGGACTAAACCTGATCTGATCACAAATAGAAATGAAAAACAATTCAGAAACAAGAAATTAAAGTGGAAAAATCCTTTCAAAATATCCAATCAAATAAAAATAGTTTTAAACCTTGGCAATTCTAATCGAAATCAAGAACAATGAGCTTTCCTTTGATGGACTCAGCGCCTTCCGGGAAAAAATTATGTCCACCATCAATACGACAAAGGAAGATGTGATTCTTGATTTTACGGATATTTCCATGTCCTTGGATAGTGCCACCATTGGGGAATTGATGAAGTTTCATTCTGCAATGGAATCACAAAATTTACAGTTGCAGATCCAAGGAGTCAACAAACTCATTCGTACAGTCTTTCGGTTGAACAAACTCGACACGATCCTTCATTTAATCGATTAATACTTACGTACGAGTACGAGTGTTCGTAGATATCTTGTCAAAGATTGTTCTAATCTGATGTTTGCTTTTCGTCTCATTCTCTATGAAGCCAATCAGACTCATTTTCCTTCTTCTCTTTTTGTTCACTTGCGCTCATAGAAAACCTGACTCTCTACTTTGGTTATTTCCTCTACTTGGAAATGGGAATGGCAGTACATCCCAAACCATCCCAGAGGAACCAACAAATCCTGCAGAAACCCTCTTACCGACTTTCATTCAGATGACAATCCTCAAGCCGGAATCGATAGAAACATTCTGTCCATTGTATGGAGGTCTCTTCATTCAATACAGACAAGGTGAAGAAAAAACCTGCAATCCCGCAGAATGGGATTCGAGTTGTGTCAACATCAGAATAGATGAAAATGGAACGCAAGTCCTTTTAGATCCAAGATCTTATGCAGGGGTTGATCTTCCAACGAACCTTGAGGTGGACTCAAACCTATTTCCAAAGGACAAAAAATCCAATCTATTTTGTTTTTCGAGACCCATTCCAATTGATACCAATCATATCGAAATGTATAGTTTCCAAAATCAGTCAAAAGACATATCAATAAACAATTGTTATACCTCGATGGTTGAAAGTCGATGTGTTGATTCTATAACTCTTTTGGGAAGTGCTGAATTTATAATGCCAAAGGAATTTCCAATTGTAATCGCCGATGGAAATGGACATTCGGGTTCACATACATTAGAACTAAATTATGTATCAGAGGAAAATCTCTATACAACCTGTGTTTACATTGGAAACGAACATAAAAGTCTTCAGGGATTCACAAGTAATGCTTACATCTCAGGGAATCCTGCAGCCAAAGATAAAAACGGATATTGTATACAATGTGAATCAAACTATTGTAACTCAGTTGATCCCAATACTGGATTAGCAATTGTATCTGTGCCAGTGAATCGATTTGCAATCCCTGTGGGTGAGACCATCACAGCCAAATCCGAAATTTCACTATCAGTAATAAAAGGCCAAGGTCCTTTCAAACATACAGTTCGATGGACTATCGAAGGTTTTCGGCAGATTGTAACTTTTGAAGAAATATCAATACTAACAGCAAATAGTATTTTCCTTCTCTGGTTTTTAGTTCCTTCGTTGGTTATGATTTTTTATTTTTATCATAAAAAATGGAAACATTGGATTCGAAAATAGAATTTACCGATACGGAAACAACAAATCAAACTGAACACTCTGCCCTGGGTTTACTTTCACTTTTCCTTTTAATTGTTGAACAAGTAAATTCATAAGTTTAATTCCAAATCCAGTCTCCAAATTCTCCAGAGAATAGGAGTCTGGAAGTGGTTCACCATTATCACTATAAAGAAACTGAATCTGATGATCATCTATTCCAATTTGAATTCTAATTTTTCCAACATCTTTCTGTTGAAAGGAATGTTTCACAGAATTGCAAATTAATTCATTTAAAATAATTCCTAAATTGTTAGCAATATCTGGTTTCACAATCATCGGTGTATCAGCAGAAAAATCAAAACTGATATCTTTTGGATAAGTAGAAAGAATTTGACGGACCAAGTTAGGGATGTATTCTTTTAGATCGATTTCATTAGAGTTTTGAGATCGATACAACCGATCATACAAGGCCATCATACTTCGCAAACGCCCTGCAGCTTCGTCAAATTGTTCTTTTAAATGTGGATCCTGAGAAAAACTAGCCTGCATTTTCAAAAGACTAAAAACAGAAAATAGATTATTTTTAATTCGATGGTGAACTTCTTGTAAAAGTAGTTCTTTCTCATGTAATAACTGAGTGACCCTTTCTTCTGATTCAATGGTCCGAGTGATTAAAGTATGTAAAGCAACAAAACGATTGATACTTCCGTCAATCGATCGTAAAGGAACAATGGTTGCATTTACCCAATAGATAGACCCATTTTTTGTTCTATTTCGAATCTCCCCTTTCCACACATAACCATTTTGTATCATTTGGTACATACGTTCAAAAAAATCAGAAGAATGAAACCCTGAATTCAACAAACGGTGGTTATTCCCAATCAACTCCTCTCGTGAGTACATTGAAATTTCGCAAAACCGATCGTTGGCATATGTAATGTTTCCATTTCTATCGGTGATTGTTATGACTGCATGTTCATCAAAGGCAAATTTTAATTGAGAAAATTCGAACTGAGACATCTTCAATTCAAAAAAACTCTGGTAGTGAAGTTCGGAAGGTGACTGCACTTTGGGGTCAGGTTTACTATGTATTTTAAATTCTGTTCCGAGTTCTTCGGTAATGTCCCTCGCGATCACAATAATCCTTTTATTACCATTGGAATCGTGTTTAAGTTTTCCACGACATTCGCAAGTCAAAAAATGTCCATCTCTGTGCGCAATCCGCCATATCCCTTTGGTTTCAGATCCAGGTACCTTCAAAAGAGACATCTTTGTGCGTAGTTCATTGCGATCGTCTGGATGAAAGAATTCATCCACCGACCGACCGAGAATTTCATGCGCTTCGTAACCTAGTTTATCTTTGTGGAATGAGTTTGCGTAACGGATCCTTTCAAAAGCATCTAACTCACAAATTAAATCAGGAACGTTTGAAAGTAAGTCGATGTAATTTGTTTGGAACATGGTGTCAGATTTTTTTTACGGGTAACGAAAATTGAAAAGCCACCTTAGTGACCGGACTGTCACTCCATTCTGAATGGTCAACCACATTATGAACAGACAATTTCCCTTCATGTTTTTTTAAACAAGAGTCCACATAACTAAGTCCTAATCCAAAATCCAAGGTTCCGTATTCATCAAAAACATTCTTTGATAATCGATAGAAAGGTTCAAAGACCAAATTTTCATATTGTAAAGGTATGCCACGAGTTCCATCTGCGTTAGCTGTTGGTTGATTATATACAACACATTTAAACCAGCTATATTCAACATTCGTTAGAATTGTTATATTGGAATTGGATTCCGAAAATTTACATGCATTCGTAATGATTTCCTTAAACGAAGTCCGTAGAGTAAAATCATTAAAAGAAACTTTGTATTTGGAATGATTTGGTTTTAAGTCGCTAACCAAAATCTGCTGGTTTTTTAAATCCAATAGTGGTTTCAAATCTTGAAGCCAAATTTGAAATTGTTGGTATAATTCTACGCAGGTAATTTCCTCAAACTGCATTGGGCTCGATACCATCAAATCAATATCAGCAAACATTTTTAGGGCCTTTTCAGCCATCCCTGTATTAATTTGAATGAGTTCCATTAAATCAGATTCAATTTTATAATGGTTACCTTCTTTTACTGTTGTATCCGCAACTAATTTCAAAAGAGTCACAAGAGCACCAAAACCAGCACCTTGACAAAAACTATTTTTCAAACTCTCAAATAGATTTTGATTTAGACGATTGAACTCACCCACACCTGCCATCTTTTCTTTCCACTGGATCCATTCCAAATGGCCTTCCAACCGAAGTTGACGTTCCCTTTTCGTGATTGTTTCAATACGTTTCATTTCATAAAATTCAAATGCACGTTTTAGTTTCATTGAAATTTCTTGTTCTTCCAAAGGTTTTACAAGATAATCATAAACGCCCAATTTCATTACGTTTACAATCAACTTGGGGTTAATATGGGAAGTTAACATAAATATCACTGGGTCATTATCTTCTGATTTTAATTCCTGGATTAATTCAGCACCATTCAAACCAGGCATTTCATAATCGGTGATCACAACAGGAAAAGGGTTGTCTAAATAATACTCTAAAGCTTGTTTCCCATCACCTGCTAAAGTCACCTTATAACCCAATGCAGACAAACTATCCTTTAGATATGTAGCTGAGACTAATTCATCTTCAGCCAATAGAACTCTTTTTTCGTTCACCTATACTCCCGAACTTTTATTGAAGCCATCTTACGATTCATGTTTATTTTAATCATTCTATGGTCAACAGATACGAAGTGAACGGACTATCGAAGCAAAATAAAAAATCAATAAATTTCTATATATCAATTACTAGAATGATTCTAATTTTTAGCCAGCCGTTTCCTACGGAAATATTTTATTATCTCTGCATAAAAAACCATAACAACTGTTCCATGGAATGCAAACAAATATACATGTATAGGGACCGGAGCAAAATAATAAACAGAACTTAGGTCAGTATAAAAGAAAATTGCACAAAGGAATAATGAAAAACCAATTCCTACCCAAATGATTCGGTTGGAAAACAAATTCATCTGAAAAATAGACTCAGTTCTTGAACGTTTACTCAGAACGTTTGCTATTTGTACAGTTATTGTTGGGAAAAAGAAAGCTGTCAGGGATTGAAGGTACTGAGGACTTGCTTCAGCCATATTCAATCCCTTGGGAGAAAGAGGTAACACTCCATTACATTCCGTATAAACAAAATAAAAATACGTAGCCAAACAAGAGAAAAAAAGAATCATTCCCTCTACAAGATAAGACCTTAGAATAAATTTAATAGATATCAACTTCTCATTTCGATTCCGCGGTGGCCGAAACATAATTCCTTTTTCCGGTGGTTCTGCACCAAGACCCATTGCAGGAATTAAATCTGTTCCGACGTCAACGGCAAGAACACCCATAACAGTCATAAGTAGTGGAAATCCAGGTATCAATGCCCAAAGCAAAAAAGGAATGAGTTCTTGCGGATTGGAGTTCAAAACGTACGCAGAAAATTTACGAATATTATCAAAAACTCCTCTCCCTTCCTCAATGGCATCCACTATGGTTGCAAAATCATCGTCGACAATGATCATCCTTGCTGCCTCTTTGGCAACCTCCGTCCCTCTTTTTCCCATCGCAATTCCGATGTCAGCTTTTTTGAGTGCAGGGCCATCATTGACCCCGTCTCCAGTAACTGCCACAATCTCACCTAATCCTTGCAACATGGTAACAATCCGTAGTTTTTGCGAAGGAGACACTCTTGCAAAAATGGGTTCCCCTTTTCGGATCCATTCCTTAAGAGAGGTATCATTCATTTTATCCAATTCCACGCCGGTGATGACAACAGGAGTTTCTCCACCAATTCCAATAGACCTACCGACAGATTCAGCAGTTAATGGATGATCGCCAGTAATCATCAAAATCCGTATCCCCGCTGTGTGGCATTTCGAAATTGCATCAGGAACCTTAGGGCGAATGGGATCTGCTAGACAACAATGACCTAAATAAACCATGTTGGATTCGATCGAATCCAAATTCATTGGAGGATTCTTTTCCTCTATGACTTTATAAGAAAAAGAAAGAACTCGATAACCTTGGCTTGCGGAATGGTCTGACGCTTTTTTGAGATTCAATCGTTTTGTTTCATCCAACAAAACAACGGAACCATTCTCATAAACATGAGTGCAAATAGAAAGAATTTCGACAGGGCCACCTTTTGCATACGCTGTGGTAAAGTTGTCTCCCTTAATTACCACACTCATTCGTTTCCTTACAGATTCAAATGCGTTCGTATGAATTCGTTTCCCGCTTGTATTTTTAATTTTACCTTGCGATAAATATAACAAAGCAAGCTCTGTAGGATCCCCCAAAGGATTTGGATCCAAACTAGCGTTATTACAATGATAACCACAACTTAAAAAAATCTGGTTACCTTCTTTTGTTTCTAACTCTTGCGGTGTGAATGATCTGGAATCAAAATATGTTTCAATCACACGCATTTGGTTTTGTGTCAAAGTTCCTGTTTTATCAGAACATATAACTGTTGTACAACCAAGTGTTTCTACACTAGAAAGATCTTTCAGGATCGCATTTCGTTTTGCCATGCGAGAAACACCTAATGCTAAAGAAAGAGTAACTGTTGGTAGTAATCCTTCTGGAACGTTCGCAACAAATATTCCGATAAAGAAAATGAATGCTTGGACAAAACTTAATCCTGCAACCATGTATCCCAAAAGTAGAAAAACGATTCCAATCACAAAGGCAAATAATGAAATCGAGATAACCGTTTGTTTTAACTGTTTTTGTAACGGACTCTCGTCCCGTTTGATTTTTGAAGTAATCCCTGCGATTTGGCCAATCTCTGTGGATAACCCTGTACCAAAAACAATCGCTTTAGATTTTCCTTTGATTAAGGAACTTCCAGCAAAAAGAATGTTTGGCATTTCTAACCACAGAAACTTTCCTTCTAAAACAATTTCGCTATCTGATTTATAACGCCTGGCAGATGTGGATTCACCCGTAAGGGAAGAATTATCAACTTCAACATCTTCCGATTCAATGATCCTACAATCTGCAGGTACAATATCCCCTTCAGAAAGAACAATCAAATCGCCGGGAACAATATCATCCGCAGGAACTGTGGTAGTTATACCATCTCGAATGACCGGACATTCCTGTGCGAGTAACTTACGTAAGGCTTCTACCGCATGGTCTGATTTAGATTCTTGAAAAAAAGAAAAAATACCGTTGATGACAACTACTATAAAAATGGCAATTCCCAACTCCGGCATATCTACACCCGGCACAAAACATAAAACTGTTGCTACCCATAACAGAATTGCGAATAAACTAAAAAAACTTTTAAAAAATTTCCAAATGATTGGTGTCGACTTTTCATTTTCGATCGCATTCTTTCCAAATGTTTTTAGACGAATGTTTGCCTCAAATTGAGTTAGACCGTTTTGTAAATCTGTCTGTAGTTCAAATGCAATCTGGGATTGATTTAAATTTTTGTAACTAGGCTTCATATCTGATTCACCGCGTTGCACCACAGATAAAACCTTTGACTCTGTATCACATTCCAACAATTCATCAAAAATTTGCGGTAGAAGCGAAGAAAGACCGTGTAACAAACGTAAGTGTAGAGATGATTGTGTTTCTGGGATTATTTGAAATAGGATCAAATGAATGATGCGATCCCCCATAAGAATCCCTTTGGGAATTAAAAATAAAAAAACCTCGGGATTTTTGATGTGTATGGAGCGAAAATGTGGAATTAAAATATGAGGACCAAGATCTCCGAACAGACTGTTCGGAAAAGACTCCATCCGGTTTTGTAAATCTTCTTTAACGGGATCCTCATCAACTTTCCGCAATAACTCAAGACTTACATCTTCCCAATTTTTAGCATTGGGAAGAATATGGATCGAATTAACATTTAGGTATTCGAGAAGCATACTCCAATCAAACAACCCCTAAAGGCAGATTCTATCAAAATATCAAAACCTTTTTGTAAATAATCGCAGCGGTCATTCCAAACTTATGGACTGATTGTTCAAATTTACTGAAAGATATCTTTAGATGCTTTCGGGTAGCGGGCTTGGATTCCATCCCACCAAACGTCCGTACTAAAAGCGCCTGATTCAGAAATTTGCCATTTCCCATTGGTTTTTTTAAAGAGAGCTTCCAGATGGCAACAGTCATAAGGAATTTCTTCAGATAAGGAAATTTCCTTCCCATCCTTTCTTTTGGCCGTTCCCCGAAACCAAGCGTAGTCTCCGGAAACTTTAAAATGTTCTACAACAAATATAAATTCTTGTTTGAATTCATTAGCAAGATTAGCTCGCAGAAGATCTAAAAGATATGTACGTTCTTTCTCGTTCGCATTTGTTTTTGTTTTATAATCTAAAATTGGAGTTTCTGCAAATACTCCCAGGGATAAAAATAGAACCATTCCAATAACGTAAAATTTTTGTTTCAACTGAACTTTCTCCCTACCTAACCTTTGCTTTTTGAATCATTTTGAAAAATAACGACGGGTACACCATTTGTAAAACTAATCCGAATTTTTCTTTGATACCTGCAATAACAACTTCACGTTGTTTGTTGGCCACCGCATGTAAAATTCGGTGCGCACATAACTGAACTGGTAATCCCGCAGCAATTACGGAATCCATAGTTCCAGTGGAAGAGCCGTCTCCCTTTAATGCATTTTTAGAAATATTTGTTTGAATAAAACCTGGATACACCATGGTCACAAAAATACCGGATTTTTCCTCTTCTGATCGTAAGGAATGAAAAAAACCAACTAACGCAAATTTGGAGGCTGAATAAGCAGATCGAAGTGGACTACCAATTTTTCCAGCAACACTTGAAATCACAGCAAAGTGAACTTCCTTTTTACCTAAAATTTGTGGGATCATCGCTCGAGTCATCTCGGCTGCACCATAAAAATTAGTATTCATTATCTTTTCTAATGTAATTAAGTTTGTTTCTTTGGTTAAGGATCTTTGACTGATCCCACCATTATGGATGACTACTTTTGGGATCCCATACTTTTGAATACAACGTTTTGCAAAAGCAGCCATAGATTTGTAATCTTCCAAATCTAATTTTTCTACAGCGAAACGTCCTTTCTCTAAATGGAGTTCTTTCGCAATGGCTTCTAAATCTTTGATTTTTCGAGATGCAAGTAATACCTTTGCTTTCTGTTTGTATGCTTGTGCGACTAATTCTTTTCCAATTCCAGAGGAGGCTCCCGTAATCCAAACCCATTCGTCTCGGTAAAATTTGCTCATCTGCCTTCCTCTTATATCCTTGTTCTCTTTTCCTAAGATTTCCACTACATGCGAATTTCCCACAACTTGTTTTTCAAAACAAAAGGGATTTCAATCCTAAGAATGTGTTGAGATGGATCAAACTAAAAACCGAGCTCAAAGGACATAGTCCGAGGAACTCGGTGCGAAGGAAGTAGATCCATTTATAGGAAAGTGGATCTTATTTATTTTATAATCTTATATTCCACCTTCAGCAATTCGAAAACTTGGGCACTCAATCCTGTAATTAGATTTGATTCCATCGGCATTTAAAAACATTCCCTCATGGACCAAACGATACTCGCCTGGTTTTGTATCGGAACTAGTTTCCCAAATTAGATCTACACTTTCTTCTGTTCTGCCCCAAAGACCACGTTTTTGATAAATAAATTTTGTATCAAAATCGGCGTCGGAACGAACGGGTTTCCAAGTGGACTTCTCTAAAACTTCGACCCATAAATAGGAAGTCACTTTCGGATAACCCACGTTTGGGTTTGCAGATGCCACTCGACAAGATACGACCTCACCTCTTTGATAAGATTCGGAACTTGGTTGGATCACCGATTGTGGTTTGGTTGAGACAACGTCTGATGATGGTATCTTCAAAGGATGGATACGATCGGATAAATCCAATGGCATAATTGTCGGAGATGTTGCCGGACTTCCATCCTTTAACTCTACTGACATTTTATGAAATTCTTGTCTTAGAGCATTCAAACTCTGAGGACCGTGTAATGTATGACCACCTTCATAATTTTGAGTTGAGTACTCTTCCGGTGTTGTGATGTATCCAGAAAAATCATTCGTAAGTCCAGACAAAACAATCTCAGTAGTTTTATCTTTTAATACGGACTGAACTTCTTTTTTTAGTCGTCTACTGGACATTGTTGTGACTTCATGTGGTAACACTAAAATAGTAAGGTCACCGATGAGTGTTAGTCCATAGGGTAGGATTTGTGGTAAACTAGGAATAGGTTTTGTTTCTCCCATTGGGAACAAAACAGCTTTCGGGTTCTGGCATGCTCTGAGTTCGTCTGAGGGAGATTGTAACATAAATTTTGCAATCCAATCAATGTAGAACCTACGATTTTTACTTGTCATTCCTTCGTGAAATAACCAGTGCCCACCACCTTCTTCTGTGGAACCTGCAGCAAAAGAATAACCATAGGCCGATGGACATGTGGTTTCTGTTTTTCCAGTTCCTGAGAATTCACTACTCACAGGATGTTTACTCATATCAATGAATCGTTGTGTAAAAGAAATTCCACCTGACAGGCGTTTTCCTTCAGATTTCAATATCTGTTGGCTTGCTACAAATTGTCTCTTTCCAATAATAAAACTACTATCGTAAATATCCTTTCCTGGGCCTGTATTATTCAAATTGAGATTGGGAGACACATCCCCTTCATTTGCTTGTGCAAAAATGGCAACAAAATCGCTTAACCCTTGTTTTTTGGCCTCTGACTCAGCAAGTAAGGATGCGATTCCTTTGTTATCCGACGATATCAGTCGATTATCAAAGGTAATATTGGTTGGATGAACTCCATACCAATTGACAAAGCCGACAGGAACACCAGCAACCGATACTGTTAATTGTAACATCTCACGATCAATATTATCTGAATATGTTTTTCTTTCTGATTCTGGATTGGCAAGGTAAGCAGAAAGACTTCGATTGACACCCGCTTCACTCACCATTGTTTTTCCGACAGTCAATTCAGCGGGTTTCATCTTTAGATATGCATCTTTGATGGACTCAAAGATCCCATCTCTTAGAACAGCATAAGATTCCGAATAAAAATCTTTTGAATAAAAGGATACTTCTGAATAATGAAAGTGCCCTGCGGGCCCACTATGCGTATGTGATGCGTTGATGAGAACATTACCATAGTTAAATCCTGGATCCAATTCGGATTGTAATCTTTTGACCACATCTCTTTGGATTTCAAAAGGGATACCACCAACTTCAGCCGTCACATAAGCTAAAAGTTTTTTGGAACTTTGGTCGCGGATGACGAGCGATCTCGCGAACTGCCTTGTGTGAATCCCAACTCCCGTTTGGTCTTCTCTGGCAAAGCCCCAAAACATAACACCCACAGACGGACCTGTGATGTCTTTTTTCGCCATGGCGGCAGAATACACCGATCTCTCTTCCGACATAAGGGGGAGAGAGAAACAAAAAAGAACAATTAGAAAAATTCGGAACTTCATCCTTCAGATTCTAAATGGGTTCCTCTCAAATGTCAATCCCGAACAATTGTCGACTAATTTTGGGAATCTTAGATCCGGCAGAATTCCGATTTTCGATACAATTCTACTAATTTTGCCCAAAAAACTGTCATCGCAGCAGTTTGTTTAAGGATCCAAACTCACTAAAGAAAGTAAGGACGAAACATAGATTCCCAAGAAATTGGAAAATACTGAACTACAAGGAAGTGACTGTGTTTTCTTTACTCCAAACCAAATTAGGACGATTTCGCATTTTAGCTTTTTTAGAGGGACTCTCTTTTCTCACAATCCTCTTCGTGACCATGCCACTCAAATATCTGTATAAAAATCCAGAGCCAAATAAGATCGTTGGACTCATCCATGGGTTGTTGTTCCTTTTGTATTTGGTAGAATTGTTTCAGGTTAAAGTAGAATTAGAATGGAAAACAAAAAAAACTTTTTTAGCGGCGCTTGCTTCAGTCGTACCCTTTGGAACTTTCATAGCGGAACGATATCTGTATTTAAAGTCCGATGCCGAACTAGAAACAAAATAGAAAGTTATAAAATTCGAAAGAGTGCCAATGATTCGAAATCAGGATGACTTACCCTTTAATCTCCATATCACCAAAGAAAACATTAGCTCTATCCTGAAGATTTCAATTGACAGTTTTGAAAAAATACCTGTTATATAGTATATCGACTAACAAGCGAGAAAAATATATGAAAATTAGAAGTTTAACGGCATTACTTATATCTGGTCTAATCTTTACAAATTGTATCCTTTTGCCTGGAGAAGAAAAAAAGTCCGGTATGGAATCAATTTTGCTTGGTTTAGGTGGCGGTTCTTCAGGGAATTCATCGAAGCTAAAACCGGGAGCCACTATTGATTTAAATAATGATGGAATTCTTGCGGATTCTAACGGAGATGGGATCTCTGATGGAATCAATCTAAATGGAAACGACTTCCCCTCATTAGTGTTACTCGATACAAATGGTGATGGTATTCCCGATGCAGTGGATCAGAATGGGATGGTGTTCCAGACTACTACATTTCTGTAACTGATGCAGGAATTATCGCAATTACTACCGGTCCAAACGGTTCAGGTAACACAGTGGTGTTAGTAGATGCAAACAAAGATGGAAACCCAGAAGGATTTGATACAGACGGAGATGGAACTCCAAATGATACAACGATAGTTCAAATTTTAAATGATGTTACTGTTCCAACTATAAACTTATCTCCAAGTTCTGCAACCTCCTCCTCCGCCATTGCAGTCACAATCCAATGCCAAGATTCCGTGGCACCGGGGATGATACTTTACACTCTCGACGGAAACACACCTTCCTTTTCACCTAAAGTAGGTTTAACAACGAACCCTCCAAGTAAAACTATTTCCTTTTCGGGAGATGGCAACTATACATTAAAAGCCATGTGTCGGGACCTGGCCGGGAATCTTTCTACAGTTTCAACAGGAACATATACAATTGACTCAGCTGCTCCGTCCGTATCGGTATCACTCTCTGCAAATTATATCAGTAATTCAGCAGGTGCCATTGCGAGTTCAACGGCCACTTGGACATCCAATAAAACTGGAACCTATAGTATCAAAGAAGGTTCCTCTTCCTGTAACAATGGTACTGAAGTAGATAATGGTTCTGTCACTTCAGGTGTGAACAAAACTTTTACAAGAAGTGCTGGATCTCATTTTTCCGCAGAGGGGAGTAAGGAATATAGGATTTGTGTGACCGCATTAGGACTAACGGGATCCCAAACATTTCAAATCACAAGAGATGATACAGCACCGACCGTGACCCCGACTCCTGGGCAAGGAAATTTTTCCACAACAACTTCTGTCACCTTAGTTTGTACGGATGCGGGTGGATCAGGTTGTACAAAAATTGTTTATGCCTTACAATCTGGTTCTGCCCCAACAAACCCAACAATCAATGGAGTTTCAGGGAGTATAACTTCAGGCAGAGAATATTCCACAGCAATTTCACTATCTGACGCTAACTCAAATTATTTAAAATACGTTGCCAGAGATGTTGCAGGAAACGTAAGCAGCGTAACATCAGGATTATATAGCGTCGATACAACGGTTGCGAATATTACAATCAACTCACATCCAATTTATTTAAATGGAACCGAGTCAGTTTCTGTTTCTTGGCAAAGTTCTAAATCAGGAAACTACCAACTCCGAGTGGGTGGATCCAGTTGTTCTACTGGAACTCCTTTGAGCAATGGTTCTGGAAATCTAAATGTAAGTGGAGCTGTATCCTCCGGTGGACCGGATACTACATCAACCATTGCCAATTCCGCATTTTCCGTAGAATCCAATACGCTACGAATTTGTGTTTCAAACTTGGTTTCCAATTATGGATCAAATTCCTTTTCCCTTACCAAAGACACAACAGCTCCTAACGTAAGTATTACATCCCCAACAACAGGTGGCCCACATACCAGTGGAACCACGGTTACTATAAGTTGTGCTGATACGGGCGGCACTGGTTGCAAAAAAACAGCATATTCAACCACAGGAACGGATCCTTCCTTTAGTGGCGGAACGGCTTGCACCATTTCCAGTGGATCAGAATATACAACGGCAGCCACACTACCAAACGGTAGTTATACGATCAAAGCAATGAGTTGTGACCAAGCAGGAAACATTTCTTCAGTCTCCAGTTTTGCTGTTGTTGTTGGTCCCCCATCGGCACCGACGATCTCTTCGGCTACGGCCGGTAACTCAGAAGTTTCCATTGCCTTCGCCACAGTTTCCGGGGCAACAAGTTATAAGGTTTATTACAGCACATCTTCAGGAGTGACGACTAGCAACTCTTCAGTTACGGGAACTTCTTCCCCCATTGTGGTCACAGGTCTCACCAATGACACTGCCTATTTCTTTCGTTTAGTAGCAGTTCATGCCGGAGGAGAAAGTTCCCTCAGTGCAGAGGTAAACAAAACACCAGTTAATTTACCCATTTTACATTATTGTTCGATCCAATGGCCAAGTAGCCTTACAGTTAGCTCCAGTGGGACAACTGATGTAATTTATGGAAGAATTTATCATGCAGGTGTATCGGATACACCCGGAGCCGACGTTAGAGTCGTGGCAAGTGTTGGATATGGCCCGAACAATACCAATCCGATCACACACCCGCACCTATGGACTTTCACTGCTACAACTTATAATACACAATATGGAAATGACGATGAATACTATTCTGCAATCACAGCCCCTTCCACTGCAGGGACTTATCGTTATGTTTTTAGATTCTCCATCACTGGCGTAGCTTCCAACACTTACTGTGATTTAGATGGAAATGGATCAAATGCTGGCCTCTCTTTTTCCGATGCTCAAATGGGAACTATGACAGTTAATTGAGGGCAACCGAACCTGCAAGAGAGTTCCTTGCAGGTTCTTCAGGGGGATTTTCTATAGGATCATGAAAGTCTTCTGGTATTTATCTTTCCTTGTTCTCGTCTTTACCATTGGCTTGCACTCAGAAAAAACGAAGAAAGTGATCAAAAAACAAAATCCGATAAAGTCACCGATCACTCCTGAAATAGAAAGGAAAATTCCCGAACCAAAAGACCAATACCAAATCCGACTGATAATGGAAAATGATGCCTTTGGAGGTTTCTCAGACAGGTATTATACGAATGGATCCCGTTTGGAATTTAATATGAGCGCTGGGGAGTCCAATCCTACGCGGAAAGTATTAGGATATTGGAATGATTTATTCATTACTCCGTCGCAAACTACAAAATATTTGCAAGGATTTTCACTCGGACAGGAGTTCTATACACCAACAAACATAGAAAAGGCGGATGTATCCTATGGCGATCGACCTTATTCAAGTAGAGCATACTTTAGTAATTCGCTAACAACAGCAACGGAAGACACTAGTATCACTACAGAATTAGAACTTGGGATGATTGGACCGTCTGTTGGAGGCAAATCTGCACAGATGAATTTTCACAATTTGATTGGCTCACCCACTCCGCAAGGTTGGGATACACAGATCCCCAATTCATACTCAGGTGCGCTACGAACAGATGTTAGAAAGTTTCATCATCGTTTTTTTGGAACTCAGTATAATCTTAACGTAGGGAATATTCAATCGGATGTTTCTTTTGGGTTTATCTTTCGATTCGGGAATATCGACAAAACTCCTGGCCCTGGCAGTTCTGCATTACAACCAGGTCCTCCCATCCTTCATGAAGATGGAAAAGGATATTGGTATTTCTATGTGAATCCAGGTGGCACTTTACAATTTTATAATGCAACTATCCAAGGCCAAATAGGATCGGATAAAGCATACAAAACTCAGAATAGAAACACCGCCTTTAGCAATTGGGACAATTATCTGAATAACCCAACTCCAGAAGCGGGTGAAAGAGAAATTCAGTACAGAGCTCTTGCAGAAGATAATGGGAAAAACTCTTTACAAAGGTATATTTTATTTAATGAATTTTTAGTAAAGGGAACAAACAATCCTTATAACATTGGACTCAATTATTTATTATTTAAGGTAGAATCAAATTTTTAACGCAACACCGATAATCTAATGAATAAGGTGTTAATAAATGAATCATTATACAAGAATTAATTTGAAAGAAAGGGAAGTAATTGCTGAGATGCGATTTAAAGAGGAAAGTATTAGAAGTATAGCTAAGATACTGAATCGAAGTCCTTCAAGCATTTCCAGAGAATTATCTAAAGGTTATTCAAGAAATTCTTTCATTAATTATTCAGTATCAAATGCTCAAATCATTTCACAGAAGAATGAAAGTTCCAG